>NZ_JBNPWO010000008.1:0-210329 GCF_050433785.1 Mucilaginibacter sp. 3215
TTTCCCTCAAGGATAGGTCGGTTGATGATGGGCTTTGGAACACATGCCCAATACTTGCTAAAGTATATTTATCAAAGCGCCTTTACGGGCGCACCCCAGCATTTCACGGAAGCGTTTAACGTTGCGGCCTTGGTGGATATTCTTTGGTGTTTCAGTGCTGTTCATAAGTAAGTATGTAGGGTTCGTTCAAAATTAAACAAAATAATAAAAAGCCCTGCATTATCTAATATAGAAATAATATCGGGTTAAATATGCCTTTTAATAGTATTGCATAGAAAGCCTCAGAATAGTTTAGCATTTTTTTGCTGTTGACATTTGTAGTGCCGGTTAATGAAGAGCGGTGTCAAATTCAAGGCTTATGTATTGTGGTGTATATGCTCCCTGGGACCATGCCCCGAAGTTCCTTCGTTTTTCAGAAGTGAAGGATCCGATGATACCTATAAAATATTTTTTTGATACCGATGATGTAGAGGGACACCAAGAAACTTTGAAAGCCTGGCGTCACCATGTTGTGAATGACGGATTTTACAGTGACAAACGCTTTGGCCCGGGAGTCCTTGTTCATGATTATGAGCTTAACGTTCGGCTTATAGAAGGGCTTTACCTGCTTTTCCTCGAGCATCAGGAGTTTTCCTATAATAAAAAGAAGGTTGATGTGGAGCAGCTTAGTGCGGAGAAAAATGATTGGCTTTGGTTTCCTCTTGAGCTCTCAGAAAAAGAATTGTTAGATCCGTACACCATACTCGAAGCAGCATTTGATGAAGTTAAGCCGCAGGAATTTCGGGATCATCTTGCCGAATGGCTCGCTGCTGCTTTATCAACTAATGCCGTTGATGAGTCCATGTCACCCGGCGAAATAATCACGATATATGAACATCTCAAAAAGATGTACTCGGCAGCCTGGCTAATTTTCCAGCGGGAAACTGAGCATACATTTTTTAAGTTTAAAGCCACTAAAGGGAAGTCACTGGAAGACGGGAGAAGTAATGTAACAGAAGCGGATTTGAACACCGCAACATCGCTAATAAAGCAATCTCCCGCATCGATTCTGGCACTAAAAGAAATTGTAAAAGCGATTTTAAATACTGAACCATGTGTGAGGGCGATTATCGAAATCGGTACCCTTGAGAATCCGTTCGGTTATATCCTTTATCTACTAATCGATGAAGCCCGGTATGAGTTGGATTATCTTGTCAATGAATTGATCGAGAACAGTCTCAAGCCTTTAATCGGTATCTTTACGATTGTTTCAAGTGTGTCAATTATCAAAAACGACAATCCTTTAGAAAGAAGGTTTCTGAACTGGTCGCTCATAAATGGCGTTGTTATTTACGAAAATGGAGGGCTTGGCCTCGATGCCCTGAGGGGTAAGATCAAAGAAACTATATTAAACATTCCGCCCTTCGAAACACAACTTAAATTCGCAAGACTTCATTACACAGGGATAGGTTATTACATCAGAAAAAAACAGTTCGGGGATGCGCTTCATTCAGCACACCGTTCTATAGAGGCAGCATTAGCTGAATACCTGGATGTTAAGATTGGTTTTGAGACTACCATACCCAATTTAAACCGGTTAATCACGATGACTTTGATTATTGATAAGACGGTGTCAGACTGGTTTCTCGATTTAAAAGCCGGGCACGCGGGATTGTTTGATCTTTTGCAAAGTGTATATCCTGAGTCGGTCAGGGATAAATTAGATATTTCAGAACAAGATATAATGGATTTGATGGTTAAGACGGCTGATTTGCTGATGCTTATCAGTGATCTTTTAAACGTGTAACGGAATCTTAAAAACTTAGTAACAAGTAGAAACCCCTTAAAGCTTATAGTAAGATTATGATGTACTGTGGTAAACATGTTCCCTGGGATCATTTTCCCAAGAGTCTTAGTTTCCAGGAATTGCAATATCCATTAATTGTTCTCAAACAGTATTTTGACTTTGACTGGCCTAATGGCCATTTCAAAGATTTAAAGACGTGGCGATCTTTTGTAATAGGGAATGAAAGTTATAATCATGAAAGACTGGGTGCAGGTAAGCTATTGAGTAAGTATCATTCAACTTTGAAGTTACTTGATGCTTTATATGTTTTGCATTTGGTCAACGAAGATGAACCTTCAGGAAAAGTAAGTAAAGAACAATTAGATAACGAACGGAGCACGTGGTACTGGATGCCTGAAAATCTTTCTGAGCAGGAACTGTCCTGTCCTTACGTTTTGATCAAACGCATTATTAAAAAAATCAAACCTCAACTATTTAGGGACTATCTAATGGAATGTATTGATTTTGCATTCTCGCCTCATTCGGTAAATTCTATGACCGCAGAGGAAATTATTTCTCTGTTTAAAAAGTTAAAAAAACTTATATCGGCAGCCTGGATAATCCGACAGAGGGGAACAGATACGCCATTTTGCAAATAATCATTAAGCTTTTTCAAAATGAATTTTCACGCTATGAAGAATACAGTATTAAAATTAACCGATCAACAAATTAAAGAATTGCAAGAAATAGCAAAAGCTCTTGATAATCATTACCAAATAGAGAAGATTATTTGTTTTGGCGCAATAAACAATTCAAGCAAATACAAGACTTGTTTTGATGAACCAAAATCTTCGTCGGAGACCTTTTACTATCTTTTAGTCCTAACCAAGGAGGTTACGCGGATAGAGCATGCGATGCAGGATTATATTAATAAATTATTTCCGGGAACGTTCATTTTACAGCATGGACAAGAAACCGTAATGAAAGCTGTTTACAATTATGATCTCTTTTTCCTGAACGCCTGTTTGAATGGAGTTCTCATTTATACATCCGATGGTTTTACAATGATCCCTGATTATGAAGAAGCAAAATCGAAAGAGGCAGTATTGAAAGACAAAGAAGCATTTGAAAGAATTTACAAACTCGCTTGCGGCTTTTTGGAGAGCGCCTTCATTTGCCTCGAAAACAACTTTGATAATAACGTTATTTTCTTGCTTCACCAGGCAGTAGAACAGGGGTGCCGGGCATTGATCAGGTTATTTACAGGTTACCGTTCCGACATCCATAACATCAGCCGGTTGCTTGACTTTTGCAACTGCTTTTCACCGGAACCATCGAGGCTTTTTCGGAGGCATTTTTCAAAAGAAAAACATTTATTCCGGGTGCTGGCCACAAGCTATTCTGACGCAAGGTATAAAGATAATTATCAAGTGCTTGATCATGAAGCCGATTTGTTATGTACGCAGGTTCAGGCTTTTCTTGATCTTATAAAAGAACTGGCAAAAAAAGAAACCGTACAGGGCACCGCTAGGACCACAGTTGAAGTTCGGGCAGAGGTCGTGGATTATTCCCCGGCCCTGCCAGCTTCGCTGTGAGTAACATTTTGGCGGTCGGTGAATGAGTTTTGCTTAATGAACGAAAAAATAAAAAATGATTCAATCGGCCTGCTATTCCAGCAGGCCTTGAATAAAAAGCTCGAATCCGACCTAAGCAAGCACCACAAAAACAATTTGCGCTATGCCTTTAACCATTTCATGGAGTTCCTTGGAGCGGAGGGGCGTGAAATGTCAATCAGGGAATTGACCACCTCCAGGATTGAAGAATTCTTACAGCTTTTCGGTTCTTCTGCAACGTATTATATGAACAGGCGGCGGGAACTGAACATACTTTTTAATCTCGCTTCGAGAATGATCGACGAGGATTTGATGGCAGCGAAAAGAACAGAATCCAGGAGAATCAAGGCAACACTCCATTTAGCTTACGAAAAAGAACAGTTAGAACCCGTATTTACTTTCCTGAAGGCTAACCACACAAACCTCTACCGGTGCTGCCTGATGACTTATGGTTGCCTGTTACGTCCGCATGAAGAGATCAGGTTGTTAACTAAGAAACACTTCAGGAAGGACAATACAGAAATCCATTTGGACGGTTCAGAAAACAAAGGCGGCAAAATCCGTGTGGTTTACGTCCCGGATTACGTCAGGGAAGAGCTGGAACCGGTATTACAGGAGTTAAAAAGGGAAGATAATATCTTCAGTGGTGTTAGCGAACCTTTCAACCAAACCTATTTTGGAAAGCAATGGAACCGTGAAAAAAAGAAAATGATAAGCCACGGCCTGATTTATCCCAAGCAAACCCTTTATTCTTTCCGGCATACGGCGGCGATTGACGTGTTCCGCCGAACGAAGGATGTTTATATGGTGCAAAAGATCATGGGACATTCCTCAGTGGTTATCACATTGAAATACCTGCGCAGCCTGGGCGAATTCGATACTGAGGAATTAAAAGCAGCAGCCCCGGTATTATGATCACGTTCACACGCGAAGAGGTATACCGGCTTGTTTGGGAAACACCAATGACGCTGATCGCGAAGAAATATATCATATCGGATGTCGGTTTTCGTAAGTTATGTATCCGGATGGACGTCCCTGTTCCAAAACGGGGGCAATGGGCCAAAATCCAGGCAGGGCATAAAGTGAAACAGCCGGCTCTGCCGGTAACCGGCAAAATTTATAAACCGGCTGTACTTGAGGAACGACCTGCCGGAGTACCGGTGAAAAAGGTTAGTCAGTTAAAAATTAATACCAGGAAAATAGCATCTGAAAAGCTGCCTTTCAGAGTGCCTGATCGTCTCGTCAGACCCGAGCCGGTTACACTCGCTGCCAGGGAGAGCCTAAAAAGGCTGACTGATCCGAATTTTCCCGGCATGGCCATGACGGCAAAGCGGGAACTGGATATCAAAGTTTCACCTGCTAATGTCGGCCGCGCACTCCGCTTTATGGATACGCTAATCAAATGCGTAAGGGCTCGCGGATATTTGTTTGAACTGCATGACGATGGCAATTATGTCGTGATACGCGACATCAGGTTAAAAGTGGCATTCAGGGAGCGGACAACCAAGGTAAGGATTTATGATAAATCTTATCGTAATTACGAATGGCATCCAAACGGGAAAGTCGTTTTCAGAATTGATACGAGGCTGAAATCAGAATGGCAGGATCTCAAAGCGGTTTTGCTGGAAGAGCAATTACCCAAAATACTTGCCAAGCTTGAACTGGCCGCAAAAGAGGAAGAACTTTACTTGGAAAAAACCCGAATCTGGCAGGCAAACTGGGAGCGGGAAAGAAAAGAAAAAGCTGAATTTGAAGCCCGAAAGAAAAAGGAAAAAGACGCTTACAAAGAATTAATGAGGGATGCCGATCTCTGGAAGCGAGCTCAGCTTATACGGGAATATTCAATGGCTAAGCCGGATCCCGATCCGCAATGGTTTGCCTGGGCAAATGCCAAAGCAGATTGGCTCGATCCTTATAATCCTATTGAGGATGATTGGCTGAAAGATGCGGATAAGAATGATTTCTGAAGCCTTAATGTGCCATCGTTAAATAAATACTAAATACATTTACAATTATGCAATTACAGATAGCCTCGGATCTTCACCTGGAGTTCCCAGAAAACCGGAATTATATGGCTTTAAACCCATTACAGGCCAAAGGGAATATCCTTTTATTGGCTGGCGATATTATTCCATTAAAAGATATTGACCGCCATGGTGATTTCTTTAGTTTGCTTGCTGACAGTTATGAGCATACTTATTGGGTCCCCGGTAATCACGAGTATTACTATTTCGATATCGCCAACAGGTCAGGTGCTTTTCGGGAATCGATCCGATCTAACGTGACGCTGCTTAACAATTCTACTATTGAATTGAAGCAGGTCAAAATCCATTTTACGACGTTATGGTCGAAAATATCGAAATACAAAGCCCGTAATATTGAACGCGGGATGATGGACTTTCAGGTGATCAAAGATGAGGGTAGGTGGTTCTCGGTAGAAAAATACAACGAGATACATTCCAATTCCATAGTATTTCTCGAAACTGCATTAAAGGTTCGAGTGGATAACGGGAATGAGGATGTCAGGAACATCGTTGTGTCGCATCACGTGCCTACCTTTCAGCATTATCCAAGGCAATACTTAGATAGCGTTTTGAATGAGGCTTTTGCAACAGATTTAGATGCTTTAATTGAGGACAGCGTTGCTGATTACTGGATATACGGCCATCATCACGATGCTACTCCTGAATTTGATATCGGAAAAACTAAGCTGCTGACCAATCAACTCGGATACGTGCATCAGGATGAGCATAGCAATTTTGATTGCGGCAAGACAATAACAATCGATGCATAGATAGAATAAAGGATGCACTGGCATGGAAATCCATGCCAGTGTTCCTGAAATACGTATAGGTAAAATAGTATGCTTGTCGATTAAAATTAAAAGCTATCGGTATCCGGCATATAACCGATTCTTTTTCTTGGTTGCTTTTCATATTCGGAATTGTCTAAGCGCTTCGATAGCTCATCTAAATAAGAGAACACAACTTCGATATTTTTATCCTGGACGTCAAGCTTTGTTCTGATACGTTCTATCTCCTGCTTCAACTCTGTATTGTCTATAAGTATTTGGCGCAAACGAATAAAAATTCGCATGATCCTGATATTTACTTGAATCGCTGATGCGCTGTTTAAAACACTTGAAAGCATACTGATGCCTAATTCACTGAAAACCATCGGCGCATATTTAATATTATAACCTTGCTTCAAGGTGCCATTTTGGCTCCTTGAAATTAGCGCATATTCATCCGGCGTTAGTTCAAACATAAAGTCTTCACCCGGAAACCTTTCTATATTCCTCCTGACTTGTCTCTTCAATTGTTTAGTCTCTACTTGATAAAGCGCCGCCAAGTCGCTGTCCAGCATTACTTTTTGGCCTCTTATGTAATAAATCTGTTTTACTACGATCTCCTCGGGTATTAATTCATTATTTGCCATTGTCATTTTTAAATTATCAGAACCTTATTATGAGTTAAGAAACACAGGATAGCAGACTATCCCGTATTCGATCATAGATCAACTTGCAGCTAACTTTTGCTTCAGCAGACTCATATCTTCGCTGATCTTATGATCCATTACTTTAGCGTAGATCTGCGTGGTTTTGATACTGGTATGCCCCATCATTTTTGCAACACTTTCTATCGGCACGCCGTTGTTCAGCGTGATGGTAGTAGCAAATGTGTGCCTGGCAATATGGAAAGTAAGCACCTTAGTGATTCCGGACAGATCGGCTATTTCCTTGAGATAGGCGTTCATCTTTTGATTGCTTAATACCGGCAATACCCGGTCATCGCATTGACATTGCGGGTTTTCCTGGTATCGTTCCATAATTTCAAGGGCCGCAGGAAGCAACGGGATCCGGGATAGCGTATCGGTTTTTTTGCGGTTTGTGTAAATCCAACTTTCGCCGTCAATTCCCCTCAACACTTCAGAACGCTTAAGCTTACTTACATCTACGTAGGCAAGGCCGGTGTAACAGCTAAACAGGAAAATATCCTTAACCAGTTTCAGTCGCTCCATTGGCATCTCCTTTTCTGAGAGGGCATTCAGTTCGTCTTTAGTCAGTGCTATTCGGTTAACCTTTAAAGTCTTCGGTTTATAGTTGAGATAAGGATCGACGGTCAACCATCCGTTACCAAGACAGATTCGAACGATCTTACCGAAGTTCTTAATGTATTTGATCGCAGAGTTGTTACCACATTTGCGGATGCTTCTTAAATAGTATTCAAAATCATTTAAAAAGGAAAAGCTAATCTTGGTAACAGGCAGATCCGATACATTGAATTGCCATTGCATAAAATCTTTAATATGCATCAGGCAAGTTGAATAGCGCTGCAAAGTGCTTTTCTCAAATTCCTGCCCTACCAGGTTTTTCATTTTTTGATTATGATCTGCGAATACCGCTGTAATTGTTCTTACCTTATCTGCCTTACCGATAAATTTATTCCTCAAGGTTTCAGCAGTAATTAATTCATCGTGCAGTGTCATGATCCGGTGGCAATCAAAGGCCTTGGATTGTAATCCATCGAGATAATTGTTTAAAGCGCGGACATCTTCTTTCGTTCCTGTAAGTCTTCCGGCTTTATTATTCCAGCGGGACGGCTCACAGGTTCTCCCGGTAGTGGCTTCTGATCGTTTACCGTCAACAGTAAACCGGAGATAAACGGGCATTGGGCCTGATTGATAGTTCTTTGGCTTTTTCAAATAGAAAAGCAGATTGACGTTTGTTCTCATGGAAATGAGGATTAATAATGAAACAAAATTAATTTTCTCATCACTTGAGCGCAAGATGTTCATATCCTGAACCGCTTGTATATCAAACAGTTGCAAAAGAATTGGTGAGTCATTGAGTTACTTTGATTGACTCACCGCATTACTCACCAGAATTATGATTTCAGATGAATAATTTGGTGAGCTCCGAAAACAAAAAACCCTTCAAATGACATCATTTGAAGGGTTTTACTCAATTTTAATATTGATTTAGCGGAATGGACGGGACTCGAACCCGCGACCCCATGCGTGACAGGCATGTATTCTAACCAGCTGAACTACCACTCCTCCCGTTTGGGGTTGCAAATATACAAACCTTTTTGATCTACACAAATTGTAGAACTTAAAATAAAAAAAGCTTAAAACGCAAAAAAGCCCTACTTTTCAGTAAGGCTTTTGGCGGAATGGACGGGACTCGAACCATATCTCATTCAATGTGATTATCAATATTTTAACAGCTTGTTGAAAAGTAACTCTCCAAAAACTCACTATAATCTTAAGACTGTTTGATTCCAAATGATTTTAGATAAAGATAGTTAAATTACAATTAAATAACAACTGTCTGGAAAGATTCAAAAGAGGATGGGTTTCAAAGGCCTTTACTGCGATGCCCATATCACAATCGTTGTTTATCCTAATCTATAAGCACAGGTAATGATAATTTAGTATTGCAAGCTGACAAGTTGAAGAAATTGAGTCTCAAAAAAAAATCCTTCCTATAAAATCGTAAATACAAGCGTGAGTGATAGCCTTTTGAAGGATATATTCAAATGATAAGATGAAAGTGTGTAATAAAAAAAGTCAATAGTTCGATAATGAGAATTTAGTCCGTGAAATTATATAATTGCTAATAATCGCAAATCTTCCGGAAGAGGATTCAAGAAGTTTCTCCTCGACTGCTTTGCTTCTTTAACCTATAAGGATATCGAACGCATTATTAGCTAATTGGTTCGAAGTCGACCCCATTTACGGATTGTGAAAAGTACTCCACCGGGTTTAACGTGTACATTTGCTCCAACAATGGTTCGTATTCCAGTTAAGAATACTAAATATTATCAAATCGTTCAAAACGTACGTTTAATCTAAGAGTTGGATTTTCACCCGATTAGTTGGCGTTTATAGATGGCCATACCCTTAACGAAGAAGGTCAGATAGTCTGTTTTCAGAAATTCAGACCTCTGCACTAACATTTCTCATTGTTTCAAATATAACAGCTTAAATTGCGCGACTAAATTATTTACGAGATGCTCAATGGTCTTTTTTAAGTCCAGGGGCCAGAACTACGGTCATGACCATAGTTTTTAATGTATTACTATAATTATTATCCGTTAGCAAGGTGATCGCGGCGCGTCC
The DNA here is from genome assembly GCF_050433785.1 of Mucilaginibacter sp. 3215. NCBI lineage: Bacteria > Pseudomonadati > Bacteroidota > Sphingobacteriia > Sphingobacteriales > Sphingobacteriaceae > Mucilaginibacter > Mucilaginibacter sp. 3215. Next base: position 9,502 of record NZ_JBNPWO010000008.1, read on the forward strand.
GCCGATATCTTCTGACCAGGCGAGTCCCTCTATATTGCCGGGTTCTTCTCTCACATTATGCTGTTTATCTTCAAACGGTAACAAAGATTGAACATCCAGCAACGGTTCCTTCTTTAAAAGATCGGAACTTGGTTGTACCGTTGCCAGATATAATTTGACCTTGGCTTTTCTATTCAAACTATCAAAACAGCGTTCCATAACGAGCAACGAATCCGGGCTGCCAAGCGACAGGATCTCCGATACGCCGGAACCATGTCCTCCGGAGAACGGCGCTTTTTTTTGATTTCCGGAAGGCGGTAAAAGGCATGAACATTTTTCAAAATCATAATAAAATCGCTGGAGAGTAAGCTTGATCCCATTCTGAGCGTCTACCTTCATCCTGTTAAAAACGACCTTATTCGTACCGCAGTCTGTTCCCCCGCCTGATTCAAAGGCCATCCAAAGTTGACCATCCTGGCTGAAAGATATACCTTCGATCCCACGGTTAGCACTTGTGTTCTCCGAGGGAATAGGCTCACGGAAGATAACGTGATAGCTGGATCCGTCCAAATAGCCAATGCCCGTTTCCGTATCATTTTCATAGCAAAAAAAGAATCTTTTTAGAGCGCTATTATAACGGATACTCTCTACCCAGGAGATCTTCGATCTTATCCTGTATATGCGCTCTAACACATTGTTATTATTGATAGTAAAGGCATAACTCACCTGCCTTTCTTTTTCTTCCTGGTGGTCGGCAACCATGAGCGTGACCATCTTATTTTCGCCGGGCGATTTCCGGGGCGCACACTTCCAGGGAACTTCTTCAAAATCGGCCTGCAATACATTCTCATTAACGAGCTCAATTCCAGAAACACCTCCCAAACGTTTCTTCCATGCCGTGTCTTTAGGCTCACGCAGGTTAATTCTTTTACCGGAAAGCTCAAAACCTTTGTTCGTCAATTGCTGTGCGAACAGGCAGATAACCTGCAATAGCAGGCCTGCGGTGATAAGTATCTTTTTCATACTGACGGTTTATTTATCGTTAAAAATTTGATGTTACACAGGCATCTTGAAAATTTCTTCCCGGATAGCATACAAGATCAATCCACTGCGGGACTTAAGGCTCAATTTAAGAAAAAGCGATTCTCTGTAATTGTCAACTGTCCGGGGACTGACGAACATCAGGTCGGCGATTTCTTTGTAAGTAAGTTCAGAGCAGCAAAGCCGGAGAAATTCCGTCTCCTTGCCTGTCAATCTGATATCATCATGTTTATGTTGTGCCGAATGCATCAATTTACCGCTGACCAATTCGTTAATAAAAACACCTTTCAGATCAACAGTTATAATGGCGTCCAGCAGGTTAAGCGGGGATGCTTCTTTCAATACATACCCGCTTGCTCCATTTCTGATCATCTTCAAGACAGCTTTATCCTCTTCGTACATACTTAAAGCCAATACTTTAACCTGTGGATAATTGGCTTTGAGCCATAGTGTAGCCTCATAACCATCCATCACAGGCATATTGATATCCATCAAGACCACGTCGGGCAGTTCATGTCTTTGTAGCCGCTGTTGAAGTTCCTGCCCGTTACCGGCTTCGAACAATACGTCCAGTTCGTTGAATTCGTCCATCATCCTGGCAACACCGTTGCGAAACAAGGTATGATCATCTACAATTGCTATTTTAATTACCCGTTGGTGCATCAGTTAGTTATAAGGTATTTGTATCTTAATTGTTGTCCCGCGTGCCGGTACCGATTCGATCTGGGTCAGACCGCCTATAAGCGAAGTCCTTTTACATATATTCCGGAGCCCCATTCCGTTGTTTATCCCGCATTCAGTCTGAGGGTCGAAACCAATTCCGTTATCACTCACACTCATCAACAAATTACCCTCTTTCCGGTCAAGCTGTAATTCGATTAGACTGGCTTGCGCATGCTTGATGATATTATTCAATATTTCCTGCAAAACCCTGAATACTACCAGATCGATCTCCGGGTGAACCTCAGCAGGAAATCCGGCCGTTATATGATACGAAACATGGAACTGGCCTGAACGTTCAAGCCATTGCATCTCCTGTACTATGGCTGATTCCAGCCCTTGTGCAAGCAACTGTTCTCCCTGCAGCAGCTTACCAAGCTGACGCATTTCCCGGATCGATCTCCTGGTCAGTTCAATGGCTGAGTCGATCTTTTCACGGGCTCGCAATGGTTCATGTAACGAAACCGAGTTAAGCGTAAATGAGGTCAGACTAAGCAATTGCCCGATATTATCGTGCAGATCACTCCCAATGGTCTGCATCGTATGTTCCATCACCTCTAATTCGGTTTTCACGATCTCCCTGTCAAATTCCTGCTTCATCCGTTCTTTTTCTTCCACATGTTTACGCTTACGCTGGTTGTAATTCATGATATACAACACGATGAACACGATGGCCAGTGTAAAGATGAGCGTAGTGGTCAATACTAAGCCTGTAAGGTCCGCGCTTGCCATTTTTTACATATGAATGCATAACTCCAACATCCGTATAACACGAAGATGAAGGCGTTATAAATATAATAGGTCAGATTTTTGATAAAGTCGTTCGCATGGGGTGCCAGCCGGTGGTAAAAGATATTACACGCGGTAGTCCCGAAATAAAAGAAAAAGATCCCTGTTACCCACCAGAAATCAGCGTGCCTCATTAAATTAAGGTACTTTGGGTCCCTGATCAGGAAATAATAATATAACAAGCTGTATAAACTTATGGAGATCAACAAAACCGAATTGGTCATCTGGTTATAGACAATTAATCCATGTTCACGAAGTTCTTCAACGTAAAGTCCGAACAAAGTTAACGCAAACGCTGCGACAAGCCATCTCATTGGCAGGTAGTCCCTGAGCAGATCATAGAACATCCATGTCATCAACCCGGCTTGAAAGGGCAGCAGTAAATTATATAACCATTCATTCCGGGTCAATACCCCCGGAACGCTATGTTTCACATAGATCCCTCCAATTTCTGCAAGACAGGTAAGAATCATAAGCCCCAGTATTCCACGCCAGGACCATTGTCTTAAGGCCGGTATGACAGCGATACCGACCAAAAGGCAACACAATTCCGATCCGGTGTTTATGTTAAGGTAACTCATTTTAATTTAAAATTATTTTGATGCGGGTAATTTGGCACCGTTGCAGTTGTTCAAACACTGCTCACCATTATCGACAATAAGATGATGGATCTTAGGTATATAATCGTCAATATGCATTTTCTTAGGAGTCTTCGGATCTGTATTTGGGTATGTCGTAACCCAAAGAAAAACGTGCCGTTTCTTTTGCGTACAGTCAATCGTGTCTTTACGTGCCAGGTAGATCCTCACCCCGTCCCTGGTCATATCCGTCTTTTCGAACTCTTGCTTAAGCAAACGAACAAAATCAAAATCAAACCATTCGCTATAGGTGTTTATATTTTCTGTGGGATCCATGCCCCGTCTTACCCAGCCGCCGGCCACTGAACATGGGATCTGAGTGTGGTTCTCAAGATTAAAAAATACGTATTTCGTGTCACGCAAAGTTGACGAACAGCTACCTGAATCGCCAAGGGCCGCCCCTTCATCATTTCCATATTCGTCGGCACCCCGATGTACCGGTTTTCCAATGCCGGGAACCATTATATTAAAAACGTCTTCGTGGATATCGATCTTCTGACCGGCTTGCTGATCACAGGCGGGCTTTTGAGGAATGTAAGAACCGCCCAATCTGGTCGGGACGATCAAAAAAGTGTGTCGTCCTTTCTTCCAGGCCAAATAGACCCGGATCCCATCAAGTTTATTGGTCGGATTTTCCAGCAGAGTGCATAACTGCATAATAAGGTCTTTCTTGAACCAGGAACTCGTTTTGTGATTATAACGGGTACGGCCATTACGGAAAGCAGAAACTAATGTATCAGCCTCCTCAAAGGAGAGACTGCTGCTGTCACCTTGAGCAGAAGCCGTGTTCGCCGTTCTAGAGGTATCCTTTTTTCTGGTAGAATCCTTTTGTTTATCCTTCTGACCTGAAGACTTGCATCCTGCGAAGAACATTAAAATAAGCAATAAAAGAACAATTGGTGTTTTCATGATAACTGGGGGTTTAAGGTTTGAAGATCCTGTTGATTTTCTCAATCCAAAAATCACCATTAACTACCACTAAATCAAGGTATTTAAGCGTTTTATTTTACCGTAAAATCACCCTGTCATAAAGGGCGCATAAACGGTAAGTACATCTTCTTCTGCCACTGAAATTTGTGTCGCTGTCACAACAGGGCGTACCCGAAAGGCCATAAGAGTAGGTAAACAAAAAAACTAATCAAACCATGAAAAAATTATTAATGACCAGCATATTGAGCGTGCTGATCCTGACAAACATCTTAAGAGCGCAACCAAATGCAACAGTGAACGCCTGCTCTGCATGTACAGAAGCTTTAAAGAACGGGACTTATGATGAATTCAAGCGGGAAACCAATTATTCTCTTGATGAAAGCGTAAACACATTATTTTCCTATGATTACGAATTTTGGTCGCATTACTCAAGTTCTTCGTCCCATAACCAGTCCCTTGACGCTGCCTATTCTGTTTATAGTCTCAGTTTCGGCAACAGTGGTACGGAAGCGCAAAAGAAAGAGGAGTTCAACAGGCAGAAAAGCACGTACATTTATTCCAGGAGCCTCTCCCAAAATGCCATTGAAAATGTTTCACAACGGCTGATCAACAAAACACCTTACGAAACATTTCTGGCTTGCGTGAGAGCGACCTGCGGAACTGGGCTTTTTTTTGAGCAGCAGTCCACCGGCGACAACATCATTGTCACAGCGCGCTGGGTGATCACCGGCGGGAACCCGAACCAGGTATCAGCGCTCAGGTCCATGTCGATTGCCAACGCCAGCAATGTTGACTTCAATTTTAAGACCGGAGTACAGATCAAACCATTGAACTCCATATCAGGCCTTTTTAAAAGAATTGATCCTTCGCAGGACGTGATCATATCCTTTGATTTTGAGAATTTCCCCAGTCAGCAGATCCTAATCAAACGGGGTAAGAACCAGAATTTCAATACTCCGGTCGGAACCATCATTATATCCCAGCTGGATTACAGTACCTTTTGTGCATTGAGCGATATCCCGTCGATAGGCAATAACGCCGATCTAGTCTGGGTCCCCGCTGACGGCAGGAACGTGAGTGGTTCAGCCTACGGAAAAAGAATAGCGACCGTGCCGGATCTCCGGGGTGTATTTTTAAGAGGCCTCAACGTTTTTGACCCTGTAAATAATCCGAATCCAGACCCAAGGCAACTCGATCCCGAAACCAGGACCGCCGGACAGTTACAAACCCAGGCGGTGCAGGCCCATGACCACCCGATCACAGATCCAGGACATGCTCATACTTACAGAAAAGGAGGTCAAACTATAGACACGTGGGGATCGAGGCCTCCGGCAACAGGGCAGTTAAATTGTGATCATTGTGGTGATTTTCTGTCAACGGAAAAAGCACCAACTGGTATAACCAAGACAGATCTAAGTACAGGTCCGGAAACACGGCCAATCAATAAAGCGGTCTACTACTATATAAAAATAAATTAGAGTTCCGACCAGGTATTGTTTTACAAACCGGTTTACCTGTTTGTAATTGCCCAAACAGATCAATTTCTCTAAACCGACCAGAATGTCCATGAACTTAAATCTTGATATATGAAATACTTCGCAGCCATATTGCTTTTGTTTGTGTTAAAAACCCAGGCCCTGGGACAAACAAAGGACTACGCCATTACCATGGACACGCGTGTGTTCAAGTGGAATGAATCAACACAAAGCCCGGATTCGAACAATCACTATTACCGGGCGATAAGGGGCAATATTTTTACGGTAAAACAAAAAATAAAGACCCTCATAGGGGCTAAACCGGTATCGGGTTACCGGATCGTATTCTGGCCTTTCTCCAAAGACGGCAGCCAAAAAAAGCCTGAAGAGGAAGCCTTTGCAAGAGGCTTACCCGTTATCGACACCCTTGATAAAGCAATTAACGGTTTATCGTTCTTTATAAAAGACGAGGATTTCGTGAGTTCGGCAACCGATGAGTTCAAGAAAAAACAAGGATTATTTAAAGTGGACGGTGTTGTTCTACCTGTCAAATTGCGTTTCAGGAACAAGACAGGAGGTGATTTCGATTTCGGACAAAGCATCAGTGTAGGGCCAGCATTAAACTGGACGATAAATTACGGCGGTGCATTTTCCGAGAACACGCTATCAATACTTTTCGGCGCCAATATTTCAAGTATCGATGTAGATGAGAAAACGGTGCCTAAAGTGGTGACATCCAAAACGACCTTGCTCGGTCTCACCCCTTTTGCAGGTTTTAACTGGGAGTTTCATGGGGTCTCATTCGGCGTGATGACAGGGATCGATATTTTAAGCGGAAAGGCCGAAGACAACTGGGCTTATCGTAAAAGCCCCTGGCTGGGATTTACGATAGGCACCTCACTGATATCTACCAAGAAAGAAAAGCAATAATTTTAGTTTTATTAACACTTCTAAACTAAAATTTAATGATTAGAGATTCGCTGTAATCATGAGGTTATTACGGCGAATTTCTACCTACAGTCGCTCATTAATTTGTTAAATTTAGTGTGACTTTTCTCGATCGTTTTTTTATAGATGCCCGAAATTTATGCTGTTGGATTTATCCCATCCTATCCCCTCTTTTGATCTCCTTTGGGCATTCTGCTGAAACTCCCTTAGGAAAACAACACCATTCCAAAAGCGGTTCAAATTCCGCGCAGTTAGGGAAACTTGTTTTCACCGACGAGAATCGAACTACGCCGTTAATCATAAGAAATTCAGTATTTTACAAACGGGCTAATTCACTACTCACCGAATTACTCACCGCGTTTTCGATACAGATTGATCGCAAATCCAAATGTAAACATTTGTTTGCTGGCATGAAATTTTTAATACTTAATTAAAAATCAGAGCAATTGCTAAATATCCACTCCGCCTTCAATGTCCTTGATGACTCTGTAAGCAAAGTAAAAGAACTTCAGAGTAATATTACTAATCAACGCTTACACTTAAATTGAAGTTCATTAGGTGAATTATTCAAGATCTCGGGCACCTTAGAAAAGTATATAAACTCCTTAAATGAGAAGCCTTATTATAATGAATCAAACCAGTCATTTTCAACTATAACCTCTTCAACGAATTTCGTTTTTACACCTAATGATAAATCTTTTAATTTTTCACAAAGAAGATTTCCGTCAATCAAGTCAATGTGATATGCACCTTCTCGTGTAGCCTCTTTGCGTGCTTCACGCGTAAATGTTCCCGTTGTCAGAATAATCCCTTTATCTGTTCTTCCCTGCATTGCACCTCTAAAATCTCTAACTTGGCTTGGTGTAACAGAGCCTTTGAACCTTTTACACTGGAATACAATGTGAAATGAAAGTAACCCACTTATGCGCACAATCCCTTTCCCATCAATTCCTCCATCACCAGTTTTCCCGGTAACCTCAACCTGAATAAAACCACTCTCACGTAAAATTTGTTGCGATAGTCTTTCAAAAGCATCAGATCTTATTGTATATAATTTATTTAACAATATTTCTTTCCAGTCGGGAACATTAGGGTTTTCCTCATCTGCTAATTCAAATGGAGCAGTGGCTTCTGAATTTATTTTTAATTTGTCTCTAGACTTTCTTCGTTTTTTATCAAAGCTCTGCTGAATGAGTTCGAAATCATAATCATTAATATTTAAATTGGGCTTAGTTAATGTCCACACTCCTCTTGAGGAATTTTCTACCAAACCTATTAGTTTTAAGCGCGTTCTCGCCCAAGCTAATCTATAATCAATTTGAGTCCGACCGTCCGTCGAATGAGGAATATTCAGGACATCATCAGATAACTGGGTTATTTCATAAACTTTATCATTTATCTCCTGATTAGTACCGGACCCTCCTAAAGACAATAATGCTTGAACAGTTGGTCTGACTAACTCATTTACCTGTGGAACATCCGGAAACTTCGACTTTTTGACCATAATTTAAATATCGATAGTGTCGTAAATACAAACCTCATTAGGGAGCTTAATATTGGGAATATAAAAAGGACTTCCTAACCAACCTTTATCAGTTGAACCATTAACTCTATACAAGGTTAAAACGACCCAATCTTTCAAGCCATCTCCAATTCTTCGATCTGTTGGCGAAAGAAGTGTTCCTGTGCCTTTTCCAATATCTCTGCTTTTTCGGACAATCAAAGCAAAGCGTGTAGTTGGCCGTTTAGTCGCCAATGTATTTACCGTATTTATAAATTTGTCATTATCCCAATCTTCTTTGCCTTCATCACCTACAAATTTTAGTATTTCAGAAAGTACACTTGCATTGACTATATGATAATGCTCATTTTCGTCATACTCACTAACAAGGTCATCGATTATAGAAACAGTATCCTGTCTTGGATAAGACGAAAAAAAGTTAACACCTCCCATTACTAAATTTATAGCCTTGTTATCAAGAACATTTTTTCTGGTAGGTTGAATGCCTTTAGGATAAAATAATTGAATATCACTAATTTGAGCCGATCTTATTTGCTTGATAAGCAGCTTGTTTGAAACATTCAGTTCGCTGAAAAGATTGTAAAGGGATGGGGGGATAAAAATTCGTAGTAATCCTTTATCTCTATCGTAGCCGAATACCCGAGCATGCTGCCAAAATGTATCCGCCTGTGGCGTTTTGGACTTTCTGCAATAATAAACGGTTTGTAGCTTTGGAAAAGTAACCCCACGGCCTAAACTATTTCCCCCGACAATGATATTGTATCCGCTGTGATAGTTTACGGCGATATCACTTGTTGAGTTGAGCATCATAACATTTATTAGCTGATTCTCTAATAAAAACGCAATTGCCTCAAATATATCTTCGAAACTTTCTATATCGGGCTTTGTAGCTCGTAAGTCATTCCATAGTATTTCAAGCTGTGGCCTAATAAAGCTTTCGGAGTCATCGGTAACAGCGATTAAAAACTCATTTAAATGTTCACCTAAAACCGTTGAAAAAGTACGATGATCAGCTATCTTAACACTAGGATGAACAAGAAAGTTACATGTTGTTGTATTAGTCAAGTAATTATGAGCACAAACTATTAAGTAAGTTAGAAGCGCACTTTTTAGGCCTTCTGGAATATAACCTTCATCGTTTTTGATTGTGTCCAATTCATCTTCATCTGTAAAAGATATACAGAACGGTTTTGGCTGAGCGTAGACAAAGTCGCCTCCAATATAATCACTACCTGGTTTAAAGTAATATATAAAAGAAGGTTTCCATCCCGAAATGTTACTTTGAAGCAGTACTGCCTGGGGGGTTGCAGTAACTTCTATATAAATACTGCTTGTTGATAGTTCTTTTATTGAGCTGAGGTGCTTATTGATCGTACTGACGCGGTCTTTATTAACTAAAGTATTTAAACTTGCAGCATCAGCTTCATCATCTATTATCACAATCGGCCGACCGCTGCAATACCCCGATGAAGATAATAAATTGCGCCATTTCCTAAGAACATTGGTATTTTTCTTTAGTATGACAATGATCGGTTTTAAAAGCTTATTTGTAAAAAAGGGCAGATCGTCAGATTCGCTGTAAACATTAAAGGTTCCTAAAGATGCGGCTGTCCTTTCCGTTGTTTGTTTTTGAAGATAAACATTGTCTGTAGTGAGCAAGATAAAGATTTCAAAGCCGTTATCAGCAAGCGAACTCACAACCCCGAGCAACTGGCCCGTTTTTCCGCTTTGTACATTTCCGAGCAACAAACCTGTCATGTGTGTTCGGTAATCGAACTTTTCAGAAATTAGATTAAATACGGCTGAACTTGTTTCTTCCACAGTATCCCGTAACGATACTGATTGCAATTTGATTAAGTTTAGGTAGTGATCTAAATGATTCATTTCGAGGCGTCAAAATCGAGATACCAAATGCTTGGGTCTTTGGTAGCAAATAAACCGATAGTATTTCTTCCGTAAGCTGCAATTACATTATCAGTTACAGGTGTACCCATTTTTAGAGCCCCGCTTTCTTCCATGCGGCCCTTAATCCACTTGCCAAGAATTTTTAAATCATCTTTAGACCGAAAATTTTTGCTGTAATCGCCGTTAGTTTCACATTTAAATGCCCAGTTATCATCAGTAAATACCTCGAAGGTTTGATTCGATGGATATCCTGGCTGTGAAGTAATGCCTTTACTAACAATAAGCTCTACCTCATACCAAGGCCGAGGAGCAATATAGCCTCGCTGATTTTCCCTTCCTTTGCCGAAATATGGATTTAGATTGCTTTTAGGTTTAGATTTAATTGGTATTTCAAACTTCACTCCAGTTAGATTTCTTAAGATGCCCGCCTTTTCATCTTTATCGACCTTGCTAACATTTTCATGATTTTCAAGCAGTTGATTAAATTCAACAAACTTAGTGACAGGCACGTTTTCAAAAGGCGAACCTATTTTAGTTATTATTTCTTCCAGCGAGGCGTGAATGAGGGACGATTCTTCACCTTTTAGTAAAATATCAGCCTCGTACTGCCTGCTAACCTTATCGTACAGGCTGCCCAGGTTTGACGAACCAACCACCGCTGATTTCGTTGCATCGATCATGGTAAAGGAATACATTTTTCCATGAAATTTTAAGGTGTTGGCAATGTAAACAAACCCCAGGTCATTGATTTGAAGAAACGCGTTTAGGGTTCGCGCGGCCTCATATTGATTTTTGGTGAATCCGTCAAAGTAATGCATGCCGATTAATAACTCCAGCCGCGGCCTTCCATTTAACTCGATAATCCTTTTAAGATCGATTAACGCATCAGATGATATATAACCACTCGCTATTTTTAAAGTCTCGCAAATTTTCAGCGCCTCCTCCATATAATCTTTTGGAGTATTGCACTTAAAAACGGCTGGCTGATAATTAGATAAAAGTAATTCCATGCAAATTAAACTGCTATGCTAAGATCAAGGCGCTCTTTTAAAGTCATACTCTGAAACTCTGCACTTTTCTTTTCAAGATCAGCATGATGATAATTACCGGTAAACAAGGGCAACAAAGATTTAGCTAAAGCAAAAACTCCGCTCGGAGGTACTGCGTTTCCTATCTGCTTTCTAACATCTGCTACTGTCCCTTTGAATATAAAGTCATCAGGAAATGACTGCAACCGCGCTCGTTCGCGGTTAGTTAATGCACGGGGCTCCGGCCAATGATATCCGTGAGTTCCCCCACCTCCGGCAGCAATTATAGTCTTTGAAGGTTCATCTAATTTTAGCCTCCTATAAACGTGACTAATCATGCCTTTAACATATAGTGGGTGTTCTTTAGGAATGCTTGTAAAGTTGCCTCCTTCGGGTATAAGCTTTAATAATTCTTTAGTTCGCTCTGCAATATTCATGTGTTCATTATTGAAGGGAATATCATTAGCATTGGCAATAGCTTCCCCCGCAGTTACGTATGGATACTGCCCTTTGGGGCCATGTGTTGGGGCGGGATGGGTAAAGTTAAATCCAGTATCTATACGGACGCCAACAATTAGCACTCGTTCGCGAAATTGCGGAACGCCGTAGTCTGCAAAATTATATAGCTTAGGAGTAACAATATAACCAGGCATGATGCTTTCAAAATCTTTAATGATTTGCTGAATAGCTTTTTTGTTATTTGCCGTTAACAATCCCTTAACGTTCTCTGCGATAAAGACCTTTGGTTTTTTTGCATCAACAAAGCGTAAAAAGCTCTTATAAAGATTGCCCCGTTTACCATTAAGGCCCGGTTGTTTCCAAATCATCGAAAAGTCTTGGCAAGGAAATCCTCCTAAAATAATGTCGCAATCTGGAATGGACCTATCTGTGTATGGGTCAATCTGTTCAATATCTCCTTCTACAATTATTCCTTTGCCAAAATATGAGCTGAATGATTCACAAGCAAAATGTTCAAAATCATTTGCCCAAACCGTTTGATAACCTGCTTTGTGAAAGCCGAGGTCAAGACCACCGCATCCGGAGAAGAGCGAGATAACTTTAGGTTTTTTTTGAGTTGTCATGTATTTTATTTTTTATCAAAAATACTAATATATTTAGCATTGAGAACAGTTAGTCAGCATAAACTTAAGTCATTAATTGGACATAGTTCGTCAAAAGTTTTAAACACGCCTAAATAGTTCTTTTCATCTAAAGGAGAAAGTGACTTCCTGTCAATGAGTTGTATTAATTTTTCTTGGTTTATAAATCCTAAGATTTCACAAGTTCTATTTCCTATGTTTACTGCTATGAAAACAGCAAAATCGAAATTTGAATTTAAAATCCTGGGCAGTTCTCCAAACTGAAATGTTATAAGGCTAATTTTTTTTCCGTTCAAGCTAAACGCAGGTATATAATTCTTTTCATTAGCTTTTCGAACTGCATTGATATTTGTTGTTCCCAAAAGTTTTTCTAACGCAATTTCCCCGTAGGATCTCACTAAAAAATTGTTGAAATAAACTTGTCCTTCAAATCTGTCGCGTAATTGATTAAGATTTTTAATTCCTAAATTTTTTAATGCTATATTTTTTAGAAGTTCATATCTAACGTATTCTATTTTAATTTTATAAGAAGAGCTTTTATCCAACTGCATTGATTATATATTTTTTATCGTCCGAACTAATTTTTCAAGTGTACCTTCAATTTTTCCCTTTTTTAAATCACATTCCCAAACTTCTAAAACACGCCATCCTAGCTCTATTAGCCGAGCGAAATTTGCTTTGTCTCTATTAATGTTTTTTTCAATTTTAGGAAGCCAGTAGGATTGATTGCTTTTGGGTTTTACAAAATATCGACAACCATCGTGACCATGCCAAAAACATCCGTGAACAAATATGACAGCATTATACTTGGGCAAAACTAAATCAGGTTTGCCGGGCATTTCTTTTACATTTAGGCGATATCTAAATCCATTTGAAAAAAGGAATTTACGCACTTTTAATTCAGGTTTTGTATTAACACTGCGAATTCTCGACATATTATAACTTCGAGTTTCAATTGAATGCGTATCAGCCATTTTGCAGGGTGTTCTTTTAATAATTTATGTTAAAAATCCATTTTTTTGCTCAATTTTTCGTACATTCAAGTATGAAATTTTGGATTAATTCAGGGTACAATTTTCACTCTTTAACGTTATTAGAAGAGGATAAATTACTTTTATTGGTTGATGGAATGAGTCGTGAGGATATTATAGAATGGCTTTCATGGAATGATCCTAATGGGATATATAAAGATGAACATTCATTAAAGGAATTAGGAAATACGATGACGCGGGAGGAAGGGCTAGAAATTTTGTTACGACAAGTAGGAGAAAACAGAATTATTATTTAAATAAACTAACCAAATAAAAAACTATCAGGGAATCAGGCACTGGTTTCAAGTAACGCGAAACTTCAAAAGCCGATGGACACTTACAGGGAAATTATAAATATGAGGTCGAAGATTATTTTAGGGCGCCTAAAGCGTCAAATTATGCCTTATCTCCTAATGGAACCCGAAATTTCCGGGCTGATCGGTTGGTCTTTTTTTACACCATGGATGGAATACTGCTCATTTTAAAATCTATTAAGTGAGAAAAATGAATGCTAATTCAGTTGAACAATTGTCCAGACCATCCGCCTCTAATGTTTGATAGTCAAAGATCTCCCACAATGCTTTAAATAAAGTTAATATATGATGCAAAAGATGTAGATAAAATTCTAAGTCAATCTGTATCGGAAGTTATTTTAAAGCAATAAGCTGATTCATCACAATGATTGGGTAAGAACCAATATTTAAGGATAGAGAAAAAAATCACTTCCCTGGTTAGTTCTTGATGGTTAAGGGGCTAAAACAAGTAATATCATAACGTTTTCCAATATCATAAGAATAGCGATAATTTAAATCTCTATATTAGATGGCCAACATTATCGCATGTACTTTTTTACCTTAAAAGATCCGAATTATATGGTCAAAGGTTCCCGTGATCCGCTAGGTTTTCAGGCACTTTGGCAAAAAGCAGGGCGTACGATCATTCCTGCGTTGTCTACAGTTTCCAACAACATCCGTGATTTTCAGGTCATGGCTTTAGCAAGATATTGTCAAAAGGCCTTTCATGTCTCTGAACGCGATGAACTTGCTTTTTTCCTATGCTTTGAGCAGTTAATGGCCTACGTCCGATTTGTCGAATCCGATGGTTATGATTCTTTTAATGGCATCGACAAAGTAACCCGTATAATGTCCGCTGATGAGAAGCAATTGTCTTTATCTGTCGGCGGGGAGGATCAGTTGTTGTCCAATCAAAAAAGCTATGGTATCTGGGGTAAATATAACCGGCCTTTCGAGGAGATAGGTTTAGGGAATGACCTTATACTGAACAGCGTGCAACAGCAGAAACTTGATGAAAATAAAAAGCTTGCTCAGGTCATAGAGAAGCTTGCAGCGAAGAAGGGGGCTTTGCATAAGATCGACCGAAAAGATCTGCAAGATCTGACCTCCGTATTTGAAGTGCCGCAAAATGATGAAAGGCAGTGTTATATAGATCACCTATTGACAGATACATACGGAGGCATTCTTTTAAACCTTGCAACAGATTCCCCTGAATTAACAGGCATGACTTTTTATGAGCAGCTCGATGTCATGGAGACGCAAACTTCAGACAAAGGTTTTGCTTTCCAACTGCAAAAATTACGCGCTACAGAACGGGTGCTAAGCCCGTTGAACAGGGTGTTTCGCTATCTGCAGGGCCAGTCCTATTGGAGTTTTGCAGAACTTGAGAACGATGAACTTATCCATGACTGGACCAAACGCGCACCGATCTCAGGGCCTACACTCGTTGATGAACGATACACTTCGATACTAAATAGTAATAATCGGGACCTGGTGACCGGTTTAGCTGCAATTAACAGTGAGATTTGCGCTCGCAGGGAATCCGAACCATGGCTGAACATTACCCCGGGAGGTGTTGAGGTCAACCATTTTGAGGGAGGATTTACACGGCCCGGTTATGATCCGCTTACCGAAAATGATTATACCTATTTTTTGAATACCTGGTTTCACTTATTTAATCAGCTAAATTAATTGCAGCGCGAGATCTTAAAGGAACAGATAAAAGAGGCTATCGACGGGCGTACGGTGAAAGCGGCGCTTTTTTATACATTCAACTTCGACCCGGCTTTTTTTGAGAACTATGTTATGCCTTTGCTGGTGCCAGGCAAAACATTTCAGAACGAAACTATTTATAATAATATTCTTTGGCGTCGCTGTGCAAAGGAGGGGATCGTTCCTCCGGTAACTGTTTACTGCGATCATTATGCTAAGGATAATGCAATGGCACCAACACTCGGTTATGAGATCAGGTGTGTCCGTTTAGGTGGCAGATCCGGTAGCCTTGTCAATTTTCATCCGAAGGAATGCTGGCTTTTATTAGATGATAACGAACTGATCCAGGTAAATTCCTCCGCAAATCTGACCCCTTCCGGCTGGTGTGAAAATTTGGAATGCTGTACCGTTCTCTCGCTCGGAAGAAACTCGCATCCGAAGACCAAAACTCGTACGAAGCGCCAGCAGCTATTGGAGACCATTAGCGGGCTTGCCTCTGAAAAAGTGCTAAGCCCTGCGGAGGATCTTATTTATAATGCCCTAAGATATACCAACGATTCTGACGAATATTTCTCCAACCTGTTTCTGCCATTTTTTGAGGTTGTGAAAAATATAAGCGAAAGGATCTCTCCATACCGGGTGGAGATCATCGCCCCATACATGTATGGGGAGGCTGCGATTTTAACGGAACTCGATCACATAGGCATCAATGATATCTATTGCCTTGTTCCTTCCTTGAAAACGAATGAAGTGCTGCTTAGTAAGAATGTGTTTATAGGTATGATGGAAAAAGGTGTCCAATGGTGTAACTGGATAAACACCTCGATCGGAAACGAACCAAGGAACCTGCATGCTAAGGTCTATCGGATTTATGGCCAAGAGAAGGTCATCACCATTACCGGTTCGGTAAATTTCACCGGGCCTGCATGGAGGCGTCACGATACCGGACCCGGTAACGATGCGAACATAGAATCTGCGATAATTCACTGGGAAGATAATACACAGGAAGAATGGCTGCGGCCAATACCGAACCTTAATATCAATAATTTGAAGTTTCTCTCCCGAGATGATGTCAATATAACCGAAATGACAGGAGCAGCAGGCCGGGACGCACCTTTTCTGACCTTTACCCTTAATTGGAAAACCAAACAACTATCATCCAACGGTAAGCTATCCAAAGCACGGGTTCGTTTTAAAAGCTTACTGCTTTATGCCGAATTGCACAAGGCGCGCACTACTTTTGAACTTAGTGCGCAGGACATTAAGCAACTAACAAAAAATGCGCTTATCGAATTAGTATCTATTGACGACGAAAGTTTAGTTTATACCTATTATCCGCAACAAATTGAAATCGACAGCAGGCCGCTTGATTTTAGGCTCAACCCGGAGACGATCTTAAGTTTTTGGCTATCCGGCAACGATCCTTATTTTGAGGACGAGCTGACCGGACGGATCGCCGAACAGGTAACGGATGAATTTTCCGGTGAGGTAGCGCCCGACGATTTTGAATCGCCATCTCTGTTAAATGATATGGCACGTCATTTTTCTGGTGTGAACAGTTTAGAAAAAAAACTTTTTGATCAAGTGTACCATGATCCTGCTGAGCAATTTCGTACGCTGCGTTATTACTTGCTGACAGAAAATCTTGATACCGTTCAATTCTATATTAAAGGGCTTCGAACCGCTCTATCTGAGAACAGGATCAGCAGAAGTTTTTATTGGATGATCTTACAGATCCTCCGTACAAGGATATATGACAGGGCTCTGCAATGGCCTCATCGGAAAATGATGTCCGGCGAATGGGCTAAATTTAAAGCAGGTATCGTGTCTGCCTCACAAGCTATTAGCACGGAATCGGCTGCGATAGCCCCTTTGATCGACGGACTAAAGGAAAAAGCAGAATGGATCATTACTCAACTACGTTCTAACCATGACTGATCCTGAAGCAATACTTGACCTGCGTTCACACCCCGGTATCGCTCAGTCCGTGGCTGACCGGCAACTGGCGGTGATCCAAAAAGCTTATGCATTTTTGTCTCAGCCGCAGAATAGCATCATTTATATCGCCGACGAGGTTGGCCTTGGTAAAACATATATCGGTCTTGGTATCGCTACACTTTTACGGCATCACTTTAATGGAAATGCAGCATTCACCGATCTTATCCTCGTCCCTAAAAAGAATTTGCAAGACAAATGGCTGAAAGAATTACGAAATTTTGCCAAGAACAATTATTTGATGGCCCGCCCAGGATACGCTGATGCGACAGGAAGTGAAAACATTATCTGTGAGCGTCTCCGTCCGATCAAACCTGACGCAGGGTTTACCATCTTAAGAAATACTTCCTTCAGTAGTGTCATTTCATCAAGAAATCAATTAAGGGATTATCTGGATAGACAAGTGTTTAATTCGGATCCCTTCTGTAGTGCGATTTTATGGAAAGCTCATTACAAAGGTTATTATAACAATGGAAACCGATCGCTACTGATCCGCCTTGTCGCTTGTATGCTCAATGCAATGTCTGCAAAAGTAAATTGCCTGATCATTGATGAAGCGCACAATTATAAAAAAGGTCCTCACAGCGATGCGATAAGAAACCAGGTCGTTGCCCGTTTTCTTGGTACGGTCGTAGATGATGAGATCATTGCTGAATTTCCCGAGCTAACTATAAGAATGAAATATCCGCTGGCAGAAAAGGTGATCTGCCTTTCGGCGACGCCAAAGGACAGACACTTACTTGAGCTAAAGAATCAGATCGGCTGCTTTACTAACGCAAACCCTTTGCTGGATTGCGAGACCCCTGAGGATATTAAAGATCTGCTGCCAAAGTTTTTGATACGCGGCAATATGGAATATGTCCTTGGCGGTGAGAAATTTTCCCGTAATCAATGCCGGCATGAACATCGTAATGGAAACGTTGATAAGCAGCCCGATGGTCAGCCGATCACATTGAGCGACGGGATAGAGAGCGTATTCTGGCAATTATTGCAGTACAAATCTATTAAGCATCTTTCTCAAAAAGCCGGTGCTTCATTTGAGATCGGTATGCTGGCAGGGTTTGAAAGCTATCAGCTGGATATGGATAAACGGATCGCGAGGCAGGCCGATGACGAAGGCGAGGTGAATACCGATAAGGAATATGACCTGATAAATCATCGAACACAAAAGCACAGCGAGGATGCAAATGTCATCCGTTCGCTTATCGATTCTTACAGGGATAATTTTGGTAATGAGCCGCCTCCTCACCCAAAGCTTTCTAAACTTGAGTCGGAACTGACCGCGCAATTTGGAAAACAGGAAAAATCGCTGGTCTTCGTTCTCCGTTTGGCTACTGTTGACGAGTTGCTTCAGCATTTGCTTCAGCGTTACGACCTGGAGATAGTGAGCCAACAATACCTGCGATTGGATGGTAAATGGAAAAAGTATTTGTCGCCGGATGTTATCACGCTCAAAAAAGCTTGCTATAAATTTTATAAAGACAAAAAGCGCAATGATGCTTTACTTCTTTTTTCAGATTTGAACGAAGTTTCGGAATGGTGGAATGTTCTCTACCCATATGAAGGTGATAATAATATCTCCGGTTATCTTCGCCACTGTTATCTGCGTGATATACCTGAACTGATCGCAGCGTTGGATGACTACCTGAAGGAAGGTAGATTTCGCCGTAAACAAAAATATGCTGCACTCTCCGCGCTGAAAAGATATCATACGCAGTGGCAGGCGCAGAGCAGCGAAGAAATCGAAGAAGCTAATAACGATGAACCGGAACTCCGCGCGGATTCTTTCTTTAAGAATTATTTTAAAAGGCACCAGGAAGGCTACCGTTTCCGAACAAAGACCTATCGTGAGCATTGGTTCAATGTCAATTATTACCAGCTGCTTTGCTCTGAAGCAAAATGGAAGATCGAGGCTGAGGCAGCACGGTTGCGGACCCCGGCAATGCTTAATTTAACCGACAACATACGGGCTTACAGATTATTTAGCATTTATCAGGACGCATTCAGGACCGCTTGCCTGAATTTGGAAGCTCCGGCCATGAAATTTCCACGTCAGAAAAATGGCAATCCATTATATAGGTCAACTTTTCTAACGGAATTGCTGTTAAATATATGCGCACCGGAGTGGGAAGCCTGGAAAGGAAGCAGGCGAGATCTGCCTCTTTCTGAGGTGTTGCAAGACATAGCCGTATTGGAAGCTATGTTACATTCCGTTTTTCAGCATAGCAGCGGGCTATTGCCTGCATTCGTTGCCGAATCGGCCGATCGTAAATTTAGTAAAGACCTGATCGCGTTGCTTAAAGATGCTGACAGCCCGTTCCATTTTGTCCTGCAAGAAATTAAAATGATCATAACGGATCATGACCTGATCGTTTCCGTTAACTTTCAGCACAGAGACCCTAAGACGATCGGTGATCTGCTTCAGAACCGTTCTCCGGTGGTCGGCGCAAGCGGACAGGATAAGAACCGCAGCGCGATAGCCGCGCGATTCCGCATGCCAGGATTCCCATATGCATTGATCGCTACGGATATCTTTCACGAAGGAGAAGACCTGCATACCTATTGTCAGGCTGTATATCACTATGGCATATCCTGGAACCCCAGCGGAATGGAGCAGCGGACCGGGAGGATCGATCGTATCAATTCATTGAGTTATCGTAAACTTACAGCGTCGCAGGAGCGTAATTTCGATAATAAGATCCAAGTGTTCTATCCATATCTTTCGCGCTCGGTCGAGGTGAATCAGGTGGTCAAATTATTTGGGCACGTCAATAACTTCCTTCACGATTTTAACGATATCGATGCCGTACGAACTTACGAGAGTGCTGTTAAATTAGAAGAAGAGATCGTCGAGGGGGGTATCCCGCAGCCGATCACCGATAGGGTCACTTCCAAATATGACGTTGACCATTTCCAAGGTGTGTAGGGAAACGGATACACTTATGACCTTTTTCTGGTAGTCTAAAAAACTTTAATACCCGGGGGTAAAATAAATTTTACCAGCTAAATTTTATTGAGTTAAAGTATTGATAATCAGACACTAAATTAAAACTAAATTTACATTTGCTTTTTTCGCGATGTTCCCAAATTTTCAGCATGGCATTTGATGTCCCTGTAGAAATTTATAATATTATGGATACTCGTTTTGACAATTTTCTTGTGGCGCTTTTAGCCCAAGATGGCAGGTTTGACCTGAAGGAAGAAAAAAGTGATTTTGTGCAAGTACTGTACAGAAGCAACGGTGAAGATTTTACTAATATCGGGACAACAATCGCTTGTAGTAAGCATCAATGTTCGGTTGCCTGTAACCCCGATCTGCCGGAGCATATCAAGAACGCTTTAAAGCGTGCCGCTGATGAAACGGGGTTCAATTTTGAAGAGAGAGATCCGGAATCCCCGGAGGAATAAGATCTCGCGATACCAAGCTTCATGTCGCTTTTATTAGCGGCATGAAGCCTGGTGTCGTTTCCGATATATCGCCAATGTACCTTATGTTCAGAATAAGGTCAGCTGAACACGTTCTGTTTCAAATTTGCTGATCGGGTTCAGTGCCAAGTGGACGATCTGCCTTGTAATTAGAGGTATCTGAAGTGTCCATCTTTCTTTCGTCAATCGCTTTAACTCGCTCAAGGCGAAAGTCAATGCAAAGTCCCTTGAATTGAACTTTTTGTCATAAACTGACAATTCGCATCCCCCACCGGCTGTCCCAAAGCTATCGCTCAGGGCATAGGTTAAGACGTTATTAGAGCTACTTCCAATACTTAAAGTGCTGTGTTCACCATCTTATATGAACTATATATCGCAAAGAATGGCGACGACATCGAACTTGTTATGTTTGTGAGTAGGTTCATAAATCGCGATGAGTTTCACCCAGCCATATTTGTTCACCATGTGCAAGAGTATGATATATGGCAGTTCCCCATCAATACAAGAGCGTTGAGTATATCTTCCAGAAGATCTACCCGGCTATGAAAAGCCCGAAAAAGACTTAAGCAGGATTAAGTTCAGGTGATCTTAAAGATTTTTTTCAGCTTATTATTGCCATACTTCCTGATAATATCACTATTCATTTTCGATAAGGGGATGTGGTGAAATTCAGTAGGCTTAATTTTCGATCCGAAAGCATGTTCAAAGGCTTTCAGCGGGTTTTGATGTGAGAGTTTGAATATATTTTTTAATATAGACGGCCCGTAACTGATCGCCTTATTCAAAACTATCCGTGCTGAATCCTTTTGAGTACCATATTGGTCCTCAAGTTTGAAAAGGGAAATGTTTCCGTTGTATTTTTTCTTCTTGAATTTATTATCAAAAACAAGATCAAACGGACCTTCCTTTTTACCCAGTATATCGTCAATATCCTTAAAATTTGCGATATCGAACACACATTCGTTCTCAAAGCCATTAATGTACGGATGTGTGTTCTTGCTAAGTGACATCGTTGCCCCTAACTTAAAATTGGTATTACAAGTGGTACAGGCAGGAATTAGATTATAAAATGATAAAGCCAGCAACGGGAATTTTGCGTCAGAGAAAAAGTGATCCAAAGGGGGCCTGCTGATCACCACGCCCGCTTTATTAAGTGTTACCCCGATCTTTGTCAGATTACAATATGGACAGGTTTTGAAATCCAATGTTTTACACATATTATCCGCGCGGTATTTCGCACGATTACGTTTTCCAAATTCATCATAGTTAAATACCCGTTGGGCGGCATCTGCAATATCACTCTTCGCGTGATGCTTTAATGAAGTATAAATCAACTCATTTAGGTTCAAAAGTTTCCTAGGCGTAGCACTCAAAAACTCTTTGATCAATGCATCAGTTTTGAAATATTCAGCAAGCAGCTTATTGTCCGTTTTTTTAAGCCGGAATTTTATTATAGGCAATAATTTTTTCGCGTGGTCAGCGGCATGTTTTTTCATTGCCGGTACGCTGTAATGAACTTTAAGCATTGGCCGACCTTTCCAATTCGTTGATCAGCAATTGTCTGATAACCGGTTCATCTACCAGTTCGATTCGCTCCATGATCGAACGGCTTTTAGCTTTCTTAACTTTTATCGCTTTCAGCTCCGCTATATCCTTTAATATACGATTGATAAAATTCCGCGCTATATTGCCGATAAGGCTACTTTGGATAAAAAAATCATTTGCAAGTAACTCATTTGTATTTTGAGCAAAAGTCCCAATTGATCCAACTTTGTTTCGCAGCCCTGTTGTTTTATCTACTTTTAGCAGATGTACCCTTTCTTTCGGAAAATCCGAAAGTACCAGCGGTGAATGTGTCGCCAGCAGCAATTGAAAATCATTTGTGCCGAAGAAATTATTGAAATAGGTAGTTAAAGTCTCTATGTATTTGATCTGCCAGTCCGGATGAAATCCCATTTCTCCCTCATCGATAATCATCAAAACAGGATCACTTACAGCCTTAAGCTTTTTCCTGGCATCATAAAGCCGGGAGAAAAGATCTAAAAAAGCCTTTTGACCGCTGCTGACATTACTCCAGTCGAATGATATAAATCCTGAAAGTCCCGGCAGTAAATGCCTGCGCTCATTCTCTTCATAAGGTGCATTAAGCATCGAGAAAACATTATCAATCAGGTCATCTGAAAGATCAAGTTTAAGATTTAATATAGTGTTGGCGCTTTCAAAAGATACATTTTTACCATTTATCGCTTTGAAAACGATATTAACGAAATAGGAAAATATTGATCGGTCGTAGATCTCCTGTTGTGTGAAAAACTTCAGTATCAGGCTGATCAGGTCATCCGGGTCATCACTTTTATGCTCAGCCACTTCTTTAACATCAAAGTTTTTGAAACGGTGAGTTAATATGGACGATGTTTTTATCTTGTTTAATGACCGAAAGTAAAGACTAACAAGATTTCGCAGGAACATTAGCTGCCCCATTGTCTTCTTGGTCATTTTGTTTTCTGGGTACTCGCGGAAGAACGTGGCGCATAAAGCCTGTAGCTTAGAATAAAGATCATAGTCTTCCTGCGAAAGGTCATCCTTATCCGGGTGAACTCTATGAAAACTTATCCAAAACTTTTCCGGAACATCAAAAGGCAAAGTGAATTTGTCTGTCAGCCCCTTTACGAATGCAAGCTGCCTTTTGATGTTCTTTACTTTATGTGCAAGCAGTGAAGATGGTAACACCGAATCGTTTGCTTCATTATCATCGTCGGGATCGTCTATGTCATCCATAATGATTTGGGTGGCCGATATATCTATTGCCGGCTGCGGGGAATCTTCATCTGATGATAACTCCAGCATATTAAAATCTAAAAATGGAGAATAGTAGATTACACTTCTGCCGGGTTCATAAGTTGGATCTTCGTGAAGTTCATGTTCAATACCGGGAGAATTGACGACATTGAATTTGTGATTTTTGATACTTACAAATACGTCGACCTGATTTGATGCAGTTTGAACGACCTGAATGTAATCGTACGTGTAGCTATCCTGATAGCTATCCTTTTCTCTCGAAATAGCTGCGATCAATTTGAGCAAGGTTGTTTTACCAACCCCGTTCTCCCCGGCGATCATATTGATGTCTTCAATATTGTGGCCATAGAGATCGCCAACATGATCGGTTTTTTTAAGAATGTTTAATGTGCCATCCTCATCAAAATTAATATCGAAATTATTGCTGAAGCAAATCTCGATCGGGGCAAATCCCTCATAATTCTCGATATAGATATAGAGTAGTTTGTTCATGGAAGGTGTGAGGTGTTAGTGCAGTCTAAGTATCTTGTAATAGTTTAAATAATTTATTTTTAAGAGGCAAGCCCCAATTTATGCTTAAACTATAGTATTATATAACAAAAACATTGGTTGCAATAATGAGGAACGAATTTTGGAATATATCAACATTGTCTGATGATCTATGAGATCAAATGAAGCAGCTCTTTAAAATGCTGACTCACATCTTTTGACCCTTTTATGAATGCTGAAGTAGCTGTGCTTATATTGATCACCATATCTATATGTTCCGGAGAAATGATCAGTGTTCCGCGCTTCGCCCGGCTTGTGGCGACATTAAATAGCTGATCATCTAATTCAAATGATGGGTTATCGAGCGGAAGGATCAAGATAGTGTAATCGGTAGTAATTCCCTGTACCTTGTGGATAGTGCTGATCAGTAAATTGGGGTTCTCTGGTGAAAGTTCGCTGAACGATCGGTAAATAAGTGTTTCTGCCGATACATATGGCGTTAGTAAAGCAACCTCAGTATTAGCGCTTATTGAAAGCAATTCTGTGGCGGCACGGCAGCAAAGCTCGATAACGCGGCGTGGTTCGCCATTTATCGAACGCAGATCATATAATGCCTTCGAGATTCCTCCTTCTGGATGAAAAAGGGAAAGGCAGGAATGAGCTATCGGGTCGTTTTCGACACGGGCTGCAAGAGAGTTTAATGGTGATCGGTAATATAAACTGGTCAAAGCAGCCGCCGCAGATGATAACCTTCTTGTTCCGGTCATTAAGAATGGATGGTTTTGAGCGTGGAGAATAAGGGATAAAAAACCGTTAATTATTTCATCCGGTCGCTCTATGATCTTTGAAGCTTCATGACGGTCAATGACAACGGGAGGCAATTGTTTATGATCCCCAATCATTAAGACTTTTGATCCTAAAGGCAGAAACATCGATATTGTTGCTAAAAATGCCTGGGACGCTTCTTCGATAATAAGCAGGTCGGCCAAAGGCAATGAGGCACTTAATTGCTCATTTAAAACAGCCAGCTGATAAAAAGTTATCAGAAGTAAATCACCCTGGATCGGAAGTGTGCCGGTGAATGGTTTAAGTCCGTCTAATTGTTTCAGTTCATCCGCTGATAAGTTTGTTTTGTATACTTTACCCTGTGAGACTGGTACACGAAGAGGAGGCTGCCCAGCTATTTCAGACAAAGAATGATTGGTCAGGGCACCGATCACTACATTTTTCCCTTGATGAAGATGCTCGGCAGCAATTTCTGCGGCAAGATAAGATTTGCCTGTTCCCGGCGGACCCTGAACGATTACATTACCTTCATTTTTTAAAGCTTCACTTATCGTTATAGCCTTTTGAGATTCGCCTGATAATACCCGTGATGAACGCTCAGAGAATTTTTCAGAAATGGCATTGGCAATCATACGCTCTTCAGTGCTAACATATTTACGAAGCGCGATAAGATATTCAGCGGGCGGATCTGTTTCCGATAGCGTTATCAAAGGATGCTTTTGTAATTCAAGATACTCTTTATCTATTTCATCCAGCAGTCCGGCATCAAATCCTGAAACACCTATAAAAGACCACTGTTTATCTTCGGCCCTCAGGTAGTATTGTGTTTTTACCTGAGTGTTTTTCCCGGAAAGCCTGGGCGTAACCGACTGCCGGTAATCTTTGTAAGTAAACTCCCATTGATTAGGCGGAATATTTCCGATATCACCGGCAAGGCAAAGCTGGAAAAGTGTTTTCATTCGCGGTTCTTCTCCGTGACGAAAACGAAGGATGACCATACCGTTCGATCTTTGTATACCCCAAATCCTGCCCGCGAATAACTTCTTGGCGGCGAGAAGATCTTTCATCCGCGTTCCTGCGTACGCCATCCAGCGTTCTTCCTGTAGCCGGAGCTGCCAGTCAAAAAATGACGCGTGCTGTAATGGTGTTATCATTAATACAGATCTTCGTTATCTACCTGAACATTTCGTATCGTGTCACCCTGCTGTTTTCTTAGAACATCTTCGAAAACGGAGTCATATCGGTCGCTTTTCCGAATACGGATAACCAGTTGAAGGTCGTTAAGATCCGATTCGCCATTAAGCACATCATCGATTGCCGTCGCATTTTGCCCTGATCTGATGCGCATCAGTTGAAAATCCGCTTCCTTATCATACAGTATATCATCTCTTTTAAGGCAAAAGATACTGTCGGTATGGTCTTTACCGGTGAGTATGTATAATTTCATATCAGGCCGTATGAGATTTTTCCATGCTTTAGCGGTCAGAAAAAGAAGGCCTCTTTTTGCGGATCGGCAGCTAATAGTAAGCGCATTTTGCGCATTCGCAACAACTCCCCTTGGATAAACAGGGCTGAGATGGCTATATTGATGTGTTGAAGGTAAATTTGATTCAGCTTCGTCAACATTATAACCCTGAGCTTTCAGAAAAAACAGGCCTTTAATGAGCGCTGCAAGATTCAGGTCTTTAAAAAATGAAGGAGGAACTTTATTACTGAACATTTGGTTCAGTGCTGCTAATTCATCTTCAGTATAGTTGGCCTCTTCCCGCTCTCTTCGTTTTCGTTCATCGTATTCTGTCTTAAATCGATATAAAGCATTCATCGCTACATCCGGAAGTACTTTTCCTAACAGATTCATAAGATCTTCCAAGTCATAGTACCGCCGTAAATAATAGTTGCCCTTAACCGCGCAAATTCCGCCATAACCAATCTTTTTGATCACGTGACCACAATATAAGGCCTGTCCGGGAAGCGTGTCACCCGGATATACTGATACCGGCCAGCGCACCTTATCCGGCCATTCCTGGTAAAACCCGGCACGAAGTAAGGAAGATTGAGCTATCAGTAAATTTTCATCAGGTTGTTGTAAAACACTTTCTGTGAATTGTGAAAGGGTCTTAACATAAGATTCAGGCATAAGATCATCGATAACTTCACCTTTTTGCTCTTTGACATAGTTAAAGATCTCTTTTTCATAGCCTGTCCATTCGCTATTTTTTAAATGGACATCACCCGTTTCGCTGTAATCTATTAGACGGTATAATGGACTTTCTGAAGATACCATAACTGGTATAATAAGATTGGTCGAGTTGAGTTTTAGTAAGCCGCATCTTTTATATAGAGGCTTTAAGTATTCAGCAGTGAGCGGAAGTTGTATTGACAGCTGATTATCATTCATCCAGATCAGTGTGCGATAAAGTTGTTCTTTATCTTCAAGATTGGCTAAATTTTTTTCGTACTGCACTACTTTGTAGTGTTGCACAGCATCGCGCAACAACACGACCTGGCTTTCAGGCCCCTGCAATCCAGCTTGCACTAAGAAGGTAATTTTTGAACGGGTTTGCCCGGTTTGCAGCCAGCTTTCAAGCCAGTCGGGCACTTTTTCATCACCGGTAATAAGTTCGCTACCGATGACCAAACCATTATCTATTGAATCTCCAAAGGTAAAATCATCAAGGAAACTATTGTATTTATGCTCATAGAAAATGTCCATTAATTTTTGGCAGCACCTGATAAATTTAGCTTTATCCTTGTCTTTGAACCGAACAGCAAAATCCTCTTTTTTACCCCATGCGTCCTGATCCGGAAACTTCTCCTGGAACAATAATAAATAGAATACCTGCCAGGTGGTCAAATACTCTTTAGGGTCCGCTGCGATCTCAGCTGCGATCTTTTTAAGTGGCTTTTCTGTGGCGCAGAAAACATTATCTCGGAGCGATGGCTTACCCTTAAAGTCAATTATGTGATCAAGTACAGTAGTTACAGCTTTTGCGCTATTTTTATAAACGGGCAGAATATTGGATAGCTTGAGTTCGAATTGCCTTTCGATCCGGTTATTTTCATCCTTGAACTTAAAGTTCACGATGTCGGACACATTGTAGGTTGCGAGATTATTACCATTTATAGTGACCTTTTCCGAAAAGGAGTTTAAATACGCATCATCAGCATTGCTTTGATTGACTAGCAGATCTAAAATAATATGTTCCCGGGTTTTAGGCCCATATTCTGTTTCTTCATCCAGGTCAAGTCCTTCCAGCGCATCAAGATATTTAAGCGTGATATTTCCGTTCTTAAGTTTACTGATAAAAGGACCTAGTTCAGAGTCCGCAAACCCATTATCGATCATCCATTCAAGTAAAGATGCGCCATTCAATAGCCCAAGAGAGGTAAGTTCCTGAGTGTAGAGCGGAGATGGAAGCATTACCATGCCTGCATCTTCAGATCGTTCATCAATAATGATCTGAAGCGCCGGGTCATCATTAAAATACTGAACGACATCATTATTGGTGTCAACCATATATCCGCCGCTTTCATTTTCCTGTATATAAACGGTATCAAAGAACGACTTGTCGTCCAACCAGTTTAAAAAGTCGATCAGAAGGTCCCTCTCAAGAATTGCAGGTTTGGACAGGTTTAATTCACTTCTGCACTGGAGGTCGGCTGCTTTAATGAATTTTAAGGTTGCAGGGTGCGGGAATATCGCGCCTGATAACGCTGATGCAGCTTTCCGGATGTTATCATATTTTCCCGAAGTGAGTTTGACAAGGCTGGGAGAAAAGTATATCTCAGCCGGCATTTTCCATGCGCCGTCGGATAGAATGCAGTTAAATGTTTGGAACGGCTCCTTATCTTCTTTTGCTGCTTTAATGGCTTCTGAGGTCATATAGGAATAAAAATCGCTGATTTCTTCTTGTTTAAGTTTAAGAGCAATTTTCTCGAAAATTGATGGTGTTGCCAGTAGCTTCTTAAAGACCTCATCTTTTTTAACCAGATAAGATCTGAAAGTTTCATCGAGCGCGACCTCTTCATCCGACCTGATCATATGATTTATTAACCATGATTGCGGAGAGATCAAATCCGATACGGTCATTTCAATAAGTGCCTTCCCGTTTTCATGGTCATCCGGCGAACAAAACATTTTGAGTTCAGCTGTAAACTTCTTTTGTCCGATGCTGATCTCTTTGGAAACAAATTTTACAAGTTGGTTCTTATCTTCTGGATTAAGCTTTGTAAGCTTAGGTGCTAATGTGATACGTTCAAATAACCTTTCATTCTTTGCAAGATAATGATCCCCATTTTGGAATTCAGCGTAGATCGACGGGTAGTCATCAAGATAGAATTCCGAAAATTGAAAGCCTGCTTTTACTAGTATGTCTTCCACTATTGCCATTTTTTTCAATTTGATAAGCAAATTTGGTTGAGAAATGGCATCATTGAAAGTCAATATAGAATCAGTTGTTCGGATCAAAGGCAGATGTGGCAACGCGGAAAGCTTTTGTCCGGTTCTGGTCAGAAAAGATTCAAGCCAACCAATGAATGCCTGATAAGCAGATATGCCATAGCTGCTGATAAATGTGCTAAGCACTTCTGCGTTTACTGGATCTATCAAAATTTTCAATAGTTGCTCGTCCGTAAATACAGCGATATTTAAATAGGCTGGCGTTAAATAACTATCTTTAATTTCAGGATGGGGAAGCCTTTTGCGCGCTTTTGTTAATTGGTAGAATAAGCCTCCTCCGTCAAAATTCGAGATGCCTGTCTGATCCAGGATTGTTTCATCCGCCCTAACAACAGAATTCTCATCTGAAAGTATGAATGACGCTTTGGATAAAGTGGCAGTATAAACCTCATTATATTTAACAAGCAAAGCTGTTACGGCGAAATTACCTGTCAAAAGTTCTTTTAATACCAGAGATAGGTAATGCTTGTTGGTGTGGATGTTTTCGGAAGCGGCATTTGCTAATTCTTCCAGCCAGGCAACATGACAGTACGCAATCTTAGCCATTATAAAAACATTCCATGCGTTGTCGCCTTGCAAAACCTCACGGTCAGACGATGGTACAAAATCCCCATTAACCAGAAATGGTAAACGTATCCTGCCCTCATTCATAGGGAGGTACGTAAATATGCATGAAGTATCATCACCAGATAAATAATTTGGTTCAGCCTGTACCATGCCATTAAATACAGGTATTGCAAGCGTTAGTATTGTCTCATCAAATTCAGCAAGCTTGGGTGGGATCGATTCAACTTGTTTACCATCTCCATCGGCGAAATAATAAGTAACATTATTTGACCTGTTCTCCTTTTGTTTTTTAAATAGCTGGATATTTTCTGCTGCGAATGCATCATCGCTGATCTTGATCCCGGTAAAAACCCGCTTTAAGTAAGTGATTGTTGATTCTTTGCCTTTTGATACTCTGTTTATTACTACAGGATTTCCAAATGACTTTTTTACGCTAAGATCAGGTCCTGCATTGAATTCTGTAACGTTCCGCAGGAACAGCATAAAATGTGGCCTTTCAGCAAAGACATCCACAGCTTTGAGGTATTCTGCTGCCACCTTTGCTCCAAAGTTTATCGCAAAAAAAACGTTGCTATATATTCCAGCCTTCCCGCTATTGACGATATCATCTGCTACTTTGCTTTCCCAGTGCGGTATCATCTGCCATGGTATATCCTCGCTTGGATTATAGGTCTGCATTTCCTGGCTAAAATCCTTTAATTTCCTTTCCTTTAAACCTGGGTATAATTTATATTCTTCGCGGTCAAAATAGAATCTTTCAAAATCTTCAAAAGCTGGGTGTTCACGCATAAAAACGAACCTGAATCCACCAGATCGAACTAATACTTCATCAGTTTCGGTAAAAACCGATTTAAAACCTATTCCTTTATAACCGGTTTTTGCAGCATCCGACCGTTTAGTGCTTTGCCCTGCACTTGTAATCGCTTTAACATCATTGCTGCTAAATGGTAATCCATTATGATATACCATCAGGTAGTTTCCTGCGATATTAAGATTAAATATCAAAGTTGGTCCTGATGGTGTGTCATCCGCATTCTGTAAAAGCTCAAAGACCATCCGTTGTCTGGATGAATATAGTCCTTTACCTATCTCGCGCATCACATCTGCTAGGATTCGATTAGACATAGGTCCGTCCATCCTGTCGTAGCATTTTTTTACAACTTCAAGGTATGGCTGACCGCTGTATTTTACAATGGTATTTGAGATGACTTTAACTTTTTGTCCCCAGGTTGGGTCAGGTATCAGTTGAGCATGAAATTCATAGAATGCGTTTTCTTCTAATGTCGGCCCAAAGTTCATAGGTAGAAATGCCAAAGCTCTGGTGCCATTTTTATTGATAATAACGTCACCTGTTTCCTTATACATCAGATCAGTGAAACAAGGCCTCTCATTTATATGAATGTATTGTCCATAAAAAACGAAAATATCAAGCTGGGGTCTGATCGCTGCACGATTTTGGGGAGACGCCCGTTCAACCTTTGTTACTCGAAGTTGAAAAGGATTTTTAATACGTTTAGATTCATCGTCCAGGACCAGGTTGATCTTATAGCGCTTACCATCGATACACTCAAAACGGCCATGGTAACGGATACTTATTCTTTCGTCTTGTAGCTCAGAATTAAAAGGGTATCTTAATATGTCCTTCTCACCAGGAATAGTAAGCTTATTGAAAAAGCCGCCCTGTATGTTTCTCGGAGATCCATCTGCATTTTTAGGAATATGATATTCAGCTTCTAGCGTAAGAGTGTCAATTTGCCAGTGTTTTTTTAACTGATCAACAATTTCAATTTCGGTTAAAGGCATAGTGTATAAGGAAGAAGTTTGCTGATAAATATAACAAAAACTTCAATTAATGCTGGTAAGGCACAACCATATGATCGTATACATCAAAACTTAAATTATCTGGCAAGAATTATTCGGCTGAGTGCCTGAGATCGGATTGGCAGGAAGTGGCCGGTTAAGCATCGCACACCATCCGCCCCGGGAAGCCAAGCATACAAAAGCCGGGCTTTAGTGGCCCGATCGGTGGATTTCGTCTTTTGGCTGGGCTCAAAACTATGTTGCTCATGGGTTAGAATTCGAAAATTCTAATTTAAGCGGTCGAGAAAATGCTTTACTTTTTATAAACGACTTCTGCATACCTAAGATTTGAGACACAACGGAATTGTTCTGTTTTCTGAATGCGAATTCCCGTGCAAGAATATTAACTTTAGATTAAAGTTAACTTATGCGCGAACAATACTTTAAACACCGGGCTCCATTCGATTTTAACGAATACTCCAAAGATATAGGCCGCCCATTCTTTTGGAATAAAAAAGTTGAGGATAATCACTTTCTTAACCTGCTTTATCGCAAGAGTGAACAACAATTCAATGAATTGTATAACCACCATCTGCAATTTTTTCTGTCAAAATACGATAATGCAACCGAACAGGAGTTCTTCAAGTATGTGTGGGAGGTCATACAGGATGCCATTGCACAATTAAGACATAAGGACCGGTATACCTCCGGCCACGCCGACAACTTCCGGAATAAGTTTCACCTTAATCGGTTTTCAGAATATCTTCAAAGCATCGATGAGTGGAACCTCGGCCGTACACAGGCTGAAATTATTGCAGAGAAGGAAGGCCAGATCAAGATACTTAAAGAACAAGTGCAACGCCTGATTGATGAGCGCAGGGAGGCTGAGAAGTTGGATACCGACTATCCCATCAATATTTCAAGCGGTCATTTCCTCACTGTGGTTGACCTTTTCAAGAAGATCGAGGCGCTAAAAGTTGGTGATAAGGAACTGGTATTTTCGCAGATGCCCATCACATGGGCCAAATTGATCTCCCGGTACTTCCAGGAAGATGGTGAACCCATCAAATTAGACCGCGTGCGGCGCTACTACCCGCGCGATGCTGGTAACCCGAGCGGCAGGTCATCTGCTATCCCCTCCGAAAACCAGCATTTCAATATAATTCCGGCAAAACGCAGAGCAAGTTAAGATCGGATTTTAGATTCATTTTTCTTTTGCGGGCAAACGTTAACAATTGCCTTTAAACTATTCAGTACGCTCTTTTTCAGCACTAAGCTTTGTGTGCCATTACCATAGCTTGGTTTATGGTAATGAACAATATCGCTTTGCCCACACCTTTGCTTCGTACCCGGTACCGGCGGTACAAGTATTAGGTAATGATTTAACGAAGGAGGCGACTATGCAAGCAAGTGAACTGATCACTAAAGGAGATCTGAATGAATTTAAAAGTGAACTGTTAACAGAAATCAAGAAACTGGTTCAGCTGGATGGCCATGGCCAGTCCAAAAAATGGCTCAAAAGTAACGAGGTTCGAAAGCTGCTAAAAATATCACCAGGCACTTTACAGAACCTGCGCATCAACGGGACACTGAGTTATACCCGTATTGGTAGTATCATGTATTACAAGCTCGATGACATCAACAAGCTACTGGAAGGGGGGATGCAATGAGTAACAATAAAATCGCGGTGAGTGAACTTGCTGGTTATGGTAAGCTGCTTAAACGCATGAGCATGGACGGGCGGCTGAATACGACACACATCAGCTTGTTCAGCGCATTGTTCGTCCAATGGCAGCGCGCTGGTTTTAAAAGCCCGTTTTCTGTCACCAGAAAAACGCTGATGGCTTTTAGCCGGATCGCATCTATTGCAACGTATCACAAGTGTATCAAGGAACTCGATGAATATGGATATATCCGTTATCAGCCGTCATACCATCCCAGACTCGGCAGCCAGGTTTACTGGCCTGCCGGTTGGGAAGTGTAGCCCAGTATTTTATATCGGCATAGCTGTATATCGGGCTATACGGATAACTGTATATCTGAATAACCGGTTATACCGATATAGGCTTAGTCAGATATCCAGCTATATAATCTATAAATCCGGTGCAGCCAATAGCTGCACCGGTAATGATTTGCTTTGCAAATCAGGAAAAAAAGCGGTGGTCGCTTCGCGAAAGGAGCGAGCGGAAGTCGGGCACACCCGACTTTTCCGCTCGCCCTGCGGGGCTAACGCGGTTTTGCGTATACATGCGGTATACTTTCCCCCCGCTTTTATACTACAGATAAAGAAAACAGTATACCTGGCGGTATACTCAATTATTGTAATACGAAAGATCTTATGAGCAAGGATGAAAATGTAAAAACGATCCGGTTCCCGGTGAAGACAGATGAAAAGCTGGTGATCATTGCTAATAAATGCGGTCTTTCGAAGCTTAACCTGTTTGTGTTCATGGTGGACTATTTTTATAAGACAAAGAAAGATCCGAGGGATTTGAATGATGAGCTATTGAAAAATGCGATCAACAGGAAGACGGACAATATCGTTGCATTTATCAGGACACAGGAGCAGGAACTTTTGATGCCCTTAAAAAAAGATTCGGAACGTATGATCAATTCACAATTGAAGATCGTGGATTATTTTAGCCAATATATCATCGCGCATAATAAGGAGCAGAAAGAAGCTTATGCAGCCCAACGAAAAGCAATTGAAGAGATCGTAAAATACCTGCAAACCATAGACAGGCTGCAATTGGAAAAAAGAAACCTGAAAATCCGTTTCAAATCAATCCTGGACCATTACGTTTCCCAGCGGGAGAACTTAAATGTATTTGCGAAGCAGGCAGATAAGGATGAGCTGGTACGTTTTGCAAGGGAACAGTTGGAAAGTCTTTGACAGCAATAATGAGCCAGCGCGTATTGGGGTATTTATTTACAACTAATCAAGAAAAGAATGCACATTAATATTACAACCAGTGAAACCGGGAACAATAAAGGAAGCAGCAGCCAGTTGGTAGCCTACCTGGAAAAAGAGAACCGTATGGCCGAAGCACAAGGTAAGCATTACAAGCCTGAGTACTGGTTTAACCACGAACGGAATAATATGCAGCCCTATGAGGTAAGGTCGGGTATCGATAATAACGTAGCGAAACTTTCAAAGGACGATGCCAAGTTTTTCCTGGTGAACATCAGCCCGAGTGAAAAAGAGTTATTATACCTGAAAGAGAAGTTTGGAAAGGATGGCGCGAAGAACTATTTAAAAGCTTATGCCAATGAGGTAATGGATGCTTATGCTAAAAACTTTAAGCGTGACCGGGTAGAAGGTAACCAGGACCTGGTTTATTATGCCAAGCTGGAAAACAAAAGGTATTACACTTACAAAGACCTTGAAGTGAGGAAGGGCATGGCCAGCCGAGGAGATGTCAAGCCGGGGGAGCAGATGCATGTACAGGTCATTGTCAGCAGGAAGGATGCCAGTAACACCATCAAGTTAAGCCCGCTGAATAATTCAAAAGGGACGAATGCTGAACATAGTAAAATCGTCGGGCAGTTTGACCGGGTAGCTTTTAAGCAGTCGGCGGAGCAGATCTTTGACCGGATGTTTAATTATGAAAGGGAGATCAAAGAATCGTTTGGATATGCGAATGCTATGAAAAATGGAAGCTACGAACAAAAGGTTGAGTTCAGGGAAAAACAGAGGGTCCAGGAGTCTGGTAACCTGTTCCAGCAAAGCCATAGCAAAGGGATCCTGGAGGTATTGCTTGATGGTGCCGCCAAAAACTATGATCCGCCGACAGTAGACGACGGAAAAAGGCGCAAAAAGAAAAAACGACCGGGACAGGATTATGATCGGGGACAACAGCTATCACGCTAAGTATGATCACAAGGGCCATGCGGCTGCGGCAGGCGGCTCCATTACACCACGCGCTTCACTCCGGGTTTCATTGCGCCGCCAGCCTTGCCGCCGCGCGTGCAGGAGTGTATTCGTTCCTCATACACACCTGCCTGTCCCGCCCGCTGATTATTGGTTAGTCACAGCACCGCAGTCACAAAGTTAGCTACGCAGGAAAACAGTCAAGGCTATATAAACCGGCTATCGCCGGGCCTTGACAGTTTTCCTGCTAACAGCGCCTGTTGTTTAAGCGGTGATATGACTGGGTGTGCGCAGTTCAAAAGTCGAAGACAATCCGGTTCGCCGCTTCTTTTTTTGCCTTGTCCATAACACGGGTATACCGCTGGGTGGTTTTAAGGTGCCGGTGCCCTAATAGCTTTGATATGGTATAAATATCTGTTCCATGGTCAAGCTGTAAAGTAGCATAGGTATGCCGGAGGCAACTGAAAGTTAGATGTTTATTTATGCCTGCCTCTTTTGGCCAGACTTTTAAAAGGTCCCTGGTATAATTATAGTTAACCTTTGGAAAGACAGTTGCTTCAGAATCGACAGGCTCTCCCATTAGGTCAATGCCTGGTTAGAAATGTTGAGCCAAGAAGAATTGGCCAACACGGTGGCCATCAAGGTCGCTAGCCTGATTCAGATAGAGCGAGGAGCCAGCGACGTTCCGTTGTGGGAAATGCATAAGTTGCACAAAAGTCTTGAGATAGATTCAGGGGATTTTTTTGCAAATCTTAAGTAATATAGGTATAGTGCTCTTGCGATGGGGAAAAGTAAACATAAATCATTTGTCGACGATTACCAAAGTAAGGGCTAATCGGTGTTTTAACCCCTGTTCTTTGTTTAAAACACATATTGGATTCTAAAAGAACAATATTTGACTTTAGCGCAATTATATAAAATACCATACACCTCATATCACAAATACCATGAATATTCAGCTAATATTCGCTTTGTTATCATTTATTATTCGTAAGGCTCCTTATAAAAGCACACAAAATCCATTGCGAGGTAGAGCAATTTTTTAACTCACCGCGTTTACGATTATCAGCAGATATAGCAAATGGATTGCTTGATGTGGTGTGGGATGTAGCATGAAACTTATTGTAGATGATATTTCGATATTATTTGGATAATTGTAAATAATACACATATATTTATTGCGTTAACCTTTATCTTACTACAATGATAAATCTCCTTGTTTCAGCAACACTCAACATTAATATTCATTCTAACTTTGCACGCCTTTTCGCGAGATATATTCAGCAATCAAATTGAGAATAAGTCATTGATTTCCTAATCGAGCACTTGAACATAAATGGCTTTAACGCCATTTATGTGCTGTTTTTCAATGTAAATTCCTGTTTTAAATTCTATTTTTTTACCATATCCAAGATCACATGAATTTTCGTGCCTTTGTCTTACACTCAGCAAGCCTGGCTGTATGCCTATTGACCGCCGTGTCTATCTTTGCCCAAACCGGGCCCAAACCTCAAGTACTTGTTCCACCACCCCCTGATGTAAGTGCGTTAGGGAAGTTTGGGCTAATCCCTGTCAGTAACTTTTCCGGCATACCATCGGTCAGTTACCCCGTTTATACGATCAATGAAGGAAATCTTAGCTTTCCCATCTCGTTGCTGTACCATGCTGGTGGAATAAAGGTGAAAGAAGATGCCAGCGAGATCGGATTGGGCTGGGCACTGAGCGCGTCCGGATCGATTGTTAGCACCGTCAGGGGGGCGCCTGATTTCGAAGGGCTTGGGTTCGCAAATACATATGTCGACATGCCGGATAACCCCGATCAGATACTGTCTTCAAAATCGCCCTTAAGCAGTATCGACAATTTTTACTACCTCTGGAACAATAATCAAAACCAGTTCACTGCCAATGGCGTTTCCGGAACGGTTTACAGCGGCTTATCGCTTCCTCATAACGGTGTTAGTAAAGAGTATTTCAACTACTTTCAGGTGGGATACAACGGCAACGGCCCCGATTTCGCGTCGGATCTGTACACTGTAAGCATCGGCGACCGCAGCTATAAGTTTATTTTTGACAATAATTTCAAACCCGTTGTTTTAGGAGACGGCGCGTTGAAGATCGAGCTACTCCCAAACGGCATCTATCCCGATTGGAAGATAACTGACGAGAAAGGGATCATTTATTTTTTCACGCAGAGGCAGTTGAATTCAACAAATTCGTCGGACCCCTATTTTGTGGAAAACCGCGTTTCGATTACGTTAAACACCTGGCATTTAACGAAGATCGTCTCTCCGCTCAATGGAGAAATTAATTTTGATTATTTATACTCCACTCAAAACTTCACCCATCCTTTGCCGAACATCGGCGAGACCTACCTGGTTGGAAACCCGTCACCGCACACCCAACAAAACCGCGACAACGTGACTGCCAGCTATTCGATCTACCAGCAACTCAACATCGACAAGATCAGGTTTTCAGATGGTTTCGTGAAATTCGTATATGCCGAGACCCGTGCCGACCTTCAGGGCGCACGACGTTTACAGGCAATTGAGATCCGAAACAAGAAGGGGTCGCTGGTAAGAAAAGTAGTATTAGATAATGATGCTTATTTCACCGCTACCGCAGGCTTTTCAGGAAACATAGCATTTAGCGCGATTTTCAATAACCTGAGCCAGTATACCAGTGATAACCATTATAAGCGCTTAAAGCTGAAAGGTGTTTCTGAAACTGATTCTTTAGGCCTGATTAAATTCAAACAAACCCTATACACATACAATGAAGCCCTCAACCTTCCGGCGAAGCTTTCTTTAGCTGTAGATCATTGGGGATATTACAACGGCCCGGGCAACAGCCAGCTAGTGCCGTCTGCCAATATCTATTTAAATGGCGCCTGGCAAAGCGTACCCGGAGCCAACCGAGACGCAAACCCAGATTATATGCAGGCGAACATTTTAACATCAATTCAACATCCTACGGGGGGAACGACAACATTTAGTTACGAAACAAACAATTATATCAGAAATGAGCCGGTAACAACGTATCGGGATACGGTAAGCAACGGGTATAAGGCCTCTGGCGCAACAGCCGTGTCCTACTCCGGTTTCATGGATGCCAACGGCAATTTCGTCGCGCAACCCAATTGGGGGGCCCCGAGGAAAATGAACATTTTCTGCCTTGTCGACCGGCACGGAACTTATCCAGCAGACTACTTTTTAAACATACTGGTTTACAAAGACGGAAATTTTCTCAAGCGAATCGCAACGTCAGCTAGTAGTTATACACCCATCATTGACTCATCCATCGTCGTAACTCCAGGAAGCACCTACCGGGTCTATTTTGAACCGTATTCACAGACTTTTTTTAACAACTGCGAGATCAGGTTGCAGGTTTATTTTAAGGAAGTCAGCAGCACGACCGTTTATGTGGACAAGACCCATTATTCGGGCGGGCTCAGGGTCAGCAAGATCACAAACTATGACCCGGCAACGCAAACAAGCAATATCAAGAAGTTCACGTACATTGATGGCAGGGAAGATGATATGCCTATCTATGTTTCCCAGCAAGGAACCGATAATTACCTGCAGAGTTCCGGCCCTCCCGTTGTTGATGTCGCCAATAATTTCAGATATCTGTACGGGCAATCGATATATCCTTTTTGCGATGGTCGCGACGCTGCCTGTTTCGGGTACTCCAAAGTGCAAGTGTCGGAGAGTGACAGCAATAACCTGAACGGAATATCTGAATTTAACTATAATGCGTCCAGCAACTTTAATGTGAATACGATGCTGTATTATGGCAATACGCTAAGCAGTCCAGGAATTGTCAATCCGATAATGGCAACCGTTCCTTCTGTTCCCGGAGGGCGTGGAGACCTGATTGAGGAAAAGCATTATAAAACGTCAGGAAGCAATTTGGTACCCGTCTCAAGTGATTATTACTATTATGACAGGGACAATCCGCAAAAGATATGGCAAATGCTTTTTAATTCCGGGCTGAGCGACTATACCTCTCCGGGCTTTGACAACGGACAAATATTCAGGATTTATGCGCATCAGTTCCCAATCCCCGTTTACAGGAATATCGTGAAACGGAAAGAACATTTTGAATACGATGTAGCGGGAAATCAAACATTATCTACTTATGAAAACTATACATACGATAAAACACAGGGGCACTTTCAATTAATAAAAAAAGCGACCGGAACATCCAGAAATGATACGCTGAGTACTTTTTACCGCTATCCGCAGGATTACCAGGATTTAACAAATGCGACCGGGCTTGACTCCGCGGCTGCGGGAATCAAATTGTTGCAGCAAAAACACATCATCGTACCTGTGGAATCTTATACTGAACGTAAAACAACCACAGCGTCTGACCCCAAAAAATACTTTGGCGGGTTACTTAACCTTTTTAACCTGGATCAGCCAACAGTAAAAGAAATACAGGTGCTGCAATCGAGTACTCCTTTGAATTCCTTTGCGTTTTCTTCAATAGCAGGCTCAACGTTTTCAAAGAACTCAGCTTATGCGACCCGGTTGCGGATGAAATATGACAATCTGGGACGATTGCAACAACAATACCTAGAGAAAGGCAGTTCAGCAGCCTTTCTTTGGGGAAGCAGCCTTTCTTATCCTTTGGCAAAAGCCGAAAATGCAAGTCCCGGCGAAATTGCTTTTACCAGTTTTGAAGCTGACGGCGATCCGGGATGGTCAGTCGGGTCTATGCTTCGTGATAACACCACAGCGCTGACCGGCAAAAACTCATATGTATTGTCAAATGGATCGATAAGTAAAAGCGGGCTGACTGCTGCCAAAACATACGTCGTTTCTTACTGGACACGTAATGCCGCCGCCTTATCTATAACAGGAACAGTTGCTGGCTACCCTGTAAAAGGAGCTTCCAATAATGGCTGGACATATTATCAACATTTGGTGACAGGGCAGACAACTATCACGATGTCCGGTACGGGTAATATCGACGAGATACGGGTTTATCCTTTAGGTGGCCAGATGACTACTTATACATATGATCCTTTGGTCGGATTAACCAGCTCAACTGATGTAAAAAGCCAGGTGTCTTATTACGAATATGACGTTTATCAGCGCTTAATAAACATCAAAGACAAGGGCGGCTATATCGTCAAGCATTTCGACTACCACTACAGCGGACAATAACACCTAAACAATATCAATATGAAAAGACTAACGCTAATCACAGTTCTGTTCGTTTCCATATCGAACTATCTTTTTGCTCAATGGACGCCCAGTGGAAATGATATTTATAACAGCAATACCGGTAATGTGGGGATTGGAACGTCGACCCCGAAGGCAATTTTGGATATGGGCAAACCATTGAACCCTGGGCAGGTAAGTACCATTTTGGCCCGACTCTCTGAAGGCTATAGCGCTGGTGGTGGGACGTATCTCGGTACTGTAGGCTATAACACGCAACCGAGCGGAACAATCACTGATGTGACGGACGTGAAAAGCTTTGCGATTGAGCACAGCTTCTACGGATCGACCAACAGCTCCATCAATTTTTTGCGGGGTGGCGGTACGACCGGAGGAAGCATTTCTTTCAATACCAATGACAACACTGAGAAAATGCGCATTCTGTATAACGGGAATGTGGGCATTGGGATAGCTCATCCGCAAAACAAGTTGGACGTGAACGGTACTGTTCATGCCAAGCAAGTTCAGATAGACCTCAATGGCTGGGCGGACTATGTGTTTAAGCCAACGTACCAGTTGCCTGCATTGAGCGAAGTAAAATCATACATCGACCAAAATCAGCATTTGCCGGACATTCCATCAGAACAGGAGATAGTAAAAAACGGCTTGAATGTGGGAGAGATGAACAAGTTGCTGATGAAGAAAGTCGAAGAACTGACTTTATATCTGATTGAGAATGAGCGAAAAGACAAGGAAAAGGACAAGTTGCTGGAAGGCATGCAGAAACGCTTAACCGAGTTGGAAAATAATACTTCAAAGCATAAAAGACGTCAAAAATGAAAAAGACCTTATTATCACTAATATTTATATTCTTTGCTACAGTCATCGCTCATGCCCAATGGAGCACAACTGGAACAATTACCTCTACAAGTAACGACGTAGGTATTGGCACCGGTACGGCAAATCCGATGGGGAAGTTACAAGTAATGGGTACGGTAACATCTACTGTAGTCGGAGCAGGTGGCGACAATAACAATTATCTCTTTACCAATCCGAACGCCGCAAATACCACCAATGACCGACGGGGAGGTATTTGGTTAGATAATGACGGTCGTGTTAAATTACGATCTGTTACCGGCTATGGTTTTGCATTCAGAAGCACCAGTGACACCTTTGATATTCTAAACATCAATGATAATGGTATGTCTATCGGTACTCAAACTATGCCTTCCGGCTATAAGCTGGCGGTCAATGGCAGTGCAATAGTAACGTCTTTGACTATAAAATTGAACTCAAACTGGCCTGACTATGTTTTCAAACCGTCCTATCAACTTCCGTCCTTAACGGAAGTGAAAACCTACATCGACCAGAACCAGCACTTGCCTGAAATTCCATCTGCGGATGAAATAGCAAAGGATGGATTGAACGTGGGCGAAATGAACAAGCTGCTGATGAAGAAAGTAGAGGAGTTAACATTGTACCTGATTGAAAAAGACCAGCAGGACAAGCAGAAAGACAAACAATTGGAAGAGCTCCGTAAACGGATGGCGCAATTGGAAAAAGACATTCAAAATAACGCAACTCAAAAATGAAAAATATTACAACAGTCTTTTCAATTATAGCGACGCTGGTAGTACAAGCTACATTTGCGCAAACTAAGGTTGTTACAACCGGTAATAACCCGATTGATCCCACTAATCCGTATTCTGCTGATATCGTAATTGGTAGTGACCAAGGCGGTATACGACATGACGCAAGTATGATGTGGTGGTCTAACGAAAGTGCCTGTAGAATTTCCTTGTCAGGTAATTCGTTTTTATTATCGGGTTGGCTATACCCTGCAAGTAATGCCAATGTCAGTTTAGGGGCATTGCCTGGTCAAACAAGCTATTTCATGGGGAATGTTAGCATTGGTACCAACGATTCCAAAGGTTATAAGTTTGCAGTGAATGGAAGTGCGGTCGCAACCTCAATGACCATTAAACTAAGTGCGAACTGGCCGGACTATGTTTTCAAGCCAACCTATCAACTTCCGTCTTTAGCAGAAGTAAAATCGTACATCGACCAGAACCAGCACCTGCCGGAAATCCCATCCGCAGAGGAAGTTGAAAAAAACGGGCAGAATCTCGGCGAGATGAACAAGCTGCTGATGAAGAAGGTGGAAGAGCTGACTTTATACGCAATTGAGAACGAGCGGCAGGATAAAGAAAGGGAAACAACCAAGGATAAGCTTTTGGCTTCACTTCAGGAGCAGATCAATCTGTTGAAGGAGCAACTCACCGCTATCCAAAAAGGGTATAAAAACTAACCAAACCAATCACAACTAATATTTGAAGCATGAAAAGAAATGCTCATTATCATGGCCGTTTTACGGTAGCCATCATTTTGCTACTGTTTATGTTCGCTATGCAGGTCTCGGCGCAGACCTATATCGCGCCACCGGCAACGCTAACTACCGCACCGGCAGCGGGCTCCTATTACAGCAATAGCAGTATCACTTTAAACCCGAACTTTATTTTTACAGCCGCCGCAGGAAGCAGCCTGAACTTTTATATCGTAGCGCCAGACTGTGTTCCGCAGACGATATCGTTAAGTGCGAATCAGAACTATATCCTCACCTCGGTACCGCAGGTAGGCGGCATGAAGAATGCAGGAACAGGGATCAATACCGGTGATTTAGCCAACCGCACCACCTGCGAGCTGGTGCAGACGGTGCAGTATATGGACGGCTTGGGCCGGCCGCTGCAAACAGTACAGATCAAAGGCTCACCATTGAAAAAAGATATCGTGCAGCCCTTTGCCTATGATCAATATGGCAGGGAAGCGATGAAATACCTGCCTTATGCGGCTACGACAACCGACGGCAGCTACAAGAGCGATGCGCTGACAGGAGCGCTGACCACTTTTTATAACCCTGGCAACACATCGGCAACACAGCAAACGAACGGTGTGCCGAACACCTCATTTCCATTTGCGCAAACGGGCTTCGAGCCATCACCGCTTAACCGGGTGATTGAGCAGGGTGCACCGGGAACGGCCTGGCAGTTAGGCACTACACCTGATGCCGGTAGCAACAGCCATTCAGTACGGATGGTATACACCACTAATGACCAAATCAGTAACTTTAATACCGCAGCAGTAACAGGCAACAACGGCAGCAGAATGGCAGCGCTGTATACGGCAAGCATCAACGCGAACCAAAGCCGGACGCTGGGGCGGGGAAGTAATAGCAGCGCCACCTATTCTCCTAACCAGTTAATGGTAACGATCACCCGTAACGAAAACTGGAAGTCGCTGCCATCATCTGACGGCTGTTTCAATACCACCGAGGAATATAAAGACAAGGAAGGTCACGTGGTGCTGAAACGCACGTATAATATCAAGGGAACGGCAGCAGAGATGCTCTCGACCTATTATGTGTATGATGACTTCGGCAACCTGTGCTTTGTATTGCCGCCGGGTGCGAACCCGGATGCACAAGGTACGGCTATTTCCCAAACAACCC
Organism: Mucilaginibacter sp. 3215; assembly: GCF_050433785.1. NCBI lineage: Bacteria > Pseudomonadati > Bacteroidota > Sphingobacteriia > Sphingobacteriales > Sphingobacteriaceae > Mucilaginibacter > Mucilaginibacter sp. 3215. The sequence continues at coordinate 53,479 of NZ_JBNPWO010000008.1, forward strand.
TTGACAACCGCTGTTACCAGTACCGTTATGATGCGCGGAACAGGCTGGTGCAGAAGAAAATCCCGGGCAAGGGCTGGGAATACATTATTTATAATAAACTCGACCAACCGGTAGCGACCCAGGATTCTGTACAAAGGATGAAAGCTACACAGGAGTGGACGATCACTAAATATGACGCGATGGGCAGGACGGTATTGACGGGCATTTATCAGCACCCGGGCAGTACCGCAGGTACGGATATCCACGCGGCGATCCAGGGACTGGTGGATAACCAGAGTGCCCAATGGGAAACACCGGTTAACACCGGCAACGGTTATACCACCAATTGCTGGCCGGGAGCCATAGCAACCCCGCTGAGCGTGAACTATTATGACAGCTATGCGGGTATCCCGAGCTTTCCGGCTGCTTATGACCAAACGGCCAACACCGCGTACAGCAAGCAGACAACCGGCCTACTGACGGCTTCGAAAACATTGGTACTGAATACAGGGGATTATCTATGGAGTGTTCCGTATTATGATAATGAGGGACAGGTGATCAGGACATTTGACCAGCATTATGTTGGCGGTAACGCGTTGCTGAGCCTGTACAATTATGATGATATCCAAACCACCTACAACTTTGTAAAACAGCCTACGGTGCTAAAACGGCTACATTACCTGAAAAACGCGAATGGAACTGCAGGTGTACTGACACTAACCGAACGGAACAGCTATACCTATGATCACATGGGGCGTAAGCAAAGAACCGTCAACCAGTTACAGGATGGCAGTAATGCCGCACAGGATTCAGTGATCCTGACCCGGAGTGATTATAACGAGGTAGCGCAGCTTAAGACCAAAAGGCTGCATTCAAAGAACAGCGGTGCAAACTATCTGCAAACCATTGATTATAGGTATAACCCGAGGGGCTGGCTAAGCAGCATCAACAACGCGAACCTGAACAGCGACGGCGGGCTGACCAATAATGACAGTAACGATAAGTTTGGCGAGGAGCTGAGCTATGACGGAGCGACAACGGCGGCCAAACAATATAGCGGTAACATAGCTACGGCAGTTTGGAAATCGGCCCCAATTGTCATCGGGGGATCAACGATAACGCCGGTAAAGCAAACCTATAATTACGGGTACGATAACCTGAACCGGCTTCTATCTGCGGTGTCGATAACGAACACCAGCAGCCCCAAAGACAACTTATACGGGGAAAATGTGACCTATGACAATATGGGAAACATTACTGGTCTCGGCAGGTATGATAATACCGGAACCACGGCCAGTCCGGTGCGGACCCGGATCGACAGCCTCACCTATACCTATACACCCAATACCAATCTGGTAGACAAAATCGATGACGCAGCAACAGGCTATACAGGGAACGCGGGTTTCAAAGATGCCGTACAGGCGACCCATGAATACGCCTATGACGGCAATGGTAACGAGTTGCAAGACCAGAACAAAGGAATCAGCGGTATTAGCTACAATATGCTGAACCTGCCACAAACGATCACTAAAAGTGACGGCAGCACGGTGACCTATGTTTACAGTGCATCGGGTACCAAGCTGAGAAAAATACTTGTAGCAGGTGGTCTTACGACGACTACAGAATATGAAGATGGCATCGAGTACGATAACAGTACTTCTACCATTGCGTTCATCCAGACCGAGGAAGGCCGTGCCAGGAAAAGCGGAAGCAATTATGTGTATGAATATGACCTAAAAGACCATCTTGGTAACACGAGGGTAACCCTGACGCCTGACCCGAATGATGGTACCCAGCAAACAGCAAAATTGTTACAGGAGAATGATTACTACGCTTTTGGGTATGGCATCCAGTCGACACAGCAAACCATATCTCCTAAAAATGAGTATCTTTATAACCATAAGGAGTTGCAGGAAGAAACTGGGCTGTATGATTATGGCGCAAGGTTCTATGATCCAATAATAGGAAGGTGGACGAGCGTAGACCCATTAGCGGAGAAAGGAAGAAGGTGGGGGCCATATGTTTATGGCTTCGATGATCCCATTAGATTTGAAGATCCCGATGGCATGTGGCCTGATTGGGGGCGGATTGCACGTAATACTAACGATATCTTAGCAGGAGCTGTTAATGCATTGGCTTCCGATATGACGGGGGCAAATGCACCAATGTCTCGACATTCAAGTCGCACTGTATATAACTTTGGACGCAGGCTTGGGCACGTAGCGGCTCTCTTTGTTGGCGGAGGCGAAATGCAAGGAGGCAGTGCCGCTGGTGCAGCAGGTATTGTAGCTGCGCCTGAAACAGGGGGCGTTTCATTGGGACTAACAGCAGCGGGAGGTACTTTGATAACTCATGGAGCATTTACTATAAAAAATGCTATAGTGAACATTATTACTGGAAAGGGGGAAGATAAGGGCGATCCTCCACCAGTAGAAATTGGAATTTCTAAAAGTAAATACCCCGAATCAGCTCAACATTTGGAAGATGCAATAAAAAACGGAGTTAATCCAGAAGGAGTTGTTGATCGTACAGGCGGTCCGAAACGAAGAAAAGAAAAATTGAAAAGCGTTGACGTTGTTCCAGGAAAAGACCGGGATGAGGTCCCTCCTGCTGTAATCGACAACGGCACTGGCGGATCCAGTGTTCGGCCTATTACTCCATCTGACAATAGGGGCGCAGGTGGATCAATCGGTCAACAACTAAAACCGCTCCCCAATGGTACTAAAGTTAAAATGGTAGTAACACAATGAAAAATTATAAAGATTTGCTTGATAATTCAAATGAGCTTTTCGCTAACCCTACGGTCGACTCGGCTAACTTGGAACAGTTGCGGAAAATAACCAAAGATGACGCTTATATATCTTTTATAGATACAATCTGTAATGGGGGGTATTTTTACGACCGTTCACTGCAAATCTATTCTATTAACACCGATAGAGATTACAATAATATCTTTCGCATAAATCAGGTTATCGCGGATGAGTACAAAGAGATAGTAGAAGGCATCTTCTTTTTTGCTCAGGAAATTTTCTCCAACCAGTTCGGTTTCTCAAAACAGGGAATTGTTTTTCTCAATATAGAAACAGGAGAGAAGGAAGTTATTGCCAAGAACTTTGACGAATGGATCGATGTTGTTTTGGATGACATCTCATATTACACCGGACAGGATATATCAAGAGAATGGAAGGAAAAGCAAGGCATATTAGATTTAAATAAGAGATTATGTCCAACAAAACCTTTTATCATTGGCGGAGAATATGAGGTGGACAACTTGTCAAGCCGGAGTTTTCCCGGGTACATTTCTTCCAATGCGAATATAGCTCGTCAGATATATAATCTGCCAGATGGTACACCCGTTCGACTTAAAATAACGGAGTAATAATCTGCATAGAGTCGAAAGAAAGCGAAGCCTTTAACAGCTTCGCTTTTTTATTTTCTAATAATGCTTTCAACATAAACTTTAATTTAATTTTAGGGTACTTACAATATACTTGCGACTATTGGTATCGTATAAGCGTGGATTACAAACAACAACAATATCCAAATAAGTTGAGAGTAATCCGCCGAAAAGCCCGCTATACGCAGGAACACGTTGCAACACTGTTGGGGCACAACAACACCGTTACAATAAGCGCGTGGGAAACCGGCAAGACAATGCCAAGCGGTACCAACTTGATAAAACTCTGTATTCTTTATGAGAAGTTACCGCAAGAACTCTATCCTGATTATGTAACGCTCACCCATGTGGTGACATTGCCGGGACATTCAATCCGCACCACACGGGCAAATTTATGATTAGGGGTAAGAACCCCATGTTCGATCACAGATCAACTTGTAGCTAACTTTTGCTTCAGCAGACTCATATCTTCACTGATCTTATGATCCATCACCTTAGCATAAATCTGTGTGGTTTTGATACTGGTATGTCCCATCATTTTAGCAACGCTTTCTATTGGCACTCCATTATTCAGCGTGATGGTGGTAGCAAATGTGTGCCTGGCAATATGGAAAGTAAGTACTTTAGTGATTCCGGACAGATCAGCTATTTCCTTAAGATAGGCGTTCATCTTTTGATTGCTTAATACCGGCAATACCCTGTCATCACATTGACATTGTGGATTTTCCTGGTATCGTTCCATAATTTCAAGGGCGGAAGGAAGTAAGGGAATTCGGGATAATGTATCGGTTTTTTTGCGGTTTGTATATATCCAGCTTTCGCCATCAATTCCCCTTAATACTTCGGAACGTTTAAGCTTACTTACATCTACGTAGGCAAGGCCGGTATAACAACTGAACAGGAAAATATCCTTAACCAATTTCAGCCGTTCCATTGGCATCTCCCTTTCTGAGAGAGCTTTCAGTTCGTCTTTAGTAAGTGCTATTCGGTTAACTTTTGAAGTTTTGGGTTTATAGTTGAGATACGGGTCGACAGTCAGCCATCCGCTACCAAGACAGATTCTGACGATCTTTCCGAAGTTCTTAATGTATTTAATCGCAGAGTTGTTACCACATTTGCGGATGCTTCTTAAATAGTATTCAAAATCGTTTAAAAAGGCGAAGTTAATTTTGGTAACGGGCAAATCCGATACATTGAACTGCCATTGCATGAAATCTTTGATATGCATCAGGCAGGTTTCGTAGCGCTGCAAAGTGCTTTTCTCAAATTCCTGCCCTACCAGGCTTTTCATTTTTTGGTTATGATCTTCAAATACCGCTGTAATTGTTCTTACCCTATCTGACTTTCCGATAAACTTATTCCTTAAGGTTTCAGCAGTGATCAGTTCATCATGCAGGGTCATGATCCGGTGGCAATCAAATGCTTTGGATTGTAATCCATCGAGGTAACTGTTTAAGGCACGGACATCTTCCTTGGTACCGGTAAGTCTTCCAGCTTTGTTGTTCCAGCGGGAGGATTCACAGGTTCTTCCAGTGGCGGCTTCCGATCGTTTACCATCAACCGTAAACCGGAGGTAAACGGGAATAGGGCCTGACTGATAGTGTTTTGGCTTTTTCAAATAGAAAAGCAGACTGACGTTTGTTCTCATAATAATGAGGATTAATAGTGAAACAAAATTAATTTTCTCATCATTTGAATACAAGATGTTCACTTGCTAAACATATTGTTTGTCAAACAGTTACAATGTATTTGGTGAGTCATTGAGCGGCTTTAATTGACTCACCTAATTACTCACCAGAATTATTGTTTTTAATGAATAATTTGGCATAGCAGAAAAACAAAAAACCCTTCAAATGATATCATTTGAAGGGTTTTGCTCAATTTCAATATTGATTTTGCGGAATGGACGGGACTCGAACCCGCGACCCCATGCGTGACAGGCATGTATTCTAACCAGCTGAACTACCACTCCTCCGTTTGGGTGTGCAAATATACAAACCATTTTATTCTACACAAATTGTTTTTTCAAAAAAGTTCATTATTTAAAAAATTAAGCACTTTTTTGCGCGGTGCGCCTTTTTTGGCGATTATAAATTACTGATAATCAACCATAAACAAGCAAATCACAAAATATAAATCCTGTAGAAATTTAATAGTAGTTAATTCACTTCAAAGCTAAAATATTGGCTTGCGATGTCACCTTGTACCGTAATTCCTTGTACAATTCCTATATATTTCCCTGTTTGATCAGACGTATAAAACGACAACTGATTTTTACCTGCGGCTGAAGTATTGATATCCGGAACCCAATAAAGCAGGTTTCTGAAATCGGGCAACCGGTTTTTAGCTCCCTGTTCAGTGTCATATACCGGAGAATAGAACTCACGCTGCAATTGCAGACCTTCATAATCGAGCACTACGGCCTTGGGGTCTATTTCAACACCGCCAAGATCGCCTTTATAAGTTGTAAAGCTTAAGATTCCTTCGTAAACAGATGGGCCCCAATAATACCGGTACGGAACATCTTCGAGCTTACGAACTTTCAACGGGTCAATACCCATAACCTTATCTATGTTAAAAACAGGCACGTCGTCAAGCATTACTAACGGATCGCCATCTAAAAAACCATTACCGTTAAGTACTTTGATATGATACCGTTTTTGCGACCTGTTAACCCAAACTTCTCTTACATACTCTCTCAATACCTCTTCCATTGTAGTAAAGCGGGTATAGTTATCCAAAAGGTAGGTTTTATAGGGGGTTGCATAAAAACCCGAACTATCAACCTGCGGCTCATAAAAGTGCTTGATCTTATTGCCTAAATAAATATTCTGAACCTGTGTACCCAGGCTTCGTTCTTCAATGGCGCTTTGCATGCCCCGGGTTAGGTTAAATTTTAATATTGGGGATTTTGCGAATTGTTCAGAAAAAGGGCTTAAAATATCAATATGATAGGTGGTATCCCGTTCTGAATTGGTTTGAACTACTATTTCGCCGGGACCATAAAGCTGTCTTGTATTAAAAATCAACCTGCCTGTCGAATCACTTTTTGCTGCGTAAAGCTGTACCCGCTTTCCCGGTACACTTAAATAAGCCACTACATCTTTGGCAATACCACCTGTTTGCGTATTGGTTATTTTACCGGTAATCAGGTGCCCGTCATACTCTGGCAAAAAACTAAATGCGGCCTGTTTATTACCAAATACATTATCCCATTGAAATCTTCGCCAGCCTTGTGTTAGCATGAGGTTATCAAGGGCAGTGTCGGCTTCAGCATCGATATTTTTGAAATAGTAGCCTGGCGATTCAATGTTTCCCCGCAAATCTGACTTGAGCCACATATAACTGAATATTTCGCCGGCATCAATATTTTGTAATGAGTCAATCTTATAAACCGACATTGACAGGTTAGCAGGTTTTACGCGCCCCGAAAATTCTTTGGCAGCGATGTCCACACTTACCTTTTTACGGCGGGTATATGAAGGCTGATCAGCGGAGGCCTCGATAATGAGGTTTTGTTTGGGACGTTTAAAATAAAGCCTTTCGCACACGGGTTGTCTGGCGCTATTGAAAATTGTTAAGTGCGACACTCCTTCGCCCAATTTAGCTTTATCAAGCGTAAAAATGGCAGCACCGCTATTAAAGGGTGCTGTTATGCCGGCTTTAACCGATTGGCCTGTATGAGCAAACAGATATAATTCGCCAGCTTCAACGCCGGCGCCTTTTACTGTGATCTCCACCCGTGTGCTACCTGCATCTTTTACAGCCATTACGTAACCCCGACTTTCAACGGCAGGTAACTCTTTGGTAACAGCCGGGGTATTGCCCGATTTAATAACAACCGTATAAACATTCCCGGCTATTGGGGTGAATAAAAAGCTGCCAATGCCAAATTTCAATGGCCGGAAGCGCGCTACCGTATCGTGCTTCTGATCAACAATAAAACCTCTGCATTCACTTAAGCCTGTACCGTCTGATGCTGTAACCTTAAAAGCAACTTTACTGCTAATACCCGCAACAAGGTTCCCTCCTTCCGGGAAAAACTGAATATCGTAGCCCGGTGACTGTGCTTTATTCGTGGCTTCGGGAGATTTTAACGGATTGATAATGACTATAGCCTTTTCAAAATAATAATCAGGACTAAAATTTTTCATCCAGTTGGTATAGGCCCTTAACTTATAATTACCATTGCTTGCCGATACCGGTATATAAACAGAGCCACTCCCGAGGCCGTTTTTCATTTCTATTTTAGTTTGTATTATGGCATTTTGCTTGTTGTCCAATACATCAACATATACAACTTTGCTAAGGCCAAGCGGCTTATGATAAGTAGCATCAACGTTATATATTTTAAACCACAAAATTTCCCCGGTCATATATACACTTTTATCGGTGTGTGCAAATATTTTTTCCTGTAAGGAAGTTTGGCCATATTTATTAAAGCTCTCGGAAATTTGATTTATAGTTTGTGCTAACCCGTTTAACGATAAGAGCAGCATGCCTAAAAGCAGTGGAACGATAGCAAGTTTTTTAATTTCTTTCATAGCCAAACCTTATTGATTTATTTTCATGGCATCATTCATAACTTTTTTATCTCTCTATCCAAAATGAGGGAGTTTGTACTCGTCCCCTGATCCTGCAATCGGTACATTCAATTGATGAATAAGTATATCCTATTACGTTCATTTCGTCGGTTATATCGGCTACGGGTATCCCGCTACCATTAATAATCATGTTTAATACGTCATTTTGCTGCGTTTTAGGGTTGGAAAAAAGTGCAGTATCAGGCGGACCGCAATCATACGGGTACGTTGCCACCCACTCGCGAGGGAGATCGGCATTATCAATAAATACCCGTTTTGATTGAACATTAGTTACACTTATATATCCAATAACAGGTTCGGCCGGATCTTTAAGGTTGTGAATATTACCCGTTAGCTGTGATGGTTGCGCATCGAATATACTCCCCAATTGCTCGGTGTTCTTCTTCATATTTTCCCAAAACTGATAAGCCTCTTTTGTTAAAGCGTACTGCTTCAGCAAAATAGAATAACGCATTTCAATTTTTTCAGATGTCGAGGCTATGGTTGTTACCGGTTGCTGGTATATTACATCTTGTGATAGCTTAGCTGATGATCCTATCACTATGGTGCTTGATTTGCTCCCCGCAAAGCAATAATAATTATACTCACTGGGAGGCCGACCGACGACTTTTTTGTTTACCTGATCTACCATATAGGCCGATTGATATTTAGCATGAAAGCGCCACGTTTCTTCATAACTCCACCTGTAATATCGGGAGCTATTGGAGGCATCGTGCGTATTTGTATAAACCTGCATGTTACCATTTTTAATATTAAACCCTATGCTATCAATTGGCTGTGTCTTTTTTACCTCAACATAGTCCGACACATATTCTTTATTATCGTTAGTGACAATATGCACACGGTACTTTTTTGACACATCCAGGTTAAGCGCAGGTATAACATAAGTCCCATTTCCCCGGGGCGTAAGTGAATATGCTATTCCTCCTTCGGCTTCAACAGATACCGCGCAATTATCAACTCCGCTTGTGCTTACATTGCCCGAAATTTTAACCGTTCTGCTTAATTTTATTATAGTTGAATCGCTGCCATTGTTTATCACCCCTTCAACAACCAGGTAATGATTGGGAGAGTCAACAATTTTAGGGTTATAAGGCTTTTTACAGGCATTATATATGCCTCCCAGCAATAATAAAATCAATATATATCGTTTTCCTTTCATCGCTTTCAATTAAAACCTGATATTGTAATTAATAAATGGAATAGGCTTGGCAAATATTGACAGCTTATACCCGTTAATGACCCCGCCCTGCTCGGTAAAGAATGTTGAATACGCGTTTTGCCTGCCGGTTAAGTTGTATACACCTATTGTAAATGAGTTGTGTGTTAACTGGTGCACTTTATGGTTGCCTTCTATGTTCATTGAAAAATCCGACCTGAAATAATCCGGAATGCGGTATTGGTTCCTGTCCGAATAAAATACCCGCTCGGAACCACCATACTCATACTTGGCAATAGGTAGGGTAATAGGCCTGCCCGTGCTGTAAGTAAGATTTAAAGAAACACTGAACCTATGCGAAAACCTGTAGTTACTGATAAAATTAAACGCATGGGGTTTATCAAAATTTGCAGGATAGTAAGCACCACCATTTATCAAATCTCCGACATTAGGGTCATTTTGCTTTAAAAATGTGCGCGAATAAGTATAGCTGATCCATCCATTGGCTTTCCCAGTAGCTTTTTTTACTAAAAACTCAATTCCATATGCTTTGCCTTTTGTACCCACCACATCCGTTTCAATATGATGGTTTAATACGAGGTTAGCACCGCTCTTATAGTCGAGATAATCCCTTAATCGTTTGTAGTAAACCTCGACCGACGTTTCAATGGTGTTTGATTTTAAATTATGATAAAGGCCTAATGATACCTGGTCACCATATTGAGGTTTGATATTAGGATCACTTAGTTGCCAAACATCGGTTGGGGATATGGCTGTTGTGTTTGATAACAGGTGAATATACTGCCTGAGTGTGTTATAGCCGCCCTTGATCGATAGGTTATCGCCCAGTTGATACCTGGCCGAAAGCCTGATTTCGGGCCCCGAATAAGTTTTAATAAACTTACCACTTGCGTAGTTGGTACTATCCAACAGGTTGGCGCTTGTTTTAGGCAGGTTAGGCGCATAGTTATACACCGTTTGCGGCCCCAGGAAATTATAGATTGAATACCTTACACCACCGCTTATCGACAGATCGTCGGTCACGTCAAACTTATCGCCCAGGTATAAGGCGCTTTCCAGCGCCTGTTGTGTGGCAACAACATCAGGAGCTACCAATGATTGGGCGCCAAGAGGCTGAAAGCTGCCCGGATGGAGCTTATAATAAATGGAACTTAACCCAAAATCGACAGTGTTTTTGCGGTTAAGGTAATAAGTAAAATCCGTTTTAAAATTACTTTGGTTAATATCAAAATTCAGCTTGTAAGCATTTACCGGGTTATCAGCACTTGAAACATCATATTGGTACTTGTCTATCCCGGCCGTAATAACACTGAATAGTTTATTGTTAAAATTATGCTTCCATTTAAGGTTGATATTCCTGTTGCTGTAACTGTAAGCAGTATCACTATTGAGCCTGAATTTATCTTTGCTTATGTAGCTGGTTAGATACAGATTATTTTTATCATCAATCTGGTGGCTTATATCCAGGTTAAGGTCATAAAATGAGGCCGAACTGTGCTTATAGGCATCTGGAAGGAGCTTGAGGAGCCAGTCGGAATAAGTGGTGCGGCCGCCAAATGAAAACGAGGTTTTATTCTTGATGATAGGTCCTTCAACATTAAGCCTGCTGGTGATTAAACCAATGCCTGCCGAACCGGTAAATTTCTTCTTATTTCCCTCACGATTGGTTACATCCAATACCGAAGACAAACGCCCTCCAAATCTTTCGGGGATACTGCTTTTATATAATTCGATATCCTTAACTATATCGGGGTTAAACGATGAAAAAAAGCCGAAGAAATGCGAGGGGTTATAAATGGTGGCGTCATTCATCAGGATCAGGTTCTGATCGGCCGAGCCCCCGCGTACATTAAAACCCGTGGTAGCCTCGCCTACCGATTGAACGCCGGGCAGGGTAAGCACCACCCTTAATATATCGGCTTCGCCAAATACGGTAGGTACCTGTTTTATGCTTTTAATATCAAGCCTGTTCACCCCCAATTGAACATTACGCACATTAGCCACTTTCTCGGCAGAGATCTTTACCTCTTTAAGGCTGGTTACCTGCTCCTGCATTTCAATAATGATTTTCCCGTCCGAATAAAGGATGATCTGCCTGCGGGTATCGCGCATGCCAATGCCTCGAACGCTTAAAACCTGCCTGCCCTTGGGCAATTTGATAGTAAAGTAGCCAAACTGGTCGGTAGCTACACCCGTTTTGGTATTGGTTACATATATGCTGGCACCTGTTACAGATTCGCCCGATTTAGCTTCCTTTACATACCCCGAAAGCGTTGCCGTACCTGCCTCAATAGTGTTGGTTTTGATCCCTATTTCGTATAGCTTATTTTCGGTTGTTGCTTCGGGTATCTTTTTATCTTTATCAAGATCAGCATTAGCCGGTGACACACTCATATTTGCTGCTGTTGCATTGGCAGCTGTAATGCCAAAATAACCTACCGCCAGCCCGGTTTGTATTTCACGCCCTTTAGTTAAAAACACTTGCTGATGTTTGGTTATGGCGAAATTAAAACCAGTGTTTTTAAAAGCCTGGCTCAATATGGTTTCAATAGGTTTATTGGTTGCCTGCAGAGTTACTTTCAAACTGTCAAACTGCATGGCGTCGTAAAAAAAATGAAAGCCTGATTTTGCTTCCAGCTCTGTTACAAACTGCTCAATAGTAGCTTGTTGAAAGTTTACGCTGATTGATTTTACCGGACCCTGCTGGGCCTGGCACAGTTTAATTAAAATCAAAAAACAGAAACTTAGAAAGTAAATTTTTTTCATCCGGTTATTTTATTTTCCTGCCGTATACATTAATGCTATATTATTTTTTGCCCTGTTATTAAATAATAAGGCACGCCGCATTAATTAGTTAAATGATCATAATAAGTAGTTACATCCACTATAGCCTGCTCCTGATTTTCGCGAAAGTCGATATGATTTGCTTTTATATATTGCCGCAACTCCTTCTTTTTATCCTTAAAAATATCTAACAGTCCGCTCTTTCCGCTAAAGCTGAAATAGTTATCCCCTTTTTTAACATAATAATCTTTGGTTTCGCTAAAAAAAGATTCGATGGTATTGTTTCCCGTGTTGGTTTGGATGCTCTTGGCTCTTTTTACAATGATCCCGATCTTTTTCCCCTGGTATAATTGATCATAAAAACCTGTAGCAAGGCGGGCCTGGCCTGTCGAATCGGTAGTAATGCGTATAAAATGATGGTTAAGTAGCCAGAACTCCGGCACACGCTCGCTTGGTAATGAAATTTTTGTAAAGTGATTATAAAGCAGTATAACCACCAAATCTTTATTCAGGTCATATAACATCGGGACATCGCGATAAACCGCTAAACCGTATTTTACATCTCCAGCCGTAAATGACTTATTGTCAAAAACATATGCGTTGCCTTTTATTATGGGATCATAAAACTCATATTCGGGTCCGTTATATAAGTGTGATTGTTGCCCTATAGCAGTGTGATAATTAGCAATTACGAGGGCTAAACCCGTGCTATCGGGACCCGTTTGTGCAGAAACATGACCGTTTGCCATTATGCCCCAGGTGATAACTAAGGCCAGGAGTGATTTTTTTACCATTTAGGTTTTTATAAAAACGGAATTTACATGACTTTCACTTAATTACCAAACCCCTCTCCCTTAATACGCTAAAGCAAGTGTATTAATCGTGTTACATAAAAAAGCGACTGGGGGACTACAACGTACTATTACGAATGAGCTAAAACAGATGCAACAACCATTGTTAAATAATTGCGTATTACGCAACTAAATTATCTCCCCTCTTCTGTAACAACCGCCCCCTGTCATCGTCTTATTTTTGTGTAGACAATTTCACAATATCACCTCAATAAAACATCTACCTTAGATTAAGCGTTTAATTGCCGGTTTGTCTCCGGCTCAATACCTGCAGCGCCGCGCAAAACCCAATAGGCTACACAGGTTTTACCTAAAAATAACACATACTAAAATGGCTATTAACTTACAAAAAGGGCAGAAAATAGATATCGGCCTTTCAAAAATGACAGTTGGCTTGGGCTGGAACCCAAACGAAGGCACAGGTTATGACTTCGATCTTGACGTATCGGCTATTATGATCGATGCTAACCGACTGGTGCCCCAGGATGAATTTTTTGTTTTTTATAATAATGTCGACTCGCCCGAGCAATCGGTTCACCATACCGGCGATGACCCAACAGGCGGTAACAGCGATGGGGGCGATGATGAATCAATTACTATTGATTTGACAAAAGTTGACGCCCGCATCCAGGAGATCCTGTTTGTGGTAACTATTCACGAAGCACAGGCACGCCGCCAAAACTTTGGCCAGGTACGTGACTCATACATTCGTATCTTAGATAACCAAACAGGCGCCGAAGTTTGCAAATATGAGCTGGGCGAGGATTTTTCTATCGAAACAGCAATCGAGTTTGGCAGGCTTTATAAACGCGGTGGCGCCTGGAAGTTTGAAGCATCGGGCGTTGGTTACAAAGAAGACCTGGCTTTCTTTTTAAGTAAATATTTCAAAGGGCAAATAATCAAATAAGGCAATGGCTATAAATTTGGTAAAAGGTCAAACAATTGACCTTCGTAAAAATGACAAAGGCGAAAGTTTCGACCTCTCCTCGGTAACTATTGGTTTAGGCTGGGACGTTAGGAAAAGTAATGGTGGCGGCTTTTTAGGCAAGCTGTTTGGCGGTGCCGAAGAAGCTGAATATGATTTGGATGCAATAGCGTTTTTGTTAGATAAAAACGGCAAAGTGGCTAATCGCGGTTATGCCAAGCAAACTGCCAATGGCCGTACCATTAATATGTTTGAGGGCGATGTGATCTACTTTAATTCTATGCGACATCCGTCCGGCCACATCTGGCTTACGGGCGATAACCGTACCGGGGCGGGAGAAGGTGATGATGAGCAGATCATCGTAAAGCTTGATTCGCTCGACCCTAAATATGACCGGATCTTGTTCCTGGTAGCTATTTACCAGGGCCGTAAAAACAACCAGCACTTTGGCATGGTGGAGAATGCATTTATCCGCGCGGTGGATAGCCACGGTAAAGAAATTGCAAAATTCAGCTTATCCGGTGATTCAACCTATAACGGCATGTGCTCCATGACTTTTGCCGAAGTTTATCGCAAGGACGGCACCTGGAAATTCCGCGCCATTGGCGATCCGGCTACTACCGATAGCCTTTCGGAAATGTTGAAAGGATATTAAAGAAACTAATAAACCACGTCATTGCGAGGCACGAAGCAATCCCCGATCAGCAGGTCCGCTCTGTATAGTTTGGGATTGCTTCGTACCTCGCAATGACGCGTTTAAGTAAAGCCTCTAAACACATCTACCTAAACATAAATGTACCAGCACTATTCATTTGATCTATGGCTCACGCTGATCAAGTCAAACCCTTACTTTAAAATAGAGCGCACCAAGATCTTTCACCGGGATTTTAATCCGGCAGGTAAAAGTGTCGATGAGGTGGCAAGGGCTTTCAGGCAGGTTGACCTGATGTGCAATGCCGTAAATGAACGTACCGGCAAAAACATTGATGCCGATGAAATGTACCTGATGGTGATCAGCACAATTAATGACAATCAGTATCCGCTCGCCGATGTTAATGTAGATAAGCTGTATGCCGACATGGAAACCCTGCTGTTTTACTATCTGCCGGTGCTTTACTCACCTGTAACAATTGAGGTGCTACAGCATCTAAAACAAAAAGGTGATTGCTCATTGAGTATTTTAAGTAATACAGGCTTTATAAAAGGACAAACGCTCCGCAAGGTAATGGTTAAATTGGGGTTGGATACGTTCTTTAACTTTCAGATCTATTCGGACGAGGAGGGGATGTCGAAACCAAACGGGGATTTATTTAAGCTGATGGTGCAAAAAGTTAAAGAGTGTAATAAACCAAAGCAGATAGACCGGTCAGGTATCATACATATAGGCGATAACCCGGCGGCAGATATAGCGGGGGCTAAAGATGCAGGCCTTGATAGCCTGCTCATCAATTCAAACAACTTATCCATTTTAACCTTATTAAGTTTATGAAAGCTACCTACTCATTACACCATATCAACAGCGCAACACATTTCGGTTTCGATGCGGATGATTACAGTCGCTTTAAATTTGGCGATGGTGAAGTATCCCGTTATTTCGGTACCGATTTGGCAGATGGTTTCATCGCGGAGCATTTAAGCAGGCAGCCCATAAAAAAACAAATAGTAGTGATATCGAGCCCATACTCGTTTATCCCTACGGCTACCTTCGCTATGAAAAACCACTTTGTATGCCGGCTTAACCGCTGGCTGGCTAATCACGGTTATCCTGTTGTGCAGGAAACCAAGGTTCATCGCACCATAACTTATAAGGAAGATTATGGCGAGCTGGATGCCGAGCAAAGGATTAATTTAATAGGTAACGATTCGTTTCATATTGATAAGGATTTTCTTAAAGACAAAACCCTGTTTTTTTTAGATGACATCAAGATCACTGGCAGTCATGAGCGCATGATCATGAAAATGGTAGATGAGTATGGCTTACAAAACGACATTTACATGCTGTACTTTGCCGAACTGGTGAACAAAAACATACACCCCAATATTGAGAACTACCTCAATTATCACCATGTTAAAAACATCTATCATTTAAATGATATCATTAAGGGCAGCAAATTTTGTATCAACACCCGCATAGTAAAATATATTTTAAATTACGATCACGAAAGTTTTTGCATCTTTATACAAGATCAAGACAGCAATTTCATAAACTTGCTGTATGATATGGCTTTGGGTAATGGTTATCACACCATTGAAGCTTATGCGCCTAACTTAAACTTTATTAAACAAAACCTATTAATAAACAACAATAAACTAATTCAGCATGGCAATTAACTTGCAAAAAGGCCAAAGGGAAACTATTGGTGCCCCTAAATTTACGATAGGCCTTGGTTGGGATACAAACAGCTCATCAACAGGCTCGGCCTTTGACCTCGACGCTTCGGTGTTCATCATGGGCGATAATAAAAAAATACTGGCCGACGAATTTTTCGTTTTCTACAACAATCCAAAATCTCCTGATGGTGCAGTTGAGCATACCGGTGATAACCTAACCGGTGCGGGTGACGGTGACGATGAGCAGATCATTGTCGACTTGTCAAAGATCGACCCGCGTGCTACCGAGATCTGCATTGTGGTAACCATTCATGAGGCCGAAAGCCGCCGCCAGAACTTCGGACAGGTACGTAACTCTTTCGTGCGCATTTTTGATTCTGCTACCAATACCGATATTTTGAAATACGAACTGGAAGAGGATTTTTCGATAGAGACCGCTGTGGAGTTTGGCCGTATCTACAAAAAAGATAACAACTGGAAATTTGAAGCTGTTGGCGCTGGCATGAAAGGCGGCTTACAGGATTATTTAAACAAATACAACTAAAATTATGGCTATCAATCTTCAAAAAGGGCAGCGAATTAGCCTTGAAAAAAGTAATGGCAGCAAATTGCAAAATGTATGCGTTGGGATAAACTGGGGCGCTATTGAAAAGAAGGGCTTATTTGGCTTTGGCACCACCAAAGAAGCTGTTGACCTTGATGCCAGTTGCATTTTATATGATGAAAGCAAACGCCTGGTTGACGTGATCTACTTTGGCAACCTGCGCTCAAAAGACCACTCCGTGAGGCATAGCGGCGATGACCTTACAGGCGATATGGCAGGTAATGACGGGCTGGACAACGAAGTAATCACTGTTGATTTTGCTACGCTGAGCCCAACCATGAGCTATGTAGCCTTTGTATTGAACAGCTTCCGCGGCCAGGATTTTGGTACTATACCGTTTGCCTCTATCCGCATTTATGAAGGTACACCAACCCGCGTTAACGAAATCTTCGCTACTTATGATATTGCGCACAGCAAGGATTTTGCAGGCCATGTATCTATGGTGATGGGCGTGTTTTACAAAAAGAACGGCGAGTGGAAATTTAATGCCATCGGCGAACCAACCCGCGACCGTAAATTGGAAGAAACAGTGAAAACTGTAACCGCAACCTACTTGTAAAAGTTTAATTCATTGATCTTAAGTATTAAGCCGGGTGGCGCTTAAGATCAGCTAATTAAGTACTACTAAATCATTAATAATAAGATTATGGAAAGTGCACCAAACAATGATGAACTAAATCTGAATATACCACCGCTGATCACTCCAACCAATCAGGATCTTCCGGCGGCAGCCGCACCAACCGGCAATGTGCCTATGAAGGTGGATAAACAAGGTAATGTCAACCTTGACGCTATACCAAACCAGGACCTGCAAAAGTACGGTGAAATGGGGAAAGATATCAATCCGGCCGATGTTAACTCCATACTTAACTACGGCGTTGAGGTACAAAACTCAATGGAGAAATACAGCAATAACTTCCTTACTTCGGTACGTACCTATAACTCTGGCGAAGTAGGCGGGCTGATTAACGAGTTACTTACCGAGCTTAATTATATCGACGTTGACGAGCTGAACCAAAACGCGTTCACCTCATTTATATCACATATCCCGTTCATGAAAAAGCTGGTGGTTGATACCAAAAAGCTTTTCCAGAAATACGATACCGTGGTTAATAACATCGATAAGATCACCAATAAGATCAAGGCAGGCCGTGTTAATTCGTTAAAGGATAACAGCTCGCTGCAAACCATGTTTGACAGCAACGTTACCTACATTAAGCAAATGGAAGACCTGATTATAGCCGGCCAGCTTAAGTACAATGAGCTTAACGAAAAACTGGCGGTGATGGACGGTAATCCGACAGGCTACCAGGACTATGAAATTGCCGATCTGCGCGATTTTGTAAACCGTTTGGATAAACGCCTTGCCGACCTGAAGGTAGTTCGCTTTATTATGCTTCAATCGCTGGCACAGATCCGTGTGGTGCAGAACAACAATACTACCATTGCTGAGAAAGCACAGTCTATAGTATCAACCACTATCCCGGTTTGGAAAAATCAACTTACTATAGCTGTGGCCCTCAACCGCCAGAAAGAGAATGTGGAGATGCAGAAAAAGATCTCGGATACCACTAACACAATTTTACAAAAGAATGCCGAAATGCTGAAACAAAACAGCATTGACGTAGCCCGCGAAAATGAAAAAACAGTAGTATCGTTGGATACGCTGAAAAAGACTACCTCATCACTTATTGAAACCCTTACCGAGGTAAAACGGATCCACGATGAAGGCACGGCCAATCGCCGCACATTGAATACTGAGCTTCAAAACCTGGAAACAGAATTGAAGAAAACGGTAACGAGCGTGAGTTAACCATCTTGATTATAAAATTCACGTCATTGCGAGGTACGAAGCAATCACCAATAAGCAGAGCAGCTATGCATACTCGCCCTGTAAAGTCGGGGATTGCTTCGTACCTCGCAATGACGTTTTAGAGAAGATAGCACCATCTTCACCCTACCTCAACCGGCATCTTCCCATACCTGTTTATAAGCTCAGCCAAAATCAAATTAGGCACCCAGCTTAAAAAAGCGATAATGAGGTAATTATTATGAAAGTTTACGCCATTACCTAAAACAGTAAACAGCCAGATATAAAAGCGCAGGGTAACCGCGCCGAAGGCGAGGGCATAGCTGCGGTTCATCATTTTAATGTGATCATCTATGCGGCCGTTTTTAACCAGCAGGAATGCTGCCAAAGTAAAAATCACCCATAGTGTATTCTGAAGCAGGAACGATATAAATACGCCTGTGCCGCGGTTAATAAAAAGCGTCATGACATAGGCCCCCGGTGCAGCAAAAAAAAGCACACCAAACACATACAATTTCCCCAATGCCCTGTGCAGCGCTTTATTATTATATACCTTTTTTGAAAACTGAAAGAATCCGGCCAGCAGGATCACGCTGCTGCCTGTAATATGGCAATAAAAAGCAGGCAGGTACCACCCGGTTTCAACAGCTTTTTGTTTAATGTGTAAAAAGTACGAATCGTGATTAAAATCCCAGTATTGAATAAATGTGCCCGCACAAAGCACAAACACCCAAAAAAAGGAAAAGTATCTTAATATGCGAGCGGTAATGCTCATTTTGCCGCAAGTACATTAGGCTTTATTGCCGGCAATCCTTTTAGCTTCTGATCAATCCACTGAATGTTATATTTATCTATCTCGGTTAGCGAATCCTGAACGCTGAGGTTTTCTGATTTATAATGCCCGTAAAATTGTTGTTCGAACATTTCCGTCCAGCGTTTGTCTTTAAACTTATAATTATAATCGGCATAGATTTCGTTTTTCATATATCGCAGCACTTCTGGCGAAATTGCCCCACTGCTCGTCATTTCATATCGGCCATCGATCATCTTATAACAAACGTAACAGCCATCAATAAAATGATTGTCCATTTTACGGAATTTAGTAAATGCAAAAACCCTTTTGGTGTTCATCGTTTCCTCCACCTTGCCGTTTTGTATCTTTAACAGATGAAATACTGGCAGTTCATTTAGATATGTGCTGTTATATAATTCAATACTTCCAACAGATGTTACTTTAACCTCCAGTAACGAATCGCTCAGCACATTGATGTTAAACTCATTGCAACGGCCGCTGAATTCGCTGCCACCTTCTTCAGTATTAATATCGGTATTGATCCGGTAACCATACAGCTTATTATTCTTGATATCAATAAGCACCATATTGTTGCTGTCATAAAATTCCGCCCGGCCACCTATAAAGTAATCGCGGATGGAGTAATAAGCACTTTGGATCCAATTATCGCTACCTGTTGCTGAACTGTTTACAGGCAAAGCTTTGGCTTTTACAATGTACCGACTGCTTGACTCTTCAAAATAAACATGGTTTCGCAACGGATTTTTAAATTGTTTAATTCCGGAAATTAAATGCAGATCATCAAGATATGACGGCGGTATGTAAATTGCACCATGCTGCTCCCTCGAATTAAACTCGGTAATCCCACCTGCCGGGCTTTGATTTAAAGTGAACGAAGCCGGTTGCTTAAGTTTACCGAAAATATCCTTCACCCTGATGCCTGCTTTTTCAGAAACGGAGTAATCGCTTTTCAGCCAAAAATAATCGTCACCCTTCCTAATAGCAGCAATGTACTCAGCGTCGTTCAGTGGGAATATCTGGTCGTACTCAACAGGTAATACTACTTTGCCGCTAAGGTCATAGAAGCCGCGTTTGTGGCCTTTTTCTACTTCAACAAGGTTAGGAAAAGTGCCGCCTATGGTATATACAAGATCGTATTCGGCCGGAATTATCTCTTTGTAATCAGGACTTACTAAACCCATTTTAAAGGTTTTAGCGGTATCTTTTTCCTGCTGAAATTGTTCTGAAAAATCCCATTTGCCTTTTACCACATAAAAATAGGTTTGACCTTTAATATGGCTAAACCAAATCACACTATCGTATTTGGTTTTTAAACTATTAGCATCGGCGAAAGCCTTTAAAGTAACCGGGCTGTAAATCTCTTTATCACTGTAATTTTTTTGCCAGGCACTGCTTTTATAAGCTATATAATCAGTCATAAAACTGGCAGCATCTACCTGGTAAATTTTGTATTTGTTATTCTCTTCTTTTTGGATAGTGAAAGTTAAACTACTTAGCTTGTTGCTGAGGTGGTCACCACTAAACGTTACCGGCACAACTGCAACCGCAAGTTCGGGGTTTGTAAAGCTGATTGTGCTTTGATCAACATTCAACTCAAGCTTAAACGAAGTTTCAGGATCTTCGGTTTTGTTGAGCAAAGCCGTGATTAGCCGGTTGATAGGTTCACTGCTTTGTTTATCCGGAAAATATGCAAGCAGTGAGTCGCGGTTACCTTTAATTAACTGTTGATTGAAGCTTTTTAAGAACTGTGTTATATCTCCTTGTTTTGGAGATGAAGCGCTCTTTCCTTTTAATAAAAAGTATCCGCCTATAGCTAAAACAACAACCGTTAAGGTAATAATAAGGACAGGTTTAGTTTTCATACAACCAAGGTAACGTATTTTTTGAAATAGTAAAAACGCGCCAAAACCCTTAAAATCGCCCAAATAAAAATCAACTATATTATACAATAATTATATAGTTAAAATCTATATAGCATCAATTATTAGTATTCGGGAGGCGGTTTAAAATTTTTATATTTGCATAAACATTAAAAGAAATATCAAAATATGTTAACGATAGGACAAAAATTCCCCGAATTTTCTAAAACAGCAGTAGTAAGCCTTGAAAAAGGTAAAGAGTTTGAAACCCTTACTTCTGAGTATTTAACCAACGATGATAACGTTTGGACTGTAATGTTCTGGTGGCCAAAAGACTTCACTTTTGTTTGCCCTACTGAAATTGCTGAGTTTAACAAAAACTTTGGCGAATTCCGCGACCGCGAAACCCGTTTGATCGGTGCTTCTACCGACTCTGAATTTGTTCACGCTGCCTGGAGAAGAGATCATGACGATCTGCGCGATTTGAAATTCCCTATGCTTGCTGATACTTCAAAATCATTAGCTGAAGACCTGGGCATTTTAGAGCCAACTGAAAAAATTGCTTACCGTGCTACTTTCATCATCGACCCACAAGGTATCATTCGCTGGGTATCAGTTAACGACCTGAGCGTTGGCCGTAACGTGAAAGAAGTATTACGTGTACTTGACGGTTTACAAACTGACGAACTTTGCCCTTGCAACTGGGAAAAAGGTCAGGAAACTTTAACTGTATAATTTATACAACAGATAAACGTCCCCGTACTGTATTTCGGTGCGGGGATTTTTTACACCCTTTTTAAAGCTAACGAAAGCCTAAATTGAAGTTGTTTTTTATGTAGAGACGCATAATTACGTCTCCGTAGGACAAGCCACTTTGCAAGGTGTTTAACCTCCTTAATTTGCAACTGGGAGACGCATTATGCGTCTCTACAATAAGAAAATCACCCAAAAAATGAACGAAAGCACTGAAGTGATCCAGGAGATACTCGAAAGTATCGGATTAGATAAAAACTATCGCACAGCCAGCCTGAGCCTTTTAGAAACTGGCGAATCACGTTACCTGCGCGACCTGAAGCTGAACTTTACCAGCACACTTACCTCAGCACATCTAACCAACAAAGAATGCGCCCTGCTTGGTTTGGCTACTGCTGTAAACAATAACAACGTACCGCTTACCAACTTCTTTACTACATACGCTAAAGAACAGGAGGCTACTGATGCCGAAATTGGCGAAGCTGTAGGCTGTGCTTCCTTATTGGCATCAAACAATGTGTTTTACCGTTTCAGGCACTTTACCCAAAAGGAAAAGTACACCCAGATCCCGGCACGAATCCGTATGCAACTCATGATGAAACCGGTAACCGGTAAAGAATTTTTTGAACTGGCCAGCTTAGCTGTATCGGCTGTTAACGGTTGCGAAATGTGTGTAAACGCACATGAGGATTCGCTTATAAAATTAGGCACCACCGAGGAGCGTATTTTTGATGCCGTACGTATAGCATCATTAGTTACCGCTACAGGTAAAGTTATATTTTAACAAGCTTAACTTATTTTAACAATGAAAAAGGCATGAAATAATAAAATTTCATGCCTTTTTCATAAATAGTATTTTATTGCCCAATAAAATTTGCGTTTATTAATTAAAATCCAGTAAATTTATACCTTAAGATTAAACAAACCCCGGTCGCAATATTCAAATATGTTGTTTATGCGGGAGGAGTTACTTAAATTTTAATTGTTAATTTTTTTTGGGGAAAGCCGTTCCGGTAATAGTGGAACGGCTTTTATTGTTTTAGTGCGAATCCGCAACAGCTTTCAGCTTTTTGAACGGCTGAAGATAAAGCAACGGTATCGAAAATAACATCACCAATCCCGATATCCAATAAGCATCGTCATACGTTAACAACAATGTTTGCCTGGTAACCATACCTTCGATAGCCTGATATGCCATATGGGTAGCATCAATCATTGATTTGCCTTTGGCCATAAATCCTTGGGTAAGCATGTGTAAACGGTCATTAAACGGATTGTTATACGGATTGATATTTACAAGCAGATTATTGCGGTGCACACCCTGGCGTATATGGATGAGGGTGGTTAATGTAGCAATCCCGAACGAACCGCCCAACTGGCGCATCATATTGTTCAAGCCCGATCCCTGGCCCAGTTCAGGACCTTTCAAATCAGCCATGGCCAACGTAGTAAGCGGCACGAACAATAAAGCCATACCCACACCACGGATTAATAACGGTATTAACACATCCTTTTCGCCGGTAGCCAGTGTCGAATTGCTTAACATATGTGTAAATACATAAAAAAGGAACATGCCCGCAGTAGCCATAAACTGGGCTGGTATGCCCTTATTCAGCATTTTGCCTATAAACGGCATCATTACAATGGTACACAAACCACCGGGAAACAACAGCTCGCCTGTTTGCTGGGCGTTAAAGCCGAGCAGGTTTTGACAAAACACCGGGAACACAAACACCGATCCATACAAACCAAACCCGAGTATAAAGGATGTGAACATGCCCACAGCAAAACTTCGGTGCCGCAGAATGCTGAAGTTTACAATCGGGTGCTCGGTACTCATCTCACGCCAAATGAATAATATGGTACCTAATACAGCCGATATAGTTAAAACCAGGATGTATGGCTTAGCAAACCAGTCTTCACTTTCACCTTTTTCAAGTACGGTTTGTAAGCTGCCTACTGCAATAGCCAGCAAGATAATACCCCACCAGTCAACAGGTTTGCCTTTGGCATCCTTGGGTGTTTCCCGCACGAAGGTGTACGTACAAAACGCCGCCAGCGCCCCCACCGGGATATTTACGTAAAAGATCCAGGGCCATGAGTAGTTTTCAACTATCCAGCCGCCAATGGTTGGGCCTACAGTTGGACCTACTACCGCTCCCAAACCAAATAGCGCGGTTGCAGTACCTATCTGCTCACGGGGCCAGGTTTCAAGTAATATGGCCTGGGCTGTCGAAATCAGACCACCGCCGGCTATACCCTGAATAATCCTGAACAATACCAGCTCATCCATGCTGTGCGCGTTACCACATAAAAAGGATACGATGGTAAACACGATGATAGATGCCATGAAATAATTTTTACGCCCAAAACGGCCGCCCAGCCAACCCGACATGGGCAATATGATCACGTTTGCTACCGCATACCCGGTAACTACCCAGGCCACATCCTCAAGGGTTGCGCCAAGGTTACCTTGTATGTGAGGCAACGCTACGTTAACGATAGTGGTATCTATCAGCTCCAGTAATGAGGCTGTGATCACCGTAATGGTGATGATCCACTTTTTAAAGCCAGTTTCAGCCATAATGTTATTCTTTAATTACAGATACGTTTACGCTCATACCAGGGCGTAATTTTGCAAGCTCTTCTTTAGTGCCGTTGATTTTAATTTTTACAGGCACACGCTGTACAACTTTTACGAAGTTACCGGTAGCATTATCCGGAGGCAACAGGGAGAATTTGGCACCTGTAGCAGGCGAAAAATTGTAAACCTGTCCTTCCAGCTTCATGTCTGGATAAGCGTCAACTTCAATTTCAACTTTTAAACCATTTTTGATATTGGTAAGCTGTGTCTCTTTGTAATTAGCGGTAATGTAAAGGCTGTTATCATTCACTATTGAAAACAAAGTTTGACCAGCCTGTACCAGCTGACCTAACTGTACATTCTTTTTAGAGGCTAAGCCGCTTGCCGGAGATTTCACCAGCGTGTAACTCAATTGCAGCTTTGCATAATCAATATCAACCTGCCTTTGTGATACACCCGTGTGGGTAACAGCCAACTGGCTGCGGGTTGTACCAATTTGCTGAACAGCAGCTTTGTACTGATCCTGCGATGCCCTGTAATTAGCTTTTGCTACATCCAAATCGGCCTTAGCCTGGTCAAATTGCTGCTGGGTTACTGACCCGTCTTTTACCAGGTTGGCGTAACGGTCGTAATCTTTCTGTACTTTTTCTAAATGGGCCAGATTTGATGAAACCTGGGCTTTTGCACTTGCAGAGTTTGCTTCGTTAGCAAAAATTTGCGATTGGTTTACATTAATGCCTGCGCTTGCCCCAACTTGTGCAGCCTGAGCCTGCTCTAATTTTACCTTATAATCGCGGTCATCAATTTTAACCAGTGGCTGACCTACATTAACATGGGTGTTTTCTTCAAAATAAATTGAGTCAACATATCCGCCAACGCGGGCAACTACAGGGCTGATATCACCGTCGATCTGGGCATCATCAGTATCAATGTGTTTGCTAAAGTAGATGTATTCTTTTATACCGAAAATTACGCCGCCAATAAGTACAATGCCTAATATGATGGGGATAACTTTGTTTTTCTTTTTCGGTTGTTCCGGTGTTTCTTGTTCCTTTGCCATTTTATTTAAAGGTTTGGTATTGTTATTTGTTGATTTTTCCTGTTGATTTTAATAGTGTATAGTAAGCGAGACCAGCATCGGCTTTAGCCAATTCTAAATTGATCTGTGCCTGGTAAAGCAAGGTTTCGGCATCGGCCCTATCGGTTGCAGATGCTATATTGCTTTTGTATTTTGATTCGAGAATCTTGTTGTTTTCACCAGCCTGATCAATAGAGGTTTGTAAAAGTTTAACCTTTTCAAGCGCCTGGGTATAGCTTTGGTAGCTTTGGTTAACTTCATTTTTTATTCTGTCGGTAGTGATGCCTTTGTTGATCTCAACCTGCTGCTCCTGGATCTTAGCCTCGGTAACTTTGTTCTTGTTGGTCCAAAGGGAGCTGAAGTTCCATGATACGGTTAATCCTACAGATATAGGGGTGATAAAATTACCGCTTTTAGGTATCGGGTTGGCGCTTACATCAACATAATAAGCAGCAGCCGATGCGCTTACCGTTGGCAGGTTATTAGCTTTAATGCTTTTAGTATTGGTTTCAGCAACGCGACTGCGTAAAGCAAATTGTTTAAACTCAGGGCGGGCGGCCATTGCTGTATCAAGGTAAGCAGTTAACGGAGATACCTGCCTGTCGGCTTCGGTGATCTGGTCGATGTTTAGCTGTGTCCCTTCCGGTAAACCTAACAACACATTAAGATTATAGTTGATGATACGACGGTTAGTTTCCAGGTCGACACCGTTAACCTCGATGTTTGAGCGTTGTAATTGAAAGCGCAGCACATCGTTTTTGGTTACCAAACCCTGTTCAAAAAAACGCTGTGCCTGTTTAATTTGTACATCAACAGTAGCAAGGTTTTGAGCTACCACCTTTTTGCTTTGCAGCACTTTGTAAAGGTTATAGTACGAACTGATGATATCATAAACTACCTCGTCTTTATCATTTTCAACATCAAGGCGGGAAACCTGGGTGAGCAGATCGGTAGATTGGCGGGCATATTTCAATTTATTACCGCCAAATATGGTTTGGTTTAAGCTCAGGATCCCTAAATACGCATCGGCATGTGATGGCAGGTTAATGCTTTCAGAACCCAGGGCCAGCCTGTTGGCCGGGATCTGGGCACGATTGTAGCCATAACTTACTTTACCTGTTGGCAATGCTTCGTCTTTTGCCTGATTATATTGAGAAACAGCTTGCTCAACTTTCGAATTTGATAGTTTTAAAGTTTTGCTGTTTTCAAGGCCGAGTTTAATGGCTTCGTCAAGTGTAATTGTCCTGTCTTGTGCGCTGGCAGCAAAAGGCAGGCTCAAAACTATGAGGGCGATACTACCGCATAAAACGGGCCGTAACACCTGCTTTAATAGCTTAAGGTGGTTGGTTTTGTTATTTTGAGTTGTCATGTTCTTTAACTAAATAAGCTTTTAAAAGTCTTTTCATGTATGTTTTAACACGTGGTTTCAGTTCATTCTCCATAAACTTTTCATCACGAATATCATGTCCCAGTATTAATGATGATAGCTGCGGCATATTAACTATATAATTTTTTGTACCAAAAAGGGTAGCTATTACCAGTGCTATATCGGCATCTGTATGAAACAAGCCGCTGTTTACGCCTTCTTCCATAATCCTTTTTACCTCATATACATTTACCATCAGTATTTCGATGATCTTATCGGTAAGGTCGCCACGTTTATTCATGGACACTTCCCTGTTAATGAGTTTTTGAAAACAGTTGTTGGCTATGATGCGTTCAACGTAATTGTCGACACATTTATCCAGTTTATCCCAGGCATTCATGCTGCCATCGCTGTTAATATTTTGCAGCAGCGTACGGAACGAATTGATCTTGCGTTCAAAAACAGCCAGGAAAAGCCCTTCTTTTGATCCAAAATAGTAATTGAGCATAGCCATGTTTACCCCGGCTTCGCCCGATATGGTACGGGTGGAGGCTCCGTCATAACCCAGGTCCGCGAATACCTTTTCGGCCACGTCGAGGATGTGGTCTTTTTTATCTATTTTATCTTTTTCCATTGTTTTAACGGCACAAAATTAATCAAACGATTGATTAAGCGTATCGAATTGAAGCAGAAAAAGTTAATCAGTTGATTAAGATTACCATCGAATGACAGATTTGTTTGACAATGCTTGAAAAAATTGTAAAAATCAAAAGTGTTTGTTAAAACATTTAATATTTATCATTAAAAACTTTAACAGATTGATGGTCACCGTAATGGTTTTGTTATATTATTGATACAGGAAATACAGAATATCTATCTTTCAATATATTTGTTGCTATGAAGCGTATCCACCTCATTGCAGTATTCCTGTTTGCAACTGTTTTTTCAAAGGCCCAAACCAACCCACCTACCGATCTCGGCACTATTCAGCAAAACCTTAAAAAACTTGATGTGCTTGGCAGTGTATTATATGTGGCTGCCCATCCCGATGATGAAAACACCCGCCTGCTGGCCTACCTGGCGCAGGAAAAACATTATCGCACCGGTTACCTGTCGCTCACCCGAGGCGATGGCGGACAAAACCTGATAGGCAATGAGCAAAGTGAACTGCTTGGTTTGATACGTACGCAGGAATTGCTGGCTGCCCGCCGGGTTGACGGCGCCGAACAGTTTTTTACCCGGGCCAATGATTTCGGTTTTTCAAAAGGGCCGGAAGAAACGCTAAAGATCTGGGATAAGGAAAAAGTATTGGGCGATGTAGTTTGGGTGATCCGCAAATTCAGGCCGGATGTAATCATTTGCCGCTTCCCAACAACCGGCGAGGGGGGCCATGGGCATCATACCTCTTCGGCTATATTAGCGCAGGAAGCTTTTATAGCCGCCGCCGATCCAAACCGTTATCCCGAGCAGTTAAAGCATGTAAAACCATGGCAGGCTAAACGCCTGATGTGGAACACTTTTAGTTTTGGCAATATTAATACTACCTCGGCCGATCAGTTTAAGATCAATGTTGGGGTTTATAATACCATCCTGGGTAAAGGTTATGGTGAAATAGCTGCCGAAAGCCGTAGCAATCACAAAACGCAGGGTTTTGGTTCGGCCAAACAACGCGGCGAATCATACGAATTTTTTAAAACTATTTTGGGCGATGCCCCGCAAAACGACCTCATGGATGGCGTTAATACCACCTGGAAGCGCGTTAAAGATGGCGACGCTATCTCAACGTTAACAGGTGTTATCAGCCGGAATTTTATTAGTGACGCGCCCGAAAAATCGGTACCGGCATTGGTACAATTACTGACGAAAGTGGAGAAAATATCGGATAACTACTGGCGCGAACAAAAAGCCAAAGAGCTGAACAACCTGATTACAGCTTGTGCCGGTCTTTGGTTTGAAGCTTACGCAGCAGAGCCAACATGTGCTTTGGGCGATAAAATGAGCATACGTGCACAGGTGATCAACAGGTTTAACTATCGTGTTAAGATAAACAGCATTGATGCTAACGATAGCGCATCAGCATTGCAAAGCAAGGAGATACCATTTAATCAACTGCAAACTTTTGAAACTACTGCCGCCGCATCTATGTTAACGCAGCCGTACTGGCTTGCAGCCTCGCACCCGATTGGTGTTTACACTTTGCCCGATAATACCTTGGCCGGTAATCCCGAAAACCCCGATCTACCCAAAATTACCTTCCAGTTTATCATTGAGGGGAAGCCTATTAATGTTGAACGCCGCATAATATATAAATACGTTGACCCGGTTAGGGGCGAGGTTTATCAGCCTATTGAAATAACGCCGCCGGTAACCGCTAACATTGAAGATAAGGACTATATTTTCAGCACACAGCAGGCACAAACAGTGTTGGTAAAGCTGAAAAGCTTCACCAAAGCAAGTGGCACCATCAGCCTGAAACCCGCTGCCGGCTGGAAAATAAGCCCCGAAAAAATTGACTTCACCGATAAGGAAAAAAATGAGGAATGGTCGGTAGCATTTACGGTTACCCCAACTGATACTAAAACTAAGACTACCGATCTGGAAGCGGTGGTTAACGCTAACGGCCAACCATTTTCACTTAGCCTTCGCCGTATCAGGTATGATCACGTACCAGCTATTACCCTATTTCCGCCGGCACAAACAAAACTCGTTTACCTCGATCTTAAACATAACGGCCGAAAAATAGGTTACATTGCCGGTGCCGGCGACCAGATGCCTGAAGCTTTGCGCCAGGTAGGCTACGAAGTACACATACTAAGCGAAAATGAGGTAATGAACGGTGATCTTTCAGGTTATGATGCCATTGTAACCGGCGTACGTGCCTACAATGTGAACGAGCGACTTGCTTATCAGCAATCGAAATTAATGGCATATGTAAAGAACGGCGGCAACCTGGTAGTACAATACAATAACAACAACGGCATCGTGGTAAAACAAATAGGCCCGTATCCGTTTACCGTAGTAAACAAGAGGGTTACTGATGAAAATGCCGAGATAACTATCTTAGATCCGCAAAACCCCGTGCTGAATTACCCCAACAAAATAACTAATGACGATTTCAACGGCTGGATCCAGGAACGTGGTTTATACTATGTAAGCAATATCGATCCGCAATATAAACCCATTCTCCAAATGCACGATAAAGGCGAAGAACCACTTAACGGATCACTTATAGTTGGCGATTATGGTAAGGGCAGGTTTATATACACTTCCCTGGCGTTTTTCAGGGAGTTGCCAGCCGGTGTCCCTGGAGCCTACAGGTTGTTCATTAACTTGTTGAGCAAACCAAAATAACCTGATAAACAGCGTGTTTACTTGGCGAAGCCAAAAGGATTCTCTATGAGAGCCCCTGAAGAAACAATAACTTCAGTGCGCCAAACTGGGTAAATCGTACTGAGTGGGATATTACCCTGTAAACCTATAAACAGGGTGACAAATGTGGATGGCTCTGGAGAAAAAGGAGCGAAGATATGTAAAGCATTAAAATAACTATAAAACCAAAACGGCCTCTTAAAGAGACCGCTTTGGTTTCTTTAGCCATAATTAATAAGCGTAAAACGGCACATCTTCATAGGCATATCCGCCTGCACCCCAATAAAATTCGTTTTGATTTTTAGTGTAGAAATGGTCAATTTCGGCAGGTGTACCTCCGTGATAATAGCGATAAACTGGCACCGAACTATTTGCCTGGCTGGGATAGGCATAAAAGGCTACCCTTTCTTTGATGTAACCACCAGGAGTGGTCGCATTCCTTGTATAAAAGTGATCAACAGCAGAGGAACTATAATAACGATATACAGGCTCTGTACCGGCTACCTGGGTAGTGAAGGCAAAGAAGCCGACTCCCTCAAATATATACCCTGTGTTATTTCCCTGAGCCAATTCATTATAATCCGTAGTGTAAAAGTGATCGGACGAGCCGCCGTTATAATATCTGAAAACGGGTGATGTGCCTGCTACCGGCGGGTTTAGCGGGTAAAGAAATTGTACAGCAATTTTATCATAGTTCGAAAGCACTGTTGCCCCGGTACCGCACTCATTGCCATTCATTAACGAAACCGGATCGGCTTCAGTAGGTGTACCAAGAATATGAGTGGCACTGTAATGGGCGCTGTTAGGTGCTGTTCCATTCTGAGGTTCGTTTAAAAACCAGTTGGTATGCCTAAGACCGATACTGTGACCTAATTCATGCGCTATTGTTCGTTGTCTTTGATCAAATGAATTTCCCGAAATCGCAGCTGGGCTTATGTAGATTATAAAACCAGGCTGTCCGTTTATCGGGAAATAAGACTGCCCGCAAGCTCCACCAATATTATTATTTGCCATTATCGTAACATTGTAAGAACTGCCTACAGAAAATTTCACCCTGCAGTTCGGAATACCATTCCATTGTGCAATGGCCGCGTTAATTTCGGCAGTATACGCGCTCATAGAAGCATCAATATTGATCACTACGTTAGTGTTTAAACCCAGGTAATTTTGCGCACCGTATTGATCTGTCTTAATTTTCGAGGCGTTACCATTTGTTGTTGCAACAACGGTCTTCTTTGAAAACAACATATCACCGTCCACCAAGTAGTCGGTACCGATATCCTTAATATCAGAATCGTGGAAACCCAATGATTTAATGTAATCCAAGGCACTGGTGCTGTTTTTTTCTTTATCCGCAGGTGCTAAATCATAAATTGCTTTTTTGCAGGAATTAAACGATAGCAATGTGGTAAACGCAATAAATGCGAGTTTGAGGTTTTGGTTTTTCATTTGTGATTTATGTATTTAAGTTTAAGTCAAAAATAATATTATTAATTATATTTATTACAATAATTTAATTTTTTATTAAATAAAAACTAACCAAACGAAACCCTATAATAATAAATAACACTATTATAAATAATCAAGGTATTAAATATCAATATTATGAACCTGAGCTCAAAGGATTCTAAGAAGACGAGCTTCCCCTTTGACTGAACTCAACGTTTTACAGCTGTGGTAAATCTGTTTTAATCCCAAACCTTTTCAACCCGTCAAAAACACTACATATGTTATCAACCATGTGTCAATTTTACTTTATTAACATTTTTTTAATATAAAACTCTTTCAATTACAGTAAATTCTATTTACGTTTGAATTTTTTCTTGATGTAGCTTCAAATAATTTTTTACCCTGAAGCACATGTTACGCGTCGACAGTTCCAAACCATGCCAAATTATTTATGCCATTGCCAAGCATGACTACCTGTCGTATGTTATTGAGCCTCACATTGTTCAGCTCAATCCAAATGGTGAATTTTCATTAACCCATCAGCGTTTATTTTCCAATACAGCTAAGGAGTTTTGCGAGTTTTTGGATGATACTGATATCAGGCTGATCAAACTGCTGGAGGAGATGGAACAGGGCAACGTGATCAAAAGGTATTATAAAAAACCAATCCGCCCGTTCGAGTTTTTCTCCAAGATCTTCAACGAGCAGATGTTTGATATGATTCGCCCAAAACTGGAGAAACGGATAGCTGAAGCGTTATCATTACTTTGCGGCAAACAGGTATACCAGATGAGTAAAGAAGGTTATCCGGGCGAACGCAAACTTCAGCTGGCTACCGAGGCGGCATCGGTGTTATTTCATTTCAGACGTAGTGAAGAAGAGATCAGGTATTTCCCTACCATCAAATACCAGGGCATGCGCATTGAGTTCATGTTTAAAAATGCCGAGATCATTTGCAATCACCCGGCCTGGATGCTTCTTGACGACACCCTGTATTATTTCGATAAGGAAATTGAAGGTAAAAAACTACAGCCCTTCCTGAACAAGCGATTCATCGCCATACCAAAATCGTCAGAACAATCATACTTTGAAAAATTTGTTGCCCCGCTTATAGAAAAGCATAATGTTTACGCCGAAGGCTTTACCATCAATACCGAAAAGTATGATGCCTGCCCTGTACTTAAGCCTATTTATATTGAAGGCGGCACTTCGCAATTACAGCTTTCTTTTAAATATGCCGGCTACATTTTTCCTTACGGCGATGGCAGGCACATCTCGGTACGGATGGAAAAAAACGGCGATGATTACCTATTCCATCGTATTAAACGCTCAACCACCTGGGAAAAGGGCAAAATGCACCAGCTTGAACAATTGGGGCTTAAAATAGCTTCCTCATTGTTCCAAAACCTCGAAGTTGCCGGCCATGATGATGATGACGACCGCTCGTTCTCCGTTTTTGAATGGCTTAACCAGCATCACGACCAGCTTATTGAACAGGGCTTTGAACTGGAACAGCCTGAAGGACAAAAACGCTACGTATTTGGCAGCAGTAAAATAGAACTGGTAGTAACCGAAAATAACGACTGGTTTGATATTAACGCCATGGTAAGCTTTGGCCCCTACCGAATCCCTTTTATCCAGTTAAAAAACCATATCCTTAACCATAAAAAGGAGTTTACCCTGCCATCGGGCGAAATTGCGGTAATTCCCGAACAATGGTTTTCACAATATGGTAATTTGCTGCATTTTACCGAGGGCAGTAATGAACTTAAACTACGCCGTCATCACATTGGCCTCGTTACAGATCTTGCCGAAGGCGAAATGGCCAGCGTTACCATGACCCGCAAACTGCAAAAGCTGACTAATTTTGATGAGCTTGAGGATGCTCCGATGCCTGTTAACTTTGAAGGCAATTTACGGCCATATCAAAAGGCTGGCTATAACTGGTTCCACTTTTTAAAGCAATATCATTTTGGCGGCTGCCTTGCCGATGATATGGGCCTGGGTAAGACCATCCAAACTTTATCGCTGCTGCAAAAGCACAAGGAAGATACGGAAGAGGCTGGAAGCAAAGCCACTTCGCTGGTGATCATGCCTACCTCGCTGATATATAACTGGCTTAACGAAGCCCGTAAATTTGCTCCGCAGCTTAGGTTGATGGTACACACGGGAACCATGCGTTACCGAAATGCTGATGTTTTTGCCAACTACAACGTGGTGATCACCACTTATGGCATCAGCCGTATCGATATCGAAATGTTTAAAGATTTCTTTTTTGACTACGTGATATTGGATGAAAGCCAGAATATTAAAAACCCTTCATCAAAATCATACCAGGCGGTTAAGCAACTTAAATCTCGTTTTAAGCTGATATTGAGCGGTACCCCGGTAGAAAATTCGGTTAACGATTTGTGGACTCAGATGTCGTTCATTAATCCTGGTTTATTGGGCGCGCAACAGTTTTTCCAAAACGAGTTTGTAGCGCCGATAGAAAAGAAAAAGGATGAAGATAAGGCCCGAAAATTACAGGCCCTTATTAAGCCTTTTGTGTTACGCCGTACCAAGGAACAGGTAGCAACAGAACTTCCACCTAAAACGGAAAACCTTTTCTATTCGCAGATGACCGAAGAGCAATTATCTGTTTATGAAGAGATCAAATCTGAATACCGGAACGAGCTATTGAAAAGTTTGGAGGATGGTACTTTTGCCAAAACGCAGATCCAGGTATTACAGGGGCTCATTAAGCTAAGGCAAATTGCCAACCACCCTATCATGATTGATAAAGATTATGAGGGCGATAGTGGCAAGTTTGAGGACGTGGTTCATACGCTGAATAACGTACTCGATGGTGGCCATAAAGTGCTCATATTTTCGCAGTTTGTAAAACAACTTAGCATTTACCGCGATCATTTTGATCGGGTTGGCATCCCTTATGTATATCTTGACGGCAGTACCCAAAACCGCGGTGATGTAGTTAAGCAGTTCCAGGAAGATGAAAAGACCCGTGTATTCCTGATCTCGATAAAAGCGGGGGGGGTAGGTCTTAATCTTACCGAAGCCGATTATGTGTTTATTCTCGATCCATGGTGGAACCCGGCTGTTGAGCAGCAGGCCATTGACCGCACACATCGTATCGGGCAAACCAAAAACGTTTTCATTTATAAATTCATCACCAAAGATTCGGTTGAAGAAAAGATCCTGGCCCTGCAGCAGCGCAAACTCAGCCTGTCAAGGGCGTTGATCACTACCGAAGAAAGCTTTATTAAATCCCTTACGGCAGAGGATATTAAGGAAATATTGGGGTAAATGCCTTTCCCAAACCCTCCCCTAAAGGGCGAGGGCTTTAAAAGAAAAAGCGATGAGTAATTAATGCTCATCGCTTTTTCGTTTTTCAACAAACTCTTGCGCTCGTTTATAACGAGCGCAAGAAGTAGAAGTAGTACTTGAACTATTTTAACTTGCTCAGCGCCGCTTTCACCCTTGGTATCAAGGCCTCAATTTCATGAAGCGGGGTTGCACCAACCGATGCCCTGAACCAGTTCACTTCATCACCTGTACCAAAGGCGGAGAATGGAACAAATGCGGCTCCTGCTTCTTTAATCAAATAAAAGTTAATATCTGCCGAATCTCTTAGCACTTTGCCATCGGGAGTAGTTTTGCCGCTGTAATCTATTTTAAGTGTAAGATAGATAGCGCCCATTGGTTCAATCGAGTCCACATTTAAGCCGCTGGCTTTCATCTCCTGGAAACCTTCGTGCAGGGCAGTTAGGCTTGCCTGGATCTTTTCTTTTAAATCGGTAAGGTAATTGTTTACATCAGCCTCATCGGTTAAAAATTTGGCCATAGCCATCTGTTCAGGCTTTGGCGACCAGGCACCCATGTGGCCTACAATGGCTTTCATATTTTCGATAACCTGCTCTGGCCCGAAACCCCAGCCTACACGTACACCAGTTGCTGCAAAACATTTTGAACCGCCATCAACGAAAATGGTGTAATCTTTTAACTCCGGACGAAGTGTTACCGGATCGTAGTGTTTGTGCTCGCCAAAAGTTAATTGTGAGTAGATCTGATCGTATAACAAATACAGTGGTTTCTCACCGACCGCGCGGCTCTTGTTTTCCGCAATTACAAGATCACAGATCTCTTCCAGGTCTTTTTTGCTGAACATGGTACCGGTAGGATTTAAAGGCGAGCATAACGCCAATAAAGCCGCTCCCTTTAAATGCGGACGGATATCATCTGCAGTAGGCATAAAATTGTTGTCTGGGGAGGTAGGAATAATTACCGCATCAGCATTCAATAGATCACTGTAGTGGTTATTGTTCCATGATGGTGCAGGGAAAACCACTTTTTCGCCGGGGTTAACTACCGCCAAAAATATAGAATAGATCAACGGGCGCGAACCTCCCGAAATCAGGATCTGGTTTGGTGCATAATCAAGACCTAAGCTTCTTTTCAAAAATCCGCTTACGCTTTGGCGCAGATCAAGCATACCATCGGCAGCAGGATAATTGGTTTGATTATGGTTATAAGCGTCAATGATCTTATCCTTTAAAGGAGTTGGGATAGGATAAATATTAGAGTCAAAATCGCCGATGGTAAGGTTGGCGATATTCTGGCCTTGTCGTTTTAATTCGTTGATCTCGCCCGCAATCTTGATGATCTCCGAGCCATGCAAATTTTGAGCTAATAAAGAAACACTCATGGATTTATGTATTTATGAGCGGCAAAGATAGGGAAAGAAGCTGAAAGCCGAAGGCTGAAAGCTTAAAGCAAAACTCAGAGCTAAAAAGACAAGGCCTAAAGCTGAAAGCTTTTTAGCTCCCGGCGTTAGGCCTTGTCTTTTATTTTGTGGCTTTAAGCTTTCAGCTTAAAGATACGCTTTACGCAGTTTAATGATCCGCATCCAGTGCATGAGTTTCATTACGGGGTAAACCGGGTCTATCTCAAACCACTTAGCGCCAAAATTGGCTTTGTTCGGATGTTTGTGGTGATTGTTTTGGAATAGTTCGCCCAGCATCAGAAAATCGAACGGGGTTGTGTTTTTTGATTTATCACCGTTATCAAAGTTTTGATAACCGTATTTATGACCGCACCAGTTAACAATAGCACCATGTATTGGCCCCATTAAAAAGTGGATAGGGATCAACAGGAACATCCACCATGCTGTAGCAAACTCCACGTAAAATAAAATGTATAAAACACCAAATGAGATGCGTGATACCATTGATGAGCCAATAAAATCAACAAAACGCCATTCAGGGATATTACCCTTAAAGCGCTCTTCGGGCTCCTTCAGCTTCCTTACATGCAGCCTGTAGCTTTTAGCCGTATATACCATCATCTGGAAAACATCCTTAAAAAAATGAGGCGAATGCGGGTCTTTTTCGGTATCGCTATATGCATGGTGTTCGCGGTGCATAATGGCATAAGCTCTTGGGTTCAGGAACGATGATCCCTGGCAAATATAGGTGAGCAGGTAAAAAGTCCCCTCGTAAAACTTATTGGTTGTAAACATTTTGTGAGACGCGTACCTGTGCAGAAAGAACGTTTGAAAAAATAGCGACAGAAACCAGTGCGCTATGAAAAATATGATAATAACCATTGAATTGTAGAAAATAGACTTATTTATAATCTTTCCAAAGATACAATTTAAAGCCTTATAAAGTTTTTAATATGTGAATAATCGTATCAGCCTCAATAAAAAATGCCGTTCCTGGCATAGAAACGGCATTTGCTAAAAAAAGTTGTTTTACGAGGATTATAATAATTCAAACTGTTCGGCCAATAAGCGGTACGATTCCAGCCTGTCCTCAAAATTTTCGGTAATGGTAACAGCCATAATTTCATCCACTCCGTAATCATTGGCAAGCCAGTTTAACTTCAGCTTAAGCTCTGCTGGCGAGCCGGCAATTACGCGGTACCGGTTATAACGGATGCGTTCCTGTTCGGCCGGAGTATACTCTACATCTTTTACGTCATCATAACTTAAAGGTACTATTGGCCCGCCTTTTTCAAACTGCAGAAAGCGATGGTCCATAACGGCCTGGTGCTGCCTCACTTTTTCCTCATCTTCAGAACAGAAGATAAATACAGCTACGTTAGCCTGTGGTTGTCGCAGGTCATCAGATGGCTGAAATCGCTCCTTGTACATTTTAACACTTTCGGGTCCGCCATTGGGGTTAATAAAATGTGCAAACGAAAAACCCATACCGAAATGTGCCGCGAACAAGCCGCTTTGTCCGCTCGAACTTAGCAACCACATGTTAGGCACGGTTTTAATCTGCGGGATAGCTCTGATGCGCGCCTGTATGGTTCCCGGTTCGTAAGTATCATGAAAGTAATTCTGCAGATCGGCCAGTTGCTCAACAAAGTCCTGCTCCCTGAACTGGTTTGAAGGGTTAAGCGCGGCTGCGGTGATCCTGTCGGTACCCGGCGCGCGGCCCATGCCTAGGTCAATCCGGCCGGGGAACAGCGCCTCCAGCATCCTAAAATTTTCGGCAACTTTAAGGGTGCTGTGGTTTGGCATCATGATACCGCCCGACCCCATGCGCATGTTTTTAGTTTCGCCGGCCAAATGGGCCAATAATACTTCGGGCGTTGAGCCTGCTATAATACCCATATTATGATGTTCCGAAATCCAGAAGCGGGTGTAGCCAAGGGTATCTGTATATTTTGCCAGTTGTATAGTTTCCTGTATGGCCTGCTCGGCAGTTGCGCCTTTTCTAATTGGCGACTGGTCGAGCACGCTCAGTTTGATCTTGTTTGTGCTCATATCTATTGTGAACACAAAAATAAGCATCGGGTTGCAGGTGGGCTTTATGCCAGGGTTTTTATGGCATTGCAATTACTATTACTGCAGCATTAATTTTGACCCTGATAATAAATAAGCCCCGCCTGGTGAGCGGGGCTAAACATAATTAACTATTTATAATTGATTTGAAAAAATCCGTATTGATTACGAGCATCCCATTGAGTTGCCGCAGTTTAAGCATTTGTAACAGGTACCCGAACGAATCGTGGTATGCCCGCAAACGTTACAGCTTGGCGCATCACTTTGTACGCCCATGCTAACATCGAAAGATAAGCCTTTTCTTTGAGCATTTATAGAATTATCTGAAGATTGAGTAGATGGCTGATACACATTGGTTTCGTCGGCATTAAAATCCTCATCACCCATTTGCGGGTTTCCCAATACGCCGTTTTTATCGGTTATGATGTGTACCAGGTCGGTGCGGTCCTGGTATTCATAGCCCAGCATCCTGAAAATATAATCAATAATGGAGGTCGCACTTTTAATATTGGTATGCCCTACCACCATTCCCGCCGGTTCAAAACGGGTGAAGGTAAATTTTTCTACGTATTCCTCCAGCGGTACACCATATTGCAGACCGATAGAAACCGCGATGGCAAAACAGTTCATCAATGAGCGGAAAGTTGCACCTTCTTTATGCATATCTACAAAAATCTCGCCCAGGGTGCCATCCTCATATTCGCCGGTGCGCACAAATACGGTTTGCCCGTCAATACTGGCCTTTTGCGTAAAGCCGCGGCGTTTGTATGGCAGGTGTTTCTTTTGCACCACGCGCGAAAGCTGGCGCATAAAATTGGTATCCTTTGATTTTTCCATGATGGCCATGGCTGCTTCAATAACCTGCTCAGGTGTCAGATCGCTCAGTTTTACGTT
Source organism: Mucilaginibacter sp. 3215 (assembly GCF_050433785.1). Lineage (NCBI taxonomy): Bacteria > Pseudomonadati > Bacteroidota > Sphingobacteriia > Sphingobacteriales > Sphingobacteriaceae > Mucilaginibacter > Mucilaginibacter sp. 3215. Next base: position 92,903 of record NZ_JBNPWO010000008.1, read on the forward strand.
GGCAGCTTCGCCTAATACTTCTTCAATTGTATCCAGCTTGTCATCAGCTTCTTCCTTAACATCTGATTTGGTTGAGAGCGGTTGGGATAGCTTACAGCCATCACGATAAAGTGCGTTGGCTTTCAAGCCCAGCTTCCACGAAAGCTCGTAGCAATCTTTGATCTCATCAACTTTGGCTTCGTTTGGCAGGTTGATGGTTTTTGAAATGGCACCCGAAAGAAATGGCTGCGCTGCTGCCATCATTTTGATGTGCCCATGGGCATGGATATAGCGCTCGCCTTTTGCACCGCATTTGTTGGCGCAATCAAAAATAGGATAATGATGTTGTTTCAGGTACGGCGCTCCCTCGATGGTCATAGTACCGCAGATATACTCGTTAGCTTCTGCAATTTGTTTTTTGCTGAAACCAAGTGCGCGCAGCACATTAAAATCGGGCGCATTATACTGCTCGGCCGTGATGCCCAAACGTTTCAAACATTCTTCACCCAGCGACCAGATATTGAAAGCAAAGCTGATCTCAAAGGCAGATACCAGGCCCTTGTCCAGTTTTTCCAGTTCATCATCATTAAAACCTTTGGCTTTAAGCGTATCTATATTGATATGGGGAGCACCTTTTAGGGTTGCTGCACCTTTAGCATAATTAACAATGGCGGTAACCTCATGGTCCTGGTAACCTAAATTGCGCAGAGCCTCGGGCACAGCCTGGTTAATAATTTTGAAGTAGCCCCCACCCGATAATTTTTTGAATTTCACCAACGCAAAATCCGGCTCGATACCGGTAGTATCGCAATCCATTACCAAACCGATAGTTCCCGTTGGGGCAATAACGGTAGTTTGCGCATTGCGGTAGCCATATTTTTCGCCCATCTCAACAGCCTTGTCCCAGGCATTGCAGGCAGCTGAAAGCAGGTAATCGGGGCAATGCTTTGGGTTAATACCCGGAGGGGTAATTTCCAGTCCCTCGTAGTTTTCGGTAGAGTTATACGCAGCATATCGATGGTTGCGCATCACCCGCATCATGTGCTCTTTGTTATCGTTATAACGGCTGAAAGCACCGAGCTCACGGGCCATTTCGGCCGAGGTTGCATAGGCAGTGCCGGTCATGATGGCGGTAATGGCTCCGCCAATAGCACGCGCTTCGTCACTATCATAAGGAATGCCGTTCACCATCAGGGCCGAACCCAGGTTGGCATAACCAAGGCCCAGCGTGCGGTAATCATAGGATAATTGTGCTACTTCTTTTGATGGGAATTGAGCCATCAATACGGAGATTTCCAGTACAATGGTCCACATGCGGCAGGCATGTTCAAAACCCTTTACATCAAACACGCGCGTTTGCGGATTAAAGAAATGGGCAAGGTTGATGGATGCCAGGTTACAGGCCGTATTATCCAAAAACATATACTCCGAACAGGGGTTAGAAGCATTGATGCGACCACCTTCGGGGCAGGTATGCCACTCATTAATAGTGCTATCAAACTGAACACCCGGATCGGCACAGGCCCAAGCTGCAAAAGCGATATCGTCCCACAGTTTTTGCGAGGATATGGATTTAACGGTTTTGCCGCTCATCCGGCTGGTTAAATTCCAGGCCGAGCCTGTTTTAAGTGCTGTAAAAAAGCTGTTGGGAATGCGTACTGAATTATTGGAATTTTGACCGGATACCGTACGGTAGGCCTCGCCTTCATAATCAGACGAATAACCTGCGGCTATCAGGGCTGCTACTTTCTTTTCTTCTTCTACTTTCCAGTTCACAAACCCCTCAATTTCGGGATGATCCAGATCAAGGCAAACCATTTTGGCTGCCCTGCGGGTTGTCCCGCCCGATTTGATAGCTCCCGCTGCCCTGTCGCCTATTTTCAGGAATGACATCAGGCCTGATGAATAACCACCGCCCGATAGTTTTTCACTCTCACCGCGGATCTTAGAAAAGTTTGTACCTACGCCCGATCCGTATTTGAAAATACGGGCCTCACGAACCCAAAGGTCCATAATGCCGCCCTCGTTCACCAAATCGTCATCAACAGAAAGGATGAAGCAGGCGTGCGGCTGCGGGCGCTCATAAGCCGAGGTTGATTTACTCAGTTGTTCTGTTACCGGGTCTACATAATAATGCCCCTGTGGTTTGCCGGTAATGCCGTATGAGGTATGCAGACCGGTATTGAACCATTGCGGCGAGTTTGGGGCAGCCAGTTGGCCAACAATAGTATAAACTATTTCATCATAAAAGATCTCAGCATCCTTTGGTGAAACAAAATAACCATATCGCATACCCCAATCCTTCCAGCAGTTGGCCATACGATGGGCAACTTGTTTAATGCTTTTTTCAGATCCGGTTGAGCCGTCGGGTTGGGGTACGCCTGCCTTACGGAAATATTTTTGAGCCAGGATATCAGTAGCCACCTGCGACCAGCCCGCCGGTACCTCAACATCGTTCATTTCAAATACGGCATCGCCTGAGGGGTTGCGGATCACCGACGATCGCTTTTCATATTTAAACAGGTTGTAAACACTGGTACCTTCTTTGGTGAAATAGCGTTCGGCTTTGAGCCCCTTTTCCCCGCTTGCTGCGGGCGCCTTCCTGGTAATATTTTTAGCCATAGCTTTTACAGATTATGATAAAATTAACTGAGTACGTGCAACACTAAAAAGGTTCAGGGGTTTTAAATCAAATCTATTAGTATGCTGAATAGCATAATAACCGGAGTTTTCCACAGGCTTGGAATAACATGCGTCCCTTGTTCTTATGCAAGATAAATTAATTGATTTTTAAACACTTGCAGTGTTGATAATTAAGAATTGATGTATTTTTTTTGAAAAAGGCATATAGTTTTAACAATACTCAGTCACTGTGTTTTAGCCTGCCGGTGCCAGTCTTGTGAGATTGCCTGTGTGTAAGGTTGACTCGTGCCCTCTAAAACAAAAAGCCTCCGGATTACTCCGGAGGCTGGGTTAATTGTTATATTAAGATCAGTCAACAATTACATCTCTAAAAAATGGTCGAAAGTATCGCTGCGGATACCTAACCTTAAGGTTTCAAGCGGAATGATATCCGTTGGGGCGATATTACCCAAGCTAACATTCGCACCTATCAATTTAATGAACCAAACTTGCTGCGCTTTTTGAGGCGCTTCCCAAATAATAGTCCCTTCAGGGATCTGGGTCAGGATCTCATCAATCAATCCCTGGCGTACCTCTCCCGAATCACGATAAATACCCACATTTCCGCTTTCACGTGCTTCAGCAATTACTTTCCATGAGCCGGCCTCAATTTCGGCATTCATCAGTTTGATCCATTTATAAGGGGCAAAGATCTTTTGAACATCTTTTGAGCCAACTTCGGATATTACCGTAACTTGTTTGGCCAGCTCGCTGATATAGTTACATTTTACATCATGCTCAATAGTGATCGAACCATCGGATACTTCGCAATGTTCCAGCTGGTACTTATCCAATAAACGGCGGTAATCGTCAAACTGGTTACGTACAATAAAGGCCTCAAACAGGGTGCCCCCAAAATAAACAGGGATCCCGGCCTCCCGGTAGAGCTTTAGTTTTTGTTCAAGATTAGGGGTTACATATGATGTAGCCCAACCCAGCTTCACGATGTCGGTATACGGCCCGCCAACTTCAATAAAATCTTCAACCTGGCGCAAGCTAAGGCCTTTATCCATAACCATGGTAATGCCTTTATCACGTGGTTTAGTTGTACGATCAGGAAGATGATTAATAGTGTAGTTCATTGTGAGTATTTGTTATAGCCTATAACTAAAAGTTCTAACGAGGCAAAGGTCGCAACAAATATGCAGATGTGCAAATTTCAAATGTTAAATGATTTTAAAGCTGATTGTAAATTTATTGTTGTGATTTTTATGGTGAGTGGTTGATTGGGTTGATTAGGAGAGTAGTTTAAATATCCCTAAAACACAAAAGACGCATAATACGCGCCTTTTATGTTTTAATTTTTATTATGAGATAAACCATTCACCTAATCAACCCAATCAACCACCCACCATTCTCCTCTACTTAGTATACCTGTTGATAATATCCACAATCACTTTATTCTTTTGCAATTGCGGCAGGTAATCAAACAGGATGTAATGTTTCTCCGGATCGGCTGCTAAAGCATATTCCAGGTTGTTAAGGGCTTCATTGTATTCGCCTTTGGCAAACAGGTAGGCCACCATACGATAGTAAAGTTCAGCTGCTTCAGGGTTATTTTTAATCGCCTGGGCTATAATTTCAATAGCTTCATTAAGCTTTTGCTGCTCGTAAAGTATCGACGAATAATCAAGCCAGGCATCAATATCAAGCGGATTTAGCTCAACCACCTTTTCGTAAGCCTTTTCTGCTTCATCTAAATGCCCGAGCTTATATTCGGCATCGGCAATAGCAAACCAGTAATCGGCATTGGCAATATCAAGGTCGAGCGCTTTTTTATAAAAGTGCAGCGCTTCAAAGTAACGTTCCTCAAAATCAAGGGTTACCCCAATCCCAAACCAGGCATCGGCCAGTTTTGGATCCATCTTAACCGATTTTTTGTAGAAGGCACGCGCATCGTCCATTTGCTCCAGCTTTTCATAGCATTCGCCAATGGCACAATAAGTATCGGCATTGGGCTGCTCATATTCAAAGGTGTGGCGGTAAACTTCTATAGCTTCAGCATATTTTTCAAGGTTAACCAGTGCATTGCCTTTGTTGAAATAGGCCGATGCAAAGCTGTCCTTAATTAATATAGCATAGTCATATGCGTCGATGGCTTTTTCAAACAGGCTCAGCTTGGTATAGGCATTGCCTAAATTATACCAGGCCGCATAGCTGTAGGGTTCGTTATCGATATATTGCTGGTAAAACTGAACACTTTCCTGTTGGTTGTCCATTACGTCGTAGCAAAACGCCAGTTCGTAAAGGGCATCCTGGTTTTCCATATTTTGCTTAAGACAGAGCTTAAGATAAGTTATGGCAGTCTCATAATCGCCCATGTTTTGATAAACGTAGGCTATGTGCAGCAGGATCTCGTCGGTCTCTTCGGCAAGGTCAAGCGCTTTTTCGTAATTTTCCAGCGCCTCGGAATAACGCTCCAGGCTTTCGTACAGATTACCGCGGATAATATAGATATCCGCGTCAGATGCTTCGAGCATAGCAGCTTGGTCCAAAGCGGCAAAAGCCTCCGGAACCTTGTTGCTTACCACAAGCAGTTGGGCCTGTTTGATCAGGAAAATTGCCGCAAAAGGGTGCTGGCTTCTCGCGTACTCTGCTACCTGTAATGCCCTGGCCGGATCATTCTTTTCGATGTAGTAGTCGATAATGTTCTCAAACGCCTGGGCATCAAAAAAGTACAAGTCCTGATTTCTGATCATTTCCTCGTACCGTTCTACCGAGAATTTTGGGTCTTCGGTAAAACCAAATTCAAATTCTTCTTCCATTCAATTTTGTTTGCAGAACATCCGCTTTAGGTTGACAAATTGCCTTGTAAAGACTTATTGAGTTCAAATTACAATAAGTAAGCATCCAAAATGCAATTTAGTTTTCAACATTCAAACATTCTTAACAACTGTTCAATACAAAGCATTGATAATTAATAACAATGGATACAACAGGCAAGCGATGAGTGATTCTGAAAAATTGCCCTAAAGATTTCTACCTTTGGCAAAAGTAACAATTATGGAGCCTAATATTTCAGATATCCTAAAACGTTTACATATAAACGATATTAATGACGCCTTTAGTACAGGCAGTACCTGGGGTAGCAGCGACGGTGCCGCGGCAAAAGATATAACATCGCCGGTCGACGGCAAAAAAATAGCAGCAGTAAGGCTGGCAACCGAAGCAGATTATAACCAGGCGGTTGAGCAGGCAGCCAAAGCATTTAAAACCTGGCGTAAAACCCCGGCACCTAAACGCGGCGAAATAGTGCGCCAGATTGGTGAGGCCTTACGCGCAGCCAAGCATGACCTGGGCACCCTGGTATCCTACGAAATGGGCAAAAGCCTGCAGGAAGGCCTGGGCGAGGTGCAGGAGATGATAGATATTGCCGATTTTGCAGTTGGCTTAAGCCGCCAGCTTTACGGTTTAACCATGCACAGCGAAAGACCCGACCACCGCATGTATGAGCAATACCACCCACTGGGCATAGTAGGTATTATTTCGGCATTTAACTTCCCGGTAGCGGTCTGGAGTTGGAACTCCCTGCTGGCCTGGGTGTGCGGCGATGTATGCATCTGGAAACCATCCGAAAAAACGCCTTTAACAGCTATTGCCTGCCAGCATATAGCACAGGAGGTTTTTAAAAAGAATAACATTGAAGAAGGCGTTTCATGCCTGGTTATCGGCGACCGCAACATTGGTGAGCTCATGGCTGCCGATACACGCGTTCCATTAGTATCTGCTACAGGCTCAACCCGTATGGGTAAAGCGGTGAGCGCCGCGGTTGGTGCAAGGCTTGGCAAAAGCCTGCTGGAGCTTGGTGGTAATAATGCCATCATCATCAGCGAAAATGCCGACCTGGATATGTCGCTCATCGGAGCGGTGTTTGGCGCCGTGGGTACTGCCGGCCAGCGTTGCACCAGTACCCGCAGACTTATTATTCATGGAAGCGTTTACGAGGCATTTAAGCAAAAGCTGGTTAACGCTTATAAGCAGATCAGGATTGGAAACCCATTGAATGAACACAACCATATGGGCCCTTTGATTGACACAGATGCTGTTGCCTTGTATCTTGAGTCGATTGAAAAATGCAAGGCCGAAGGCGGCAACTTCGTGGTTGAAGGCGGCAAACTGGAAGGTGTAGGTTATGAATCGGGCTGTTATGTAAAACCATGCATTGCTGAGGTTGAAAATCACTTTAAGATAGTGCAGCACGAAACCTTTGCACCTATCCTTTACCTTATCAAATACAATACTATTGAGGAGGCTATCGATTTGCAAAATGGTGTTCCGCAAGGACTGTCATCGGCTATTATGACCAATAATTTGCGCGAGGCAGAACAATTTTTATCCTACGCAGGTTCTGATTGCGGAATCGCCAATGTTAACATCGGTACATCGGGCGCCGAAATAGGCGGTGCTTTCGGCGGAGAAAAGGAAACAGGCGGCGGCAGGGAATCAGGCTCGGATGCATGGAAAGTTTATATGAGGCGGCAAACCAATACTATAAACTATTCAAAAACGCTGCCTTTAGCTCAGGGGATAAAGTTTGATTTGTAAATCAACCTTTATGTCATTGCGAGTGTAGCGTGGCAATCGCACGGAAGCATGGCCGCTCTGTAGAGTATGCGATTGCTTCGTCGTTCCTCTTCGCAATGACATAAGTTGATTTGCGTTAGGGATAGCAGCGGATACCGGCCCATGAGCATAATGCCTGCAGGCGCATGAGCGGATAGCCCGGCCGAAGGCAACGCCCTGAAAATAAAAATTAACCTAAATGAAAGTCGGCACGTAAAAAGCCGGAAGATTAAACTAAAACGATTCATTGTGTCTTAGATAAGACATACTATAATACACAACACAGTTCATGTTCAAATTTTGTAAGTACGTAAGCGCAACCACTTTATCAGCAGTATTATTAGTTAATTTACCGGCATCGGCTCAACAAATGCCGGCGGCCGAACCCGCCCCGCCAAAAGCCTGGCACCTGCTTGATTTAAAGGAGAGCGGCTTTTACGGCATCAGCTTAAAGCAGGCCTATATGTTTGTGCAAGGCAAAAAAAGCAAGCCGGTTGTTGTTGCAACTATTGACAGTGGTGCTGATACTTCGCAAACGGACCTGAAAACAGTGCTATGGGTAAATAATAAAGAAATTCCAGGAAACGGCATTGATGACGACCATAACGGTTATGTTGACGATATACACGGATGGAACTTTTTGGGCGGCCCCGGCGGCAAAGCCGACTTTACCGAAACCACAGAAGAGGTACGTGAATACAATAAATTAAAAGGTAAATATGCCTCGCTTACAGATTCGACCGCTACTAATAAAAAAGAATATGCTTACTGGCTGCGTGTTAAAACGGTTTATGATTCAACAGTAAACAAAGCCAATACCGAAATTGGCCAGCTTTCGCCGGTAATGAACGCGTTGATGGTTACCAGCGGGTATATTAAGCGAGGTCTGAACTTACCGGCAAACGGCACTTTTACCCAGGCCGACCTTGTTAAGGTTAAAGCCACTAATGACACCCTAAGTCAAAGCAAATATGTTTGGGAATCGGTATTTTCGCAGGAGGGAGCCGGTTCTACCAATGCCAAAATCATTAAAGACCTGAGCGAATATCTTGCAAAGCTCAACAACGATGTATCGCCTGATCTTACTTCGCGTAAGCGCGTTGTGGCGGACGACCCCGATACTATGGATGGCAAACCATATGGCAATAACCTGGTAAAATTTGCCGATGCGGCACATGGCACCGGTGTGGCCGGGCTCATCGGCGCGGTACGTAACAACAATTATGGTATCAATGGTGTGGCCGATAATGTAAAACTGATGATCATTAAGGCCATCCCTAATGGCGATGAATATGATAAAGACGTAGCCAATGCTATACGCTACGCGGTTGATAACGGCGCCAGGGTGGTTAACATGAGTTTCGGAAAAAAGATCTCGCCGCACAAGGAATGGGTAGATGCCGCTTTCAAATATGCTGCCTCAAAGGATGTTTTATTAGTGATGGCTGCCGGTAACGATAACCAGGATATGGATCTTCAGCCCGAATTTCCAAATGATATTTTTTTAGATGGCTCATCAAGCGATGCTGATAACGTGATTAGCGTTGGTGCATCGGGGCCCAGAATGGGGCAAAACCTTGCCGGTGATTTTTCCAATTACGGCAAAAAGAGCGTTGATATATTTGCGCCAGGGGTAAAAGTTACCTCAATTACTACCGATGCTGAGGTTGATACAGAAGACGGCACCAGCTTTTCGTCGCCAATAACGGCAGGCATTGCGGCTTTGATATTAGAATACTATCCAAGCCTGAGTGCTAAGCAGGTAAAGGAAGCTATTTTAGGCTCGGCAACACCGCTAAGGGGCACCATGGTATTAAAACCCGGCAGCAAAACCGAAAAGGTTGATTTTACAACGCTATCCAAAACCGGGGGCATAGTCAATGCATACAAAGCGCTGCAAATTGCCTCAAAAATGAAGGGCGAGGTTTTATCAAACTAATTCCATAAAGATAGAACAGTGATTTTTGCATTGCGTAAAAATCACTGTACTCCAACCTTTTACCTTTCTCCTTTTACCTTTAACCTCCTCAAAAGGGCAAAATAAAAAAACACTTTCCAGTTATGGTATTTTTCTCTACATTTGCGGGCTAATTGTTGCTCATTGAAATCGCTTAAAAAATATTCGATTCCCTTTACGGGGCTTAAACTTGGGAAACACCAGTTTGAGTATGACATACAGGATGACTTTTTTGACGAGTTTGAATATTCGCTCGTAAAAAAAGCAACCCTGCACTGTGAGGTTGAACTGGATAAGCAGGAAACTATGCTGATCCTGCATTTTAAGATAGACGGCACAATTGATACTACCTGCGACAGGTGTTTATCGCAACTGCCGCAGCAGGTTGATATTACTGAACAGCAAATAGCTAAGTTCAGCGATGAACTGATAGATGAAGACGAGGAGATCATTACCCTTGGCAAAAACGATCATGAGATTGATATAGCCGGGCTGATTTACGAATACATTAACGTTGCAGTGCCGTTTATATCGGTTTGCGACAACGAGGGTGAAACCCCTTATTGTGATAAAGAAATGCTTGAAAAACTAAATAGTTTTTCGGCAAATGGTGAACAAAGTGAGCAAACAGACCCACGGTGGGATGCGCTCAGGAAAATGAATAAATAATTAATATTAGGATATTATGCCACATCCAAAGCGGAAATTTTCGAAATCAAGGAGAGATAAACGCAGAACGCATTACAAAGCGGAAGCTCCAACTTTAACTACCTGCCAAACTACAGGCGCTGTGCATTTGCCGCACAGGGCATATACTGTTGATGGTAATGTTTACTACAACGGTAAAGTTCTTATTGAGAAAGCAGCAGTAGCATAAGTTTAATTTTCTGAGAATGAAGATTGGCTTAGATATTATGGGCGGTGATTACGCTCCCAAAGCAGCTGTTTTAGGAGCTATCGAAGCGTATAAAACTTTATCTGCCGACCAGAAACTGGTACTTATTGGCGATAAGGAAGTTACAGTAAGTATTCTTCAGGAAAATGGTGTAAGCCCTGATAACTTCGAGTTTGTACATACAACCGAAGTTATTGGTATGGGTGAACACCCTACCAAAGCTATTGTTCAGAAGCCTGATTCGAGCATATCAGTTGGTTTCCAGCTATTAAAAAGCGGCGAAATCCAGGCATTCTCATCAGCTGGCAATACCGGCGCCATGCTTGTTGGTGCCATGTTCAGCGTGAAAACTATTCCGGGTGTTGTACGCCCGGCAATGACTACTATTGTACCCAAACTTAAAGGCGGTTTGGGTATTTTGTTGGATGTAGGTGCCAATGCCGATTGTAAGCCCGATGTGCTTGTTCAGTTCGGCGTGCTCGGCAGCTTGTTTGCCCAAACCGTTTATGATATAGCCAATCCACGGGTTGCGCTCATAAATATTGGCGAAGAAGAAGAAAAAGGTAATATCCTTAGCCAGGCCACCTACCCATTAATGAAAGCTACATCGTTGTTTAACTTTGTAGGTAATGTTGAAGGACGCGATCTTTTTAGTGAAAGCGCCGACGTTTATGTATGCGACGGTTTTACCGGCAATGTAATATTAAAGCTTGCTGAATCGTTCTATGTTATAACGCGGAAAAAACAGCTAAAGGACGAGTTTTTTGACAGGTTTAATTATGAACAATACGGTGGCAGCCCGATACTGGGTGTAAATGCTCCCGTTGTTGTTGGTCACGGCATCTCGAGCCCCGAGGCAATAAAAAACATGGTCCTTTTATCAAAGAACATGGTAGAGAGTAACCTCGTTGATAAAATAAAACAAGCATTCCAGTAATTTTATAAAGATGAGTAAAGTTCATGCCGCTATTACCGCAGTACATGGTTACGTTCCCGACTATGTATTAACCAACCAGGAACTGGAAACGATGGTTGATACAAATGACGAATGGATAACCAGCCGTACCGGTATCAAGGAGCGGCGCATATTAAAAGGCGAAGGCCTTGCTACATCTGATATGGCGGTCCCTGCAGTTATCGAGCTGCTCAAAAAACGCGGCATCGGTGCCGATGAGATCGATCTTATCATCTTTTGTACTACAACCCCCGATATGATCTTCCCCGCTACAGCAAATCTTTTAGCGCATAAAATTGGTGCTAAAAACGCATGGGGATTTGATTTGCAGGCAGCCTGTTCAGGCTTCGTATACGGTTTAACCACCGGCGCTCAATTTATTGAAAGCGGCAAGCATAAAAAGGTGCTGGTTGTTGGCGGCGATAAAATGTCGGCTATTATTAACTACCAGGACCGTGCTACCTGCATCATTTTCGGCGATGGCTGCGGCGCGGTATTGCTTGAGCCTAATGAAGAAGGCAACGGTATTATCGATTCTATTTTAAAAAGCGATGGTTCGGGCAGTCAGTACCTAAACCTGAAAGCCGGCGGCTCATTGAAACCGGCAAGCCATGAAACGGTTGATGCTAAAGAGCACTACGCCTATCAGGAAGGCCAGGCCGTGTTTAAATTTGCAGTAACCAATATGGCCGATGTTGCGCACGAGGTAATGGAACGCAACCACCTTACCGGTGATGATATTGCCTGGCTGGTACCACACCAGGCCAACAAGCGTATTATTGATGCTACTGCAAACCGTACAGGTATAAGTTCAGACAAAGTGATCGTTAACATCGAGCGCTATGGCAATACCACCAACGGCACCATCCCCCTTTGCCTGTGGGAATGGGAAAGCAAGTTTAAAAAAGGGGATAACCTTATTTTAGCAGCCTTTGGCGGTGGCTTTACCTGGGGTTCAGTTTATTTAAAATGGGCTTATTGATGTGCTGACTCCAGATGTGCGGATGTGTCAATTTACATAAAGGAAGTACATTCATCATATCAGAAATTTAAAACATCTGAAAAAAGTACATGTTATCTGCTTAAAGGAATAGAAAACAGACCGCTTAGCTACGATAACTGGCCATTTTAAAAGCTAATTAATCAACACATAACTTGCATATCTGCGCATTTGCATATCTGCACATTTGACTATAACTTAGATATAAACTTTGTCCAAAACCAATTAATCCTTCAACATGGATATTAAACAAATTCAGGACCTTATTCGCTTTGTTTCCAAATCGGGCGTGAACGAAGTATCAATCGAGCAAAAAGATTTTAAGATCACAATAAAAACCAACGAGGTGCAACCTACAGTGGTTCATGCTACTATTCCGGCAGTTACGCAACCTGTTACCCAGGCATTACCTACTGCACCGGCCCCTGCGCCTGTTGAACCTACTGCACCGGCCGCTCCGGATACATCGAAATACATTACCGTTAAATCGCCTATGATCGGGACTTTTTACCGCTCATCAAGCCCGGATAAACCTATGTTTGTTAATGTTGGCGATGAGATCAAACCTGGTTCTGTAGTATGTATCATTGAAGCTATGAAACTGTTCAATGAAATTGAATCAGAAGTTTCGGGCCGCGTGGTAAAAATCCTTGTTGATAACGCCTCACCTGTGGAGTACGATCAACCCCTGTTTTTAGTAGAACCAGTTTAATTGATGCGCGTATGTGCAAATTACAGATGTGCAGATGATATTTAATTCGTTTGCACATTTATAATTTACATATTTGCCCTTCAATCATTCATTAATATTTTTCATCTGCATATTTGCACATCTGTAATTTGCATATTCAAGAAAAACAATGTTTAAAAAAATATTAATAGCTAACCGTGGCGAAATCGCCCTTCGTATTATCCGTACCTGTAAGGAAATGGGTATTAAAACGGTAGCTGTATATTCAACTGCAGATCGCGATAGTCTTCATGTTCGCTTTGCCGACGAAGCTGTTTGTATCGGTCCGCCGCCAAGCCGCGATTCTTATTTAAATATCCCGAACATCATTTCAGCTGCCGAGTTAACCAATGCAGATGCGATCCATCCGGGTTACGGCTTTTTGTCAGAGAATGCTAAATTTTCGGCCATTTGCGCTGAGTATGGCATCAAATTTATAGGTGCTACTGCCGAGCAGATCAACCAGATGGGTGATAAAGCTTCGGCTAAGGACACCATGAAAAAAGCCGGTGTGCCTATTGTTCCCGGTTCTGACGGTTTGCTTGCCGATGTAAAATCGGGTATTGCTATCGCCAATAAAATAGGTTACCCTGTTATTTTAAAAGCAACTGCCGGCGGTGGTGGCCGCGGGATGCGAATCGTTTGGAAAGACGAAGAGTTTGAGAATGCCTGGGACTCGGCCCGTGCCGAATCAGGTGCAGCCTTTGGTAACGATGGCTTATACCTTGAAAAATATGTTCAGGACCCGCGCCACATTGAAATTCAGGTTGTAGGTGACCAGTTTGGAAAAGTATGTCATCTTTCTGAACGTGACTGCTCTATTCAGCGCCGTCACCAGAAACTGGTTGAAGAATCTCCTTCACCTTTCATGACTGAAAAATTGCGTAAAAAAATGGGCGACGCCGCTATTAAAGGGGCTAAAGCCGTTAAATATGAAGGCGCAGGTACCGTAGAGTTTTTGGTTGATAAAGACCGCAACTTCTATTTTATGGAGATGAACACCCGGATCCAGGTTGAACACCCGGTTACCGAAGAGGTGATCAACTTTGACCTGATCAAAGAGCAAATTAAAGTTGCAGCAGGTATCCCTATCTCAGGCAAAAATTATGAGCCAACAATGCATGCTATTGAGTGTCGTATCAATGCCGAAGATCCGTTTAACGGTTTCCGTCCGTCACCGGGTAAAATAACCAATTTCCACTCGCCAGGCGGTCATGGTGTACGCATCGATACCCACGTATACACAGGCTATGTTATACCGCCAAATTACGATTCGATGATCGCCAAGGTTATCTGCGTGGCCCAAACCCGCGATGAAGCTTTGAGCACTATGGAGCGTGCATTGAGCGAATTTGTAATAGAAGGCGTTAAAACAACCATCCCATTCCATTTAAAATTATTGAAGGATCCAAACTTCCGCGCTGGTAACTTTACCACCAAGTTTATGGATACATTTGAAATATAATTCAAACTATCTTCATAAAATACTACGTACTTAGCAAGATAGCGTTTATACAGCGGTATATATTACAATGAGCGAGAACAAGATCATCAAGGCCATAAAGGATAAAGGAAAAACGTTAGAGGCAGAAATGTCCTTCTTTGATCACCTCGAAGCCTTGAGATGGCATCTCGTAAGGGCTTCAATAGCCATTGTAATATTTACCGCTGTTGTTTTTTATTACTACGACTGGATTTTTGATACCATTATCATGGGGCCCAGTAAGTCAACCTTCTGGACTTACCGGATGCTTTGCAAAATTGGTGCAGCTTTGCACCGCGATGGTTTTTGCATTGACAAAGTAAATATTAAATTAATCAACACCGAAATGGCGGGCCAATTTACCCTCCAAATTAACTCGGCATTAATTATTGGTATTACATTGGGCGTTCCTTACCTGATATGGGAGATATGGCGTTTTATTAAACCCGCATTGCATGACGCCGAGCGCAAAGCTGCTACAGGCTTTGTATTTTATGCCTGTGTGCTTTTCTTTTTAGGGATCACTTTTGGTTACTTTGTGATCACGCCGATGTCTATTAATTTCCTATCGAGTTATACAGTAAGTGCGGTTATCCAAAATTTATTTGATATTGATTCTTATATTTCGTCAGTAGCTACCCTTACCCTTGCTACAGGCGTTGTTTTTCAATTGCCAATCATCGTTTACATATTGGCCAACCTGGGTGTCATGACCCCTAAGTTCATGAAAGAAACCCGTCGTTATGCCATTGTGGTGATCCTGGTTATTGCCGCCGTAGTTACCCCTACACCTGATATGCTTACCATGACGGTGGTTAGTATCCCGCTATTTATGTTGTATGAAGTTAGCATTGTTGTAGCAGGCCTTGTTGAAAAACGTAAGATT
The DNA here is from genome assembly GCF_050433785.1 of Mucilaginibacter sp. 3215. NCBI lineage: Bacteria > Pseudomonadati > Bacteroidota > Sphingobacteriia > Sphingobacteriales > Sphingobacteriaceae > Mucilaginibacter > Mucilaginibacter sp. 3215. Next base: position 108,033 of record NZ_JBNPWO010000008.1, read on the forward strand.
AAAAAGGAGCTTGATTTCGAAAAAGGCAACTAACAGTTTTAATATTACTGTTTTTATTGCCCGGGGTTGCAAATAGGTGAAATTCGCATATTTTATACTGGCTTAATCCAATTTTTGAGCAGGCACACACTGGTCGCTTTATAACAAATTATTTACCTTTAAAAAGTAGTAAAACGTTATATTTTTGTTAAATGAAACAGGGACTAAAAATCGCTATCGGTTCGGACCACGCCGGATATGACTATAAACAAATTTTAACAGAGGCTTTATCATCAGTCGAAGTAAAAGACCTCGGCACTTATTCATCCGAATCGGTTGATTACCCTGATTTTGCACATCCGGTAGCCAATGCCGTTGAAAGCGGCGAATGCGACTTGGGAATCCTGATTTGCGGCGCAGCAAATGGTGTAGCCATAACGGCCAACAAACACCAGGGCATCCGTGCAGCCATTTGCTGGAAAGAAGAAATTGCAGTACTGGCCCGCAGCCACAACAACGCCAATATAGTTTGCGTACCTGCCCGCTTTGTTACCCCCGAAGAAGCGAAGGCTATAGTAACTACATTTTTAAATACTGAATTTGAAGGCGGCAGGCATGCTAACCGTGTAGGGAAGATAGCCTGTGCTTAAGCCGGAGATTGGAGGTTAGAGATCAGAGATTAGTCGGGTTTGCTCCGATTAATGGCTATGATCTATTAACCATGATCCATTAACTAACATCGAACTATTAACTAAAAGAATGAATAAATTACCATTATTGCTTATCGCGCTGGCCTCGGCAACGACGGCCTGTGCGCAGCAGAACGCTACGGCAATGAAATATGCCGGGCTGATTACTGCCGACGACGCGAAAAAGCACCTAAGCATCCTGGCTTCGGATGCCTTTGAAGGCCGCGAAACAGGTAAGCCCGGCGCCGAAAAAGCCGCTAACTATATCGCCGCCGAGTTTAAAAAATTAGGGCTTCAGGCACCTGTTAACGGCTCATATTTTTTTGATGTGCCTCTTACCGAAAATGCTTTGAAAGTAACGGCATTTACTGTTAACGGTAGATCATTTGAGTATGGCGCCGACTTCTATTTTGGAGGTGCTTTTCCGGATAAAAGTACATCTGTAAATGACGTTGTTTTTGTTGGTTATGGTACCGAAGCCGAAATAGGCAGCACCGACCTGGCAGGCAAAATTGTGCTTTGGATCAACGAAGATAAGCCCGAAGCAGGAACTACACCCAATACCAGCTACCGCATGAGCAATGCGCGCATGAAAGTTGTAAAAAATTTACAAAGTAAAAACCCTGCTATTATATTAGCAGCAAATCCGGGTATTGCTGCTGTACTGACTCGTTTGGGTAAAAGCGTAGCAAGTCCGCGGTTAACTATTAAAGACGAAGCAGCTAAGCCGGCAAATACCAATGCACCTGTAATTAACATCACCGCTGCATTGGCCGACGAACTGGTAAAGCCAACGGGGAAAAGCTATGCCGATCTTAAATCTGCTTCGGTAGCGGCAGTTACTCCGGCTACTGTTATTAAAGACAATGTGGTTATAAACTACGCAACCACTAAAAAAGATGTAAAAGCGGTTGATGTGTTAGGCTATATGCAGGGTACCGACCTAAAAGATGAAGTGTTGGTCTTTTCGGCACATTATGACCACATCGGTTTAAACCCCGACGAAAAGGCTAAAGATAAAGTGAACAACGGTGCCGATGATGATGGATCAGGTACTACTGGCGTTCTGGAAATTGCACGTGCTTTCTCTAAAGCTAAAAAAGATGGCCATGGCCCCCGCCGCAGTATCCTGTTTTTAGGTAACGTTGGCGAAGAAAAAGGTTTATTGGGTTCTGAGTATTATTCAGATCATCCTGTATTCCCGCTGGCTAATACCATCACGGATTTAAATATCGATATGATCGGTCGCGTAGGTGAGGAGTACATCGGTAAACCTGATTCCGCGAATTATGTATACCCTATCGGTTCGGCCATGCTGAGCAAGGAACTGCATGAAATTGGAGAGAATGCCAACAATACTTATACAAAACTAAAACTTGATTATAAGTATGACGATCCAAATGATCCTAACAGGTTTTACTACCGCAGCGATCATTACAACTTTGCAAAACACGGCGTACCAATCATATTTTACTTTAATGGCGTACATGCCGATTATCACCAACCAGGCGACGAGGTAAGCAAAATCAACTTCCCGCTACTCGCTAAACGCGCTCAACTGGTATTTTATACCGGCTGGGAACTTGCTAACCGCGATAAGCGTCCCGTAGTGGATGCAGTTGCAGGCGGAGGGAAATAGTGCGTGGTTGATTGGGAGAGCGGTTCTCTCATTAAAATAAAACACAAAAGGCGCATATGCGCCTTTTGTGTTTTATACATAACTGCCGCAGGTTAGCGTAGCGTAATCCGTGACAGCGAAAACCACTCACTAAATTTAAAACCTTCTGACATCTTATCTGTTCAAAAACAACCACTCACATAATCAACGTAATCAACCACTCACCCAAAAAATAAAACAAAAATCCTACTTTCGCATATATGGGAGCAACCGCTGAAGAATTTTTGGTAAAATCGGAGGAGAAGGCTTTTGATGCCGATCACCGTCGCATCATCAACTTCAATATTGACCGGTACAATACGGCGGTATCGCGGGGCCTATCGCGCATTATTAATTTAGATAATGCCAAGAAGAAAGGTCATGTGCTTAAATGGAAGGTGATGGAAAACCTCGACAAATTCCTCCCCGAGTTTGAGGCCAATTTTCAGAAACGCGGTGGCAAAGTGATCTGGGCAAATGACGTTGAGGAGGCCCAGCGCGAAATCCTGAACATCATCAAAAAAGCCAATGCCAAAACTGTGGTGAAATCCAAATCGATGGTTACTGAAGAAATTCACCTGAACGAGTTTTTGGAGGGCAATCAAATAGAATCGCTTGAAACCGACCTGGGTGAATATATAGTGCAGCTGTTGGGCCAAAAGCCATATCATATTGTTACCCCGGCTATGCACCTCAGCAAGGAGGATATCGCGAAGCTTTTCCACCAAAAATTTGGCACCCCCATTGATGCCACGCCCGAACAAATTACCCTGAAAGCCCGCGAGCTGCTTCGCGAAAAATATGTACAGGCCGATGTAGGTATCACCGGTGCCAATTTCTTATTAGCCGATACCGGCAGCATCGCCATCAGCGAAAATGAAGGCAACGCGCGTCTTTGTACTACATTCCCTAAAATCCATATTGCTATTGTTGGTATTGAAAAAATCATCCCTTCCATTACCGATCTGGACTTGTTTTGGCCAATGCTATCTACTCATGGCACCGGGCAAAATCTTACCGTTTACAATACTATATTAAGTGGCCCGCGCCGGCCGGATGAAACCGACGGACCTGAGGAAATGTACGTAGTACTGCTGGATAATGGTCGCACCAATCTGCTGGCAAAAAAAGACCAGCGCCAGGGCCTTTACTGCATCCGTTGCGGGGCTTGCCTTAACGGTTGCCCCATTTATAAAAACATTGGAGGCCACACTTATGCCACCACTTACAGTGGCCCGATAGGCTCTATTATTACCCCGCATACCCAGGGGATGGAAAATTTCAAACACTTGAGCTATGCTTCAAGCCTGTGCGGTAAATGTACCGAGGTTTGCCCGGTTAAGATCGACATCCATAAAATGTTGCTCCTTAACCGCCGCGATGCGGTGAATGAAAACCTGGTTACCAATAAAGAACGCTGGGGCTGGGCTATCTGGAAAAAGGGAATGCTTAAACGCAAGCTTACCGATTTTTTTGGCGGCGGCATGAAAAACTTCCTGCTTAAAACCTTCTTTAAACGTACCTGGGGCCATTTACGCGAGATGCCTCGCGTAGCTAATAAATCATTTAGCAAGCAATGGCAGGAAATGAACAACACACCCGAAGAATAGTGCTATGCGTAAAATAATCTTAAACGTCGCTGTTAGCCTCGACAGCTATATTGAGGGCCCTAATGGTGAGTACGACTGGTGCTTTGACGACCAGGATTATGGCCTTACCGACTTTTTTAAAGCCTGTGATGCCATCTTCATCGGGCGCAAAAGTTATGAGCTGATCATGCGTACCGATCCAAAAATGTTTGCCGCCATGAAAATTTATGTGTTTTCAGATACACTTCATGATCCGCAAGCTGATAATGTTGAAATACTGAGGTCTGCTGATTTTAAAAGCAGGATCGAAGAAATAAAGAGCCAGGAAGGAGGCGATATCTGGTTGTTTGGCGGGGCAGAACTTGTTGAAGCGTTTATCAAAAAAAATCTAATCTCCGAATTATTACTATCAGTACACCCGGTAATTTTAGGCAGTGGAAAACCCCTTTTTACAAATATAAAAGAACGCATTAACCTGGTATTGCTTGGTGCCGAACAATTTTCAAGCGGACTTATTCAACTCAGGTATATCATCAAACCGTAGTTCAATCTGTAATTACTTGAAAGCTAAAGTTAAAGGCCTATATGCCTGCTCTGCGCTTAGTTGCCCTATCCTACTTCAATAACCACAAAGTCCTTTTGCATCCGCTTCACCTGTTCGGCCATACGTTTAATAAACAGGTAATTTGCCGTACCGCCAATAACCGCGCCTACAACCGGAACCAGGCGTTCGGCAGTGCGGGTACCTAATATCATGAGCATCCTTTCGGCAATGCCTTCCATCATGGTTTTGGTGATAGCCACGCCGGCTTCCACCCTTACGGATGTTGCCACTAACGACATAAAATCGTCGAACCCATTATCATACGTGCCCCGGTAATAATACATAATGCCCATAATAGCTCTAAACTGCTGGGTGATTAAATTGATGAAATCAAATGGGATCCCCTCTACGAGGGTAAACATCCCTCCGCTGCCGGCCATAGCCCCCGAACCTGCTGCAAGACAAGCGCACTGGTTAATAAAACCTTCTAGACCGAGTTTATCAACGCCGTTTTTTATTTTAAGCTGATCGATGCCTTCAAATATTTTCCTAAACCCCATATGGGCAAGGCTTTCGGTATGCAACCGGATATCATTACCTATTTTATTGAATTTGATGAGTTTCATTGTTTATTAATTATTGGCAGTTATTACACCGCTGTACTATTAACAACAGATCCATCTGCGTGTTTGTAAATTTGGCGGAAACAGAACAAATAAGTTTTAGGGGATAGCTAAGCCATATTTTTCGTCCTGGCCGGGATGGTTACTATAGAGGCAAGCTTATTCAGGTGGAATGATTTTCTCAATTTGCGAGAACTCCCCGAAAGGAAATTGAATTAACCTACATGCCTCCTCTGGTTTTCAATTACCCCAACGGGTACTGCCAGTTCGCCTAATTCGGCTATTACAACCTGGGGACCGGGTAAAAACAGGGCCATGATATTAGCCCGGATAACCTCTTGTACGCGAATACGCAAGGGCTCTCCCAACAAAGATAAGCCTCCCCCTACCACTATAATATCAGGGTGAAAAAGATGTACGGCATGTGATAAGCCGAAACCCAGATCGGCAGCGGTATCATTCAATATTTTCAGCGCATCTGCATCTCCCTGTTCCAAAGCAGTTAGTAACATTTTTGCCTCGCCTCCATTTACATCCGCACAAAGTTGGGCCAGTTTACCATCAGGCTTTTGAGCGATTACTGTACGGATCTTTTTGTCAACCGCCCAGCCCGAGCAGCTATCTTCAAGCGTAAGGCCTTCGCGGTTAAGGCGGATGTGCCCTATCTCAGCTTCTCCAGGTTTTGTCCCGTGATAAATTTGGCCGTTAATAACCATTCCGGCACCTGCACCACTGCCAAGCGTTACATAAAATACATGTTCATAGTTACGCCCGGCCCCTTTTAATGCCTCGCCAAGGGCCGCTGCATTAGCATCATTCTCCAAAATAACCGGTACATTAACCTGCTGTTGCAACCAGCCCGAAATATTAAATCCGTCCCATCCACTTAACTGGTGCGACTTAGCAATACAGCCCGCCTCCCTGTCAACCGGTCCGCCAAAACCGATGCTTATACTTTTAATGATATACTCTTTTGAAATATTGGTGATGGTTTGGGCAATATGCTCCCTGATCCCTGCGGCAGCCAACACTCTGTCTACCGCAAAACGAAATGTCCTGTTGATAATAAAACTATCATCGGCCAAAACTATTTGCAGTTTGGTTCCGCCTATTTCAATACCTATATAGCAATTTTGCATGGTTAAAATATCCAGCTCTTAAAGTCTTGCTTCTATTATCTTGTTGTCTTGCTTCTGGCTTCTACTTCCACTTAAAACTTTTAATCATCACCGCCATGTCCTGCTTTATAAAACTAAGCACAGGTTGTATGGAGTCGAGCCGGGGTTCGGTGTTAAAATATAGCGCTCCCCGTATATAATTATGTACACTATCTGTAAGGAAAAACTGCGCCGATGAAGCGGCATTGCCGTCTATGGTATAATAAATGCCATAAACTTTTTTATCGGCATAATGGATGATGCCTTCGTCAATGGATGTGGCTTTTACGGTATGCTTAAAGGCGAAGGTGCGGGCATCCTCCACCAGTTGGTTAAACTCTTTTTTTGAGGTGATGGGCTGATAGCTTAAATGCAGCGTGGCATTAAACCGCGGGAACTGCATGTTTATCCAGCAAGGTTTGGCACCCCGCTTTTTATCTGGTTCAATAAAGGCGTACCTGGGATATGTAAAAGCATACGGGCAACCGGCAGCATAATCCTGGTATTCTTTTTTAGGGAACGCAATGCGATAGTAGCCGCGGGGCTTGGGCGCGTAATCATGATTGCCGCTGCATGCGAACAAAAACAATAGCACTGCTGCCAGTAAACTTACATACTTCATGGATGTTTCTCCTTTGAGTTCCAGATCTCCCATGATTTTTCGGCCTGTAAAACCAGCATTTCGTAACCATTTTTGGTAACAGCACCGCGCTCCCGCCCTTTTTTCAAAAACAGGGTTTCTTCTGGATTATATATCAGGTCATATAAAATATGATCTTCACCTATAAAATCATAAGGTATAAGCGGGCATTCATCAATATTAGGATGGGTACCCAAAGGAGTTGTATTGATGATAAGTTTGTGCTGTAAGATATGGTGTGGCTGAAGATCTTTAAACAAAATATTATCCGCATGGTGTGTAGGTTTGCGGGTAACAACTTTATAAGTTATACCTAAATTTTCCAGTACACACTTTACAGCTTTTGCAGCACCGCCATCGCCCAAAACCAGAGCATCATCATTACCATCACCAATTAAGGGTTTTAATGACTCTTCAAAACCATAAATATCGGTATTATACCCTTCCAGCCTGAAATCATGGTCTTTAACACCTATTTCGCCTGAAAAGGCGGCAGCCACCGGGCTTTCAGCGGTTACACGGATACAATTAACGGCGCCGGCAGTACGTGCGTCATGCTCAATCCAGTCAAGCAGCGGCATCACGTTTATTTTATGGGGGATGGTAACATTAAGTCCGCAAATATTGGGATGCTCGTCAAGCAGGTCCTGCAAATCTTTAATATTCTCGAGCGGGTAAAGATCATAGCGGCAATCGGTAATGCCTTCGGCTTCAAATTTTTCGGTAAAAAATTTTTTTGAGAATGAGTGCGAAAGCGGGAAGCCTATTAGTCCGTAGTGTTTCATTATCAATTTTTATATCGATGCAAAGCGCTAAAGTAATCAATTATAGCTTAAGCTGGCATAGGTTTAATTGTGTAATATTAACAACAAAACAGGCAATTTTAACTATTGATTTAAAACAGGTAAGCTGAAAAAACTTTGGATAAAAATTTTTTATAAGGAGATTTATTTCAAATTAAGGTAATTCCAGGCGCCGATAAAATTGTAATTTGGGCTTCAATATCATGACCCCTATTACAATTTACCCTGTTCATCTTTTCCGAAGGATCATCCCTTTTTGTGTTATCATTTTATGCAGCTTTGCTGCACTGGCTCAAAGTCAATCCCGGCCCGCTAAAGAACCTGTACTAAAAATGCTCCGCAGCATGAAAAGTCCGGATTCGGCAGCTGTGCTTGCAAAAAAACTGATCGATTCGGCCAGGAAAAACAACAATAAACCATTTGAAGCGCGGGTGTTGCTGGCCCGGGCTTACCAGGCTTATGGCATAGGTAATGAACATGATGCTTTAACCTTTGGCCGTGAAGCTACCAAATTGACAACCACGGCCGATTCACTTACTTATGAAAAAGCACCAATAATGGTAGCCTACATGCTCAGCCGCGAAGCCAAAACGGTTGAAGCCTTAAACGTTGCTTTTAAAATACTGAAAGAGTGCGATAACAGGGGATGGAAAAGTTTAAGTATAGACTGCCGCGCCTGTATTGCCGATATTTATCGGTCGATTGGTAACCCTAAACAAGCCCTGCCTTATGCTGAGCAAGCTTCAAAAGATGCATTGAGCATAAAAGATACAGCTTCTTATATTTTTGCGCTGAGTAACTTATCCAACATCCTTTCCGAACGGAGTATATCGTCGCCGGGTAACCTGGTAAAAGCTACCTGGCTAATGGAACAGGTACTTGATAAAAAGTATGCTCATTTTCTTTCTGATTTTAGCATAGCCCGTTACCAGGGCAATCTGGGCCGGCTTTACCTCATGACCAACCAGGATAAAAAGGCAGAGGAGATCCTGATGAAATCACTGGAATTATCCCGCAAAGGCGATTTCAAAACTCTCGAAAAGCATAACCTTAATGAACTTATGACCATGTATGTTGATCATAAGGAGTTTAAGAAGGCCGCACGATTCGGTGAAATGGCCGTTAGCCTCCAACCCGAATCGCAAAGTAACATCACCGTACAAAAAAACATCTATAATCATTTAACCGATGCATATGAAGGTATTGGCGATTATAAAAACGCTTTTAAGTATAGTTATCTGTACCGGCGGCTTAATGACAGCATCAACCAGCTCGATAAAGCAAGGGATGCTTCCGAACTGGATAAAAAATACCAGGCCGATAAACGATTATTAATCGCCGCCGGTGAAACTAAGCTGGTTGAGGTACAACGGAATTTTTTAATTGTGCTTGCGCTGTTTATAATAATGGCCTCCATTATCAGTTACCGTTGGTTTATTCTTAAAAAGAAAAGAGAGACGGCCTTACTGGCCGAAGAACATAGTCAGCTGGAAAAAATGGATGCTATGAAAACACGCTTTTTTGCAAACATAAGTCATGAATTACGCACTCCATTAACGCTCATCATGGGGCCGGCGGTTCAGCTCCTGGCTTTTACTAATTATGAAGTTGAACAGCGTAACATGCTGCACTCGATATTACGCAATAGCAAAAAGCTACTCAATATGACCAACGAATTGCTTGATCTTGGCAAGTTGGAAGCAGGGAAATTAGCATTACAACCCAAGCCCGTTGCATTATTATCATTTGTAAAGATACTATACCAGGGTTTTGTATCAGCCGCTGAATATAAACAAATCGATTACAGATTGCTCAACTCCATTGATCCGGCGCTTTTTGTTTTGCTCGACCAGGAAAAGTTTGAAAAAATAGCTAATAACCTCATCAGTAATGCCATTAAGTTTACGCCTCATGCAGGTACTATAACCATTACTGCTGATATTAAGCTGGGAATGATTGAGTTTGGAGTAGCCAATACCGGTGTGGGGATTCATCCGGATGATCTGCCCAATATTTTTGACCGTTATTACCAGGGCCGAGGTAATAATGCACCCTTAGAAGGCGGCACAGGCATAGGCCTTGCTATAGCGCGTGAACTTACAGAACTGATGGGCGGGCATATTGCGGTTGATAATAATTGGGGAAAGGGTGTGTTTTTTAAGATAGAGATTCCGCTTAAGACAACTGAAAAGCCGGCAACTGAACTGCCCGAAACAGAAGCCGTAATTGTTTCGAATATTAAAACCGGAGGAAAAGACACTAACGGGGAGCTTATTATGCTGGTTGAAGACCATCATGAAATGGCTGCTTATATTGCAGATATTTTACGGCCACAATATCGACTCATCACTGCCGGCAATGGCCACGCAGCATTGCAAAAACTGCAGGATATGCCGGTAATGCCCAGCCTGATCATATCAGATGTGATGATGCCCGAAATGGATGGCTTTACCCTGCTTGAAACCCTGAAGCAAAGCCCGGCTTACTGCAACATCCCGGTGATCATGCTCACCGCACTGGCCAATACACGGCATAAGCTTAAAGCGCTTCATATTGGTGTTGATGATTATCTCACCAAACCATTTTTAAGCAGCGAATTGCTTGCACGCGCTGTCAATCTTATTAATAACGCCGCCGCCCGCTCCGGGGCTACCATTCCTGATGATGAAGAGCTGATTACAGGAACCAATGGTCAGCAGATTGAACAACCGGCAGAAAACCCGGGCTTGAAACTTTCGCCTGCCGATTTATCCTGGCTTGAGGAATTGGAAGCCCAGGTACGAAAACATACCGGAAAAACCGATCTTACCCTTGCCGCACTGAGCTATGAACTGGCGATCAGTGAGCGGCAATTGTTTCGCCGCATAAAATCAATTACCGGGCTTACGCCTAATAAATACATCCGCGCCATTAAATTACAAATAGCACGCGAAGCTATCGAAAGCGGAAAGTACCGCACCATTGCCGAAGTATCATATGCCGCGGGGTTTGATACACCTGCATACTTTGGCAAATTGTTTAAGGAACATTATGGCCGCGACGTTAACGAGCTACTTTAAACAATCCGGCCGATTATCATTGTCTTTTTAATTTCAGAAATCTTTAACTGACAGGAGGCTTTTTTTAAGCAAATGGCGGTTTTATAAAGCTAAATGGCAGTTTTATTATATCGCTTTTAGGCAGCTTTGTGAAATACAATCACCCCCTAATATAATGACTGTGACTTTTAATGAGGATAATCTCCGTACCCTTAACAACCAAACCGATACAATACCAACTATCGGCAAAGCGCCTGATGCAATATGGCCAAGATGCAAAAACAAATTTTGCGACCGGATAAAAAGAGGTGCTATTGTTAAACTGTTCCTTCCCCGGCTTGCAGTAAAACGCTATCGCTGCAGCAGGTGCTCAAACAGGTTTTATAAACGCGGATAAATTTATTTAAGCATCTACCTTTTATTTTTTAGGATAGCAAGAGAAATCAGCCTTTCAACTTAAACCTGAATTATGCCTGATTTTAATTGTGCTTTGCCGGTTTACTTTCGGGTAGCCGGCATTGTTTTTTATGAAGGGACCTCATCTTATATCCCATAGGGCGGAACGCGCTATTCCATTGATGCCTGCATATCCCGCCAACAAAAAAGCCCGCCAGTTATCCCGGCGAGCCTTCTTCATTAAAAGTAAGATTTTAAATAGCCTTATTCCACAACGCTTAATTTAAGCGTATTGGTTTTACCCTGTTTAATTATAGGTGTAGAAGCAGTGTTAACAACTACGTCGCCTGTTTTAATCAGGCCTTCGGCTTTAAGAGTGTCGTTAACATCGGCAATGGTTTGATCTGTGCTTTCCAGCTGATCATAATAATACGCCCTCACACCCCAAACAAGGCTAAGCGCATTCAATAGCTGCTTGTTGGATGTAAATATATATGTACTGGCTTTAGGCCTGTGGCTTGATATTTCAAATGCAGTATAACCTGAAGTAGTCATGGAAACGATACCTACCGCATTGCTTTGCTCAGCAATATGTACGGCAGATTCGCAAAGTGCATTGATCAGGAAATCCGGAGAAGAAGGGTCTTTAGCTGTCGCTTGCTTTGGAGCGTTAAACGGATAGCCTAATTCTTCAACATTGCGTACAATTTTGGCCATAGTTTCAATAACAATAACCGGGAACTCACCAACTGATGTTTCGCCGCTTAACATAACCGCATCGGCACCGTCAAGTACAGAGTTGGCAACGTCATTCACTTCGGCACGGGTTGGGCGTGGTGTGGTGATCATTGATTCCAGCATCTGGGTAGCTACGATAACCGGTTTTGAAGCAGCGCGGCATTTACGGGCAATCATTTTTTGCAGTAACGGTACTTCTTCAAGCGGCATTTCAACACCAAGGTCACCACGGGCAACCATTACACCATCGGTTGCAGCAATAATGGCATCAATATTTTCAATAGCTTCCGGTTTTTCAACTTTGGCAATTACCTTAGCCGCCGAACCGTTGCGTGCTATAATACGTTTCAAGTCAATGATATCCTCGCCTGTGCGAACAAAAGAAAGACCGATCCATTCAACATCCTGTTTAAGGGCAAATTCAAGGTTGATCAAATCTTCTTCGGTTAAGCTTGGGATAGACACTTTGGTGTTAGGCAGGTTAACCCCCTTGCGTGACGTTAAGATACCGCCGTGAACAACCTCACATATAACTGTATCAATTTTGTTGGTTTCAATAACCCTTAACTGCAGTTTGCCGTCATCAAGCAAAATAATTTCGTTTGCCTGTACGTCCTGTGGGAAGGTATCATAAGTAATATAGATCTGCTCATCGTTACCAATGCACTCGTGAGTGGTAATTTTAATGTGCGTTCCGTTAACTAAATGAATACCGCCGTCCTTTACCAGTCCGATGCGGATCTTTGGGCCCTGCAAATCGGCCAGGATACCTACATTGGTTTTGTATTGCTCGTTAATTTCACGGATAAGATCGATCACTACCTTATGATCTTCAGGCTTACCGTGCGAAAAATTAAGACGGCAAACGTTGACACCTGCCTTGATCATCGCTAATAAAACATCCTTTTTAGCTGATGCCGGCCCCATGGTGGCAACAATTTTTGTACGATTATAGTATAGTTCCATATTATTCGGGTTAAAACTGGAGGGTATTTAATGATTGTAAAACCAACATCTTTTTAAATTCGGCGCTAAAATAAAAGATTTTCCCGTGATTTTATTTTTTTTGGGTCAATCTTTACAGCTGCAACTATCTCTGGTATTTTATTTAGCGATGAAATGATCGTATCAAGCTCATTATCATCTATATAGTTACGAATCATTAAAAAATAGTCGGCACTTTTTATTTCAGGCACCAGGTAGCCGTCTGAGCCTTTATTGCCTATAAAGAAGAAGTCTGTTTCGGTGGTTTCCCAGCTGTAACGGTATAATGAAAACAAAACAGGTTCGCTCCCGGGGTAAATATCTACTTCCAGGTCATCGGTTTTTACGAAATTAAAATTCAAGTACTTGTTTATAAGAAAACAAACCCGGTAATCTTTAAGTGAGCTTGTTACTGCAATGAGCACAAAATCAAAATCGATCTCAAACTTTAAAAATTTCCTGTTCAAAATCATTACTTTTACACCGTCAAAATTACTAATACAAACCGTTTCAATAAAATTTTGTTTAGAGATTTATATTGTAAAAGTTTTAGATTTGTTTATTGACAGAATTTATTTTTCTTTGCACTGAATTTTTATTAATCATTAAACTATAAAGACTATGTCTGATATCGCTTCAAGAGTAAAAGCTATTATCGTAGAAAAACTGGGTGTTGACGAAAGTGAAGTTACGCCAGAAGCGAGTTTCACCAACGATCTTGGTGCCGACTCGTTAGACACCGTGGAATTAATCATGGAGTTTGAAAAAGAATTTAACGTGGCTATTCCTGACGATCAGGCTGAAACTATTGGTACTGTTGGCCAGGCAGTTGCTTACCTTGAAAAAAACGTTAAATAAAACTCCTTAACTGGATTAAATGGAGTTTAAAAGAGTTGTAGTAACCGGGCTTGGAGCACTTACTCCTATTGGTAACACTGTTTCAGACTATTGGAACGGACTGATCAATGGAGTAAGTGGCGCTGCCTTGATCAAAAGTTTTGATACCGAAAAATTCAAAACTAAGTTCGCGTGCGAAGTAAAAGACTTTGACGCGGATGGTTTTTTGGGCCGTAAAGACGCCCGCAAATTGGATCCCTTTGTACAATACGCCTTATTTTCAACCGAAGAAGCCGTAAAAGACGCAGGATTAGATTTTTCAAAACTGGATACCAGCCGTATTGGCGTTATCTGGGGCTCGGGTATTGGGGGTTTAAAAACTTTCCTCGACGAGGTGACAGCCTTTGCCAAAGGTGATGGCTCTCCGCGTTTTAACCCGTTCTTCATCCCTAAAATGATTGCCGATATAGCCCCCGGCCATATATCTATTAAATATGGTTTGCGTGGCCCCAACTTCACTACTGTTTCGGCATGTGCTTCATCAAATAATTCCCTGATAGATTCATTTAACTACATCCGTTTGGGTAAAGCTAACATGTTCATCAGCGGTGGTTCTGAAGCCATTATCAACGAAGCCGGCATAGGTGGTTTTAACGCCATGCACGCATTATCAACCCGAAACGATGATCCGGCAACGGCATCGCGTCCGTTTGATCTGGACAGGGATGGTTTTGTGGCCGGTGAAGGAGCAGGTACTATCATTTTAGAGGAGTTAGAGCATGCAAAAGCCCGCGGCGCTAAAATATACGCCGAAATGGTGGGTGGCGGCATGAGCGCCGATGCCTATCACATGACAGCACCTCATCCCGATGGCTTAGGTGCCGCATTTGTAATGCGCGCAGCCCTTGAAGATGCTAACCTTAGCCCTGCCGATATTGATTATGTGAACGTTCACGGCACATCAACCCCAATCGGTGATCCGCAGGAAATTAAAGCAATACAGGATGTGTTTGGCGATGATATTTACCGTATCAACATTAGCTCAACCAAATCAATGACTGGCCATTTACTTGGTGCTGCCGGCGCGGTTGAAGCTATTGCATCGATACTGGCATTAAAACATGGTATCATCCCTCCAACCATTAATCACTTTACTGATGATCCGGCTTTTGATCCTAAGATCAATTTCACTTTCAATACCGCTCAAAAACGCGATATTAATATAGTGCAAAGCAATGGATTTGGTTTTGGCGGACACAACGCTTCTGTAATATTTAAAAAGTACGAAGATTAATTGTGGTTTGATGCCTATAAGTCGGTTCTACAAGCTTTATATATCACCCAACAGAAAGTATGTTAAAATTTTAAAGAATTTGCTCGGTTTTGTGCCGGGCAATTTGTCTTTATACCGCATGGCTTTCCGTCATAAATCGGTAGCCCAAAACATCAAGAAGGGGGTAAAAAACAGTAACGAACGCTTGGAGTTTTTGGGCGATGCCGTACTGGGCAGTGTTGTTGCTGAAGTACTTTTTAAATTATACCCCTATGAAGATGAGGGCTTTTTGACCGAATTACGCTCAAAAATAGTAAGCCGTGTAAACCTTAACGCACTCGGCAAAAAACTTGGCTTTGATAAATTGATTGAGTATGATAACCGCATGCTTAACTCAAGCAGGCAGGGATCATTACTGGGCGATGCCTTTGAAGCCTTGATTGGCGCGGTTTATTTGGATAAAGGCTATGACTTTACCAAAAACTTCCTCATCAACCACATCATAAAACCTCATATTGATATTCATACGCTTGAGCAAACGGAAACTAACTTCAAAAGCAAGCTTATTGAATGGTGCCAGCGACATGGCCGCGATATTATTTTTGAACTGGTAACCAACCAGGACGGCGAAAGCACCAAGCTTTTCACTGTACAGGCCAATATAGATGGTGAAGTAATGGGCTCGGGCAAAGAATTCAGTAAAAAGAACGCCGAAAAACTTGCCGCCGAAAAAGCATGCGAAGCCTTGGGCATCTGATTCAAAGTTTTTTAACAATTAAAGCGGTGGCTGCTTTTCTTTTTTAAGCTGCACCGGCCCCTCTCCCAGTTTTACAGTTGAATCGGGCACGATGAATGTTGGACTGTTTAGCTTTTCGAGCTTTTCTTTATCACTGCTGTTTTTGTAATACTCATATGCCCGTATGGTGTGCTTTATGAGGTCATAATCAGTCCAGGCTTTGATATCCTTATAGGTAGGCGTATAATAATTCATGAATTTACGGGCAAGGCTATCGGTAGCCAGTCCGGTATATTGCTTCACAAATGGAATATTGTAATGTTTGTGAATTTCGGCCTGCTCCAATTCACTTTGGGCGTTTTGAGCAAAGCGACGTGCGCGATTGGGGGTTGTGCCCAAAAGCTCATAAAGACCGGTTACCGGGTTACTTAAAAAAGATAACGCCGGCGGCTTGCCATTATAATAAGTTCCCTGTTTCTTATAATCGTTCAATACCTGGTTTATTTCCTGCCGTTTGGTTTGGCCAACGACTTTTACCTCGTCAAGTTTTATAATGGGCTGCATGTAAACGGGCATGTCGCTATTGTTCAGTACCACTACTTTTTGAGGGGTATAGTCATCGCGGGAAAAAAGCAGGGTATCGCCAACACGGGTCTTTATGCTAAACCAGCCAACATCATCACTAAGTATCAATGTTTTGGTATTCAGATCTTTAACAAAAACCTGTCCTACACGCTCATTAGTCACCTTTTTTGAGATAACCCCTTTTACCGTAAACTCCTGGGCCGAAACATGAACGGTTATAAGGCATAGAACGCCTGTTACAAGCAGGTATAAATAGTTGCGCATCAGTGATAATTGAACGTAAATATAGGAAGTGTATTTTATTTGAAATGTGAAAAAGTGTTAAAGCGCTTCGCTTTGGTGGTTGGAGGTTAGAGAATGGAGGTTAGTTTTACTTGTCCTGTCCTGAAAAAAGTAGACATTATTATTGTTTATTTGAGCTGTTAATAAGTCGGCAACTCGGAGAGTTTCCGACTTATTAACAGCTTTTCTTTTTTTGCTTCTTTTTTTCTTTTAAAAAGGAGCTTGTTTTTGTTGATAAGTCAAGCTGCCATGTGTAGCTGTTGTGGCGTAGCCAGGTTTAATGACCAATGCGGCCTGCTCATATTATAAAAGCCAATCGCTTCTTTTACTGCCTTTATTGCATCCTTTGCTGAATCGAACGTGCTATCAAGGCCATATTCCTGTTTCAGTATCCCATTCACCCGTTCTGCCATGGCATTCTCGTAACAATGGTTCTCTTCGGTCATACTAATGCCGATCTTAGCCTTTTTTAGCAGTTTTGTATAATCATTGCTGCAATACTGGATCCCCCGGTCTGAATGATGGATCAGATTATCCGCAGGCTGCCGTTGCCTGATGGCCATTTCCAGGCTACGGATAGCCCCTTCAATTCTAAGGCTTTCTGATAAATACCAGCCTACCACCTTTCGCGAATATGCGTCTGTGATCAGAAACAGGTATACAAAGTCTTTTGAAGTGCGGATATAGGTAATATCTGATACCCAGCACTGATGAGCGCCCGTAAGCTGCCTGTCTTTCATCAGGTTCCTGTAAACTCTAAACCGATGGTAAGAATCTGTCGTAGATACATACTTACGACGTCTTTTTACCAATAGCTTATTCCTGCTTAACAACTCAAAGAACATATCCCTGCCCATTCTTATTCCTGCTTTACTTATATCTTTTTTTAACAGGAAATACAGTTTCTTGCCCCCCAGGCGCGGATGATACCGGCGCACCTCGTGAACCAACGACAATACCATCGTC
This sequence comes from Mucilaginibacter sp. 3215, assembly GCF_050433785.1. Lineage (NCBI taxonomy): Bacteria > Pseudomonadati > Bacteroidota > Sphingobacteriia > Sphingobacteriales > Sphingobacteriaceae > Mucilaginibacter > Mucilaginibacter sp. 3215. The sequence goes on from NZ_JBNPWO010000008.1 coordinate 125,549, forward strand.
TCATTTAATGCTTTCCGGTCCGCTGCAGACACCGCCTTGTAGTAGCCACTCCGGCTTACCTCAAAATAACCACATAGTTCGCTTAATCCATATTTCGACCGGAGTACCCCGATACTTGGCCGCCAAACTTTTTTTTTAAATCCTCTCCATATAGCTTACCTGCCTGTTTGACAACTTCCTCCGCACAATCCCTGGCCAGGTAAGCATCAGCCAAAGCCAGCTTTAACTTTTTTACCTCTTGTTCCAATTCCAATAACCGATCCTGCTCTGCTTTCGTTTCCACTCTGATTACCTTGTTTTGTAAATATTGTTTTCCTAAAGCCCCAAGCCACCTGCTTACTGTTTCAGCTCCGCTGATCCCATAGCGCCGGCTTGCCTCTGCCAGGCTAAGACCCTCTTCCTCTATCTCCCGCACTACCTTTTGTTTAAAGCTAATACTGTACCGAACTACTTTTACACTTCTTTTTGTCATGTTTCCTGCCTTTTTGTTAACCTTTTTTTGTCAACCTATTTCAGGACAGGACAGTTTTTTTGAATGATAAATTCTCTCTATTGAATTTATTTCAAATCCGAAATTTAACAGTGACCTAACCTCTAATCTCCGATCTCTAACCTCTAACTAAATTTGCTATCTTTGCGCATGATAAAATCCATGACAGGGTATGGAATTGCCAGTTTTGATTCGGGCAGTACAAAATACACCGTAGAGGTTAAATCCCTGAACAGCAAATTTTTAGAATTATCGCTTCGTTTACCGAAGATTTTTGCCGAAAAAGAGTTTCAGCTGCGTAATGACTGCAGTAAACTCATCGAGCGCGGTAAAGTTAACTTATCTATTAACACCGAGCAGGTAAGTCAATCAGTAAAAGCGGCAGGCATTGATAAAGATCTGCTCAAACATTATTACAACCAGCTAAAATCAGTAAGTGAAGAGCTCGGCGAGCCAACCGGCAACCTGCTTCAGCTGGCATTGGGCTTACCCGAAGTTGTTAAATACGAAGAAGATACCATATCCGAAGATGAGTGGAAAGCCGTTGAAAAAACTTTTCAGCAGGCGATGGCCGCTTTCCAGGACTTCAGGGCTCAGGAAGGTAATGTTATTGAACAGGAGATTAAAGGGCGTATTAACACTATATTAAAAAACCTGGAGCTTGTTGAACTGGAAGATCCTAAACGTGTTCCTTTAATTAGAGAGCGCCTTAATACATTCTTAGCAGAAGCCGCAAGCCGCGAAGCTATAGATCAAAACCGGTTTGAACAGGAACTGATCTATTATATTGATAAGCTTGATATTACCGAAGAAAAGGTAAGGCTGAAAGCGCATTGCGAATACTTTATCGAAACATTAAAAAACGCTGATGCAAACGGCAAAAAGCTGGGCTTCATTTCGCAGGAGATTGGTCGCGAGATCAATACATTAGGATCAAAAGCCAATGATGCCAACATCCAGAAACTGGTAGTAGGCATGAAAGAAGAACTTGAAAAAATTAAAGAACAACTGTTAAACGTATTGTAAAGTTCATAGATGATGGTTCATAGTTCATGGATTAACGCCATTACTATAACCAGCTATGAACCATGAACTATAAACTATGAGCCAAAACGGTAAACTCATCATATTTTCGGCTCCGTCGGGTGCTGGTAAAACCACAATAGTACATCATTTGCTGGGAAAAATTCCTGATCTTGAATTTTCTATTTCGGCCACCACGCGTGAGCGCCGCGGCGATGAGGTGCATGAAAAAGATTACTACTTTATAAGCAAAGAAGAGTTTTTGCACCGCATAGCCAAAAAGCAATTTGTTGAATTTGAGGAGGTTTATACCGGTACTTTTTATGGCACGCTCCGTACTGAAATTGAGCGCATCTGGGCAAAAGGCAAAACAGTAATATTTGATATTGACGTTGAGGGTGGCCTTCACCTTAAACGCAAATATGGCCCCCAGGCTTTGGCTATATTTGTACAACCGCCATCGCTTGAGGTTTTAATTGAAAGGTTGACCGGCCGTGGCACCGATAGCGAAGAAAAACTAAAAGAACGCTTTGCTAAAGCAGAAAAAGAGCTTAAATACGCTCCGCAATTTGATATTATACTCAAAAATTACGATCTTGAAACTGCTTGCGCAGAGGCTGAGGAATTGGTGAGTAACTTTATTAGCCCCCCGGCCCCCTAAAGGGGGAGTGCAAAAAACTCATTTTGTACACCGGGAGCATTTAATCTACAAAACTTTTAATTTCCCCTTTAGGGGTTAGGGGCACAACATGAAGATAGGCTTACTGTTTGGTTCATTTAATCCTATACATATAGGGCATTTGATTATTGCCAATTATATGGCAAACCATACCACGCTTGATAAGGTATGGCTGGTTGTATCGCCCCAGAATCCGTTAAAAAAGTATGGCGATCTGATCAACACTTATGACAGATTGGAGATGGCCCGCCTGGCTACTGATAATGCAACCAATATTAGTGTGAGCGATGTTGAGCTGAAGTTGCCCCAGCCATCGTATACCATTGATACCCTTGCCCATTTAAAGGAAAAATATCCCGAGCATGAATTTGCCCTCATCATGGGTTCGGATAACCTTGGCTCCCTGCATAAGTGGAAAAACTATAAGCTTATCCTGCGCGATTACCGCATTTACGTGTACCCGCGCCCCGGGTATGAAAATGCCGAACTGGCCGATCACCCTTCGGTTACCATCACCATGACGCCGCTTATGGAACTTTCGGCTACGTTTATCCGCAAATCAATAGCCGAAAAAAAGAACGTGCAGTTTTTTGTACCAGATCCGGTATTGAAATTTATTGAGAGCAAAAGCTTGTACAGGTAACTCTGTAAATCTAAATCGCCCGTCATCGCTTCGTACCTCACAGCAATAACGGGCGATTATTAAGTGTGGGTTTACCCAATAAAATGATATAAAAACACTACTTCGCCGGTGAAAGCCGGTTTGCGTTGGTCTTTTATTTCGAGTTCGATGGCCATGGTGGATTTCGTTGTGCCACGAAGGTTAAGCAAGCTGGTCAGCTTTACCTTTAATCGTACTTCATTATCAACCAGCACCGGTTGTGCAAAACGAAGGTTTTCGATACCGTAATTAATTTCCATTTTCAGGTTTTCGATCTTTACGATCTCTTTCCATAGGTGAGGGATAAGTGAAAGTGTAAGGTAGCCATGTGCAATGGTTGACTTAAATGGGCTTTCAGTTTTTGCCCTTTCCGGGTCGGTATGGATCCATTGATGATCGAGGGTTGCATCGGCAAATTTGTTGATCTGCTCCTGCGTAATGGTGTGCCATGATGATACGCCAAGGTCGTTGCCAACCTGCTGTTCAAACTCCTGAAAACTGCTGATTACAATCATATTGGGTTATTGATAGTTAGGTTTTTTTAATATTGAAGCCGCAAAGGTATTAAATTATAGTGTTTATTCGCCTAGTAATGCCTTTAAGCTTTCCAGTGTATCAGCTTCTTCTTTGGGCTTATCATGCCGCCACCTCAGGATCCGCGGGAAACGCAATGCTATACCCGATTTATGCCTGGTTGATTTATTGATGCCCTCAAAACCTATCTCAAACACCAGCTCGGGCTTTACGGTACGTACGGGGCCGAATTTTTCGATGGTATTGCGTTTTACAAAATAGTCTACCTTATTGATCTCCGCATCGGTAAGCCCCGAATAAGCCTTGGCAAAAGGTACCAGCTTGTCGCCATCCCAAACGGCGAAAGTGTAATCGGTGTATAGGTCGGCCCGGCGGCCATGACCTTTTTGTGCGTAAATCATTACAGCATCAACCGATAACGGATCGATCTTCCATTTCCACCAATCGCCCCGGCGGCGGCCTACCTGGTAGGCCGCGCTTTTGCGTTTCAGCATGATCCCCTCGGCTATCATAGCGCGCGACTGTTCCCTGATACTTCCAAGCTGCTCCCAGCTTTCAAACTGAATCAGCGATGAAATACGGAACACTTCGGAATACCGTGTCTCTGTTTGTAACTGTTCCAAAATTTCCCGTCTTTCAGTTTGGGATTTATAGCGGATATCTTCGCCTTTATGTTCCAGGCAATCATAAGCAATAACGGCTACCGGGCTTTCTTCCAGAATTTTTTTGCTGAGATTTTTTCTGCCGATACGCGTTTGCAGCACGTTAAACGGCATAGGCAAGCCATTTTGGAAACTGAGGATCTCACCGTCAATCACCGTACCATCGGGGAGGGCATTTAAAAAGAGATGCAGCTCAGGAAACTTTTCAGTAGCCAGATCTTCGCCGCGGCTCCAGATAAATATTTCCCCATTACGCTTTATCATTTGCGCACGGATCCCATCCCACTTCCACTCAGCCTGCCAGTCGGATGCATCACCGAGGGCGATCCCTACTTCAGCAGGAGTTTTTTGTTTTTCGGACGTTTCCTGGATAGGATAGGCCAGGAAGAAAGGATAAGGCCGGGAGATATTAGCTTCGGCATCCTGCTCTGCTATCAATTGCGAAAACTGATAAGTTTCGGGCAGCCAACTCCCCATAATGCGATGGGTAAGTACTGCGGGTTCGAGTCCGGAAATATCCGCCAGCGCCTTGATTACCAGATTTTGCGATACCCCAACCCTGAAACTGCCGGTAAGCAGTTTGTTAAAAACAAAGCGCTCCTGGTTATCAAGCATGGCCCATGAATCCATCAGCCATTCTTTTTTTTGCTCTTCGGTTTTATAGTTAAGGGCATTGATCTCGGCTATCCATTCGGTAAGCGTTTTGCTGCTGCTCGCGTCACTTTGAGGCATAAGTAATGCCATAGTTTCTGCCAAATCTCCCACTACATGATAGCTTTCCTCAAACAGCCAGGGAGGAATGTGTGATGCCTCGATGGCCCAGTTTCGTACCAGCGTTGAATTGATCTGCCGTTTTGGCCCGCGACCGGTAAACAAAGCAAGCATGTGCATTTTATCGGTATCGGGCACCGTATTAAAATAGTCTTTTAATACTTTAACCTTTTCGTTGGTTTTATTGGTTTCGTCAAGCGAAAGAAAGAGTTGGGCGAAGGCTTTCATGAATCGGCCCCTCCAACCTCACCTAAATCCTCTCCAAAGGAGAGGACTTCCTTTTCTGGTTCTCCGGCGCTTGGAGCCTCCCCTTCGGGGAGGTTGGAGGCTTCTTCTTCGCCGCCATAAAGCGTATGCACCTCCCGGGCATTAAAACCAATCTCATTTAAATATCTCGAAAACGTGGCTGTGTATCCATGGGTAAGGTAAACGCATTCACAACCCGTAGCACCAATAGCACTAATAAGGCCATCCCAATCGGCATGGTCAGAAAGCACAAAACCCCTGTCGGCAGCGCGGCGGCGTTTGGCGCCACGGATGGCCATCCAGCCTGAACAATAACCAAAACTATAAGGCTGAAACTTCCGCATCCAGGGCGTACCTACCGATGACGGTGGGGCTATAATGATTCCTTTACGTACCTCTTCTTTTGAACTTTCGGGGGTTATCCGCTCAGTTGGGTTTAACAATACGCCATTACGGCGCAGGGCCTCGTTGGTATTTTCGATAACACCATGGGTGTAAACCATGCCATTAAACAAATCGAGGTTTTGTAAGATTCGTTGTGCTTTACCTAAGGAGTAACCTACAATTACTGTTGCCAGTCCGTTATCGAGATTATGACGCCACCAACTATTGATCTCATTGAAAGTTTGTACCTGCGGCTTCCATTGGTAAACCGGCATCCCAAAAGTACACTCTGAAATAAAGTGATGGCATTTAACCGGCTCAAACGGAGTAGAAATCCCATCATCTTCTACCTTGTAATCGCCGGATACTACCCAAACCTCGCTTTTGTATTCAACGCGGATCTGCGCTGAGCCGATCACGTGGCCTGCCGGGAAGAGAGACACAGTAACACCATTCTTGTGTACTATTTCACCATACTCAACCGTTTGCAGGTTGATTTCGCCTAAACGGTACAACAAAACCTCGCGCGAAAGATGATGGGCAAGGTAATGTTTATGCCCCCAATAAGCATGATCAGCATGGGCGTGGGTTATTACAGCATCATCAACCGGCTTCCATGGATCGATATAAAATTTGCCCTGCGCGCAGTAAATCCCTCTATCTGTAAATTCAAGCAGCGGTTTTTTAGCCATGTTATATAAACTACTGATACGCGAATTGGTTTGCCCCGCCCCCCCAGCCCCCTAAAGGGGGAGCTTTAAAAGCAGGGGAATGTGCGATTCCCCTCTTGAGAGCATAGCCGTCAATTTAAGGAATTAAAAAGCGGGGACCGTGCGATTCCCCTCTTGAGAGGGGCGAAGGGGTGTGTTTATGCAAAGCGCTGATGAACGCAGCCGAAACACACCCCTTCTATCGCTCATTCCTCCGCGCCCCCTCTCAAGAGGGGAACTTTTTAAAACCTTTATTTAAACCACAATTTAGCCTGCTTTTCATCAACCAGCAATCCTACCTCTCGCCCCAACACCAAACTATTATTATCCGGAATATGCCCGGCCGGGAAATCGAAACACACGGGATAATTATATCCTTTTACAATATCCATCACTATTTGCGATACGGTTTGGCCAAAGGGGATATCATTATCTTTAATATCCGTAAAACCACCTACTACCAAACCTGATAGGCTTTTTAGCTTCCCTGCCCTGTCCAACATCCGCAGCATTCTATCTACCGAATACAGATATTCGCCAACGTCTTCAATAAACAGGATTTTCTCCGTATAATCTAAATCAGATACTGAACCTGCAGAAGCCACCAGCAGCGATAAATTGCCGCCTACAATAATACCCATAGCTTCGCCGGGCTTGTTGGTATCGTGTGTTGCAAATTCATAACTTAAGTCTTCGCCAAATAACGCCCGCCTTAATGTATCTATAGAATGTTTCGATGCATCAGGAATATTAACAGGCATTTGCCCATGTATGGTTTGCGCACCATAATTAGTGAACAGGTGAGTGTGTAATAGCGTTATATCACTAAAGCCGATGAGCCATTTTGGATTTTGTGCAAAACGGCTAAAGTCAACCTTGTCAATCATCCTCACGGTTCCATAGCCCCCGCGGGCGGCAATGATGGCTTTGATACTGTCATCGTCAATAAAACGCTGCATATCGGCTGCCCTAAAATCATCATCGCCGGCAAATTGATGAAATGAGGCTTCTACAGTATCTCCCAAAACAACTTCCAGTCCCCAGCTCTGCAGAAGCGCGATAGCATCTGTCATGGGGTTGGGCAGTTTTTTGGCAGGGCAGGTGATGGCTATTTTGTCGCCTTTTTTGAGGTATGGAATTAGTCCGGAAGTCCGCAAGTCCGCAAGTCCGGAAGATTTTATATTATTCATTTGTAAATTATAATAAAACTATGTGTTCGGTCTTCAGACTTTTCCGACTTTCGGACTTCCTCACTCCCACTTAAATCAATTATCTTTGCACACTATTTACCAAGGCGATATTTAATGTCACAACTCAACAAATATAAACGATTCACCATTACATCGGCCCTGCCTTATGCCAACGGCCCCTTACATATCGGTCACCTTGCCGGTGCTTACCTGCCGGCAGATATTTTTGTGCGGTATTTAAGGCTGAAAAAGAAGGACGTGGTGTACATATGCGGCTCGGATGAGCACGGTGCTGCTATTACCATCAAAGCCAAAAAAGAAGATACTACCCCGCAGGCCATTATCGACAAATACCACAAACAGATAAAAGATAGTTTTGAAGAGTTCGGTATCGCATTTGATATTTATCACCGTACCTCGTCGCCTATTCATCATGAGCTGAGCCAGGAGTTTTTCCTGAACCTGTATGAAAAGGACGAGTTTGTTGAGAAATTCTCGGATCAGTATTTTGACGAAGATTATCAGCAGTTTTTGGCCGACCGTTATATCATCGGTACCTGCCCTAATTGCGGTAACGAAAATGCCTACGGTGACCAATGCGAGCGCTGCGGCACCTCCCTTAGCCCTACCGACCTCATCAACCCGATCTCGACCCTGAGTGGCAAAACGCCCGTGCTTAAATCAACCAAGCACTGGTACTTGCCGCTGGATAAATATCAACCGTGGTTGGAGCAATGGATAGATGCCAAAGAAGGCAGCTGGAAAGTTAACGTTTTTGGCCAGTGTAAATCATGGCTTAAATCGGGCCTGCAACCGCGTTCCATGACCCGCGACCTTGACTGGGGCATTGACGTTCCATTAGCCGAAGCCAAAGGCAAAAAGCTTTACGTGTGGATGGATGCGCCTATCGGCTATATTTCGGCTACCAAACAATGGGCCATCGACAACAAAAAAGACTGGAAATTATACTGGAAAAAGCAGGCCGACGAGCAGGATGATGCTTGCTTATTGCATTTTATCGGCAAAGATAATATCGTATTCCACTGCATTATTTTCCCATCCATACTGCACGCACACGGTGAATATATTTTGCCGCAAAACGTGCCAGCCAACGAGTTTTTGAATTTAGAAGGCGATAAGCTTTCTACCTCACGCAACCATGCAGTTTGGCTGCACGAGTACCTGGAAGAGTTTCCGGGCAAACAGGATGAATTACGCTATGTACTAACCTCCATCCTACCCGAAACCAGCGACAGCGAGTTTACCTGGAAAGATTACCAGGCCCGTGTTAACAACGAGCTGGTAGCCATATTAGGTAACTTTGTGAACCGGGTAATGATATTGATGCACAAGTTTTACGGTGGTAAAATTGAGGCTGATACTGAAAAGATAGAATTTACCGACGCACCCCTGAGCACCGGCATCGGCGAATATTACGACGAGATAGAGAAGAACCTTGAAGCTTACCGCTACCGCCAGGCTTTGCAGGCTGTAATGGATATGGCCCGCTTAGGTAACCGTTACCTAACCGAAAAAGAACCATGGAAAACCATTAAAACAGATCCTGCCGCTGCTAAAGAAGCGCTGCACAACTGTTTGGTGCTGATTGGTCACCTCGCTACCGTGGCGCAGGCCTTTTTACCCGCTACAGCTAAAAGGATCATTACTATGCTTAACCTGCCTAATGAGCCGATAGCTTATGACCAGGAAATGTATTTTAACAACGGCCATCAGTTAAACCCGGCTGCATTGTTGTTTGAAAAGGTAGAGGATGATGTGATAGAAGCCCAGCTTAAAAAACTTGCAGATAAAAAGGTAGTAGCTCCACTAAAATCGGCCGATGTGTTGCCCGCAAAGGAAAACGTTAATTACGAAACCTTTGCTACCATGGATATACGCACCGGTACCATTTTAGCAGCCGAAAAGGTTGCCAAAACTAAAAAACTGCTGAAGCTGACTATTGACACAGGCATCGACGAACGCACCGTAGTATCAGGCATTGCCGAATATTATGAGCCGGAGAACATCATCGGTCAAAAAGTGAGCATCCTGGTAAACCTGGAGCCAAGGGAGATCAAAGGCATTGTATCGCAAGGCATGATCCTGATGGCCGAAAACAGCGAAGGCAAGCTGAGCTTTGTTGCCCCTACTGAAGATTTCCACAATGGCGCAGTAATTCGTTAAATGTGCAGACTTCAGGTGCGAAGATGCGCAAATGAGCAGTTTTTAAATTTTGAATTTTAGGGTGTGATTTTTCAATGAAAAATTGCACCTTTGCAAACTAAATAAAAGATCGGTCTTTTTTGAGGCTGATTTTTAAACGGTCCCGTAGTTCAACGGATAGAATAGGAGTTTCCTAAACTCTAGATATGAGTTCGATTCTCGTCGGGACCACGTATACTTATTTCAAGAGCAATCATAAGCCTGTAAATGTTTAATTTACAGGCTTTTTAGTTTTGGTAAAATGACCATTTTAACATCATTTATTATAAACCCTGATTGCCTTAACTTTTACCCGTAGATTAAGCTATGCAATCGTTCTTTTTGGTACAAGCCTATTCAGAACGGAGTGTTTTCACCGGATTAGCCATTGCAGCCTTTATCGCCTGAAAGCTTACGGTAATCAGCGCAATGGCTAAAGCGGCAAATCCAGCTATGGCGAACATCCAATATTGTATTGTTGTCCGGTATGTATAGCTCTGCAGCCAGTTGTGCATCAACCACCATGCTACCGGAAAAGCAATAACACATGAAACAGTTACCAATTGCAGAAATTCTTTAGCCAGTAAACCGGTTAGTGCTGTAACAGATGCGCCGAGTACTTTCCTTACACCAATCTCTTTTGTACGGCGTTCGGCCGTATATGCAGCCAATCCAAATAAGCCCAAACAGGAAATAAAGATGGCGAGCATGGCAAACAATCCTGCAAGGCTACCAATAAGCGTTTCGGAGGAAAACAGATCATTAAAATCTTTGTCGGCAAACCTGAATTCAAAGGGGAAACCCGGGTTTTCCTTCATCATTACCTCACGGGTTTTTTCCAACCCCTTCGACAAGTTTACGTTTGGTTTAAAGCGCAAGGCCATCACAGTGGCTGAATAATTACCGTTAAACATTACTAAAGGGGCCCCACTTCCATATACATCATTGTATATAAAATCTTTAATTATGCCAACTATGGATAGTTTGTATCGTCCCGTGGCTATTATGCTTCCAAGTTTACCTTCTTTACCCATCAATCTGGCCATGCTTTCATTGATAATCACACTTGTACTATCCACCATACCGGGGTAAAAATCCCGCCCTTCAACCAATTGCATATGCATGGTCTTCACGTATTCAGCACTAACCACGTTTGAATGAATTGCAAGTTTAGCATTTGGATTTTTTCCCTGCCAACTAAAGCCGTCGCCAACACTATATACGTGCAATGCATCGTGTAAACTTGTTGCTACGTTTTCAACATACCCCGTTGCAGTAAGATCGTTTTTTATGGTGCTGAAGTGGTCTTTCATGTTGCCTTGCATATCCATATAAATGAGGTTATTCTTATTATAACCCAAATCTCTTTCCTTTATATGCTGAACTTGCCTGTAAACCACTATAGTGGATATAATCAAAATAACGGATGAGGCAAATTGTATGATCACCAGCCCCTTGCGAATAAAAATAACACTTGCGGCGCTTTTTACTTTAATGCCTTTTAAAGCTGTTATCGGATTAAATGACGATAAATAAAAGGCCGGATAAAGTCCGGCAACAATCCCGGCTATTATACCGATACCCAGCAGTCCCCCGAGATGGGTAAGGCCAAACAAGTTAACTGATAGCTGTTTTTGTACAAGGTTATTGTAAAATGGCATTAATATGTACAACAGGGCTACGGCCATTATTATTGCAATAAATGACATCAGCATTGATTCGCTGATAAATTTTCCTATTAAATTTACCTTGTTTGCTCCTATGACCTTAAGCACGCCTACCTCTTTACCACGCTGCTCCGAACGTGCTGTGGATAGATTCATAAAATTGATGCAGGCTATAAGCAGAACAATAATTGCTATCATTGAAAAAAGCTTTACGTACTTTATACTGCCTCCGTTTTGCATGCCGTTTACAAAATTGCTTCGCAAATGCCAGTCATTCATGCTAAACAAAAAACACTGATTGGTTGCTTTATCAACTTTAGTGGCTAAATAGGTTTTTAATTTTTTATTAATGGTTGCAGTGTCGGCCGTTGGCGATAGCTCAACAATGGTTTCTGTAAGGTTATTGCCCCAGGGCTTTAACCAGGTATTTGCATTTTCCCATGTGGTATACGGAGAAAGCCATTGAAAATGATAATAGCAATTTGCAGGCAGATCTTTGTATACACCGGTAATCTTATAAAGCCCGTCAACGCTATATGCTCCTTTAGCATTCATTCTGATGGTTTTCCCAACTGGATTACTGTTACCAAAAAATTTGCGGGCCATGGTCTCACTGATTACCACATCATTAGGATTGTTCAATGCTGTTGTAAGGTCCCCATAAATAAAGGTTAACGAATACATAGAAAGTACCGAAGGATCAGCGTACATACCGTTTTCTTTAACAGTTTTTTCACCTAATACAACAAGTTCATCCATTGCCCAACTGAGCCGCCCGCTATTAACAATCCCGGGGATCTCCGCTTTCAAAGCTGCAGCGAGCGGCCCCGGCGTTGAACCGTTAGTATTTATGCCTGCATCGCTTTTTTCATTTTGCATAACATGATACAAGTGGTCGCGCTTCGCGAAATTGTGGTTGAAATTCAATTCATCTTCAACCCACATAAAAATTAGCGAGGCACTAACTATACCTGTCGCCAAACCCACAATGTTTAAGGAGCTATAAACCTTATTCTTTTTTAAATTTCGCCATGCGGCTTTGAAATAATTTTCAAACATATTGTTGCGATTTAATTTGTAAGCAGACCACTTAGTTAGCGGATCATGACTCAAAATTAACGGCGCAAGTTGGTTGCTACCTCCCAGGTTATAAGATGGGAGTACTTTTTGAAGGTGATTTTTATATTCAAGCGGGCTTTTTCCGGTTAGCTGCTTAAAAATACGGTGAAAGCTACTTTGCGAATTGAAGCCCGATTCAAAAGCGATTCCGAGAACGGTTATATGATCATAAGCAGGGTCTTGCATTTTACGGGTCGCCGCCCTAACACGGTACGCATTGATGAAATCATTAAAGGTTTTTTTTAGCGCCTGATTGAGGATCCGCGATAGTTCGTGTGCGGTAATGCCCAGCTTTTCTGCAAGAGAACTTAAACTTAATTCAGGGTCCTCGTAATACCGGTTCTGTTCAACAACCCTTTTAAGCCAGATTCCTTTTTGCTTAAGATCCGATGTTAGCAAAGGCGTTAAATTTAAAACAGCGGTTGACTGTACTTCAATTTCCTGTCTTAAAAATGCCCTGGCTGCCATACATATCAAAGTCACCATCAAGAGAAAATAGATGGGATAATAGGCTTGAACGCTTAATTCGTAACGGTAAAAGCAATAGTCGGCAACCGTAAAAGGTATCCACAGCAACCATATTAACCCCAAGCCCGAAAGTAGGTTTTGAAGCCATCGAAACTCGTGCCGGTACCGGTCCCCGCCATTGAATTTCATTTCCTTATAAAAGTTTTGGCTCAAAATATAACATCGGTATAAGTAAACAATGACCGAGATGAATGTTAAAAAATGAATGCCAGAGTTTGATAATTGAAATAGAAGTGAATTGTAATTTATCAGCCCTGTTTTAAGGGCTTTGTTTGCCTGTAAAAGATAAAAGCTTAATTCCAGCAACGAGGGAACAAAGTGTAGTAAATCCTGGCGTTTGAGTTTTTGTTTAGGATAAATTATGCTTCGTGCGTAGAAATAAAGCAGAGGCCCCAGCGCCAGTGAATAGTGCAGGGGCAGCAAGTTCCAAATCGGATTATAGCTGAAGAGTTTACTACCTATCCCAACAATTTGCCCCATCCACAACGCTGCTATAGTAACGAGAATTGCCAAAAAACGGTTTGCTAACTGATTGCCTCTCCTAACGAACAATAGGAGGAACGCCAAAGTAAATGCGATGAATAGCATTCCGAAAAAGGCGAGATCATAAAGGGTAATATGAAACGTATAGGTTTTCAACTAATACAAAATCTCAATTCACGATCCAGAAACGCAATTATCTAACCAGCAAAATGTTATCTGATATTTCAAGTATAAACTGTATCGAAAGCGAACAAAATAATGTCCGTTTTTGAATTAACTTTTAATCACATTGCTTGTATCCTCTGAAAAGGTATTCGGCTCTCATATTTTAACGGCTATTAAAATAAATAAAAGCCTGCAAATGTTGATTTGCAGGCTTTTATTTATTCATCAAAGCAATAAAAATTTTACCCCTGCTCAATCTGCTTCAAACTATCCATCTTCTTATACGCTAAAAACCCTTTGATGTCCTCAAAGTGTTCACGCACGCGTTTATTGCCAAACTCGAATACTTTTTGTACCAGTCCATCAAGGAAATCACGGTCGTGAGATACCAGGATCAGTGTTCCGTCAAAATCTCTTAGAGCATCTTTGATGATATCCTTGGTCTTCATGTCCAAATGGTTGGTTGGCTCATCCAGGATCAGTACGTTTACAGGTTCCAGCAGTAGCTTGATCATAGCCAAACGTGTTTTCTCTCCGCCCGAAAGTACCTTAACCTTTTTCGTAGTATCATCGCCGCTGAACATAAATGCACCTAACAGATCTTTGATCTTTACCGTGCCATCACTCAAAGGGATCTGATCAATGGTTTCAAATACCGTTAAATTCTCATCTAATAAGGCTGCCTGGTTTTGGGCAAAGTACCCGATCTTGGCATTGTGACCTACTTTTAAACTTCCTTCAAAATCAATCTCGCCCATAATAGCTTTAATCATGGTCGATTTGCCTTCACCGTTTTTACCAACAAAAGCCACTTTTTCGCCCCGCTCAATCACCATGGCTGCCTTTTGGAACACTACATGGTCACCATAGGTTTTTGTCAGGTCTTCAACTATTACCGGGTACTGACCGGAACGTGGCGATGGCGGAAATTTCAATCGCAATGCCGAAGTATCCACTTCATCTATCTCAATGACCTCAAGCTTTTCGAGCATTTTTACGCGGGATTGTACCTGCAAAGTTTTGGAGTACGTGCCTCTGAACCGGTCTATAAATTCCTGGTTATCGGCTATAAAACGCTGTTGTTCTTCGTATGCTTTTAATTGATGTACCCGGCGGTCGGCACGCAGCTGAAGATAATGGGTGTATTTGGCTTTATAATCGTAGATTCTGCCCATGGTTACCTCGATGGTACGGTTGGTGATATTATCCACAAATGTACGGTCGTGGGAGATAACCATAACTGCCTTGGCTGAGTTAACCAGGAAATCTTCCAGCCATTGTATACTCTCAATATCCATGTGGTTGGTGGGCTCATCCAGTAAGATCAGGTCTGGTTTTTTTAACAGAATTTTGGCCAGCTCGATCCGCATGCGCCATCCGCCCGAAAACTCGGAAGTTTGGCGGGTGAAATCCTTGCGCTCAAAACCCAAGCCCTTCAATACCTTTTCTACCTCCGCATCATAATTCACCTCCTCCTGCGAATAAACTTTTTCGCTCAGCTCCGATACCCGTTCAATCAGCTTCAGGTAGTCGTCACTATCGTAATCGGTACGAATGTTAAGCTGCTCATTCACTTCGTCCAACTCTTTCTGCATCTGATTAGCCTCGTCAAAAGCTTTCATCGTTTCCTCAAAAACGGTAACGTTATCCTGGGTAAGCAAATGTTGCGGCAAATACGCTATTACCGCGTCCTTTGGTCCGGTTACGTTGCCTGTAGTAGGTTTGGCTGCGCCGGCGATGATCTTGAGGATGGTCGACTTGCCTGCGCCATTCTTACCCATCAGGGCTATCTTATCGTTCTCGTTGATGGAGAAGGTTACGTCACTAAATAAGGTGGTTCCGCCAAATGAAACGGAGATGTTGTTGACATTGATCACTGTATGCTAAAATTGAATTGCGCGCAAAGATAAGCGAAAGACATAGAATTATAGCAGGAAGTATGAAGAGACCCTATCGAACCGCGATTGACTATACCGATGTTGAAGATTTGCAGTCCACCTATATCAAAAAAATAAATAGCAAATAGCCCAATTTAGGAAACGCTGCAAGCTATGAGCTTAGAAATATCCTCACTGAGGCCAAATTTCAACTAAAAAGCCTTTAATCTGAAGATCAAAGGCTTTTTACAAGATATAGGTTAACGGTGCGGAGATCATCTAACCATCCGCTGAATCTCCGCTGTTTCCTTTTAATGATAGAGCAGGGTTACTGGGTAATGTTCACCGTTCCCATATCAGTGACGGTGCCGTTTGTTACCGAAATGTTGGTTACTGTTTTGATGGCATAGGGGCTAACCGGCACAAATTTCACCTGGTAACTGCCCGCTGCCAGGCCAGGGAAATAATATTTACCGGTGGCATCTGTAGTTGAGCCAATGGTGTCGGCACCCGTAATAGCATATACCTTCGGTGAGGATGCGGCAGGACTAACTACACCGGTCAGTGCACCTGAAGCGGCAGTGGCAATTGCGCGGATCACTGGTTTGAGGATGTACTTGCCGTTACCGGTAAGTACTACGGATTGCGCGGCGTCAAAGTCCAAACGCATAGTATAGGCAATACCGGCGGTAAGCTTATCATGAACGTTCAGCTTCACACCTGAGGTCTGACCGCTTGGCGTGGTCAGGTCATATGACACACCGGCTACAATCACGCGGTTACCACTGTCGTTCAACACCAGGCGCACCTGCTGGATGGTCCCTGCTGGGATATCCTGGTCGGCCAGCACAGTATCACGGCCCGAACGGAACCGCAGAATATCAACGGCGCCTCCATCCACATTGAGCGTTTGTTCACCCTTATCGGTTACAATGATCACACTTTTGATATTCAGGATCACGGCATCAAAAGCGCCGGGTGCATCAGTCATTTTCACGGTCACGTGGGCGGTACCCCCGTTATTTGTGCTATCCTTTTTACAGGAAAAGAGCATAAGGCTTAGGGCTGCGGTAAATAAAAATAGCTTTTTCATAATTTAAAAAGTTTGTTTATTGAGGGAACAAATCCGCGTATTTTTTGTGCCAATGTGACGATGAATGATGTGATTGTGTCGACGAATAGGCTCATAGCAGTTTGCAGCAATGCTTTATCACCTTTTGCCGGAAGCACAGCTCATTCTCTTCGCAAAAAATTATCATGCCATCTCCCCATTCGGCCCGAACAGAAAAAGGTATAATCAATTAACATAAATACATTCTTCATAATTATCAATTCCTCTTTCTTCTTAAATTAAATACCTGTATTTTAGATAATTAATTTCTCCCGCCCGGGTAGAATTCGCCGAAAGGCATCACCAGTTTTAAACCGATAATTACTAAAAAATGGAACAGCAACCTAACCAGCCATCACCCGAAAACATTATGAAAATTGGCACAGGATTTTGGGCCTCAAAAATCCTTTTAACTGCCGTAAGTTTTCAATTGTTCACCCGACTTGCCGAAAAGAAAACCATGAAAGCCAGCGACATCAAAAACATTTTAGGGCTTAAATGTACCGACAGGAATGTTTACGATTTTTTAGATGCGTTAACCATTTTTGGTTTTTTAAAGCGTGAAGGTATTTTGGATACGGCTATTTATTCAAATTCTCTCGACACAGACACATTTTTAGATAAAAACAAGCCATCATACATTGGCGGCATCCTTGAAATGATGGACAATCGTTTATATACATTTTGGGGTAGTCTGGGCGAAGGGCTGCTTACCGGGCTTCCGCAAAATGAAATAAAAAAGAGCGAGGATTTTTTTGGCCTAATATATTCAGATCCTGAAAAATTGAAAGGGTTTATTAATGCAATGAGTGGCATTCAAATGGGGAACTTTATGGCCTTTGCTCAAAAATTTGATTTTACCAAATACAAAACGCTGATTGATGTAGGCGGTTCGGCCGGGCTGCTTTCATTGATGGTTGCCAGGCATAATGCTCATATGCGTTGCACCAGTTTTGACCTCCCGCCGGTTGAACCCGTTGCAAACGCAACTATACAGCAATTCGGGCTATCCGACCAGGTAAAAACAGCAAGCGGCGACTTCTTCACTATGCCGATACCCAATGCAGATATTGTTGTAATGGGAAATATCCTGCATGATTGGGACGAGAAAAATAAAATATCATTAATGAAAAAAGCTTATGACGCGCTCCCCGCCAACGGAGCATTTGTAGCTATCGAAAACATAATAGATAGCGAGCGGAAGCAAAATGTTTTTGGAATGATGATGAGTTTGAATATGCTTATTGAAACAGGCACCGGGTTTGATTACACATTTGCCGACTTTAACAGATGGGCAAATATTGCCGGGTTTAAATCAACTTCAATCATTCCATTAACCGGGCCATCAAGCGCGGCAATTGCATACAAGTAGATGAGTGGTTCGATATTACATACAGGCAATAAGTTCGAACTTTATTAAAAAATAGCGCGGCTGGCGCCTCCATCTACCTGTATGGTTGTCCCGCTGATGTATGCCGCCTGGGCAGATGAAAGGAATGCTACCAGGGCTGCAAACTCTTCTGGCTTACCAATGCGTCCGAGCGGAATGCTTTTAGCTTTTTCCCTAATTGCCTCTTCGGGGTCTACGTCCTGGGGCAGTGTGTGCCTGATCCGATCTGTCAGAATAAGGCCCGGCGCAATGTTATTGACGGTAATTCCGTAAACGCCTAATTCGTCGGCAAGCATTTTTGCCGTACCAACTACGCCCATACGCATTGCGGTGGACAGCACTGAGTTGGTCAATACGGACTTGACGGAACCGCTAACGATATTGATAATACGACCGCTGCCTGCCGTTTTCATGAACGGCAATATCAACCTGGATGTGCGAACGAAACTGAGCATGTTTTGTTCATAGGCTTGCTGCCATTGTGTGTCGTCAAAGCTCTCAAACTTTCCGAAAGGTGGCCCGCCGGCGTTATTAACCAATATATCTATCCGTCCGTATATGCTGCCCGCCCGATTTATAAACGAAGCCAATTGCTCGCTATCGCTGACGTCTACCGGGAAGCAGGCCACTTTATTGCCCGTTTTTGAGCTGATGTCTTCTGCGGCCTCGTTAAGTTCTGCCGCGTTCCGGGAACCGATGATGACTTTAGCGCCTTCTGCTGATAACGCCATTGCCGAGGCTTTCCCTAATCCTTTACTTGCCGCCAATACAACAGCTACCTTTTGATCTAATGCGAGGTTCATAAGCAAATCTTTTAAGAAGTAAATCTCCTGAATTTTTAACTATAAGACCTGCTGTTCTAAAAAATTGACGATTAGCCCACAGTCAAACAACTATTCAGTTTTTTTGCGAAAGATTACAAATACTCCATGTGGTTATTACTTTGATTTTGGGCTGATTTTTCTTCAGCCATTTGCCTGCTCAGTTTCCGTCTAAACCTTGAAGCTAAAGATTCCAAATCACGTTTCTGGATGTCTTCAGGCCTATTTTAAAAATTAGTAATATCACTCCCTCTGTGGCCTTATATGGCGTGGCGTGACCCGGCCAACGAAGTAAAAGTTTATAAACTAAAACGACCTTCATTCTTTATTATCATAAATTTACCTCCATGAAAAAACTAACCTTTTTAACCTTATTTGCCCTGCTCAGCAAATTTGGTTTCGCACAAAATTTAAACAGTATGCAGTGGTACAGTAAACCTCAAAAATCATTAATAGAAGGCAGTACGCTGCACATGACCGTTGACCCCGCAACCGACTACTGGCGGGTAACACACTATGGCTTTATCAGGGATAACGGTCCATTTTATTTTACCGAACAGCAAGGTGATTTTGAAGCCAACGTAAAAATTACCGGGGCCTACAAAGAGCTGTTTCACCAGGCCGGGTTAATGGTAAGGATAGATAACAAAAACTGGATAAAAACCGGAATTGAATATGTTGACGGCGTGCAAAACGTAAGCGCTGTAGTTACCCGCGAAGTTTCGGACTGGTCGGTAGTGCCGAGGCATGACAGTCCCAAATCGGTTTGGCTGAAACTGCTGCGCAAAGGCGATTTCGTAGAAATCAAATATTCGTTCGATGGTGAAAAATATGATATGCTCCGCCTGGCTTATTTTCCGCCCAATGTAAAAGCGATGATAGGAATGGTGGCGGCGGCGCCCGGCAAACAAAGCTTTGATGTAAAGTTTGAAGATTTTAAAGTACAGAAGATCGGCAAATAATTTTGTCGGAAGATTGATATAGAATTAAGCCTTTGAACTGACGTTCGAAGGCTTTTTTTAAGCTGATTTCTGGTAGAAAGAGGATGGAATATCTCCCTCATTGCATTTCAACCATTTTTATTATTTTTGCCGCGGTAAACAACCATTCCCTTTATGTGATAAATAATTTCTTTCAGAACAAATAAACAGCGCCGTCACCACAACACACGCTGTAATTATTCACGCTTTAAAGAAAGAAATTATGCTTATTCTGCACGATATCACTTATATACACCCTAACCGTGATCTTTTATTTGCCGGTATAGATCTCGTAGTTAATAAAAACGATAAAATAGCCCTCATAGGCAACAACGGCACCGGGAAATCAACCCTGCTTAAAATATTGGCCGGAAACTTACAGCCCGCAAGCGGCGTGGTAAAAACCGGTGCGAAACCATATTATGTGCCCCAGATTTTTGGACAGTACAATGCGTTTAGCGTTGCCGAAGCCCTGCAAATAGCGGATAAACTAAATGCCTTAAAGCAGATCCTTGAGGGCAATGTTACCGATGAAAATATGGCCCTGCTCAATGACGACTGGGCCATTGAGGAGCGCTGCCGGGAAGCGTTTATCCATTGGCAGCTTAAGGATATTGATCTTTCGCAAAAAATGGGCACGCTTAGCGGCGGGCAAAAAACAAAAGTATTTTTAGCAGGCATCGTCATTCATCGCCCCGAAATAGTTTTGCTGGATGAGCCGAGCAACCATTTGGATAACACAAGCCGGGAACTGTTGTATAATTATATCCAATCAACCAATAATACGCTGGTGGTGGTTAGTCACGACCGTACCTTACTCAACTTACTTACTACGGTTTGCGAACTTAGCAAGCGAGGTATAACCGTTTACGGCGGAGATTACGATTTTTATGCCGAACAAAAAATGATGGAGGGCGATGCCCTGAACCAGGATGTAAAAAGCAAGGAGAAAGCGCTCCGCAAGGCTAAGGAAACAGAAAGGGAATCAATTGAACGGCAGCAAAAGCTGGATGCCCGCGGTAAAAAGAAACAGGAAAAAGCCGGTGTGCCAACCATCATGATGAAAACGCTTAAAAACAGCGCCGAAAAAAGCACCTCGAAGATGAAGGGTGTCCATGCCGAAAAAACTGATGCTATCGCACAGGAACTAAGCCAGCTGCGTACACGGTTGCCGGATATTGATAAAATGAAGATGGGTTTTGACAATTCGACACTTCATAAAGGGAAGGTACTGATTACCGCTAAGGACCTTAACTTTGGATACGAAGATCAGCAGCTTTGGACCCCGTCGTTAAGTTTTCAAATCGCCAGCGGCGAAAGACTGGTGATCAAAGGGGCAAACGGCTCGGGCAAAACAACGCTGATAAAGATGCTGCTGGACTCACTGAAACCACAATCCGGCACAATTGAACTTGCGGCGGTCAAAGCCATTTATATCGACCAGGATTATTCACTCATCAATAATAAGCTCAGTGTTTATGAACAGGCGGAAGAATATAATTCGGGCGTATTGCAGGAACATGACATCAAAATTCGCCTCAACAGGTTTTTGTTTACTAAGGAGTATTGGGATAAACCATGCAGCGCCCTGAGCGGCGGCGAAAAAATGCGGCTGATGCTCTGTTCATTAACCATCAGCAACCAGGCACCAGATATGATCATCCTGGATGAGCCCACCAATAACCTCGATATTCAAAACATCGAAATTTTAACAGCAGCTATTAACGATTACCGGGGAACGCTCATCGTTGTATCGCACGATGAATATTTTTTAAAGGAGATCAACGTAGAACAGGAGATTTTGTTAGGGTAAAAAGATAGAAAAAAGAGGGGGCTACCTGTTTGCTTTGCATACAGCTGGCCTGCTTTTGTTTTTCATTATTTAAAACCCTTTCTTCCTTGTAATTCCCGGCTTCCTGCTTTTGCGTTCTGCTGGTTCCGGAACACCTTCGGCACCATAGCTGCGGGCCATCTTGGCTATGCGCTCTTCCATGGTCTCGGTAGTCAGTCTTTCCCGGCCAAGGCTGTCAACCATGATCGGAAAGGCGAAAGGTGTTGGTCGCTCAATCACTTTCAAAATGATATTTTGTGTTTGGATCCGTTGCAAAGCAGCCCTTAGCCTGAACTCTTCCAATTGAAAGGCCAAAGCCTCGTTATAGGCCTGGCGTACCAGTAAGTTATCCGGCTCATACTCGCTGAAAACTTCAAACAGTAATGAAGTTGATGCCTGCAAATGCTTATTCTTAACCTGCTGACCGGGATAACCCGTAAACACTAAACCTCCAATATGTGCTATATCCCTGAAACGGCGGCGGGCCATTTCATTGGCATTTAAACTGTGCTGAATATCATCTATCAGGTTATCTATCGAAAAAAAACCGGCATCTTCCAGTGCTTCTTCAATAGGTATATCTTCGTCGGTAAGCAATTCAAAACCGTAATCATTCATGGCGATAGAAAAACTTGCAGGCCTTATTTTACTGATGCGATAAGCCAGCAGCGATGCCATACCTTCGTGAACCAACCGCCCTTCAAAAGGATAAAACAACAAATGGTGCCCTTCTCTCGATTTAAATGACTCGATCAAAAATTCATGGCTTTGCGGTAAGTGCGATAATTGCTGCTGCAAATCAAAAAGCGGTTTCAAAGCTTTAACTTCTACATCTTTTTCAATTCCATGCGCCACCTCATCCAGCTTAAGCCTGAACACGGCAGCCAGTTGCGATGACAGCGGCATGCGTCCCCCGTTCCAACTCGGAATGATGCCTTTGGTTGAGTTGGATTTTTTAACGTAGGCTGTCATTTCCTTCACGCGTACAAACTCCAAACTCCTGCCTGCAAACCAAAAAGTATTACCGGGTTTTAACTTCGATACAAAGGACTCTTCAATAGTACCCAGACTACCGCCGCTGAGCCATTTTACTCGGATGCTTAATTCACTGGTAATGGTACCAATACTAAGCCGGTGCCGCATGGCTACTCTGCGGCTATTTACTTTATACAATCCGTTTTCAACCTCAACTTTTAAAAATTCATCATACTGGGCAAGTGTTTTACCGCCGCTGGTAATAAAATCAAGTAATTGTCCAAATTCGTTCCTGCTCAAATCGGCAAAGGCATAAGTGGTTTTAACCTCCTTAAAAAGCTCGTCGGCGTAAAAACCATCAGACACGGCCAGTGTCACCATGTACTGGATCAGCACATCCATGGTAAGCAGCATCGGATCGCGGCTTTCAAAAATCTTATTCTTAATAGCTTCCTTCAGCGCCGCGCCCTCCAATAACTCGAGCGAGTGCGTGGGTACAAAATAGGCCAGAGATGTCGCTCCCGGATGGTGGCCGCTTCGCCCCGCGCGCTGCATAAATCGTGCTACTCCTTTCGGGCTTCCTACCTGCACTACGGTATCTACCGGCCTAAAATCCACCCCCAAATCCAAACTTGAGGTGCATACTACCAGTTTTAGCGCTTCGGCATGCAGGGCGGCTTCTACCCAGTTGCGCAGCTCGTTATCCAATGAGCCATGGTGCATAGCCATGATGCCCGCATACTCGGGGTAATTATCCAAAATGGCATGGTACCAGATCTCCGATTGAGAGCGGGTATTGGTAAATATCAGTGTGGTTTTACTTTTGGCAACTATTTCCATCACCTCGGGCAGCAGCTTTAACCCGATATGCCCCGCCCAGGAGTAATTTTCAATATTCTGTGGAATAATAGACCGGATATCCAGCTTTTTCTCCAGGTTAGCGCGCACCATTTTAACCTGTTCCGGCGGGAAATCATTTCCTAATAAAACTTCGGCAGCCTGTTCAAGATTGCCAATGGTTGCGGAGATACCCCAGATTTTGAGTTGGCAGTTTTGAGTTGGCAGTTGGCAGTTTTTGGTTCCGTTTACACTCTCGTTTGGCACCCTATTCCCTGCAAACGGCAAACTGTCCACTACAAACTGATTATTACTGCCCACTGTAAACTGCCCACTGCAAACTGTAGCGAGGGCCTTAAGCCTGGACAAACCCAGCTCCACCTGCACTCCCCTCTTCGTACCCAGCAACTCGTGCCATTCATCAATCACAACCACCTGCAATTGACTGAACAGTTTAGGATATTCCTTTTGGGCAAGCATGAGGTGCAAGCTTTCCGGCGTGGTGAGCAGCACTTCGGGCAGCTTTTTTTTGAGCGCCTGTTTTTCGGCAGCGGGGGTATCTCCGGTTCGGGTAGCTATGCGCCATGGTAAACCTATCTCATCGCAGGCTTCCTGCATGGCTTTACGGATATCGTTGGTAAGCGCCCGTAATGGCGTTATCCAAAGCATCAGCAAACCGTTATTTTGTTTTGTTTTATAGGTATCGGGATGTGTGTTGATGAACCCCGCTAAAAAAGGCAGGAACAGGGCAAAAGTTTTACCGCTGCCAGTGGGAGCATTCAACAAGCCTGAATAGCCGCCAAGGTACGCCTCCATCATTTCGGCCTGGAAAGGGAACTGCTCCCAATTTTTTTCCATGTACCATTGCTGTATAACCTGTTGGCCTTTGCTTGTCATTATCCTGTTAACAAAATTTTTGTTGTTTGGTTATTGCACAAATAATCGAGCCAACAAAATAACTATTAAATTGGTTATGGTTATATGACGATCAGAAATAGCTTAATAATCATTTCGATAGCCATCTGCCTTTTGGCCTGCGGCAACAATTCAAAAAAAGAAACAACTTTAGCCGATACCAATCACATACCCAGGGATACCACAGGCCAGCATTCAGGCAATAAAAACGATACCTCCGTCCACCATACCATGGCACTCGATACTAACACGGCCAACACCGTTCACTCGGACTGGCTGATAACTCCCGGCAAAAGCATCGGGCATATTATTTTAAATGATGATGTGCAAAATGTGATAAAGCAATTGGGCAAGCCTGATAGCTCCGACGCGGCCATGGGCAGTTCATTGATGGTCTGGTTTGCCAAACATGATATTACCCGTTATCGTACCGCAGTTTTTTCGCACCGCAACATGGGCGGTAAGGATGAATTAATAAGTCATATACAAAAGATCCTCATAACATCGCCGCGGTTTAAAACCCGCGAGGGCGTAGGTGTAGGTTCACCCAAACAGGATATTCAAAAATATTATTCATTAAAGCCAACCTCTACCTACACCAACAATGGCGATAAGGTGCAGATTTATACTGATTTGGCTAAAGGGATCTCTTTTGAAATAGGTGGTAGCGGCCGTTGCGTTGGCGTGGTAGTGCATAAAGCCAATAACACTGCAGTGGCTTATTTGAATATGCATTGATTGTTTTCGACGTAGAAACACATAGTTGCGTCCTGGGCATACAAATCACGATAATTAAGCAAAGCCGCTTGTCCTCCGGAAGACGCAAATGTGATGCGTCTCTACAAATAAAGAAGGCCTTCCCAAAACGGAAAGGCCTTCTTTATTATGATATCGACTATCCTTATTTCTTTTCGGGCATCAATATCAGTTTAATCAAATTTTTACCGCTCAGGTATTTATTGGCGGCATCTTTGGTGCTTTGAGGGGTTATTTGTTCAAGGCTGCTTACATGCCCCAGGATCTGATCAGGATTTTCGCCGTTCTGCGATGTAGAGGCAAGATATCCTGCCCAGAAAACGTTTTGCTTTAGCTGCTGCTGGGTTGAACGGGCTTCTTCGGCAACAAATTTCTGGATATCTGCCGGTAAGGCGCCGTTCTGTTTAATTTTGGCTATCTCCTCCATGGTAGCGTTGATCAGCTTATCCACATTTTCGGGTGCGCAACCAAAAGATATGGTAAAAGTGTAACGGCCTCCCGGAATTTTATGATAGCCGGCCCTTACCCCGGGAGCATATACACCGCTTTCCTGCTCACGTAGCCGTTCAATCAGTTTAATGTTCAGTACTTCTTCCAGCGCATCTACCTGGATATTGTTAGCTTCATTGTAATCATAATCGCCGCTAAAAACCAATTGTACTGTGCTTTTTTCACCTACCCCTTTATTCACCGTTTTGGTGATCAATCCTGCAGGCGGCTCAATATTCATGTTTTTGTAAGTTTCCTTGCTGTTGGTTGAGGGCAAACCGCCAAGGTAATGCTCAAGGTATGGCTTAATTGTTTCTATGTTAAAATTACCCACCAGTGTAAAGGTAAAACCACTGGCATCGGCAAAGCGTTTTTTGTAAAAATCGTAAGCTTTATCAAGTGTTGCCGCATTTAACCTTGGTAAGGTAGTTACCATACCACGGAAATTATAGTTACTTAATACAGCCGATACCGTATCCTGGTAAACACTTCCAGGATCAAGCCCGCGGGTACTCAATATAGACCTGGTTTGATCGATGTTGGCATCCCAGATGTCTTTGTCTTTACGCGGCTGGGTAAAGTACAGGTAAATCAACTGAAGGGCTGTTTCAAAATCGGCTGGTGAGGTATTTCCCGAAATACCCTGTGCGAACTCACTGATATACGGCGAAATACTCAGGTTTTTGCCGGCCAGTTTTTTATCAAGCATACCCTGGTTAAATTGCGCTATACCGCTACCGCTGATGATAGATGAAGCCAGGTTTGCCGACGTAAATTCATCGTCACTTGCCAGTGATGTACCGCCAAAAGCATAACCGTTTATCAGGATCTGATCGTTACGGTATTCAGTAGGTTTTAAGATCACCTTTAAACCATTGCCTAAAGTAAGCGTGGTTGTACCAAGGGCCTCATCTGTTTCTTCTTTAGCAACTTTAGTACCTTCAGGAACTTTGGCCAGCAGTGGGTCACTTGATACATTATCAATATAGGCAGTTACATTTTGGCCGCCTGTGGCAATCCAGTTGAGCAAGGTTTTTTCATCGGGCAAATTAGCTTTTTCTTTATCCGGGGCCTGTACTACCACCACACGGTTTTGATCGCTGATAAATTTACCGGCCATAGCATTCATATCGGCCAGGCTTACTTTATAGATATTGCCTATATAAAAATTGTATTCATAGCTAATACCCGGGATAGCTTCGCCGGTCAAAAAGTTAGCCTGGTATTCACGTACAAAATTTGCCGAAGGGGTTTTATCCCTCTCCCTGTAAGCATTCCCAATACCAACCAGTGCATCCTGCTTGGCGCGTTCCAGTTCGGTAAGGGTAAAACCAAATTTGCGGGCGCGTTCAGATTCGGCCACTACGGCTTTAACCGCTTTTTCAAGTTCGCCGGGTTTGGCGACAACCAGTGAAGTATACGCATCCTGGTCGCCAATAAAATTACCATAGCTGGTACGGCCATATAAAAACGGTGGATTAGGTTTTTGCAGCAACTCGTTTATGCGCGAGTTAAGCATCTGGTTAAACAACTGTATCCTTACCTGCTGCATGTAGTCGCCGGTAGTTTTAGTAACCGTGCCGGGATGTTTTACAATTATCTGTGCAACAGTGTATGGATACTCGGGATCCGTAACAATTTTTACCGCGGTACCCGGTGTTGCAGGTACGGAATATTTTGTCCTCGGCTTTTCGGCGGCCGGGTTTTTAAGCTGTGAAAAGTTTTGTTTAATGAGCGCCTCAACACGTTTTGGGTCAAAATCGCCCACGGCAACAACAGCCTGCAAATCCGGGCGATACCAATCCTGGTAAAAAGCTTTGATGGTTTCCGGCTTAAAGTTTTTCAGGATGTATTCTTTACCTATAGGCAAGCGCAGCGCATACCTTGAGTTGTTAAGCAGCACGGGCAATGTTTGCTGTTGCAGGCGTTCCTGGGCATTTTTGCCACGAAGACGTTCTTCTTCCAAAACAACGCCCCGCTCTTTATCAATTTCGGCAGGATCAAAGCTTACATAACCGGCCCAGTTAGCCAGTATATTAAAGCCTTTTTCAAACACGCTGACGGTATCAGTTGGCAGAGGTAATTGATATACAGTTTCGTTAAATGAAGTGTAAGCGTTTAAATCGGCGCCGAATTTTACGCCTGCTTTTTGCAGGTAGTCAACCATCTGATTTTTTGGAAAATCGCGTGTACCGTTAAAAGCCATGTGCTCGGTAAAGTGGGCCAGGCCCTGCTGATCGTCATTTTCCAAAACAGAACCGGCTTTATTAACCAGGTAAAGTTCGGCCCTGCTTTTAGGCTCAACATTGGCACGGATATAATAAGTTAAGCCATTGGGTAATTTACCAATGATCACATCCTTGTCAACCGGTAATATATCGCTCTTGGCAGCAATGGCCTGGGTGCCGGGTTTATTTTTAGGCGACGGAACAGGTTTCTTTTTTACTTGTGCAAAAGCACTTCCGCCCGAAAGTGTTAAAGCCAATAGGGCCAGCGGAACGTATTTGTTCAGGTTCATTATAAAGTTTAAATAGTCAGGGTACTAAGATGCAAAACGAAAGTCTTAGTTACAAAGTATTGTTATGAAAATTAATGTTTTGTAGCTGATTTTGAGGCTGGTTTTTTAGCGGGAGCCTGATTAGCCGGAGCCTGGTTAGAAGAACCAAAAGCATCCTGCATCATTTGTGTTAGCTCATCTTTATGTTCTGCAACGGCATTCTGGCCAACCATCATCCCCCTTTGCATTAACGCAGGCAATTTTGAGCTTACTTTTTGTCCTATCGGTGAGCTATAAAACACAGAAATCTGATTAAGTTCATCTTCAGTAAATTCTTCAGCATAAATAGCTGCCATCTTATCTTTAAGCAAATCCCAGGTAAAGTATTTGTTCATAAAGGTTTTCATCACATCAATGAATTTGGCACGCTGCTCTGCAGGCATTTGACTACTTGAAGTGCTAATGATATTATCCATCATTCCGCCAAACTGTTTATCTATACCAATAGAAACTAACAATTGCTCAGCGGCCTTTAAATGTGATTGGGTAATAGTTTGAGTGGTTGTTTGCGCTTTTAAGCTTGAAAAAGAAAACAGGATGATTCCTGTTAATGCGATAAGTTTAAGTTTTAGGTTCATATTAAATTTTGATAAAGATCTTTTTGATGTAGAGCACCCACATCACTACCCATAAAATGAGTACCGTAAATATAGCGCTAATCAACGAAGCATTTACAGGTGAAAAATAAGGAGCAAAAAAAGTTTGATAAATAGATGAGCCGTTTATTTTAATCATCCCCATATAATGCGGAATAAAGCCCGACAGCACATAAGCTGTTATGGCATTTGCACCAAATACCACAAAGGGATAAGTAAAGCGTTTGCACCCTTGTACGTCAATAAGCCAGTAGCATAAAGCCAGCCCAATGGTTGCCAGGCCGCCGGTATAAAGCACAAAGGAACTTGTCCACAAGGCTTTGTTAATAGGAAAAAACAAATCCCAGAACAAGCCTGCTATAACCGCGATTATTCCGTAAACAAACATCCAGTTAGTTTTGATGTTGTCATCGCGGTCCCTACGTTTTAGCCAGCTGCCCACCCTAATGCCAAACAGGGCTGTGGCAACGGCGGGAATAGTTCCCAGCAAACCTTCCGGGTCCCAGGTATGCGATTCGCGCCAGAGGTGATCGGGCGTAAATACCAGCCTGTCTATCCATGCCCCCATATTGGTTTCGGGCTCCAGGTTGGCATAACCCACGCCCGGTACCGGGATAAAGGTCATGATGATAAAATAACCTATAAGCGCTCCGGCAAAAATCCAGTCGCGCGTTTTTTGCGATGTCTTGAGATAAAGCACCGTGCTGATGAAATATACCAGGGCTATGCGCGGCAACACACCTGGCAAACGTAAATGAGCCAGCCCGGTATCGGGGTGAAAGATCAGTTGAGTTATCCAGGGGATCAGCAGCAGGATCACAGTACGGCGCAGCGCCTTCAGGATGAGTTTACTATGCGATACCGTAGCCTTTTTACTTTCCATGGCATATATAACCGATACGCCAACCATAAACAAAAAGAAAGGAAAAACCAGGTCGGTAGGTGTACAACCGTTCCATTTAGAATGTTCGAGCGGTGCATAGATATGTCCCCAATCGCCAGGATCATTAACGAGGATCATCATGGCGATGGTAATGCCCCGGAATACATCAAGGGAAAGAAGCCGTTTTGGTTTTTCGGTTATGGTTGAGGTCATAGGCTACATTAAAGAAATTCCCTCCCTTGGGAGGGGTGCGTTTGGAATGTGCATTGGCAGGGAGGGGTTTATACACCCTGTCAAAAACAAGGCTAATCGATGAAACCCCTCCCTACACCCTCCCAAGGGAGGAAATCGCACATGGCCTTCAATTATTACCCCATTGCCTGCTTCCACAAGACAATGAGGTTCTATAAATCCTTAAAACATATATCGTTTAAACGCTTCCATGGCCTCATATTCCGCAAGGCCAAGACGATCATAACGCTGGGCGGTGTCGCGGGTGCGGTCTTCTGCACGTACCCAAAACTCCCTTGCATCATCGCCCGGGAACACAGGCCTGTCCTTTTGCGACTGGTGTTTGAAAATAGCGTTACGTTTGCGGATCACCTCCTGCGGCGACAATGGTACTGCCATCTCTATCTCATGTGTTTCAAACTCGTGCCATGCGCCACGGTACATCCACAACCAGCAATCTTCTACCCAGGCTTCTTTGCCTTTTAATCTTTCGAGTGCAGCTAAGATGATCTTGAAGCACACCAGGTGCGTACCGTTAGGATCTGCAAAGTCACCTGCCGCGAAGATCTGCTGTGGTTTTACTTTTTGAAGCAGGTCGATGGTTAATTGAATATCTTCCTCACCTACCGAGTTCTTCTTCGTTTTACCGGTTTCGTAAAACGGTAGTGCCATGAAGTGGATATGATCATCCTGTAAGCCTGCGTATCTTGCGCCTGAAATCGCTTCCGTTTTCCGGATGAAGCCTTTTACGTTTCTGATTTCCTGGGTATCAATTTCGTTTGGTTGTTTGGTTGGGAAGAAGGCACGCATATCTTCATATGACTTTTGAAGATGAGCGGTGTCTTCGCCGATGCTCTTTGTGAAATCGATAGCAAACTCCATGTACCTTAGCACGTCATCATCCCAAACGGCGGTATTGCCTGATGTTTGGTAAGCTACGTGTACATCATGCCCCTGGTCTACCAAACGGATAAAGGTACCGCCCATCGAGATTACGTCATCATCCGGGTGTGGTGAAAAAATGATACTTCTCTTTTTAGCAGGCAGTGCCCTTTCCGGTCTTTGCGAATCATCCGCATTCGGTTTGCCACCCGGCCAGCCGGTGATGGTATGCTGAATCTGGTTAAAAATATCAATGTTGATATTGTATACCGGGCCCTGCTCTACTGCAAGTTGCGCCATGCCGTGGTTATTGTAATCTTCTTCCGTTAGTTTCAGTACCGGTTTGTTAACCTCATTGGCTAACCAGATCACAGCCTTTTTCTTTAACTGGTTATCCCACACGCAATCTTTTACCAGCCACGGGGTATCAAACCTGGTCAGTTCTGATGCAGCATCTGCATCCAGTACAAACTCTACATGTTGTGATAGTTGCAGGTAGGTTGCAGGTACTTCGCCCGAGATCTCTCCTTCTACCGCTTTCTTGATGATCGGTGCTTTCTTCTTGTTCCAGGCCATCAGGATGATTTCCCTGGCTTTGAAAATAGTACCGATCCCCATCGTGATCGCTTTGGTTGGCACATTCGCCTTACCACCAAAATCCCTTGAAGCATCACTCCTGGTCAGATCGTCAAGCGTTACCATCCTGGTTCCTGAATTTGGTGCAGAACCCGGTTCGTTGAAGCCGATGTGACCTGTACGACCGATACCCAGGATCTGAAGGTCTAAGCCGCCCAGTTCTTCTATCTGCTTTTCGTAAGCCAGGCAGTAGCCTGCTACGGCTTCTTTATCCAGTGTACCATCCGGGATGTGCACATTGGCTTTATCTATATCAATATGGCTGAACAGGTTTTCATACATAAAAGTCACATAGCTTTGCGCTGCTGTGGGCTTCATGGGGTAGTACTCATCCAGGTTGAAAGTGATCACATTCTTAAAGCTCAAGCCTGCTTCTTTGTGCTGCCTTACCAGTTCGGCATATACCCCTATCGGGGTTACACCGGTGGCAAGCCCTAATACCGCTTTTTCGCCTTTAGCTTGTTTCGCGCGGATCAGATCTGCTATCCGGTTCGCTACCGCTACCGAGGCTTCCTGCTGGTTGCTATATACGCTTACCGGTAACTTCTCGTAACGTGTCTCTTCCAATAAATTTAATCGTGCCATGAATCTTAGGAAATGAAAATGAGGTTAGTTGTTCAAAACAAATATATCAGATATTTACATAGTGCCGTTATTATTTTAACTTTTGCGGTAGTGTTAACCCATCTAAATGGGGTTAACACGGGTTAACAAATTTCAAATCTTTAAAATAGAAAACATTAATAATCAACAGTTTAAACACAACCATGGGTTACACTAAACTGATATTTTCGAGCAATTAACACATCCAAACGTTTGCCCCTGTTATTGACAAAAGCAAGTGCTGATGAAACTTGGCCCGTTTAACCGGCATCAGGCCATAAAACAAGTATCATTTGATACTGATAGTTTGCCAATATCATTATCTTATTTCGTTGCTATATTAACAACAAATCATCGTTACTAAAATATTAAATGCATTTGCCCCAACTTTTGCGGGTTGCCGTACAAATAGTAATTTAAGCCCATGATAGCATTGAACCATAACCTGCAGCACCTATTTAGCATCGCTCAAAAACCATCAAAAATGGGTGTCGGCCTAATGTCCGGCACCTCATTGGATGGGCTTGACATTGCCCTATGCAAATTTACCGGCAATGGTTTAAGCACTCATTTTGAGCTGGTACAATTTATCACAATCCCCTATCCGGATGACTTTAAGCTGCAAGTTCAGCAGGTATTTGCCCGGCGTAATGCAGATCTTGAAAAGGTAACTTTACTTAACGCTTATATCGGCAGCTATCACGCCGAACTGATATTACAGGCACTTGGTCAATGGAAAATCGACCCACAGGAGGTTGATTTTATCGCCAGTCATGGTCAAACTATTTACCATGCCCCCCAGCGTTTACATCAGCATAAAAACTACCCTAACGCCACCCTGCAAATTGGCGACGGCGATCATATCGCCGTAAAAACCGGCATATTAACCATCAGCGATTTCAGGCAGAAGCATATTGCTGCCGGAGGAGAGGGCGCTCCGCTGGCCTTATATGGTGATGTATTATTGGGCAATAAAACCGGCCAAAACCGGGTGCTGTTAAACATAGGAGGCATTGCTAATTTAACCTGGCTTCCTGGTGACGGTGATTTTAACGGTGTGCTCTGCACAGATATTGGCCCCGGCAATACACTCATCGATGCTGCCTGCCGAAAATATTTTGATAAGTCTTTTGATGAGGATTCAGCCATAGCTTACAACGGGCAGGTAAATGATAATCTATTAACGGCGCTCCTCTCCCATCCATTTTTTGACGAAAAAGCCCCTAAAACCACCGGACCAGAACTGTTCAACCTTGCCATGGTTGCTGAAGCACAGCAACGGTCAGGTATCAGGCAAATTAGTGGTAAAGACCTTATTTGTACCCTAAGCGCCTTCACCGCGGCATCTATAGCCGGTTTTGTTAAGGAAAATATCGCAGGGGATCATATTAAAATTTTTACCAGCGGCGGCGGGGCACGAAATCCATTTGTTATTGGGGAATTAAAAAAACTATTGCCCCAAGCGGCAATAGAGGATAGCAGTTTACTTGGGATCAACCCCGATGCCAAAGAAGCTATATTATTTGCTTTATTAGGCAATGAAGCCTTATGCGGTGAGCCGATCAGGATCGGTGTTAACCCGGCAGTATTGATGGGAAAATTCTGTTTTCCGGTTTAACGGGAAGTTCAAATTGATTATTTCCAACGCAGAGAAACATCACATACGTCTATACATTTGCGCTGTAAACGCCTAAATAGCTTATCGTCCCATCTGCTGCTTCACGAACCTTCTGATCCGCTGCAGCAAGGTGCCCTTTCTGTTTGCCAGGAAATTTTTGATAGCTTTATAAGCCTCTTCATTCTCCTCTATGGTGTCGGGAAATTGCGTTACCTGTTTGCGTGCTATTTGCACATGGTACATATCCTCTTTATTGGAGTGTACGCCAGTACCATCATGACCTATGTTTTGAATAAGCGACTGTGAAGGGTTCAGCGTCAACCCGTTCTTCAAAAAGATAGAGGCATACCAGCGAATGGCCCATGAATTATTTTTACCGGCCTTAAACTGCTCTATCTGCTTCCAAAAATTCATTTTCCCTTCTATCGAAAACCGGGCTATTTTCAGCGTATCAAACTGATCAATCAGCTTATCAACATCGGGTTCAAAGTTTTTCCAGGCACGGGCCCAGGTTGCCCACCCCCAGCTGGTGGCTGCCCGATAAAAGAATGTTTCGGGCAGTTTTTTGTTGTGCAGGTTGTACATATAGGCACCGATATGCATTACCTGTTCCTGGTTTGCATATTTTGTTAGCGCGTCATTAAAATACTGCAAGGTATATGGAGAAGATAACAGATCGTCTTCAAACACAATCACTTTGCCATATTCATACACCAACTGTGTTACCCCGCTGATGATGGATTCGGCCAGACCGAGATTATGATTACGCAAAATAACTTTTACCGATTTAAAACCGCTTATATCGTTTACCAGTTGCCTCACCTGTTCAACCTTTGGCTTATCGGCATCAGTTTTGGCTGCATCGCAAAAAATGTACAGGCGCGATTCATCGGCCAGTAAATTTTGCTGCAAATAACTGATGGTACGGCGGGTATGGTCGGGCCGGTTATAAACAAAAAGAGCTATCGGGGCAAGATTTTGCATGGTATGATTTCAGCAGATCAGGTATTGCAATTTAAACGCCTTGCATTAAGTCGGGCATTTAATTTGCAAGGCAAAATTATACCATAACCTTCCGATTGCAAACAAATAAAATAATTTGTTTTTATTCTGCCGATTTTACCGTAAATGTGGTCCGCCGGTTAAGCTGTCTGCCTGCAGGGTTATCCTTGCCATTTGGTAATTTGTTTGGGGCAACGGGCATTCTTTTCCCGTACCCGCGGGCTGTAATGCGTGCAGACTTAATACCTTGCAATAACAGGTAATCAACACAAGCCTCCGCGCGGGCCTGCGATAATTTCATGTTAGCGGCGTCGGTGCCTATCCCATCGGTATGCGAGCCAAGCTCGATCTTAATTTTAGGGTTATCGTTCATGATGGCCACCAGTTTATCCAGCGTATCAAATGATTCGGATCGGAGATGGGCGTTACCAAAATCAAAATAAATATTCTCGATAGTTATCTGAACATTGATCTTATAATTCTGCAGGCAAATTTCGGGGTTAATGAGCGTATCAATACCCGGCTTTACTATCGGTGCAGGAATAACTTTGGTAAAGTACCCCTTTTGCGAAATCTCCAGTTTATACCTTGGCAGTTTTTCCTTTACCTGGAAAACATAATCGCCTTTGGCATCGGTTACTTTAACAGCCAAACCCATTTTTACGTCCGGATCTTTAAGGATCACCCTTGCCCCTGCCATACCACCGTTAGTGCGGCAATCAATTACACGGCCACTGATATATAAAAATTTATACTGCCCGGTAAACAGGCTTAAGCAGCAGTCAGAGCCGCGTGCCGAACTCAGGTAGAATTTATTTGGATTGGTTGGATCAAGGCTGTAGTACAAGTCGTCTTTAGATGAGTTAACCGGGTAACCTAAATTAACCGGGGCCGACCAACGACCAAAATCTCCTTCGCTGCGGTAAACATCAAAGCCGCCCATACCGGTAAAACCATTCGAGCTAAAAAACAACACTTTATCAGCCTGGTCATAATATGGCGACTGTTCATCATATGCTGTGTTTACTGCATCGCCCAGGTTACTTACAGTTTTCGGTTGCCCGGCATCATCAAGGTTACTTTCCCAAATGTCGTCACCGCCTTCACCGCCGGGCCTGTCTGATGCGAAAAACAATCGCCGGCCATCAGCGCTAACAAAAGGGTGCTTGGAATTATAGCCTTCGGCGTTAACAGTATTATTCAGCTTTACCGGCTGCTGCCATACGCTGTTTATCAGTTGACTAAAATAAATGGCAGATACTGTTTTCCCGTTCTTTTTATACCACCGGGTAAGGTACATCCTGGTGCCGGTACCATCAAGCGCAGATGTAGCGTATTCAATTTGTCCATCTTTATCAAACGCGTTAAAGTTTGTGGCAAGCGCTTTAGTTGAATCGAGGATGGCCGAACTGTAAACCCTGTTGGTATAAAACTTATCCTTATCAACCAGGCGTGATGAGGTAAACCAATACCTGCCCAGGTTAACGGTAAGGGCGTAGTCGCCCTGGTCTTTATTTAAGAACACTAAAGCCGATACATCAACGGCGCGCGGGTGTTCCAATTGCTTTAATGCATACTCGCACGAGATTATTTCTTTTTTAGCGAGAGCGGCATACTGCGGATCGGGAGCATTGCCCGCAAACTGCTTTAACTGGACCAAAGCTTCATTATACTTTCCGTTTGCCTGCAGGCAGATGCCGTACCAAAGCGGTATTAACGGATATTGGGCAGTTGGTGCTTCCTTAGCCAATTGGGCATACCATATAGTAGCATCAGTATAGTCTTTATACAGACGATATGATTCGGCCAGGCGATAAATGATGTATTGATTAGTCTCAGCCTTTTTTGAACTGATTTTTTTTACAGCTGATGAACGCGGCACATTGCTTTTTGGCTCATCGGTTGTACCATCGGCAATATGCTTGTAATAATACGCGGCAGTATAGTACTCGTGCCTGCTAAAGGCGGTGTCGGCCAGTGCCCTGTAGTTTTTCGCCTGTCCAAATGAAACCAACGGAAAAAACAATAGTAAGAAATAGGGTAATAGTTTTTTCATATTATATCCTTGGGCAAATTGGGGCCGGAGAATCAGCGTAGCGACTAAATATATAGCTTATTGATAGTTCAAAACCGCCGCGGCCTGATGTAACCGCGCGAAGCCCTGAAGTATTAAAATCATAACTGGCACCAATCACCATCCTGCGGATATGGTAACCAACGTTGGCAATTGCAGCATCCTGTACCCGGACCATACCACCGAGTACCAGGCCGTTATCATCGGCAAACTTAAGTTCAGAATATAGTCCGAAAGCTTTGATCTCGCCTTTGCCTTGTTTAACGTAAACTGCGTTTGGGATCAGGTCAAAAAAATCAGACGCTTTTATACGGACACCGCCATGCGCAGTAAACCGCATTGGCAATTTGCTGGCTATACCACCCGCGGCAAATGGATCTGTTACATCATTGATATGGTTAATACTAAGTCCGCCAAACAAATTGGCTTTATTCATTGGGTCGGCATTGTAATAATAGATACCGGCGCCTGCATCAAATACCGTTTTTGACGAATAACCAAAATTTTCGAAATTGGGCAATGTAGGGTCGAAGCCGCTGTTCGGGTCGTACTGGTTATCAGACTGGAGTTTACCCGGATCAAAGCTGCGGCTGATAACACCCGCCTGCAAGCCGAAATGCAGCCGCTGATTACCATCACCTGACAGCGTTATGCCATAACCAAATGAACCATAAGCTGTAAAGTAATTGTA
The DNA here is from genome assembly GCF_050433785.1 of Mucilaginibacter sp. 3215. NCBI lineage: Bacteria > Pseudomonadati > Bacteroidota > Sphingobacteriia > Sphingobacteriales > Sphingobacteriaceae > Mucilaginibacter > Mucilaginibacter sp. 3215. The sequence continues at coordinate 162,818 of NZ_JBNPWO010000008.1, forward strand.
CCCGGCAGTGCCTGCTTTTTGATCAAGGATATTAAGGCCGATGCCCACTTTATCGGTTGGCTTGAAATCGGCCGATACCCCTGCTGTGCGGTAGCCATTGCTGATGTTTGCCCACTGGTCCCTGTAGTTGGCAGATAAGCGTGTGTCGCCGTCAAAAACGCCCGTAAGCGCCGGGTTAAGCCAAAGCGGGTAAGCGTAGTATTGTGAAAAATGCGGATCAACCTGCGCCTTCACCGTTCCTCCAACTGCAAACTGCAGCGCTATTGTAATAATGAGTAGTAGTTTCTTCATCTTAATAGCGTAATTGTTCCTTTTTTATTCAATAGCGCCCCGTTATTCATTGCCGCTTTTAAATAGTATACGTATACACCCACGGGCATCAATGAGCCTTTATAATAACCATCCCATCCTTTGTTAACATCGGTTGATGTAAAAACCAATTGTCCCCATTGGTCATACACATTAAAGGAAAGTGTTTTAATATTTTTTCCATGTGCATAAATAATATCGTTATTCCCGTCACCATTGGGGGTAAAGTTGTTGGCTACATATATTACATTGTTATTATCGATGGTGGCGGCGGTAACCGCGGCCGAAGCCCCGCTAAGCGTACATGACGATGCTCCCAAAGCCTTCACTGTGATGGTAACAGACTCGTTTAGGCCAAGGCCGTTCACTTTATGCGTTAAACCGTTACTGCCCGAACTTGGCGCAGTATAGGTTAAACCATTGTTGGTACTTACCAGGTAACTGGTAGCGCCACTTACCGCGCTCCACTCAAAAGCTACGCTTGATGAGGTGACTTCGCCAACCGTTACTACAGGCTCATCAAGCGGTTTGGTCATCTGTACCTGCACTGTGACTCTTCCGCTGCTGTTACACCCAGTGCTGTTGGTTGCTTCCAGGTAATAATTTTTTGCCGATGTTAAGTTAGCCGTAACATATGTATTGCCCTGAGCAAGCAGGTTTCCACCGGTCGGTGCATCATACCAGGAAATAACTGCCCCGCCTGATGCGGACGCGGTTAATGTGGCACTGGTGCCCGGGCAAACAGAAGTGCCCGAACTGCTTACTGTAACCACCGGCAACGGAATGATAGCTACACTAACCGTCCCCCGGGCCGAAGAACCGCACCCTGCAGCGTTAACAGCCTGTACATAATAGGTTGTTGCCGCTGTTACGTTGCTGATTGTATAACTGGTCCCGGTATGTAAAATATTAGCATCGGTGGCGCTGCCGTACCAGTTATAAACAATACCACTTTGCGCGTTTTGTATGGTAATTGTTGTTGCGGAGCCGGAGCAAACGCTAACGGTGCTTTGTGTAAATTGCGGCACCGCCGGTAATGGCGAAACAGTTACCTGTATTGTTGTTAAAGGACTGCTGCAGGCGCTGTTAGATGCCTCAACATAATAACTTTTGCCTGCGTTTAAAACAGGAGTTTTGTAGGTAGTACCCGTGGCAAGTATTGTAGTTTTAGCAGGCGAATCATACCAGTTGTACGTTAACCCGGCCTGCGGCGAACTAATCGTTAACGTGGCTGCGGTTCCCTGGCAAATGGTTAGGCCCGATGCTACGGGCGACGGTGCAGGCGGAGGTGTTAAAACCTGAACACTGATCACATTACTTACTATTGGGGTTGTACAGGTACCTGACGATACTATACGGCGGTAGTAAGCGCCCTTGCTTAATACCGGCGGGCCATAACTTTTTGACGTGGCCCCGGCAATATTAGCAAAGGTTATATTATCGGCAGATGACTGCCATTGGTATGAAAAAGTACCGTCACCACCGGCAGGCGTACTGCCCGTAATTGCCGAAGGGTTACCGGTTACACAAAAATCAGTAACTGTGGGGGCTGTGATCTGATTATTGGTTACCGCTATCACGGGCTTCACAGTTAAACTTATCTTTCCGCGTGATGTAGAACTGCAACCTGTTGAACTAAGTCCCTCTACATAATAAGTTACCGCTGATGTTACTTTTTGCAATACGAAAGTACTGCCGGTATGCAAAATATTGGCATCAGTTGCAGTACTATACCAGTTATAAATAACACCGCTTTGCGAATTTTGTACACTGAGTGTCACTGTTGAGCCCATACAGGCTGTAACCGTTGTTTGAGAAAACTGAGGCACAGCAGGTGCCAGGGTAACCTTTACCTGTATTGTTGCTAACTGGCTGCCGCAAGTGCCGTTTGATGCTTCGACATAATAATTTTTTCCTGCGTTTAAAACAGGAGTAGTGTATGAGGTACCTGTAGCAAGCACCGTGATTTTAGCCGACGAATCATACCAGTTATACGTAAACCCGGCCTGCGGCGAGGCAACTGTCAATGTAGCCGGGGTTCCCTGGCAAATGGTTATTGTTGACGCTGCAGGTGATGGAGGTGGTGGTGGCGTTGAAACCTTAAGGAGCACTACATTACTAAGCGCCGGAGTTGTACATGCCCCGGACGAAACCATACGGCGATAATAAGTATCATTGTTTAGCACCGGCGGGTCATAGTTTTTTGATACAGCACCCGAAATATCATTAAATGTTGCGTTATCTGTGGATGATTGCCATTGATACGAAAAAGTACCATCGCCCCCCCCGGGCACACTACCCGTAATAGCCGCAGGATTGCCTGTTGAACAAAATTGGGTAACAGCCGGCGCTACTATCGTATTGTTGTTTACCGCTGCTATCGGCCTTACGGTAACATCATAATAAGAATCATAATCTACTACGCCGGCGGTAGAGATCTTGCGGCGAAGGCTGTATACAATACTCGAAGCAGATGTATTTGTTAACGAAGATGTGATATAATCTTTTTGAGTATTTGCCGACGGCGCATTTACCCAGTTCCCGTTGTTATTTATTTGCCATAGGTAACTATCGGGAACGGGGCTTTTTATATCGCCGTTAAGTACAGCTGCAGCAGCGGAGCAAATGGTAATTGCCTGCAGGGGGGCAACCGTAATATGGTATGTAGTAAACCGTGGTTCAACAGACCGCGGCTCCGTGTTAACAGTCAATGGGTTTTCAAATGCCCGGCTAAACCCAGCGAACGGGAGAAAAAACAGGCAAAATATTGCCCATAATACTATTTTATATAGAGGTGCAGGTTTAGGGCGCATAGTTTAAATTAACGGATAATGATAATAATTATCTTTCATATTACTAAATTTTCAAAATATTTTAATCATTAACGAAATAATTCCAAAGCCAATCCGCGTTGAGTTGACCCAATCAGTTATGTTAATTAATTATTTTATTGTTAATCCAGGTTTATTAATATCGTTGTATTACAACGGTATCCTAAGCTCTTCTACGATACAATTAATTATAATGTTTACATTATCAAAAAATTTCAAACTAAGCTTTACTGCAATTGAAGCTATTACAAATTTTACCTTTTAAAGGTGAGTGCAAACCCGTATCAGTTTAGTGTATGATGTGAAAAACTATGAATTATTAATAGCCCCAATTTACAGGAAGCACATTGGATAAGGGCCTGATGAAGGGACGGTCTGCGGCGCTACTGATTTTATTTAATTAACCATAAAGGGTAAATGCAGCCCGGCTAATAACATAAACGGCAATATTATTGTGAGCTGGTGACAATAAAACTATATAAAGGCCAGGAATATTATAGCAATTATCACAACCCAACTCATACCTTTTTCAGGATGCGATCAAATACTATATTAATATCTTCTGAAATTTTTAAAATATATGCCAAAAACACGTAAACCACGCCCACGATAACCGATCTGTAAATCATATCTGCAAATACATTCTTTAATGACGGAAGATAAAGCCCGATAAGCAGGCAAACCGTAAAGATCAATAATATATATACGTGTGCCATTGCAAGAGGCTGCAGGTTAAACTTAATTTTAACAAATAACCAATAAGCAAAGTTTAGTACAAACATGGTGATCAGGTATGATAAGGCAGCACCCATCATGCCTAACATAGGTATCAGGACCAAATTTGACAGCACACAAAAAACCACCCCCGAAACAATAAAAACAGTGGTAAGCTTGTAATATTTAGATACATTCATGATGTAGCCATTTAACCCTCCTGTCATATCAACCAGAAAGGCCACGCCCACTATAATAAATACATTGAAATAATTGGCGTACTCAGGTTTATGTAACAACATTATAATAAACGACCTGTTAATAACCAAGCCTATGAAAAGCAGGCAGCCGATAAGCATTTGTACTACTGATGTTTTGTAATAAATTTTACCAATCTTGGCCAGATCATTGGTAACCCATGACTGGGCTATGATCTGCAGTGAGGTGCGGCTCAATGCCTTGGCCGGTAAACTTATCACTACCGCAATGGCGAAAAACGTACCATAAATACCTACATAACTAAATGACTCTTTGGTAAGCATGCTCAGCATCAGGGTATCAAGGTTCTGGATCATTACAAAGGAGCTGCCACTTAATACTGTAAAAATGCCATAGCTCAAAAACGTTTTTCTTTCGCTTAGCAGCTGAGCACCAACAGTCGAAAACTTAAAGTGCCGGCCTTTGCTAATATAGGCAAGCAACACCAATACAGCCACCAGGTTAGCCGTTATATATATCATCAAAAAAACATGGTAATCAACCAGCTTAATGGCTATGAGCAAAACGCCCGCGGTTGTGAACAAACGTAACCCTACTTCGCGCAAAAAGGAAGAAAGTACATTTTTAAATACCGTAAGCGCCAGGTTTTCCAGAACAGAAAATACAAGCGTAAAAAATGACAAAGGAATAAGGTAATAGAAATACCTGATTAGTAGCGGAGCCCCATTCTTATTCTTATAATAACTAATAATAAAATCCTTAAAAACTACAAAAAGCACCGTGAAGATCGCAAAACCTATCAGGCTCCAAACAGTAACAAAAGATGCGAAACCGCCATGTTTTTTATCGTCGCTGCGATAGTAAGGGAAATATTTAAGAATGATATTACCAATACCTAATCCCGCAAGCTGTGCATAAAGCAGCGATATGGTCCCCATCAAAATAAAAAAACCGATCTCTTCTGTGGTAAGGATCCGCTGAAAAAGAATGATAAGATTAAAGAAACCTAAAGCAACCCCTGCATACAATATGAGGCTGTTAAAAAATCCCTGTTTTTGTAATAGGTTCATCTAATTTTGTTATTGCTGATGCTGCTTTGGATAATATGATCAAGCAAAGCGATGCGCTTATTTATATCATAGTTTTTGACAATATGATCATGAGCAGCTAACCCCATTTTCGCGGCTAATTCCACGTCGTCCGCAATACGCCTCATTTTAGCTGCCATATTATCGATATCATGTTCAGCAACCAGAAAACCTGTTACACTGTCAATAACAGCCTCTTTTATACCGGCGTGAGCTGTACTTACGATGGCCAAACCTGCAGAAGCTGCTTCAAGAATGGTATTGGGAGTTCCTTCCATATCACCATCGGCGGCCGTTACCGAATGCTGTACAAAGCAACGTACTTTTCCCATAAGTGCGCGGATCTCGGCAGACGTCATTACACCGGTCAACGTTACACTATCTGTAAGGCCAAGTTCTGATATTAGCTGCTTTGTATTATCAAAAAGAGGCCCGTCGCCTACCATCCATAAATGAGCTTCCGGAAAACCCAAATGTACCTGCATGAAGGCCCGGATGACCGATTGAGGCGATTTCTTTTCAACAAACCGGCCAACCGACAAAAAAGAAGGACCGGAGTTTAATATATCCGTCAGTGGAAACTTAGCTCCATCAACGCCATAAGGATTGAGATGTATTTTCGATGCCGGGGCACCCATTTTTTTTAAAGCCGTAACCATATCGTTCGATACCGCAACAATTGCAGAAGCATAATCAAAGGCAACACGATAAAGTGGCAAATATTTTGCTATCGTGGGCTTATGATGCGCATCTGCACCATGAAAATGAATAATCAGTGGTACACCGGCCATTTTACAAGCTGATGCAATCATTGCACCTACCATACCATATTCGGCAAGTACAACATCGGTCTTATTTTCCTTGAGATAAGCAGAAAGAGCCCTTATGCGAACTCCTATTTCCTTTTTTTTAAAAATTCTTTTTTGAACGAGATAAGCTAACAGCGAGACCTTTGAGCGGATAAGAAATTTCCCTTCATGGTCATAAAGCGGAAAGTCGCCGCCATAAAGTACTTTTTTGTTCCCCTCCAACCTATCAATATGAGCTTGTATAAAGGTTTCAGAAAAGGTGGATTTATTTGGCTTAACTATACACAAGTTGAACGTATCTTTCATATCAACCAAGTTTTCTCTTCACGTAAAACCTACGAAATACGCTGCTAAACTTATTAATGGCTTTGTTTATAATACGCTTTGCACGTTGTGAAGATGTAACGGGCTTGGGATAAAAGAAAGCGGCCTCAAAGTCGTCATTTTTTTCCAGTACAATGTGGGCATAATCACCTACATTCCAAACACTTTTGGATTCATACAGTATTACTTCTGCACCTATATCGGCAGCCAGTTTGCCAACGGTTTCAAAAGATATATGCTCATCAACCGGCTGCATGGTTTCCGGCTTGTTTACCAATGACCATTTAAGGTTATGCGGTGTGGGCACGGTTAAAACTATCCGCCCCTTATTACTTAATATTTTTGCAAGAGCTGCGTGTACCTCCGGCCTGTCAACAATTGCAATATGCTCATAAACATCCATAAAGATGATCAAATCAAATTGCTCATCAAACGTATCTTTAGTAAGTATACTTTCCCTAAAATCCAGTTTATTATCTGCAAAAAGCTTTTGGGCAACCTGTATAGATAAAGTGCTGATATCAATACCTGTTATAACCGCATCCGGCCAATATTTATGCATCCGTGAACAGATATTGCCCATGCCACAGCCAACTTCCAATATCCTGTTTGGTTTTGTTATTGTAAATCGTTTTATGGTTTCCCAGCCAAGCTCTATGCGGGGATTAACTACGATGTAGTCGTTAAGCTTATTTTTAACGTGTTCGTCGTAGTATGACACTACATTTTCGCGGTTTGGATTTTCGGTCATTACAGATACAGAGTAATATGGCTTTGCTTTGCAGGCACAAAGTTAATAAATAATATTAAAGGGGCTTTGGAGCCACGATGACATAGATAACCCTATTGCATTGTGCCTGTGTTTATTCTGTTATTACCTTTCACATATAGCTAATTACCAGTTTTAAATAACAAATAAACCCAGACTGGAACAACCTGAAAAGTTGCAATACCCGGTTGTATTAAAAAATAAGAGGACCGGAATATCATTAACCGGTCCTCTTATTTTAATTATCCGTGTAGCTCTTAATATTTCTTTGATATAAATAATTTATGAATTTCATAGGCACTCAACGCCCTGCGATAAATCCTTACTTCATCCATAGCACCACGTACAAGGTACCCGTCCGATGAAACACCCGGGTTATCACGCCCAATATACAGGTCGGCATCTGTGTTCATGTTAGGCACCGGCATATTGTTTGTTATGGTATCAAGCGTGCCGTCAACATAGATGCTTAGCTGATGTTTGGACAAATCGTAAACATTGGTAACTAAGTGCCATTGATTCAGACTAATTACCTGGGTTCCTCGGGCTGCGGCACTGCCACCGCCTGTGCCGTAAGTTACAATACCCAATGTTGAAAATCCATAACCTGTGATACCCCAGGCCCATCCGTTTTCAATGCCTGAATAATGCTTAGTTAATAGATTGACACCGTACGAGTAATTGTACTGATCTAACTTAACCCATGTACTTAATGTAATATTTGTATTGCTTAAGCGTAATGCCTGATTATCTTTTACAACAATATAACTGCTGAATCCATTAAAATAGAAAGCACTGTTTGCGTTTCCGAACCTATCAGTTGTTGACGATATGTCATTAGCTTTGCCATTATTTTTATAAGGCGAAAAATCGTTAAGGTTATTATTAAAAGGATAGTACGCCAACAAGCCAATACTTAAACTGTCCTTAACCGTTACTAAGCAGGTGGCTGTTTTGATTTTGGCAGAATCAGTAACTGATATCTTTGAAATACCTTCGTTCTTAACAGTGATCTTTCCTGTTTTAGAAACAGAAACAATCGATGTATCAGAAGATTGCCATGAAAATTTTGAGGTATCAAATGAAACAGGATCTACTTTCAAATCCATTTGCAATACATTACCGATGTAAGCGGTTAAAGTATCAGTGATGCTTATACTTTGAAGCTTTATAGGCTTGGGGCCAGGATTATTTTGTTCTTTGTGACAGGAAGAGTAAATGGCAATGACAATCAAAGCCAATAAAAGTGGTATTCTTTTTTTCATGTAATAAGGTGTTGGGGCTCAAAGGTATAAATATTTACATAAACAAGCCAAATACTATTTCTAAAACCGCCGAAAACCGAATAACAATAAATTATTGTGGAATCAATTATTTTTCGCAGGACTACCCCCAGCGGCCTTTTTCTTCGCGGCCGTCTTTGTAGTAACCAGCACTACACCATTTACAGCTCTTTCGCCATAAATAGCGACAGCAGTTTTATCTTTTAACACGTTTATCTGTTCAATATCGTTCGGATTAATTTTATTTAAAGATGATCCCTGGGCCAGGGCTACCCCATCGATAATAATCAAGGGCGCTAATTTGCTATTATACCCGTCTCCAATAATGATATGGGATTTCGTAGTATCAGTAACCGCTCTGCCTGTGTAAATAACCTGATTGGCCCCGGATGGATTTTCAACTGCACCAGTTTTATTTTCGCCGGGTCTCGCCGGCTTACTATCGGCCAGCGCAAAACTTATCGGAACGGAATATTGAACTTTTACCGCCTTTCCATTTTGAATACCCGGTTTCCATGCCGGTGATATGCTAAGCACCCTTACAGCTTCTTCATCGCAGCCTGAGCCTATCCCCCTCACCACCTTCATATTTGATAATGAACCATCTTTTTCAACAACAAAAGTTATGATCACCCGGCCCTGAACATTATTATCACGGGCGGCTTTAGGGTACCTGATGTTTGTTGCTAAAAACTTGCTAAATGCCTCAATACCTCCCGGGAATTCGGGCACCTGCTCAACCGATGTAAATACAGGTTCAGTACCTGATTGGGCCGAAGCTATTGAGAATTTTGCCGGCGTAACAGTTTTGGTGGTATCTGCATCAGGAGCCAGTGCAAAATTAATAGGTACTGAATACTGCACCCTCACTGTGCGATTGCCCTGCATCCCAGGCTTCCACTGCGGCGATAATTTCATCACCCTTAAGGCCTCATCGTCAAGGTCGCCGGTAATGCCCCTTACCACCCTTTGGTTTGAAAGCGAGCCGTCCCTTTCAACAACAAAAGTTATGATCACCCGGCCCTGGATCTTTTTCTCGCGGGCGGCAGCCGGATATTTGATATTAGTTGCCAGAAATTTGCCAAAAGCTTCCAACCCGCCCGGAAACTCGGGCACACGCTCAACCGAGGTATAAACCGGCGTAGTATCGGGAGCTGCAACTGGCCTTTCATCAGTTTGGGCCGGCCCGTCAATAGTTATCTCGGTTACTTTGCTAGCCGGGGTTGAAAATACTTTATCGGCCCTGGTATTTATTACCGTAATGGTATCACTATTATTGATTGTTGCCGATGAAAGGATCATCATCAAAATAAACAGCGGCGCAGACAATCCGTATTTAATAAGTGCCATACGGTGCGATTTATTTTTTTGCAGCATAACAATACGCTCTTTCAACAAACTTTTATTAAAAAATGAATTAACCAGGTTATGCGAAGGCGTATGGAATGTCTGGCTTAAAAGCAACATCGCATAATCGGCCTTGTCGGTACCGGCTTCAACAGCGTGCCTGTCGGCAATAAACTCGTGAATATGTTTTATTGCCCGGCGATAGAAATATACTATCGGGTTAAACCAGTTAATGATCATCACCAGCTCAATCAGCAGCACATCGGCCGAATGCCATTGTTTGGCATGCACATCCTCATGCGTGGCAATTGCTTCATTGGCCTCCCCATCGGCATTTAATTTCACGGTTTTGAAAAAGGAATAGGATACCTGTGATTGCGGCTGACTAATCACCTTTTTTAGCTTAAACAACTGCCAGATCAATCTGAGCGATAAAAAAACGATACCCGCCGCATATATAATAAACAACACCTCCCCTATACTAATAGGCGATTTTTCAATAGGTTTAAAGCGATAAACCAATACCGGGCTACTGTACAGGGTATACTTTACCTGCTGGGTAATAAATAGATTTTGCACCCAATCGGCCTGGATAACGGGTATCATAAATGATAGTAAAGCGGCACTTACCAGGTAAAGCCTGTTAAGCTGAAAAAAGGTTTCTTTACGAAGCAAAAGCACATAAAACCCGTAAAACAGCAACAGGTATATGTTTACCAGTAATAAATATTGCCACCAGTTCATAATTATTTTTCTTTTAGTTTTTCAATCAGTTTCATGATCTCATCGGCCTCCTTCAGGTCGATCTTTTCCTTCTTTACAAAAAATGAAAGCATACGGTTAACAGAGTTGTCAAAATAACCGCTCAGTAATTTGTCGGCAGCAAAATTCTGGTATTGCTCCTTGCTGATTACCGGGTGATACTCATGGCTTTTACCAAACGCTTCATGCCCAACAAAACCTTTTGTTTCCAGGATCCGGATAATTGTCGATACCGTATTGTAAGCTGGCTTGGGCTCGGGCAATTGTTCAATAACTTCTTTAACATACCCTTTTTTTAACTGCCAAAGCACTTGCATTATCTGCTCTTCGGCGCGGGTTAACTCTTTAATTTCCATGTGCGTACTTTAAATATTAATACCTCGTGTATTAATGTGTTTAATTGGTTAAACTAAGGTAAGCGATGTATTTTAAATTTGCAACTAAATTTTTAGTTATTAATTTATTAAACTTTTAATCACCATCTTCGTTAAGTTGATCACATCTAATTATACATGAACATAACCTTCCATGGTGCTGCCCGTAACGTAACCGGCAGCAAGCATTTACTCCGCTTAAACGACGGTACCAGCATATTATTAGACTGCGGCATGTTTCAGGGACTGGGTGAGCAAACCGAAGAAATGAACGAACATTTTGGCTTTAATCCTAAAGGTGTAACGCACATGATCCTTTCGCACGCGCATATTGACCATTGCGGTTTAATTCCGCGGCTCGTTGCCGAAGGATTTGAGGGAAACATTTATTGCACCCCGGCCACAATGGACCTTACACGCATCCTGCTGCTCGATTCGGCAAAGATCCAGGTACAGGACACCGAGTATAGTAATAAACACCGCATCCGCAAAGGCTTGCCGCTGCTTAATCCTTTGTACACCGAAGAGGATGTGATAGAGGCCCTTCGCCTGTTCAAAATTGTTGAATATGGCGAAGAGTTTGAAATTACCCCATCCGTAAAATTCAACTTTACCGATGCCGGGCATATTTTAGGCAGCGCGGCAGTGCATATTACCGTTACAGAAAACAGCAGGGATACCCACATTACTTTTAGCGGCGATGTTGGCCGCTATGACGATCTGCTGTTGAAAAACCCGCAAACATTTGAGCAGGCTGATTATATTTTACTGGAATCAACCTATGGCGATTCGCTGCATAGAGAACTGGGGCCTATTGAAGAGTCGCTGGTGGAGATCATTAAACAAACCTGCGAAGTAAAAAATGGCAAGGTGATCATCCCGGCATTCAGCGTTGGCCGCACGCAGGAATTACTGTACGCCTTAAACGGCCTGGAACTGAAAGGCATCCTGCCGGATGTTCCATATTATGTAGATAGCCCGCTATCAGAAAAAGCAACCGAAGTATTGATGAACCACACTGAGGTTTATAATAAAAATGTGCAGGAAGTTTTAAAAACCGATGCCAATCCTTTTGGGTTTAAGGGTTTGCGCTTTATTGAAAGTGTAGAAGAATCAAAGGCGCTGAATAACGATCCGCGGCCCTGTGTCATCATCTCCTCATCGGGCATGGCAGAGGCCGGGCGGGTAAAGCACCACATTAAAAACAATATTAATAATCAAAAAAACACTATTTTAATGGTAGGCTATGCTGAGCCAAATTCGTTGGGCGGCCGGTTATTGAGAGGTGATCATGAGGTACATATTTTTGGTGAAATGTATGAGGTAAAAGCCGAGGTCCGCTGCATCAAATCCATGAGCGCCCACGGCGATTATGACGACCTACTCCATTTCCTGGCCTGCCAGGACCCAGCACTGGTAAAAACCGTATTTCTGGTTCACGGCGAGTACGAAGTGCAGCAGCATTTTGCCGGGAAAATAAAAGCGCACGGTTTCCATCACGTTGAGATCCCGTATCAGCATCAGAAGATAGTTTTGGAGTAGGAAAATTAAAAAAGGCGTCATTGCGAGGCACGAAGCAATCCCCATGAAACAGAGCAGCTATGCAAGTTTATCCTGTACAGTCGGGGATTGCTTCGTACCTCGCAATGACGGCTGTAGAAGTCGTTCATTGATTTTCACCTTTTCCCACCTGCTTCATCACCGCGATAATATCCTCTTCGCCAAAAGCAGCTTCGGCGGCCTGGTAGGTTTGATAAGCAGTTTCGCCAAGCGGGGTAGCTAAACCGAGGTCTTTAGCCAGGCGCAGGTCTTTGGCGATATGTTTTAAGGCGAAAGCTGCCTGGTAATTATTGTTAATAATGGCATCCCCTTTTATTTTGATGAACGGACTGCCCAGAGCACTGTTACTGATCAACGTAATTAGTGCTTCGGCTTCAATACCGTTTTGCTGCGCCAGTGTCACTGTTTCGGCAAGGCCTTGCGCAACAATACCAAGCAAAGTATTAATGGCCAGCTTAGCCGCGTTGCCTGCACCGGTATCTCCAACCAGCATCACCAGTTTGCCCATTTTTTCAAGGATGGGTTTTGCCTTTTCAAACGGCTCGATCTCACCACCTACCATAATAACCAGCATGGCGTCTTCAGCTTGCTTTACACTTCCGGATACCGGCGCATCCAGGTAATGATTGCCCTGTGCCTTGCAGGCCAGTGCCATTTCCTTACTGATAGCCGGCGATACAGTACTCATATTGATGATGACTTTGCCACTTGTTTTTGCAGCCAGCAGGCCTTCTTCGCCATTAAAAATATCGCTGATGGCTTTATCATCAGATACCATGACAAAAACAAGATCGGTATCATTTAATAACAACGCCGGTGATGCGGCTGTACCGATACCCTGTGTTTTGAATCCCTCTTCTTTATCCTTACTGCGATTATAAACGCTGAGCGGGTACCCGGCCCTGATCAATTGCTGCGACATGGGGATGCCGATTTTACCTAACCCTATCCATCCTATTTTAACTGTATTCATGGTAGCTATTTTATTTTTGTTTTACATAGATTTTATTGATATCAATTCCTCACTGCGGCATCTAACAAATGGCAAGTAACAATTAACGAATATTTTTACGGATCCTGCTTAATGACTGGGGTGTTACACCGAGGTATGATGCTATATCCGTTAACGAAACTCTCCTGGCCACTTCGGGTTGTCGCTCCAAAAACAACCGGTACCTTTCTGATGAATCATAACCAAGATAAGTATTCCGGGTCTTTATTTTTTCCAAAAGGGTGTTCTGAGAAATCTGATCGATCACCTCTTTAAGGTAGGGCAGTTTTTCGTACAATTCCAGCAGGTTATTTTTGCTAACGGCCAGCAACTCCGTATCGCAGGCAGCCTGGATACTTTCCCCGGTAATCATGTTATTGTTGAAACTGTACAAAATGGTACAAAATTGATTGTCTTTTAAAAAGAAATAAGTAACCTCATTCCCTTTGTCGTTTAGTGCCATAATGCGCAGAACACCATTGGTGATAAAAAACAACTGCCGTGCCACATGCCCAAGCGGCAAAAGCGTATCTCCTTCTTTGAACTTCATGGGCTCAAAGGCTTTAACAATGAGTTCCTGATCATCAACCGTGATAGGTTTTAACTGCTGTAAGCGGGTAATAAGTAGCTGTTGCATGATACAAATATCAGGGAAAGAGATATCAAAATTGCCATAAAAACGTCATTGCGAGGCACGAAGCAATCCCAAACTGTACAGGGCGGACCTGCTAAATGAGGATTGCCTCGTACCTACTCATGGCAATATAAAAAATGTGGGCTTTTTCGCAGCAGATCAGCTTCGGGTGAAAACGGGCAGAACGATGCGGGGTATGTGCGGCTGCAGGGGCATAGCAAGTTTTTGCAGAAGCGGAGGCACTGCGCGAAGCGGGGCAAAATAATTGCAGCCCGTGGTTCTGTTCGTTTTGCAGGGTAAAGGCCGAGCCGATGGGTGCGAGGGCGGGATGTACGCAGAGAAGCCTCTCTGCTGCCAGCCTTTTTGGTTACTTTTGTGGCGACAAAAGTAACTGGGCCCGCGCGGCCAAGAGCGCGACGATGTGAGTTAAATACCAATGAAGCCCGTTACCTGCCTATCGGGGATTGCTTCGTGCCTCGCAATGACGTGGTGGAGAAAAAGTTGGTTTATTTTAATGTCCTCTCACTATTTGGGTGGGGCTAACTCGCCTGCCCTATTTCCAGCTTGCTGATCTTACCATCAGCACCAATGGTAAACTTAAAATAGGTTTTGAAATCGCCCCACTGGTCGCTATGGAATTTGCCGTATAGGTGCAGCCCGCCTTGCTCCACCTTATCGATACTGGTAAAACGTTCATGGCCTAAAGCTTTTTCAAAAAAACTTTTAAAGTCCATTTTATTACCATCATCAAAAAGTTGGGCATCATTGGTGAACAAAGCAAACCAAGCTTGCTTATCTCCGCTTTGCAGGGCATCGATGGCTTGTTTTACTACCGGGTTACTTAACTTTTCGGTGTTCATGGTATTGACGTTTTGGATAGTTGAAATGTTTGCTTTTACAGATTGAGCGTTTACAGCAGAAGTAATTAGCGTACCGTATATGATATAATGATTAAGCGTTTTCATGACATGGTAGATGTATAATCAAATAATGCTACCTTTTGAATTAAATACAGGTAGCAGCTTATAACTAAGACTATAAGCTGCCACCTTATGTTACTAAACTGACCATTAATTTGTTGCGCCGCCGTTTACCAACAGGTGTTGTCCGTTCACAAATGATGAAAGATCGCTGGCGAAAAACTCGGCCACATTGGCCACATCTTCAACTTCGGCCAGGCGGCCCATCGGACAACTGTCAAGCAATTGTTTTCTTAACGCGGGGTAACTATCAGCTTCGGCAAAGATACCTGAATGATCAACAGCGAATGGTATGATAGAGTTAACTGTTACACCACGGTGACCAATTTCTTTCGAAAGGATATCAACCAGATACCTTGGCGTAGTTTTGCTGCCGCCATACACTGCCATTCCGGGTACAGGGAATGAGGTTGTGCTTGAGGCTATGTAAATAATGCGGCCGTTATCCTCAACATTTTTGGCTGCCTGCTGCATAGTAAAATAAGTCCCTTTAGTATTAATGCCAAATACGCGGTCGAACTGTTCTTCGGTAAAATCAGTTACCGGGGTTTCCACCAGTTCGATACCGGCGTTAGCTACTACGATATCTATTTTACCAAACGCTTCTTTAGCTTCTTTAAAAAGCTTTTCAATATCAGCTACTTTACTTACATCGGCCTGCACAGCAATTACGTTCGCCCCCATCGCTTTGATGTTGCTGACCACTTCATCGGCCGATGCTTTATCGCGCGAATAGTTGATCACGATATCAGCGCCTAACGCTGCATAACGTTCTGCAATTGCTTTACCTAAACCACGGGCCGAGCCGGTTATTACTGCTACTTTATTATTTAATGAGTTCATGATTTCTATGTTTTTATTTTGGTGATTGTTTTGATTTTGTTGATTACACTGATTTTGCATTGAATCTTAATTCTTGCTGTCCTGCCTCTCGACTTCCTGCGTCTTGACTCTTGCCGTCTTACTTCTATTATTCCCCTTTCAGGGGGTTAGGGGGCTTACGCCATTGCACCATTAGCCCCGATATTTTGTGCTGAAATCCATTTAGCATCGTCGCTTGCCAGGAAGGCTACTATTTTGGCAATATCTTCAGGTTCGCCGATGCGGTTAAAGGCAGATAATGACCCTAAGCGATCAATGAGTTCCTGCGGTTTGCCTTTAGTAAACAGTTCGGTATTTGTTGGACCAGGAGATACTGTGTTTACATTAATGCCCCTTGCGCCCACTTCTTTAGCAAATACGCGGGTTAATTGCTCCACCGCACCTTTGGTGGCTACATAGGTAGCATAAGTTGGCATCATAACGCGGGTAGTGGTTGATGAAAAATTGATGATACTGCCGCCATTGGCCAGTTTAGTTGCGGCTTCGCGCATGGTGTTAAATGTTCCGCGAACGTTGATATCAAACTGGCGGGTAAAATCCTCGTCGGTAGTGTCTTTTATTAATTTGGTAATCATGATGCCGGCGTTGTTTACCAGTACATCAATTTTGCCGTAATGAGCTATCGCTGCGTCAAACATAGCTGCTACTTCATCGGCTTTGCTTACATCGGCCTGTAGGGCAATGGCATCGCCGCCTTGCTGTTTGATAGAGTTTACGGTTTGGTCAGCAGCTTCTTTGCCGCCTGCGTAGTTGATAATTACTTTAGCGCCTTCGGCTGCTAATTTGTGGGCTACTGCTGCACCGATGCCCCTTGAGGCACCGGTTACTAATACTACTTTTGATGCTAATGTGTTCATGGTTTCCTTTGTTGTTTATGGTTTCCTTTGTTGTTTATGTTTTGTTGTCGTTGATTGACAATACAAAGGTGGCAAGAGCAAGGCCCCTGAATGATACACATATCAAAGCATTACATACGAATATCTAAGATTGAGGATTGGGCAGATTAATCATGAATGTAGAGACGCATAATTGCGTCTACCCATGATAAGATAAAAAATGTGGTTTTTCGCAGCAGATCAGCTTCGGGTGAAAACGAGCAGAACGATGCTGGGCGGTGCGGCTGCAGGGGCATAGCAAGTTTTTGCAGAAGCGGAGGCATTGCATGCGAATCGGGGCAAAATAATTGCAGCCCGTGGTTCTGTTCGTTTTGCAGGGTGAAGGCCGCACCGATGGCTATGGGGCCAGGTTGTGCGCAAAGAAGCCTCTCTGCTGCAAGCCTTTTTGGTTACTTTTGTGGCGACAAAAGTAACTGGCCCTGCGTGGCCAAGAGCGCGACGATGTAAGTCAAATACTAATGAAGCCCGTTACCAGCCTGTCGGGGATTGCTTCATTCCTTACAGCAATGACGTGACGCAGATGTCATTTCACCTTCAGAGGCCCGCGGATTTTTATACTCAGCAGGACTGAGGCCTTTACATTAAATTGCATATGGAAGACGCAATTATGCGTCTCTACAAAAACAACCTGTTCTGATGAGATTATAAAAACAGGAATTCCCGGTGATATTAGCTATATCCCCGCATGCTCCTTCCTGAACAACACCGGCGACATATCCGTATGCTTTTTAAAATAATTACTGAAATGGGTAGCTTCAGAAAAGCCCAGACGATAAGCAATTTCTTTAATAGAGAGTTTTGAGTTCTGCAACAGGGCCTTGGCCTCAGCTATAGTTTTTTCGGCAATCCAGGTGCTGATGGTTTTGCCTGTTTTTATTTTGATAACATTACTCAAGTAGTTGGGATGAAGGCTTTGCGCATCGGCATAGTCCTGCACCCTGAAGGCCTGTTCGGCTGTACCATTGCTCAGGTCGCGGTAATGTTTTTCAAGCAGGCGTTTAAAGTTTTTTACAATTTCCGAGCTTCGGTTACCTTCATATATCGGGTTATAATCTTTCCAGAAATATTCTTTGAATTTTAACAGCACCACCACAAACAGGTTACCGATGATCCGGTAACGATATGGGCTATCTGAATTATACTCTTTCAGGATCTGGTGATATAAAATATCAAACTCCTCAAAAACTTCGGGCGTAAGTACGCGGGCCGGGAACGTTTCGGCCAACAGAAAAGGAAATTCATCAAAAATATTGGCGTGTACGTTTTCCTTTAAAAACGATTCGCTTAGCGTAAACAGGTATACATCGCCAATACGCTCCCAGTTAAACGAACGGAAATGGCCCGGGTTGGTAAAGTAAATAGCACGGGGCTGCAGTTTATGATTTTGCTCATCAATAGTATAATCACCACTCCCATCTTTAATAAAAGCGAAAACAAAAAAGTTAAGCCTGCTCAAGGGCGATCTAAACGGCATTGGCTGATTGATATCTTTCAGATTAAAAACCGTAAAATCGGTATGTTTTATTAGCTCAAGCGGCAAGCCCAGGTGCTTGTATTGATCATAAAGGGTATTGAAGATCTGTTTTTCACTATCCTGGTGATACATGACGAGATGTTTGCATCAAAGCTATGAGGGATACGGGAGATTTGCAACAAGGGCTAAGCAATAAAAAAAGGCGCATCAGTTACGATACGCCGTTTTTTATTTTATTGTCTAATATATTTTAATCAAAGCTTACGCTGCCATAACTGGTGCTGATGGTAATGGTTTTATCGCTGCCGCCTTTACCTAAATGGCCCTTGTAAGTTTTAGTCGGACTAAAACCACGTTCGCCATCGGCAGGGGTTTTGCTGGTGATGTTAACATCATGGCCGCTATAGTTAAAGCTACCGTAGTGAACAGTGATATCAAAATCAGCATTCTGGCCATCGCTCACACCTAACTTTACACTTGAGTATGATGAATTAACCGAAAGATTTTTCACATTTTTATCAACCTCGCCAATCTTTAACGCTCCGCTGAATTTAACGTTGATATTACCCGATGTAGTGATACGGCCAATTTTGGCCGAGCCATAGCTTACATCTGCATTGAGTTTATCACAATCGCCAAGATTAAGGCTGCCATAGGCTACATCCAAATCGCTGCCGGTAAGGGTGCCGATGGTTGCACTGCCATATTTAACCCTGATCTGGCAAGCTGGGTTGCTTAAGGATTTGGCATTAAGGCTGCCATATGAGTTATTGATATTCAGTTTACCGCTCAGGTCGGGCAACTCGGTATTGCCATATTTGTTGTTAATGGTAAGTGGGTTTCTGGCTGGCATATACACGGTATAATTAATCTCCATTTTGCGGAATGCGTTTCTTTTGCCAAACAATGATCCCCAGATGCCGCCCTCATTATCACCGTCGCCCTGATTAATGGATGTCCTGAATGAAACACCGGAACCATCTTTGCTATCCTTGATGCTTACGGCATCCAGCATCTTTTGCACCTTATCTTCGTCGTTGGCGCCAACTACGATCTGCACGTCAACTTTCACCTCACTTTTTGCCCAGGTAAACACCGTTACCTTACCATATTTATTATCAATGTTAATCACGTCATTGCCATCAACATTATAGCTTTTACTGTAGTTTTTGGTCTTCTCAATGATGTCTCCGTTTTGTACCTGCTTTTCATAGCTCTCGTCGCCATCATAGCTATAGCTGAAATTTTGATCGAAGTTTTTAAAACCGAAGTTGATATTGGGACTTAGCTTCTCAAACTTATCGGCAAACTTCATGCTGTCAAATCCTTTAAACTTCATTTTAAATTTTAGCGTGTCGAGCTTTTTTAGTTTAAGGCTATCCTTGAATTTGAAAGCAAGCTGTTTGTTCAGCTTTAGCATATTTTGCATTTTAAGGTGCAATTGCTTTTGCTGCTGTACGTGCAGGTTGCTCATTTCCTTTTGCAGTTCGCGCATTTTGGCGTTCAGCTCCTTCATTTTTTGCAGATACTCCTTGCTGTCTGTTACCGAAGTCCAGCCATCCCCGTTCAATTCAGCGGCGGGAGGCGGTGTAGGAGGCAATTTTGGCATTACCGGCGCAGGCGGGGCAGCAGGACTCACCTGTGCAAAGTTTGCTGTACTTATGGTTAACAGGACAATAAGCGTAAGCAGGGCCGGACTAAATATTTTTGGTTTCATTGTTTTGTTCCTTTTTCATCTGGTTAAACTGTTCAATTACATTTAATTGTTGAGTTAGCACCTCGGTTTGTATTTGCAGGTTCCGGATCATTGCACGTAAAACACGTTCCTGGTTAGGGCTGGTGGCTAAATCATTGTTTAGTTTTTTATAGGTGGAATCCATCTTGGCTATCTCGGCGCTGAACTCCTTGTATAGCTGCGGATCATTTTTAGATGCTGATTTAAGTTCGGTAAGCTTGGTTTCAACAAGCGATGCATAGCGCACCTGCTGTTGTGCGTACTCGGGGTTAATAGCGGCAAGGTCAACGCCTTTTGTGCCTTTTTGGCTTTGTATATATATGCCGAAACCTATACCCATTATGATGATCACCGATGCGGCTACTTTTAGCACGAAGCCCAGCGAAAAAGTCTTTGCTTCCCGCTTTTTTGGTTGCTCCTGCTCCTGTTCCAAAAAATTGAGCTGCGCCTCAATTTTACCCCACAAATCTGCCGATGGTTCTATTTCGTTAAATTCCTCGTTATTGTCGTGCATGAAATCTTCAAATCGCTTGCTCATGATACTTGTCCTTTCCTGTTTAAAATTTCAATTAACTTCCTTTTAGCTCTCAAAAACTGGGTTCTTGATGTGTTTTCTGATATATTCAATATTTGTCCTATTTCTTCGTGGTCATATCCTTCAAGCAGATATAATGATATCACCACGCGATAGCCATCGGGCAACTGGTTCATGCCTTCTTTTACCCTGGCAACCTGGTACTGCAGGTCTTCATCGTCCCAGCTCTCGTTATCGGCAATATTTTCAAGATGGCCATCTTCCAGCTCAACCAGTTCCAACTTGCGTTTGCGCAGCAGGTTGATCGACCGGTTTACAACAATCTGCTTAAGCCAGAGGCCAAATGTGGTATCCTGCCTAAAATCCTTCAGCTTGGCAAAGGCATCCACAAAAGCTTCCTGCAGCACATCTTCTGCTTCGGCAATATCGCCCACTATCCGAAAGGCCACGTTCAGCATAGCTTTCGAATACAAACGGTAAAGCTCATAACAGGCTTTTTTGCTCCCCTGTTTGCACTCAATTACCAGGTTGTAATGTTTATCAATATATATTGCTTCCAAATTCGTGACCGGCTTCAGGTTAATAGACGCAGGGCATTTTGCAACGTTGCACGTATGTGAAAAATATTTTTTTAATAAAGGATAATTTTTTTGACAGTTTTAAGTTAACGGGGGGGGGGCAAGTAAGCATATCACCTAAAAATTCTTAACGGAGAGCGTCATTGCGAGGAACGAAGCAATCCCAAACTATACAGAGAAACTTGCATAGCCACTCTGCCTCATGGGGATTGCTTCGTGCAATGACGCTCTTTATTTTGAAATAGTGTCTAAAAAGCCATTAACTGCTTTGACTGCATTATCGTATCGTTGTTCACTCAGCCCGGATACGACCTTATAGTTAGCGTTAAGCGCCTGGAGTTCGCGGTGCCAAACATTCATAAAATATTCGCGCTTGGTTGGGAAATTACGCAAGGGATCATCCTGCCAGGGTAAATCGATATCCAGCAGTAAATAAAAATCATAGGGGTGATGAGGCAATTCGTCAAGCACCTCCTGCGGGGCGTTGCCAAACATTTCCTCGCTCCATATCTTTACCGTTAAAAAAGTGGTATCACAAATCAATATCCCGTTAGCCTGCGGCAGCAGCTCCTTTTCGAGTGCCATCTGCCCGTGAAACATGTTCACCTCATCCTGCCAGGTGCAATCGCCCTTAAGGCTTGCACAATACTCGCGCGAATACTCCGGCACAGCTATCGTATTATAATGCGCCGCCAGGTATTCAGACATAGTTGACTTCCCCGTTGATTCGGGACCTACAACTGCTATTTTGAGTATTTTGTTCATGAACTATAAAGGTAAAGCAATGGCCGCGTGTGATTCCTCTCTTGAGAACATAACCGTCAACTTAAGGAATAAAAAGCGGGGAAACGAGCGATTCCCCTCTTGAGAGGGGCGGAGGTGTGTGTTTCTGCTTTGATAAGTATAACGCAGAAACACACACCTGCTACCGCTCATTCCTCCGCGCCCCCTCTCAAGAGGGAGTTTTAAAATCTTTTTCATTGTGGGCGTTGCCTGCGGCCGGGCTATCCGCTCATACTGCACCGGCCTTAGCCACGTGGCCGGTATCCGCTGCTATCCCTAACGCAAAAATTGTCTGAACTCGAATTTATTGAATTAAAGAATTATTGGAACTAAAATGGGAACTTCTGTACATTCCTTAATTCAGTAAATTCCGGTTCAGACCTCCTCTATTCCGTTTTCTTCGGAACCCTTGTTGGTGTATCCTGGCCCGAAACTATAGTGCGCGAGCTCAGGGCTATCGCGCGGATGGCCGAAGTGATATTATTCACATCCAACGAACTAAATTCATCGCCAACAGTATGGTATAATTTGTCAATATCAATCTGGTCGGTCGAGATGGTGTGGGCCGGTACGCCAACTTCGGCCAGCGAAGCGTTATCACTCCTGTAAAACAGGTCCTGATCCGGATAAGGGTCCGGGTAAAACTTAAAGGCCGTACCTTTCAGATTCTTCTGCAGGATCTTGCCAAAATCAGATCTTTCAAACCCGGTGATAAATGCCGAGTTAGTGCCGAATTTGGAGGCCTTACCAATCATTTCGATGTTGAACATGGCAACAACCTTATCTGCATCTATTTGCTTAGCAAAATACTGCGACCCGTATTCGCCAATCTCTTCGGCAGTAAAGGCTACGAAAATAAGTGTGCGGGCGTTGTTGTTGAGCTTTTTATAGTATTTAGCCAGGCTCAATACAGCAGTTGTGCCCGAAGCGTCATCATCCGCGCCATTGGCAATGCTGTCTGTTACGCCGGGTTTATCAGGTTTGATAATCCCTAAGTGGTCATAGTGTCCCGAAAATACCACATATTCATTCGGTTTGGTTTTCCCGGGGAGGATACCGGCAACATTAAACAGCGGCAATTCTTCATTTTTGATATCACAGTTAACATCAAATGATGCTGTGTTATCGAACTTGCCCAACACAAATACCAGGGGCTGTTTAACTGTGCCTTTAAAATTTGTGCTGCCTGTCCCAAGGTACGACTTAACCCGGCTAAACAAGTCTTTAAATTTAGGGTCGATCAGCAAAAGTGTTTTTTTGCCGCTTTGTGAAGCTGCCCGGTACTCGGTCCTGAAATTTTTATCCGCACCAACGGTAACTACCTGTACATCTTTATCGCTTGCCCATTTAAACGAATCCGTACTGCTTGCAAACGCGCTGTCGGCAGCAATAGCCTTACCATTGATGCTTACAGTCAAGCTAACAGGGGTCGACCGTACCATCGTAAAGTTTTGACGGTAACCGGTATTGCCGGCCATAGGTTTAAGGCTGGCCTTTTTATATTCGCCTTCAATAAATGTAGCGGCCTTTTCAATGCCCGACGTAAAAGTGGCCCTGCCCTGCATATCATCGGCCGACAGGGTTTTGATAATCCGGGCTACATCATCTTTACTAATGAGTTTATTAACATCCTGCGCAAAGCTATAAGCCGAAACGCTTAACAATGCCGCTGTTATTATCGAGATCTTTTTCATAGTTATTTGACTTTTGACTGTAGCCAATTGTTACGGAAAGTTTCCTGCTCTTTGCTCAATTGTTTACCTGCCTTTTCAAAGGTTACCACTTCAAAGTTGGGGTTTTCCTCAAGCGTTATCGTAGTTTCATGGGCACCGGTCCGGTTTTTATAGTTTACCATGATCTTATCGCCCGGCTTTTTATCGGCGATGGCATCACTAAACCCTTTCTGATCTTTAATATCTTTTCCATCAACTTTCAGGATCACATCACCGGCATCGATGCCTGCTTTGTAAACCGGGGTGCCTATAGTCGTGCTCGACAATATTGGCAAACCTTCGGCATCGGCAGCACGTACCTGCCCGGCGCGGCCACGGCCTGGCGTAACCGCCAGCGGACCAGCCCAACCTTTGCCCGGCTGCACTTTACGCAGTACCAGGCCTGCTTTAGCCAATAGTTCTTCGTAATTGTTTTTGTCGGTTCCGTTGATGTAACGCTTAAAGAAATCGGCTGCGAACTTCGGGTTATTGGTTACTTTACCTAAATCGGTTTGCAAATCGGGAATGGTATACGGTTTCATTACTTTACCGCGTGTAAGCCAAACAGCACGCATATAATCATCAAGCGTCATGTTAAAATCGCTGCGGAGGCGAAGGTCGAGCGCTAATGCGATGGCGCCGCCATAAGTGTAATAACTGGTAAAATCGTTAACGTTGTTGTTAGGATCTATAGATACACCGGCATCAGCAAAAACCGAATAGCGGCTCATTTGGGCGGCCGAATATTTGGCAGCGGCAGGTGTGTTTAAGATCTGGTTTACCAAACCGGCAATGGTTTTGGTATAATCATCAACCGTTACAAAACCGGCGCGGGCAAGTAATAATTCGCCATAATATTGCGTAAAACCTTCGGCAAACCAAAGCTCGCTGCTCATGTTGGCGTGTTCAAAGTTAAAAGGCTCCAATGATTTTGGACGGATGCGTTTTACATTCCAGCTATGGAAGTATTCATGTGCATAAACACCCATGAGGTTATTTTCAAATCCTTCAACCTTGGGTGCCGGAATAGTTATAGAAGTTGAGTTACGATGTTCCATACCGTCGGCTGATACAGCGGGGTTTACATCGCTTACAAAAGTGTACTCGCCAAAATCATAAGTGGGCAGTTCGCCAAATACGGCTTTTTCTTCCAGCACCAGCTTCTGGATCATCTTGCCGAAGTTATCGACCACCGCCTGGCTATCATCCGAGTGCATAGTCAGGTTTATTTTTTCCTTTTTGCCATCGGTATTTACTACTTCCCAGCTGCTAACGTTGTAATTGGACAGTTCGGTAGGACTATCCATCATATATTGCAGATTGGGTGCGCTGTACACATTTGAGCCTTCATGTTTAAGTTGTGAAGCTACTTTCCAGCCGTATTTATCGATGTCGTTAAACTCAAAGGTAAGGGGGCGTTTATCCTGCCCTACCACCCACATAAACGTGGCGGGCATATTCAGGTGGGCATGACTCGGATCGATAGAAGCATAAGTACCATCGGTCCAGTTGCCAAAAAGTGTATAGCTTACTTTTACCGCTGCCGGGTGTTCTCCCACTTCGTAAACATCGCCTTCAATTTGGGTCAAAGGCAGCTCCTTACCTTCAACGTCGGTAGCTTTAACGTTGTAAATATTTTTACCAAACTCATGGGTTGCATACCGGCCGGCAGATGAGCGGCTCATCCGTACCCTGAAAGCCCCTGATGGTGCCTGCGGAATGGTCATGCTTATCTCAGCCTCATGATGGGTGGCGTTTGGGAATGATATGGAATAGTAAATAGCTTTTTGTGGTTCCTGCTGTGCCATAGCACTGCACGCAAGTACCGAGGCGGCGGTAAAGAGTAGTAATTTTTTCATCAACTTAAATTATCTGCGCTGAAATTACTATTAAATCACGAAAAAATAATATCAATGTTATTACGCAAGAAATAGTTCTTAAAACATATGACACGAGTCTTATTCCGGCCGCGTTCATTTTATTATGCGTACATTTAAAGAAATTCACAGGCTTATGATCCTTTTTTCAAAAAGAAATCTATACTATACCGATTACCAATGGACTACTTACATCCCGAATGATCCGCGTGTAAATGGCAGGCCCGATCATACTGCGTTCAATAAAAATGAAGGGAACGAGATGGTATACCTGATCAACAAGTTAATGATGATATGGGATTATCGTTTTGCCAACACCGGCAATAAAATGGAAAAACTGATCCACGATAAGCTACCGGCCGAAATCTCCAGCCAGGAAGAGGTGCAGAACTGGCTTAAATTAAACCTGAAGTTTTAGGCAAAAAACAAAGCTAAAAGCGGAATGTTTAAAGCTTAAAGCATAGATAACAGGAAGCATAAGTTAATTACTCTTCGTTCTGGGCCTTCGACTTTAAACTTCCGGCCCTATCCAAATAACAAACTGAACACCTCTTCAATACTGCTCACAATCTTAATGTCGATATCATAGCGTGACAGATCCATCCGCTTTTTATCCTGACCGCTGGCAGGGAGGTTGTATTTAGAGATAAAGATCTGGTTAAAGCCAAGTTTCTGCGCTTCGGCAATACGCTGCTCAACACGGTTCACCGCCCTAATCTCACCAGAAAGACCGAGCTCCCCAGCAAAGCAGGTTTTGAACGGAATGGGCATATCCTCGTGCGATGAAATAATGGCAGCCGCCAAACCAAGGTCAATAGCCGGATCCTCAACCCTGATGCCGCCGGTAATATTCAGGAATACATCTTTTGCACCCAACCTAAAACCGCAGCGTTTTTCCAATACAGCCAACAACATACTCATGCGTTTGGTATCGAAGCCTGTAGCAGTACGTTGCGGCGTTCCATAGGCCGACGCACTAACCAATGCCTGGGTTTCAATCAACATTGGTCGCATACCTTCTAAGGTAGCCGAAATAGTGATGCCGCTTAATGGAGTTTCCCGGTGCGAAAGCAAGATTTCCGACGGGTTGGACACTTCCCTCAATCCTTCGCCCATCATTTCGTAAATACCCAGCTCTGATGCCGAGCCGAAACGGTTTTTGATGGTACGCAATATGCGGTAAACGTGGTGCCTGTCACCCTCAAATTGTAACACGGTATCAACCATGTGCTCCAATATCTTCGGACCGGCAATCATACCGTCTTTGGTAATATGACCAATTAAAAATACCGGCGTCGAAGTCTCTTTGGCGAAACGTAATAGCTCGGCAGTACATTCCCTCACCTGCGACACACTGCCCGGCGTTGATTCAATATGTGCCGAATGCAGGGTTTGGATCGAGTCGATCACCACCATATCCGGCTCTAATGATTCTATCTGTTTAAATATGTTTTGGGTTGAAGTTTCAGTCAGTATATAAGCCCCTTCGCCTATGACTCCCCCTCCGGGCGAAGCCAACCTTTCGGCCCGCATCTTTATCTGCCTTTCACTTTCCTCGCCCGATACATACAAAACTTTTTGGTTTGGCATATTGAGCGCAAGCTGCAGCATCAGGGTTGATTTGCCTATGCCCGGCTCACCGCCGATGAGCACCAATGAGCCGGGTACAATTCCGCCTCCCAAAACGCGGTTAAACTCTTTATCGGGAGTTGGCACACGATGCTCTTCGGTATAAGTGATCTCCGTTACGGCCACGGGTTTATTGGCCCGCTGCTGACTGGTTGACGCAGGCTTCCAGGCAGGTACCGCAGCGTTGCCTTTTTCAATCACCTCCTCAACAAAAGTGTTCCATTGCTGGCATGACGGGCATTTACCCAGCCACTTGGGCGATTCAAAGCCACAGCTTTGACAAAAGTACGCGATCTTGGATTTGGCCATTATTAATCAGATGTGCAGATTACAGATGTGCAAATATGCAGATTATTTTGATTTTTACTAAATTATTTAGCAATCACGACAATTGAGTCATTCAAATTAGTTAGAGAAAAGTACCGTGCCATCAAAATCTGTATCATTCTTTTCTCCTGTAGCTTTGCAGATATTAAATTTTGGATGGCTCTAAATTGAGGCTCATACATATCACAGGAGCCTGTCCTTTTTAAAATGAAGATTTGATGAAGATATTTGACAAATCATTTATTTATTTTCTGGAATAATAATTATATAATACCTTGAGATATTGTTTGGCCGACATAGGGAATGCCGAAAACCTTTATCAGAGTAGGCACAAAACAAATTAAATCTTATACAAATCTTATGGAAAATCTATTGAATCTAAACGATTATGGCATGACGGCCATTGACGCCAATGAATTACTCGACATCGACGGAGGCAGCTGGGCCCATATTATTGGCGGAGCAATTGTTGGTGCGCTTGCCGGTGCAGAAGCAGGTGCATCTGTTGGTACAATTGTACCGGGAGTGGGTAATGTAGCTGGCGCAGTTGGCGGTGCCATTCTTGGAGCCATCGGCGGCGGTTTACTCGCCAGTTAATTTTCTTAAACAGGCTTTTAAACAAATCATATGGAAACGAAAAAACTCAGACATGTAGGTGGCTTGCTAATAAGCTTTTTTATGTTTGCTATTGGCTTTATTGGAATAATAAATTCGTTGGAAACAGGAGATAACAGTAAGTTGATTAAAAGCATATTCGGCACAGTTATCTTTTTGATATTTATTATCATAGGGCTTATAAATCGGCATAGAATGGCTGGCAATAGCGCGTCTTAGACCGTTATCAATCAATCTTTTTGAATTCACATTTTCGCATCAATGAGATTGTGCCTTTTCCAGGTCCTTTGTTTATATGAGGGGCCTGGAATTATATTATATCCTAATAATAATATCTTGTTTACATCTATCGATCAACTTTCAGATACTACTATAAGCTATTTGCCGGCATTTCGTAAGCGCAACTATATACTCTACTGGTTCATTTTAGCAATTATTATCATCGGTTTAATTGCCTTACCAATAGCACAAACAAGCATAGCAGTAACCGCGCCGGGAATAACTCGTCCTTCAAGCGAGCGTACTGCTGTAAACACAGCTATAGGGGGTATAATTGATACAATATATTACCATGAAGGTGATGCAATTAAAAAGGGAGCAATACTTTTGCGAATAAAAGACCCGACTTCAAAAAGCAAGCAGATATTAAATCGCTTTGAAACCACCCAGCATGAAGAAGCCTTACATGATCTTAGTTTACTCACTTCAGGCAATCTTTCAGAAAACCTTTTAAAAAAACTCTTAACTCCTTTATATAAGGAACAACTTATCCATTACTTGCATCAAAAGGCAGATCAGGACGCAACGCTGAAACAGGTTACTAATGAATATAATATAGATGCAGCTTTATTAAAGGGTAAAGTAATAACTAATAAAGAGTATTTTGATATTAGTATCGCTTTCGATAAAGCCAAAGCTAATAATAAAGCTTTTGAAGTTGAGCAACAAAATAGCTGGCAGCAGGATATGATGCGTTACAAACTGGAGTTGTCCCAGTATAAAGATGAACGGACCCAGGTAAGCAACAATGCTGCTTATTATGAAATAAAAGCCCCTGTATCCGGCACATTACAAGATTTGAATACGCTTTATGCCGGAGGGGTGCTGCAGCCCAATCAAGTTATTTGTACAGTATCTCCGGGAGGCAGCCTGATTGCTGAATGTTACGTATCTCCAAAAGATATAGGATTGTTGAAAATAGGGCAAAATGTACGTTTCCAGGTAGATGCCTTTAATTATAATTATTTTGGAATAGTAACCGGCAAAATCAAAACAATAGATGACGACTACACAGTTATAAACAACAGTTCGGTATTTAAAATACGCTGCCAGTTTGATCAGCTACAGGTACATTTAAAAAATGGCTTTACCGGTCATTTAAAAAAAGGCTTAACATTTCAGGCACGTTTTATAATAGGCAACCGCACACTTTGGCAATTACTGTGGGATAATGTAAATGACTGGTTAAACCCCTCTGCTCCTCAAAGCGACAATAAATTATAACAAATGCGGAAAGGAATAAAAATAAAACAGCGGGACATTACCGACTGCGGAGCCGCCTGCCTGGCTTCGATAGCAGCCCACTACCAATTACAATTACCTGTAAGCCGCATACGCCAGTATGCCGGTACTGATAAAAAGGAAACTAATTTAACAGGACTCATTGAGGCTGCAGGCCGTTTAGGGTTTCAGGCTAAAGGAGCTAAGGGGACTATTGAAAGCCTGGTTAAGATCCCTTTACCGGCTATCGTCCATTTAGTGTTGAAAAACGGATTGCAACATTATGTGGTTATTTATAAAGTTACCGACAAGCAGGTTGTTTATATGGACCCAACCGGTGGTGTTATAGTAAAAAAAAATATCGAAGAGTTTAAAAGCGAGTGGACTGGTGTAGTTGTACTGTTATTGCCCGATCAGCATTTTACAAAGGGAAATGAAAAAGAATCAAATATAAGGCGTTTTCGGCATCTGCTGGCCCCGCACAAAACCATGATGGTGCAGGCAGTTATCGGCGCTGTAATTTATACGCTGTTGGGCCTGAGCATGGCTGTATATGTTCAAAAGATAATTGACTTTGTACTTGTTGACGGAAACTCACGATTGCTGAATATGATGAGCGTGGGGATGATTGTCATCCTTGTTTTTCAAATCATCATCAACTACTTTAAAACATTGATCAGTATGCGCACCGGTCAAATGATTGATGCACATTTGATACTTGGTTATTATAAACATTTACTGCAATTACCGCAGCGTTTTTTTGATACCATGCGTGTGGGCGAAATTATTAGCAGGGTGAACGACGCAGTAAAGATTCGTGTTTTTATCAACGACATTGCTATGAATATGCTGGTAAACACGTTGATAATTGGATTTTCAATAGCTATTATGTTTTTGTATTACTGGAAACTGGCTATTATCATGCTTGCAATAGTCCCGGTTTATTTAGTAATTTATTGGATAAGTAACCGGGTTAATAAAAAGTGGCAGCGGGAGTTAATGGAAAACAGTGCCGAACTTGAGGCGCAGCTTGTTGAAAGTATCAATGCCGCCGGAACTATAAAACGGTTTGGATTGGAGGGATATGCCAGCTTAAAAACCGAAAACAGGTTTGTTGAGCTGTTAAGATCTATCTATAGCAGCGGCATAAAAAGTTTTCACCTGAGTAATGCAGCCGACTTTTTTACACGCCTGTTCACAATAAGCATTTTATGGGCAGGTAGTTATTTTGTTATCCGGCGTGAACTTTCACCAGGCGAATTACTTTCTTTTTACGCCCTGATCGGATACTTTACAGGCCCTGCAGCAGCACTTATCAATGCCAATAAAAATATCCAGGACGCCCTGATAGCTGCCGATCGTTTGTTTGAAATTATTGACCTGGAAATTGAAGCTTCTAACGATGACAAAGTGGCCTTAACGCCCGAAATGATCGGGGATATTCAATTTAATAATGTGCAGTTCAGATACGGTACCCGCACAACCGTTTTTGATAAGCTAAACCTCAATATTTCCAAACACAAGAGCACGGCAATTGTAGGAGAAAGTGGTAGCGGCAAGTCAACCTTACTTTCCTTAATGCAAAATCTTTATCCTTTAAATGAAGGGAATATTACTATTGGCGGCCTCGATATAAAATACATAAGCAACAGCAGTTTACGCAAAGCAATTGGTGTAGTACCCCAGCAAACCGACCTGTTTGCCGGAACCATTATTGAAAATATTGCCATCGGTGATTATGAACCAAAGATAGAAAGGGTAATTGGGCTATGCAATTTGTTGGGGATAAACGAATTTATAGAAAAATTACCAGGAAATTATTACACGGTAATTGATGAACAGGGTACAAATTTATCAGGCGGTCAAAAACAGCGCATAGCTGTTGCGCGCGCGCTCTATCGGGACCCCGAAATATTAATATTGGACGAAGCTACATCATCGCTTGACCCGGTAAGCGAACAGAAAGTATTAGATGCACTGCGATGGTTTAAACAACAGGGTAAATCCATTATCATTATAGCACACCGGCTTTCTACCATTAAAAATTGCGATGAAATACTGGTACTTCAAAATGGGCGCCTAATTGAGCAGGGATCGCATGAAACACTTATTACTGAAGAAACACACTATTCCTCATTATGGAAATACCATAGTGCATAGCCATGTTATTAAAATGGCTTTTCGTTCCAAAAACTATTATTTAGAAGTTCCGACAGGTTATACTTTATGTCTTAATCCCCCCTGCAAAGCTATTCATTTAGCACTTCAGCAAATTACTTCCTATCCACATAATCCCTGAAATAACCGCACTCTTTCAATGCTTCTTTGTAGTACGCCGTGTTGTTGTATTTGCCCTTTAACTCAGCAAAGTATTTGTAATACGCGTCCGTAACCTGCTGACTGGCCTTTATATTAGCAAACTTATCGGCACCTTTAAATTCCGGATCATTATATATTTCATTCAGGGCACATTTGCTGAGCATAAATGTACACCGGGCACGCTGCTCATCTGTAGTGGCGTTTTGTCGGGCCAACTGATAATACTTCATCGCAATTTGCATCGATGTCAATTTATCATCCATGCGCTGTTCGCCTTGGTAATAATAGCGGCCGGTTGGCCCGGTAGCTACCACATCCGATTCGTAAAACAACCGGGCGTTACCGTAATACGTGATATTGTAATAGGCATTCGCAATGGCATAAGCATTACTGTATACGTTTTTGCCTTGCTTAATTTCTGTATTTATAGTATTAAGCGTTTGCAGAAAACTTAGCGGCGTATATTTTTGCTTTTGCGGGGCTGCATGATCACAGTCATGACAGTCAACTAATCTACCGGTAAAGGGGTTGCCTGCAAGCACAAAATCTTCGGGCTTCATTTTTTTGAGTTGAGCAATAGCTTCAGGTAACTTTTGCTGATAAACCAATGTGATAGCCTGATGGTAATATAAATTGTTAAGTGTTATAGGATAATAACGCAACATCGTTTGTTCAAAAGCAGTTTTATCCGGTTTGTTTAACAGATCTATCATGTGCTGCACCCTTGCGCTATCTGTATAAAAATCCTGCGCACTGTTGTTAAAACATACCTCCTTGATTAGGTTGCCTTGCTTTTTATAAAGCCGCGATATGGCAAGGTTACAAACCGAAATGGCATTATCAAACCGCAGATCTTTGATCTTAATCTTACTATCACGCAGGTTGGCAAGCCAGTTAAGGGGCTCCGTTAATTTTGCCTCCGCAGTGGCATCCATTTTTTTAAGGTTTTTGATATATAACATCAGGTCGAGCAACTTGCCCTGCGCTACGATCATTTTATCGCCGGCAGGGAACTGGCTTTTTGCCGTAGTATAAAACTTACCGGCTGCGGTGTAGTTGCTATCCAAAAAGTTAAGGTAACCTGCCGCGAGGTTCCAATAGTAAGGCTTGGCTGTATTATTTTTAAGGGCAATGTTTTCAACAAGCCGTTTACCATCGTTATCGGATCTTTTTACCGAATCGGCAGGTTTACCGTCTCCTGTTGTGGCCTCCCGGATGTTAATCAAGCGGCTCAACAGCAAATCCAGTTTTTCGGATTTTGGGTTGATAGCCGCGATAGTTTTTATAGCCCTTGCGGCATCATATTGTACCCCCATCATATGCCACAGGGTTATTCTCTCTTCCGGCGTTTTAGCAAGCCTGAGTGTGGCATTCCAATCACTTTCATTTTGCGGGTGGAAGCTCCAGAAACTCGGGATCTTTAATTTATAAGTGTAATCATAACAAAGGCTGTACAGGTAGTTTGATAGGGCGTAGTTTTTTTGCCTGTAATAATAACCAGCTACATAGCCCATTGTACGGTAGTAAATGAGGTTTTTAGGAAAATGCTCTTTGAACTGATTAAACAATTTAACAGTTATTGCCGACGACGAATTATCCAGGAAGTAATAATAACGAACAGCTTGAAACCATAAACGCTCCTTGATAAAAGGATCTGTTTCGGCATCGAAGGCACTAATCAGCGTTGAAGCCAGCTTTACCGGCGAATGATTGGGCTTTACCTTATCCCACGAATAATATTGATCGTTTACCGAATAAACCTCACTTATTTTGGCCAGCTTCAGGTAGCTATAAAAAGCTTTGAGCATTTTTGCTGATACAGTACCGGTACTCATAACGGGGTATTTAGCGGGCGATACTTTGAGCGAGCCGGCTGATTTTCGGGAAATGGAATCAACAGCGCCGGCACTGGCTTTAATAAGCAGGTACTGAAGTGATGCTTTGCTGAATTGATGGTTAAAATGATCGTACCATTCGTCAACAATAATATCGTTATACCAGGTATTGCTCCCATCCGTATAGCCTAAGCCATAGTAAACCTCGTTGCCGGTATAAAAGAATGGGGAGTATTGCTTGTTGACAAAATATTCGGGAGTGAAAACGGAATATTCTTCCTCGTACGAGTCGGCACAGGCCCAGATCACTCCGGCTATGGCCAGCGTGCATAGGCTAAAAACGAGCAGAAATTTGCGTAATGGTTTCCTCGTTAAATTTTGAAAGGTCGATATTGGCCAGTTCATAGTAGATGATAGTTGTATGTTTTTGTTTAGGCAGATGCTGTGTTAATTGTTGGGCAGCAGCGTTCAATGTATTGCTGTCCGTTTCTTCAAGTTTAAAAATATCATTTTGTTTGATATAAATTCCATCAAGAAAAAAGCTTGTTTTGGCCCGGTAATCTGCCTGCCCCTCAATTGGTTCAAAATGAACCTGATCAGTAAGTTGCCTTCGCCTTATTTTTCCATATACCTGGATCACCCGGCCCTCCCTGATATGAATAGCCCAGGAAAATAAAGGCAAGGCGATATCCAGCTTCAGGGGATAGCTGCCCAAGTAAACGATATACTTACCGGCATCATCTTCATTGTAAATTGAATTAGGCTGCTGCAGATCGGCGTTGAGCTTGCCCATGTTGTAAAACATCAGCACGCCTGCATCAACGGGTGGTATACCTGTACGCTCTTTAAATTTAACCTGGTGCAGCCTGATGGTAGCCTCCAGCCGTTTTTGGTTAAGCTTTTTAAATGCTTTAAGGAAGCTGAAGTATTTGTCCCGGGTACTTAATGACCAGTCGCAGTCGACCTGTACTTTGGTATAGCTGATCTTCTTTTCTGCGGACAGCTCATTTATTAGTTTATTGCAATGGCCGGCAAGGGCAGCAACAGCGGTATCTGCAGTGTTTTCAAAAGTTTTGTTTGTGATGTAGATAACCGGAGTAATATTTAAGCCTACCGGGAACTCATTGAGTTGCACAACGGCATTTGGATATGAGCGTTGTTCTTTATCGTTCCAGCTTACATCAAAAAAACGGATGTAGGCATTGTTACCGGTTTGTTTTAGTAAGGCCGCTTGCTGTTTATTGAGGATGAAGGCGGTTTTCCAGTAATAGAATGCAGTTGAGGCATTGCCGGGTTTTTTACAGGAGGTTAATGTAGATAGCAAAACTATAACTGTAAGCCAACCAAGAGATTTAAACATATTGAAACAGCAGACTATTTTATCGGAGTAAAGTACGGGATTTTTCGATAGATTGCTGAGGTGATACATGACTTATACTTTGCATGCGAACCACACAGCGCGGCCTTGCTACAGCGGAAAGCATAGGTTTAAGATAACGATCTACGATATGAAAAACATTCTTTTTATAAATGAACCTGATCTATACTTTGATAAAGATGAATTCATAGCCTGCCTTCCTGAAATTGACGGAGAAGATGAACTGTTAAAAGAGCTGAGTGCGGTGCTTAAATTTCCCGGTTATTTTGGACATAACTGGAATGCCGTTTACGATTGCCTGTGATTTTCATTGGATAGAAAAGAAAGGAGTTGTACTGGTGCATAATGTTATGCCCATGCTTACCGAAGAAAAACTAAAAGCATATATAGAGGTACTTCATGATGCAACTAAAAGCTGGGGCATTGATGAAGCACATTATTTTAAAGTGATTTTTCCTGTAAAATCAATGCCATTTTTAGAGTATATTTTAATGAATCTCAAATAAAAGCCCAGAACTTGTTTTGTACTGGTCGAAGTACGCTGTCGCTTAACTTCGACCAGTACAAGACCATTAATACCTTACTTATTCAATTTCTTTTCAACCGCACTACGTTGGTTGGAGCCTGCTGATTTCTTTGCCGCTTCCACCTTTTTTGCGGTTGTTCCTTCTTTGCGTGCTTCGTAGTTCAATTCATGTGGCTGCTCTGATACAGAGTTCCTTTCCACTTTTACGCCTCTTTTTGACATAGCTTTTCTTATTAGATGTAACAGATTAACAACGCTACATTTCAATGGTTTTAACCACCGGGTAAATAATTGTCTTTTTAAATTAATTACAACTAAATGAAATGTAGCTTGTTCAGCTATAAAGAAAAAAGCTATGAAAAACCTATTTGCACAAAAAAACAATACCGGATTATGGATCACAGCCAGCATAACAGGAGTTTTGGCAGCAGGCGCGGGGATCTGGTTTTACTTCCGTGGCAAAAGATCAGATGAAACAGCCGGCCCCCAACAGGAACACGTTCAGGATTACCTTGCAGCCAAACATCCCAAAAAGAAAAAACATAAAACCGATGTAGATGAACTGGCAGACCTGGTACATCATCAGGCAACCTGAAAAGACTGTATGCCCCTACCTGGTCGGAGTTAAGCAGCCGGCAAACTCCGACCAGCAGGGTTGTCGGCACGAACCAACTGGAAACAGCACAACCACCATTATAAATGTTATATATGAGAGGGAAACGTACCGGTACTTAAACAAGAATCTACTCTTCTGATGTCAGCATTACGGCGCACAGCGCCCTTATTGTTTCAGCTAACTTACCTTCGGCGTTTAACGCTACAAGTTCAGTCTCCCTAAAAACCCGTTTATGTGATTTCCCCTCGTGCTTTGCCTCAATGGTAATAAAGGCTTCGGCGTTTAAGCTATCAGGGCCTGATCTCGTTACCTTTAAAACTTCGAAGTTTGGCTCGAAAATCTCTTTTATTTTATCAATTATCTCCATATCTCAAAAATAAATGTATTAGTTTTAAAAAACATCAGATCCAACCGGGCTATTTTTCACATTTACTTATGTCTTGCTTTTAATAACCAACATTTGATTACCTCCTTTTTGAAATTCGTAGTTTACTTTTTGTATATCAATATTAAAATCGCGGCCAAGCACGTCAAGTAATTCGTCAAAAAACACAGGAGCCCCGGCATTGAGGTTCAATATTGGGAAGATCCGCAATTCGGGGCATATGCGCATGATCTCCCGTATCGCTTCTGTATGAAACTTTAACCCCAGATTATCATACAGCAATAAAAAATGAGAGCTTAGGCCCAACTCAAATGCATTATCAGCGAAAGAGGTTTTAGCGGGCATGGCATGTTTAATATATCTTTGCCGAAAGCAGTCCTGGTCAAAATCCCGCAGAAAATGGTTCATCGCAGTCATTCTTATTTCCTGCAGTTCTTCCACATCTTTAATGTTGTTCCAAACAAACTTATCGGCGTTAGCCCTCACCTGGCCTATCACTTCTACACAGGTTTCATCAATCCGTTTTCGGATATCATCAGTCGAAAATTGATATAAAGGATCGATGGAGATAACCCGCTCACCCATTGCGTGCATCTCCGCATTAAAACTTGCCGGACCATCACCTATACTGACGATCTTTTTGATAACATCACCGGCGCTAAGGTTAAACATTTGCTGATATTCGGTAAACGTGCGGCCCCAGGGCACAACGCTATTTAATTCAAAAGCCATTATTATAATTTTGTTATGGATAAAAAAAAACGGACCTGTATAATGATACTGCCGGAAGGATATTGAAAAAAGGACTAATACCCGATAGTCGTTATGATCCCGGCTGCACAAAGCTGTGACGCCACCAATTGAGTTTGGTTATGTGAGAATTGATCATTGATGAGCAAGATATGATTAAAGACTGGCAATAGCAAGGTTTGTTACTTATTCCAAATGCTAACCAACATAAGACCGACGTAATCCCTGCTACCGTAAGGCTATGGCCCCTGATACATATGCCGAACACAGCGACGGCCACGACAGGTAACACTGTTTTGAATTGGATTTAAAGTACCCTAAAAACAAAAAAGAGCAGATGCTCATCCAAACACCTGCTCTTTTTAAAGATCTTTAATTTGTGCCATTTTCAAACAGTTGCACTTCTGAATTTTTACAGTTTTATTTCTTCGTCTTTTGATGAGAAGAAATGGAATTCCGTGATCTGGTACGATGGGTTATTTTTAACCTTTATCCATTGGCCATATTTGATAAACCACTTCATTTGGCGGTTATAAATGCCCTTTTTAATAAAAGCCTCTATATATGGGTGTACGCACAGAGTTATGCCTTTTTCGTTTTGCTCGGTAAGGATGTAATTGAAGTTGTTCTCAATATCATCCATAAGCAAAATGGTTGGCCTGATAGTACCTGTACCATTACAGGTAGGGCAAACCTCGCTGGTAACAATGTTCATTTCGGGCCTTACCCGCTGACGGGTGATCTGCACCAATCCAAATTTGCTTGGTGGCAAAATGGTGTGCTTGGCCCGGTCGTACTGCATTTCGGCACGCAGAAAATCAAAAAGCTCCTTACGGTTCTGCGGTTTGTGCATGTCGATAAAATCAATCACCACAATGCCGCCCATATCGCGCAGGCGTAACTGCCTTGCAATTTCTTTGGCAGCTTCCTTGTTTACCTGGTAAGCGTTTTCTTCCTGGTTTTCTTTGCTGGCTGTGCGGTTACCGCTGTTTACGTCAATAACGTGCAGGGCTTCGGTATGCTCAATTACCAGGTAAGCGCCACCGGCAAGGTTAACGGTTTTTCCAAACGCGCCTTTGATCTGTTTCTCGATACCGAAGTGCTCAAATATAGGCTCCTTGTGCTTGTGCAGTCGGACTATACTTTCCATATCTGGCGATATTTCATGAACGTATGACCGAATT
This sequence comes from Mucilaginibacter sp. 3215, assembly GCF_050433785.1. Classification (NCBI taxonomy): domain Bacteria; kingdom Pseudomonadati; phylum Bacteroidota; class Sphingobacteriia; order Sphingobacteriales; family Sphingobacteriaceae; genus Mucilaginibacter; species Mucilaginibacter sp. 3215. The sequence continues at coordinate 201,348 of NZ_JBNPWO010000008.1, forward strand.
TCTTCGAACATACTATTGTCATTGGTATAAATATGCTGAAAATCAGGGTTCAAGATATCCCTGAGGATAGTTGATGTGCGCCCTATTTCGCCCAATACCTTTTTTGAAGGCTCAACAGAAGGCAGCTTGGTAATAAACTGTTCCCATTTCGAGATCAGGTCAAGCAAATCTTTCTGCAGCTCATCAACCCCTTTACCTTCGGAAACTGTACGGATGATAACGCCAAAATGCTTTGGCTTAATGCTTTCAACTACTTTACGGAGCCGCGTACGCTCGGTGTTGCTTTTTATCTTTTTCGAAATAGAAATTGCTTCCGAAAAGGGTACTAAAACAACATACCGCCCTGCTATCGACAGATCGGAACTTAAACGCGGCCCCTTAGTTGATATGGGTTCTTTGGCTATCTGTACCGGGATAAGCTGGTTTTTGGTTAATATCTCAGAGATCTTTCCTCCCTTATTGATATCGGCCTCAAGCTTAAACCCATCCAATAGCTTTGACTGATATCCCCCGCTACGTACTTGCTTGGTTAGCTTAAGCAGGCTTTGTACCTGCGGACCAAGATCAAGATAATGCAAAAAGGCATCCTTCTCATAGCCAACGTCAACAAAGGCGGCATTTAGGCTGGGCATGATCTTTTTGATACGGCCCAGATAAATATCGCCAACTGTATAGTTGTTGCTTACCTGTTCTTTGTGAAGCTCTACGAGTTGTTTATCCTGTAATAATGCAATGGTAGCCCCGTTGGGGGATGAATCGATAATTAATTCTTTTATCAATTGCTACTCCATTTCTTATAACGGTAAAAACCGTGTGTTAATAAGTGGGTAAAAAACACTAATAATAAAAAGTACCCGCCCCGTATTTGAGGCAGGTAAAACATTAATGTTTAGTCTTAAGTCGTTAATCTTAAGCACAAAGTCTTTGACTTTAAACTTAAGACTAAGTACTACCGACTTAACACAAATGCTTATTTCTTTTTATGTCTGTTTTTTCTTAAACGTTTTTTACGTTTGTGGGTAGCCATTTTGTGTCTTTTACGTTTTTTACCGCTCGGCATAATAATAATTTTTAAATGTGTGTTAGTTATTTAATTCCTTAATATATCCATCAATGCGCTGACTGAAAACAGGGTCAGGCATCATTTCTTTGCATTTCTGGTAAGCGTCGATAGCTTCCTTTTTCATACCTAATTGCTTATAGCTTTCGGCTAAATAAAAAGTAGGTTCCAGTTCCTGCTTTTGCGCAAGCAGTGTTTTAAACCTGCTTACCGCTTTTTCATACTGACCCGATTTCATGGCGAACATACCTAAGTTAAGGTTGGCGTTCCAGTTCTTCGGGTCTTTTTTAACAACCTCAAGCAACAGCGCAATACCCTGCATAGGGCCGGCTGCGCCGTTAACATAAGCTATGCCCAACCCGGTTTTGCCTTCAAGGCTTTCGGGTTGTAATTTCAAAGCATTTTGAAATGCTTCGGCAGCATCATTCACAAACGCAGGTTGAAATAAAGTATCCTGTGTAAGTTTATATGCATCATTAAAACGGCTACCTGCGCTTATCCAGTCTTGTACCTTGTTTTCTTTGCGGGCTAATGCCTGGTAGTAAAACGCTGCTGGTGCAGGCTGGTTAACATCGTCCCAGTGCTTGGCAAGCTGCGCTTGCAAAGCTGGCGCATCTGCGTCTGATGCTTTTTTCAACTGGGCTTCAAGGTCATTGATCTTAGCCGCCAATGCATCCCCAATAGCTGCTTTGGCAGGGGCCGATACCATATCAACGGTAACATTAGCTGCCGGTTTAGCGGCGCCTGCAGAGGCGGCCATGGCCGGTTTGCCGTTTTTATCGTCTTTTGGTTTTACCAAACCTTTTACGGGCAACCAATACAAATAGCCCATAATAACAACTACGGCTGCACTAACGACTATTTGTTTTTTATTCATGATGGCGTATAATTATTTTTTGCTGGTTTTGTTACCTGACTTTACTTTCTCAACAAAAGTTTTGGCCGGTTTAAAGCTTGGCACAAAGTGCTCAGGGATAATGATGGCAGTATTTTTTGAAATGTTACGTGCTGTTTTCTTAGCTCTTTTTTTAACCACAAAGCTACCGAATCCTCTTACATATACGTTTTCGCCGCCAACCATCGAGCTTTTAACAACTTTGAAAAACGCCTCAACAGTTTCCTGCACGTCTACTTTCTCTATACCTGTTTTTGATGAGATTTCAGTTATAATTTCTGCCTTAGTCATATCTTATTTACTTAATTTAATTTTATAAATACTTAACTGTTTTGGGGTTGCAAAAGTATTGCTTTATCCGTTAACAGCGAAATATTTATCCGTTTTTTTTTGCCAGCGGCGTAAAACCTACATTTTCGTTACAATTTTGAGTATGAGAGGCTTATAAATTACTGGTTAAACATCAATTTGCCGGTGTAAAGAAGTGTGAAAAAAAGTGTGAAAATCTATCAATCCAACTGGTAGCAAAGGCCTTGTACTTTCACAGGTTAGTTGCCATTCTTTTATCTTTATTTTAAAATTTCAGATCCCCGGCCTCCTGGCTTTTCCCTGGTTCGCGACTCTTTGATTTCCTATCTCCCGATTACCCTCTTGTTTCTTGTTTCTTGATTCTTGACTCTTGACTCTTCCCCTGTCTCCTGCCTTCCTCTCCTCTTGCTTCCTGATTCTTGCCTTCTTGTTTCCTGCCTTCTTGTTTCCTGCCTTCTTGTTTCTTAATTACTTTTACAACAATGAATTTTACCGACGAAGTGGTACAATGGTACTTAAACAACAAACGAAACCTGCCCTGGCGCAATACTACCGATCCTTATGTGATCTGGCTATCTGAGATCATATTGCAGCAAACCCGGGTAGAACAGGGCATGCCATATTTTTATCGCTTCCTGGAAAAATATCCTGATGTAAGCAGTTTTGCCGCTGCTCATGAAGATGAGATCCTGAAGCTGTGGCAGGGACTGGGTTACTACTCCAGGGGGCGCAACATGCTTAAAACAGCCCGGCTGGTACAGGAGCTCCATAACGGCCGTTTCCCGGATAGCTATAATGAACTGATAAAACTAAAAGGTATTGGCGAATATACGGCAGCCGCTATCGCTTCGTTTGCGGCTAATGAAGCTAAAGCCGTGGTAGACGGTAACGTTTATCGTGTACTTGCACGATACCTGGGTATCTATGAGCCCATCAACTCAACCGGGGGTAAAAAAACATTTCAGCAGGCCGCCGATGATTTTCTTAATAAGAAAATGCCGGGACTGCACAATCAGGCCATGATGGAGTTTGGTGCCATGTTGTGCAAACCTAAAAATCCAGCCTGTGGTATTTGCCCTGTCCGAATGGGTTGCGTGGCCTTTAACACCAATGCTGTTGCCGCTCTCCCGGTAAAATTAAAAACTGTAAAAGTACGTGAGCGCTTTTTTAATTATTTCCTGGTAACCAACGGCGATACCGTTTTGATGAACAAAAGGGGCGATAAAGACATCTGGGCCAATATGTTTGATTTGCCTATGGTAGAAACAAGCTCACTTTTAACCCTGACAACGCTATTGAAACAACCCGAAGTTTTAGCTGTTTTTGGTGATGATATTAAAGCTGCTGAAATTTCGCCGGTGCATAAACACATCCTTACACATCAGCGGCTTTTTGTAAGGCTGATAAAAATTGAAAACCAACCCCTCAAAACGCACGAAAACTGGGTTAAAATCAACGTTCAGAACCTGCCGGAGTTAGCTTTACCAAAAATCATTTTTATATTATTAAAAAATATTTTTAATTTGTAAAATAATTTTGCGTTAATTTATGGCATGTCTGGAATAAACAAAGTAATACTCGTTGGTCACTTAGGCAAAGACCCTGAAGTACGGAATTTAGAAGGTGGCGTATCTGTTACGAGTTTCCCTTTAGCTACTTCCGAAACTTTTAATAAAGATGGCCGCAAGGTTGAACAAACCGAATGGCATAATATTGTAATGTGGCGCGGACTGGCAGAAGTAGCGGCCAGGTTTCTTTCAAAAGGAAAGCTGGTTTACATCGAGGGCAAACTCCGCACCCGCTCATTTGAGGATAAGGAAGGTATAAAAAAATACACTACCGAAATTGTGGCCGAAAACTTCACTATGCTTGGCCGCAAGAGTGATTTTGATGCCGAGCCGTTAAAATCACCCTCAAAAAACGGGGACTCGTTTATAGATCATTTAAATGCCGAAGACTATTAAATTACCGATACTTACTAAAACATCCCAAAGAAAAAATGCCGGTAACACTTGTCACTGGCATTTTTCATATCCCGTAGAATTATAAATCGGTTATTGCTTAAAATAGTTCACACCCTGCGGCGCGGTACAATCGTCGGCCGGTCCGCATATATATGTCAGCGTAAGTACATTCCCTCCGGCATTTAAAACCATAGTGTAGTTGGCCGTTACCGCAATGACGTTGCTAACCGCCGCCAGTTCGGAAACCGGGCCAAAAGCATTGTTTTTGTTTTGATAATCGGTTATATCATACAAGGTTAATACCGAATTTTGGATCTTATATTTTCCAACCCGTTTTGACGCTGTTCCGATAAGCTTTTTGGAAACCGAGTCGATACTGGTCACCGTGCCTTCAAATGTGTGGTCGGTTTTAAAATCGTATTCATATTGTGTCCCTTGTTTTGAAAAAGCAGCAGGAACAATCCATTTTCCGGATATGTTTAGCTCGCTGTTTGTTACCGTCTCTTTATGACAGCCCCAAAAAGCCGTTACTAAAACAATGGCTAACAAGCCTAACACTTTTGCAGGATTCGTAATTTGCTTCATATCAATGATTACGCTAAAAAAAGCGTAATGATACAGCAGCATATTCTTTTTCCCGGCAAAAGCAAAAGCCCTCATATAATGAACTATATGAGGGCTTTGCCTGTTAATATATTTATCTTCCTCCAGGAGGGCATTTAGCTTTCAAATACTGTGTAAACAACGTGCGCAAATGCTGTGTTGTACCTTCGCCTTCCGATATCGAATGCGTACGGTTAGGGTATGACATCAGCTGGAACTGCCTGTTGTATTTCACCAGTTCATCAATCAGCAACTCGGCATTTTTGTAATGCACATTATCATCGCCCGTACCATGAATGTAAAGCAAGTTGCCTTTCAAATTCTTAGCATAAGTAACCGGCGAACCTTTGATAAACACTGCACGGCCGGCATCATCGCTTGGTACGCCCATGTAGCGCTCCTGGTAAATGTTATCATAAGTAAGCTGGTTGCCTACTGCTGCTACTGCTATCCCTGTTTTATAAATATCTCCATACTGAAACATCAGGTTAAGGGTAGATGAACCGCCGCCGCTCCAGCCGTGTACTGCTATACGGGTTGAGTCGACAAATGGCCATTTAATGATCTCTCTGGCTGCCATAGCCTGGTCGCGGATGTTGATAATACCTATGTTCTTGTAAATAGCCTTGCGCCAGGCTGTGCCTTTAGGGGCAGGCGCACCACGACCTTCAACCGACATGTAAATATACCCGTCATCTGCCATGCTGCCTTCATACAGCCTGTTACGGCCAGTACCCCAGGTATCTGTTACGGTTTGCCCAGCCGGTTCGCCATAAACGGTAAACAGTACCGGGTATTTTTTATTCGGGTCGAAATTGGTTGGTTTTACCATCCAGCCGTCCATTTCAATGCCATCAACAGTTTTTACTTTGAAAAACTCGGGTTTATTTTTAGCGTTTTTATCAACCGTTATTACAGTACCGCCAATATGCTTATGAGCTGGCAAACTGATCACCTCGCTTTGCGGGTGGGTATAGCTGTTGCTGAAATTGTGCAGCGCAACCTTGCCGTTAGGCGAAATATCATAGCTATGCGTTCCTGGCTCACCAGCAGGCGAAACACGCTCGGCCGTGCCGCCGCTTAATTTTATTTTGTAAAGATATTTCTGTGTAGCATTATCCGGCGAAGCAATGAAGTATACATAACCCAGAGCTTCGTCGATCATGTCGATACCAATCACATCATAGTTGCCTTTAGTGATCAGGCTTTCTTTGCCTTCGCGGGTTATTTTATACAAATGGCGCCAGCCGTCCTTTTCGCTCAGCCATAAAAAACTTTTGCCTTTTTCAATCCAGCCCCAGCCTACCGGGTCGCCGCCGGCCACACGCGCTTTAACGTCAATCCATGAATCATTATGCTCTTCGCGGATCACACGGGTGGTACCGTTTGACACGTTGCCTATAAATACCCGGCTTTCATTTTGCGCACGGTTCAGTTGTTCAAGAATAACTTCGCTCGAGTTATCGGCCCATTCCATATTAGGGATGTAATGCTGTACGGCATCGCCGGGCACATTGATCCACGTGGTTTTACCGGTAACGGTATTAACAACGCCCACTTTGCATGAGCTTGGATCTTCGCCCGCAACAGGGTACTCAACCGGCACAACATAAGGATAAACCGAATCAGTAGTGTTCAGCATCAAATAGGTTTTGATCTTGCTGGCGTCTAATTGCCAGTACGCTATTGATTTACTATCCGGCGACCAGCGGAAACCATCGCGGCAGCCAAACTCTTCCTCATAAGCCCAGTCAAAAGTACCGTTGATAAGCGTTTGGGTACCGTCAGTAGTTAATTGTTTTAACGAACCATCGGCCAAATCTTCCATGTAAATGTTATGCCCGCTTACGTAAGCAGCTTTACTGCCATCGGGCGAAAATTTGGCGAACATCAGTGATGAAGCCGGCAGGCTTTTACCCAACTGCCAAAGCTTTTTGGTATTAGAATCATACACCCAGTAGTCGCCACGGGTGTCATAGCGCCATACTTTTTTGGTATTGGTATTGATAAGGACTTTTTTGTTATCATCGCTCACCGTAAACCTTTTTACACTGATAGGCGCTTTGCCTGCAGGCGTCAATTCTTCTTTGGTGATAAAAACAGTTTTTTTTGAGGTATCACGGGCATCAATCATGATAATTTGCCCGCCGGTTATGCGGTAATACTGATAGCCGTCTTTTGTCCAGTTAACGGCGGTCCGTTGCGCCCGGGCCGTATTTTGCAGTAAGATTAACAATAGCGTAGTAAGGAAAAAAAATCCCGAACGGTAAAATTTCATATACATTTAGTTTGAATTAATAGAGCGGCGATATTTTTATTTATTAAATAACGTCACTGTAAATTTTGCGTTAAATTAGCACAATAAAGAAATCTAAAGCCCTCTGTAATGAAAAAAATACCTCTATTGCTCGCTGCCTGCATGTTATTTTTCACATCGGTAAACGCCCAGCGAGCCGACAGGAGCAAGTTCATTAAAGACAGTTTAGACCTCTATATCAGCAAGGCCTTAACCAACTGGCGCGTGCCCGGCATAGCTGTTTGTATTGTGAAAGATAACAAAGTTGTGCTGATGAAAGGTTATGGCATTAAAGAGCTTGGCCTCATGAACAAGGTAGATGAAAACACCTTGTTCATGATAGGCAGCAATACCAAAGCTTTCACGGCAACTGCGCTTGCTATGCTGGAGGCAAACAAAAAACTGTCGTTAGATGACAAGGTAACCAAATACATACCGGAATTTAAGCTGGAAGACAAAAACGCAAGCGACCAGGTAATAGTGCGCGACCTCCTTTGCCACCGCCTCGGCTTCCGAACCTTCCAGGGCGATTTTACTTTTTACAATACCAACCTTACCCGCCAGGAGGTAATTCAGCGTTTGGGCAAGCTTAAAGCAACTTATCCGTTCCGTACACGCTGGGGATATACCAACGCCGCATTTTTAACGGCCGGCGAGATCATTCCGAAGGTTACCAACGGACACTCATGGGAAGCTTACTTAAAGGAAGCCATTTTTGCACCACTGGGCATGGGCAATACTTTGGCCCTAAGCAAGGATTTACCGACATCCTTAAACCGCACGGTGCCGCATACTATTGTCGACGGCAGGCTTACCCCAATCCCTTATTGCCAGATAGATGGCCTGGCGCCTGCCGGGGCTATCAGTTCGTCGGTAAATGATATGAGCAAATGGGCACTTGCTTTACTGAACGATGGTAAGGTTGGGCAGCGCCAGGTGATCCCTTCCTCAGCCATCCAGGCAACACGTGTGCCGCAGGATATTGTGAGCAGTGTCCATCATATGAACGGCGAAAATAACTTTGAGCTGTATGGTTTAGGCTGGTTTATCCAGGATTACTCGGGCCACAGGCTGGTGATGCATGATGGCGGGGTTAACGGCTATTTGTCGTCAGTAACGCTTTCGCCTCAGGATAACCTGGGTATCATCATATTAACCAATACTGATCAGAACCTGTTGTTTGAGGCCCTGCGCTGGGATATTTTAGATGCTTACTTCAAACAACCTTTCCGCAACTACAGCGAGGGTTATTTAAAACAATACAAAGCTAATATCGCAACCGAACAGGCCGAAGATAAAAAGCTGAGGGATTCTGTACTGTTAAACCCCAAACCAATGTTGCTGCCAAACAAATACATTGGCAAATACAGCAACGATTTTTATGGCAGCATGGAGGTTACCCAGGGCGAGGGCAACAATCTCGAAATGCGCTTTGAGCATCATCCTAAAATGTATGCCTTGCTAAAACCACTGGGCGGTAACCGCTTTTATGTAACTTTTTCTGATCCTACCCTGGGGAAAGCTGTATTTCCGTTCATGGTACAAAACGGCGAGGTTACGGGAGTACGCGTAAAAGTGGCTGATTTTGTAGAGCGGGGCGCGTATGATTTTAAAAAGAATTAGGGAGTGACATTGCCGCCAACCTCGTTGTTAAGTGTTTAAAACCGGCGGCCTCTGAAGGTTAGATGACAAAGAGGGCTTGTCAGTCTGAGCCCGTCGAAGACTCGTGTGCAGAGGCCTGCCCGCCATGCTTCGAGAGCCTACCCATGACAAGATAAAAAATGTGGTTTTTCGCAGCAGATCAGCTTCGGGTGAAAACGAGCAGAACGATGCTGGGCGGTGCGGCTGCAGGGGC
>NZ_JBNPWO010000009.1:0-209817 GCF_050433785.1 Mucilaginibacter sp. 3215
GGAAAATCTAAGTGGTTTTGCCCAATGGCGAAGCCCCGTCATTTATAACTCCTCAAAAAAACTTTTTTAAAATCCTTAGGTTAACGGCTATGGTGTTGTCACCAACATCTAACCGCCCCTACATTACCTCTCATCACACCATTTCTCCATCATCATAAAATCAAATCCATTAGTTTTATAAGCACAATTATAAACGCAGGGATATGAACATCAACCGAAATCTGATCAACAGGGCCATGCTGCTTGTGGCTCTCATCATTATAGCTGTTTTTACAGCAGTAAACGCCAACGCCCAAAGCAAAAAGAAATTCAAGGTAATAGCCTTTTACACCGGCCGGAACGATCTGGCGCACATCAGCTTTATGCACGAGGCTAACCGCTGGTTTCCGGCTCTGGCAAAGAAATATAATTTCACTTACGATAGTACCAATAACTGGGCAAACATGAACCCTGAGTTTTTGGCCAGATACCAGGTAGTAATATTTTTAGATACCCGCACTGATAACCCCGAACAACGTGCAGCTTTTGAACAGTATATGAAAAAGGGCGGCGCCTGGATGGGGTTTCATTTTTCGGCCTTCGCGCTTACACCCTCTGACTTTCCGCAAAACTGGGACTGGTACCACAACGAGTTCCTGGGTTCGGGACAATATGTGAGCAATACCTGGCACCCAACTTCGGCCATATTGAAGGTGGAAGATCCTGATCACCCCGTAACCAAAGGCCTGCCCACCACTTTTAAAACCAACCCTAATGAGTGGTACCGCTGGGAACACGATCTCCGTAAAAACCCGGATATCGATATCCTGCTGGCGGTTGATTCAACAAGTTTTCCCTTAGGTACAGGCCCAAAGCAACACGAGATTTGGCATAGCGGTTACTACCCCGTAGCCTGGACTAATAAAAATTACCGCATGGTTTATTTCAACATAGGCCATAATGATATGGACTATGACGGCGGCACCAACAAAGAGTTATCGCAAACTTTTGAAAATGCCGATGTTGATAAACTGATCATCAACTCGCTGCTTTGGTTAGGCAGAGGAAAGTAGTGTCACCAGCCCCCTGAAGCGGACGTTTTACTTTTATGCGGGTTTAGGCGTCCACTCTTGAACCGTTAACCTGATGAAAAACCCTTCAAAAGCGAGGGTTGGTGGGATTCCCCTCTTGAGAGGGGCGGAGGGGTGTGTTATTCTACGTGCAGTTTATCACTTGTATAACACACCCCTGCTCCCGCTTTTTCCTACTGCACCCCCTCTCAAGAGTAATAGCCCCTGAATTAACATAATTAAAGAATTAACCGCCAAGTCTACTCACCCCGACATCGCTGCGCTTGTCACCCCTCTCTACGCAAGCGTAAAGAGAGGGATTTATCTGTATTTTTTCTTTACCCTCTTTCCGCCAAAGGCAAAGAGAGGGTGGTCCAGCGTAGCGCAGATCGGGTGAGTCAACTGTACGGCATGTCATTTCCCGGCACTGTCTAATCACGGGCTATTACTCTCAAGAGGGGATTTTAAAGCGCTTACGCTAAATTAATCCCTTAGGTAATGGTTATGGCGTCCACGCCTGAACATGGTCATGGATAGAGCGTCCACGCTCCCGGCCACAGGCAGAAAATCCTGCGTATTCCGGCGCAAAAAACGATCCGAAAAACAGACCATAAAAATGGTGTCACTACTTTGTCAGCATGCAGACAAAGTAAGCCGCCATTTGGTTTTTTCTCAAAAAAATCCTAAAAATCAGCAAAAATTACATTGGTAAATGCTGCCGTTTTTAACCTTTCGAAAAAAAGTATTTTAAACTCATTATAGTTTTAAGCGTTGATTATCAGTATTTTAATAATGTTTCAGGCAAATGGTTAAAATATTGAATATCAACGTATTTCATAAAATGGGTGTACCGCGTTTTTACATTCAGAATTTGGAACACCCCAGTTTTCCGGAAAAAGAACGCCGGGAGGATTTTTAAATTTTTATGGAGAATCAAAAATTTGGGACATGCGTTTTGTTACAATTGGAATGCAGGACTTCGTCGGGACAATGTAAATAAAATACCTATTGGTATATTTTAAAGGCGCTTTTGCTTATTTTGCCGGCGAAATCCTGCCTCTCCTATGAAAAAATTAAAGACGGTATTTAACCAGGTAAAATCTCTTAATGGCGCCGAAGCGCCTGGTATGGTTAACTTGCTATGGCAGTTGATCTGTTATTCGCCTAAAATGCCAGTACGCTTGCAACAGCAGCAATTGCTTGACGAAGCCAAAGCATTTACGCTTGAAGTAGACGATCCTCATTTTGCCAAATCTACTTTAAAGTTCAACGGTTTTACCTGGGGAGAAGGGAAGCACAAGATACTTATCACCCACGGCTGGGGCTCAAAAGCCGCCGACTTCGCCGAGCTTGTCACGGGTTTAAAAAACATTAATGATATGCAGGTAATAGCTTTTGATGCACCGGGTAATGGCAGCTCGGAAGGGGAGCTGTCAAACCTCTTGCTCTTTGCTAAAGCTGCGACTACGGTAATCAATACCTTTGGGGCGCCCGATGTGCTCATCGGTCACTCGTTAGGGGCAATGGCCAATGCCATCGCTATTAAGGAAACAGCTATTAAACCTGGCTTGCTCATCAGCATTGCCCCGCTTATTAATCTGAAAGAGAATTTTATAGCCAGCCTGAACGCGGCCGATGTAGCTCCTGGTTTACAGGATCAATTCTTTACTGATTTTGAGGCATTGTTTGATATGGAGGCTTCGGATTTTACACTTCATAATTTATATCCTGCCGGCTTGGTCCGGAAACATTGGTTAGCCTATGATCCGGAAGATAAAGTTGCACCCTTCGCATTTCTGGAAAACTTCCTTATCGCTCATCCCGAAGTTGAAACCAAAGTATACCAGGGCCCCGGTCATGAACGCATTATTAAAGATGAGCTTGTTATATCAGATCTCGTTAGCCTGATAGCTTAATTTTTATATATAGTAATTTGGCTTTAAGCTTTTAGCCTTCTGCTTTTAGCTTTTATAAAACTATTTAGCGGCCATCACCTCATCCATGGCTTTCATAAAAGTTGTTACTTCAATTTCGTTCCGGTGCGCCTTTAAATAAGCTAACAGCTTCCTATGCGCATCTGCGGGTGTAACCAAATAATCGCCGCCTACACCGTGAAACATGAAGATGCCCAGTCCGCCGCTTTGTTGTACTTTCTTTACAAAATCTATCAGGGCATCGCCGGTTACCGGGTTGCCTGTTACGCCCCATGAAGGTACTTTTAACGGGTCGAGGTTTTTAAAATCAGTGATCACAGCATCAGGTCCGCCGCCTATACGGGCATATTTTGCGAGGCCTGCTTTACGCAGGGTATCAACATAGTTCACGCCGCCAACTTCAAGTTCAGTGCAGGGGTAGGCATAAGTGCGGCCGCCGGTTTTACCATCAAGGGCAAAAAGCAGGGTGTTCATTTCCTTTATTTCGCGCACCATGATATATGGGGTATAATTGGCCGAATTGTCGGCAGGATTAGTTTTTACATTTAGCAGGCAGGGATGGTATAAAGTATGGTTAGCGAGTTCGTAACCTTTTTCACCTGCCTGGCGCCAGCGGGGTAACGAAGCTTCGGTCATGTTTCCGGTTAAAAAGAAGGTGGCGGTAAGATGTGCCGAATCCAGCTGTGGTATGGCTATGTTTAACTGTGAATTGATGCCGTCGTCATAAGTAAGCACAATAATGGCTTTTTTGCGTTTGGATTGCTGCGCGTTGGCAACAAATAAAAAGTTGAGCAATAACAGAAACAGCGCTAATTTTTTCATGACGAGGGTTTTGGATTAATTGGCCTAAAATAAAAAAATCCGGTTGATAACCGGATCTCTTCATAATTTTAATATACCTCGCTCTGCACCCCCGAATAATATTTCAGCTCGATCAGGTCATGCGGCAACGTTTTGGTATTCCATGCATGATGGATAGCCAATGCTGTACCTACGGCAGTTGCCTGTGCCATCGACGCGGCGTAAACTTCCAAATGAGGGAAGGCCAACGCCAGCAGGTGCATGAAAACGCTGTTTTTACTGAAGCCGCCATCTACAAAAATGCGTTTTACCTTACAGCCGTTTAAAACATAATTGGTTGATATGGTTTGCTGGGCAACAATATCAATCATGAGTTGGTGGTAAGCTTCAACATCATCAACAAAACTGTTTAAGTCGCGCTGCTCAAATGCCGATTTCTGTAACTGGCCTTCATTTTCATTTGCCTGTAGTGACGGCTGATTATTTAACCGGGCCGCGATGGCCGGATCATAATTTATGGTACGGTACCTGATCTCGTCCTGGTTAAAGTGGGCGGCTATTCTTTTTACTTGCTGCTCATATTCATAACCCGTAAACAAGCGTGAGGCTTTTACCGGGCTGCCTTTATATTGCAGGTAGTTAAGACAATCATGCTTCAGCTCATCAGCCGTAAGTGGTGTTTGATTAAAAGGGTTCAGACTGATTGACCAGGTACCCGTTGAGATCAGCACAAAGGGCATATTAAAGCTCACGAGGTAAGGGATGAGCGCTGCCGAACTATCGTGCAACCCAATACCAACCTTGTAAGTACTGCCCGGAAACTCTGCCGGAAGTACACTATCCGCGGGATGCAGCGGAGCCATTTTGGGTAGAATCTCTTCAGCATTAAGCCAGTTGTGATAGGTGTTCTTGGCAAAATCCCAAAGGGCAGTGTGGCAGCCGATACTGGTTAAGTCGCTCACCATTTGCCCGCTGATAAGATAGCTCATATACTGGGGTAGGTGTAAGGCATACTTTATCCGCTTAAACACTTCGGGCTGTTGATATTTAAGCCTGTATAACTGCAATCCCGAATTAAGGTTGCCCAAAACCGGCGAGGCGGTCTCTAAAGCAAACCTGGCTTCGTCGCCATAGTTTTCATAAAACTGCCTGCTCAGTTCAGGCGGATATGGTTTGAGGTAATTATAAAGTGGGGTAAGCGGCTTGCCGTGTTCATCAACATAAACAAAGCTGGCGCCGTAAGTTGAAAAGTTGACCGCCTTAAGATCAAACTCCTTATGCTTAAAAATTTCCCGCAATGAATCAAACACCGATAACCTGAGGCTGTCGAGGTTTTCACATGCGTCGCCATCTTCATCGTGGGTTTCCAAAAAACGGGCTGTCCGTTCAAAAACTATTTTGTAGTTCTCATCGAACAGGAACAGCTTCTTGTTGGTTTTACCCACATCAAAAACGGCTATAACAGGTATCGGCTCCATAGGCTTACAATCCGGTTGATACTGCTTTTGCTCCTCGTTCATTTATCAGTTGCTGCCTGATGGTTTGCTGCCTGTAAACTGCCAGCGGGTTCAGCGCACCGCCTGCCCTTAAGCGGGCTTCGGCCAATAGCGGCCTAACGTCTGTGCGATAAGCATGTTGTAAAATTTCTTGGGCTTGTACTACGTCGTTATCCTGTTGTGCCTGTACCAGTGCAGGGGTATCCACCAAAAGAGCTTGCGCATATGCTATTTTAATGGCTTCAACAGATTGCAACAAATCTTCAATCGGATCTTTAATATTGTGCGACGCATCGATCATCCAGCCAATGGATGTAGCGTGTGTCATGCCGCGGGCATCCATACCTTCAACCAGTTCGTTAAAGATGAGGAACAACTGGTATGGGTTGATGCTGCCTACGGTAAGGTCGTCATCGCCGTATTTTGAATCATTAAAGTGGAAACCGGCCAGCTTGCCTTCCATCAGCAGTAATGAAACTATCTGCTCAATGTTTACCCCCTGTAAGTGGTGACCAAGATCAACTAATGTCTGCGCTTTTTGCCCCAGTTTTGATGATAACAGGTATGATTGCCCCCAATCGCCAATAGTGGTTGAATAGAAGTTAGGCTCATAAGGTTTGTACTCTACCCAAACTTTCCAGTCATCAGGCAAGGCCTCATAAATTTCCTGTAAGCTTTCTAAAGTGCGTTCAAACGCGCCGCGCATGTTTAACTGACCAGGGAAGTTTGATCCGTCCGACAGCCAAACTGACAATGCTTTGGAATCAAGCTCAACGCCATATTTGATCACCTCAATATTGTGTGCAATAGCCTGTTTACGTACCGCTTTATCTACATGGTGCAATGAGCCAAATTTGTAGCTCAGCTCCTGCGATGGCTGATCCTGGAAGGTATTAGAGTTAACCGCGTCAAAATGCAAACCCAATTGTGCTGCATGGGCTTTGATAGCTGAGGCATTGGATGGGATATCCCAGGGAATGTGCAGCGAAATCGAGTTACTGCTACGGTTAAGTGCGTGGATCAAACCTACATCTTCAATCTTTTCTTCCAGGCTACGCGGCTCACCACCGCCCGAAAACCTGCCGAAACGGGTACCGCCGGTACCTAAAGCCCAGCTTGGTATAGCAATATTAAAATCAATTAATTTTTGCAGGATGGTATCCAGGTTTTTCACATCACCGGCAACAAAATCGAATTTGGGTTGATGATCATTCAGCTGTTGATGATTGGCTTCATCAATTTTATATTTTTCTAACTGCATAATTGGTATTGGTTATAAAGCAAGTTCAAGTTTGACTCTTGAACTTGCAAAATTTATAAATATGTCATTGCGAGGAACGAAGCAATCGCATGCTATACAGAGTGGCTACGCATGGTGGTCATGCTTCCGTGCGATTGCCACGCTATCGCTCGCAATGACATGGGTTACTGTAACTATCTCACAAACGCCATCGCCACGCCGCCATCAACATTCAACACGTTACCGGTTGATTTGTTAAGCAGGCCGCCTGTAAAGGCAAAGCAGGCATTAGCTATATCGGCAGGTAAAATCACCTCGTTTAATAAAGTACGTTTTGCGTAGTACGCTGGCAGTTCATCTACGGTAACGCCGTAAGCTTTAGCACGGCCTTCGGCCCATCCGCCGGCCCAAATGTTACTGTCGCTGATTACTGCATCGGGGTTAACTACGTTCACCCGGATCTTGTCGGTGCCAAGCTCGGCAGCGTTTAACCTGCTCAAGTGTAACTGGGCCGATTTTGCCGAGCCGTAACCGGCGTTGTTCGGTCCGCTCACTAAGGCGTTTTTGCTTACGATATTGATAATGTCGCCGCCAATGTCTTGTTTTTTCATCACAGCAACTGCCGCCTGGGTAATGAAGAACTGGCCTTTAACCAATACATCGTACAATAAGTCCCAGTCTTTTTCAGTATGGTCGGCAATTGATTTAGAGATAGACAAGCCGGCGTTGTTCACCACAATATCAACGCCGCCGAAAGCTAAAGCAGCAATTTCAAGCGCTTCGTTGATCTGATCGGCTTTGGTTACGTCAAGTACGGCTGTGGTGTATGAATCTTTACCGTATTGTTTTTTGAACTCCTCGCCTGCACCTTCCAAGCGCTCGGCGTTCATGTCATTCAGAATAACTACGGCGCCTTCATCAACAAATTTTTTGGCGATAGCTTTACCTATACCACCAGCACTGCCGGTGATCAGGGCAATTTTGCCTGAAAGGGCTTTTGGCTTAGGCATGCGCTGTAATTTGGCTTCTTCCAATAACCAGTATTCAATATCAAAAGCTTCCTGGCGTGGCAACGAAGTATATTCAGAAATCGCCTCAGCACCCTTCATTACGTTGATGGCATTGGTATAAAACTCGGCGGCAACGCGGGCGGTTTGTTTATCTTTTGAAAACGAGAACAAGCCTACACCCGGATACAGGATGATCACCGGGTTGGTATCCCTGATAGCCGGACTGTTATCATGCTTACAGGTATTGTAATAATCAGTATACATTTGGCGGTAAGCCTCAAAGGCCGGTGCCAAACGGACTTTTAACGCGGTAACATCGCTCAGGTCTTCGCCCGGTGCAAGGTCAAGCACCAGCGGACTGATCTTGGTACGCAGGAAGTGATCCGGGCAACTGGTACCCAAAGGAGCCAAACGGTCAAGATCATTGGAGTTAATAAATTCCAGTACGCGGACATCATCCGTAAAGTGACCAACCATGTGCCTGTAGCTTGAACAAAAACCACGTAATATAGGTGCAAGGGCAGCCGCCTGTTTTTTACGGCTGGTCTCGTCCAGGCTTTCAACTTTTTGACCACCGAAAACAGGGCCTTTTTTTCCGTAGTTTTCTTCAAGATATTCGGCACAGCGCTCAATAACCTCAAGCGTGTTCATATAGCTTTCGTAAGCCGTATCGCCCCAGGTGAATAAACCATGCGAGCCCAGCATTATACCACGGATGCCCGGATTTTCGTCAAGGCACTGTTTTAATTGCAGGCCGAGTTCAAAGCCTGGTTTTTTCCATTCAACCCAGCCGATGGTACCGTTAAAAAGCTCCTGGGTTATTTTTTTACCATCTTTTGCTGCCGCGATGGCGATGGCAGCATCAGGGTGCAGGTGATCGATGTGTTTGAATGGCAGGAAGCCGTGAAGCGGCGTATCAATAGATGGTGCTTTTGAGTTAAGATCGTAGATGCAGTGGTTAAATAACTCAACCATTTCATCTTCAAATTCAACCCCGCGATAAATGTTTTTCAGGCTACGAAGGCGATCAACATAAAGGGCAGCCAAGCCGCTCTTTTTCAGCGTACCAATGTCACCGCCCGAGCCTTTGATCCACATTACCTCAACATCATTGCCGGTAAGCGGGTCTTTACTCATCAACTTGCATGAGGTGTTACCGCCACCATAGTTGGTAAGGCGCAAATCGGCACCCAAAAGGTTAGAGCGGTATATGAGCAGGGCTACTTCATCGCCGGCCAGTTCGGCGGCTTTTGCTTCATCCCACAAATAGCTTACGTGTTTAAATTCAGTTGTTTTCGACGACATATATTTTAATTGTTGAATTATTGAGTTAATGAATTATTGATTTGTTTTTATCGTTGGCTTATTTAGCTCGGCTTTTACCGTCGGTTTTTCGGGTTTTATCTTATTCCCATATCCCACAACCAGTACCGATATTACAATTACTGCTATACCGGCTATTACCGTTGCGAATGCTTTTTTACTTACGCCTTTCCACTCTTTAAGTACCAGGCCCCACGTATTAGCAATCAGGATAATGAAAGCCATGTGCAGGATCCAGGAGCTGGCGCCATTACCCATTTTACTTTCGCCCATACCGTAAAAAAAGAACTGTAAAAACCAGGTTGTGCCGGCCAGTGCCGCAAACAGGTAGTTTTTAAGCAGCGGTGTTTTTTTATCGGTATAATTATCAAACGTTTTGTTGCGGGCATTTAGCACCATACACCATATAAAGTTAGTGGTTAAGCCACCCCATAGTATAATAATATAGGTTACGTTGTTTGAAAACAGGAAATTGCCCTGGCCCGGATGCGCCGCCTGCCAGATCTGGTTAGCTGTATCGGCCATTGGTTTCCCGGCTTCAATACCGAAGTTGAAACAAGCGCTCAGGATCCCCGAAACTACCGCCACCAGTATACCTAAGCCAAAGCGGTAATCCTTATTTTCCTGGGCTATGGTTTTATCGGCCGAGAGTTCTTTCTCTTTCATCATACCTGCTTTACCGCATATAATAATACCCACTACACAAAGCACAATGCCCAATAAAACCATCTGCCCCCATTGGGTGTGCAGCATCAGCGTAAAAGTATCTTTCCCTTCTTTCGGGAAAAGGTCATAATAAACCGATGGAATTATCGATCCAAAAACCGAGCATAAGCCCAGTATGATGGTACTACCCAGCGATACTCCTAAGTAACGTACCCCTAATCCATATGTTAAACCGCCAATGCCCCACAGCAATCCCATAAGGTACGTCCAGCCAAGGGTAGCAGTATCCGTATGGCTTATAATGTCGGCAAAGCCGGGAATAGTAAGCCATGCTGCCAGCGGTGGTACAATGAGCCATGAAAAAATGCCGCCTACTATCCAGTAGCTTTCCCAGGCCCAGCCTTTTATTTTTTTGTAGGGGATGTAAAAGCTCCCCGAAGCAAAGCCACCGATAAAATGGAAGATGACCCCTAAAATTACTTGCATATTCTCTGATTGGTTTATATTGGTAAGGCTAATGTAGATAATTTAAATGCCGGAACTGTCCTTTGCTGTCATGGATGTGAAGGAATTTGTCTGAACGGGGATTTGAGGTGGATCTATGGAATAGATAAGATTTTTGTCTGAACCAGGATTTTAAGGATTAATAGGATGGACAGGATTTTATATGCAGTTTTACGCTAAACTGTTAAGAAATCCCATAATCCTAAAAATCCCCCAAATCCCGGTTCTGTTTATTATTTTGGCAATCAAATACATCTCTATGCAGGCATATATTTTAGGTATTGATATTGGCACCGGCAGTACAAAGGCCGTAGCGGTAAGTTTAACGGGCGAACCATTAGGTACAGTATCCAATCATTATCCCATTAATAGCCCTGAACCCGGTTACAGCGAACAGGATCCGCTGTTGATTTGGGACGCTTTTGTAAAATGCCTTGCCGGTATTACTGCCCAATTGGGAGCCGTTCCGCAGGCCGTCAGCCTGAGCAGCGCCATGCATAGTATTATTCCGGTTGATGAGCATGGCGAAGCACTGCTGCCTATGATGACATGGGCAGATGCGCGGAGCGAGAGCATCGCGCAGGCATTGCGTGCAACAGAAAAAGGTGAACGCCTTTATCATAACTGCGGCACAGCTATTCATGCCATGTCGCCCCTAAATAAGTTGTTGTGGCTGCGTGATAATCAAAGTAACATCTTTGAAGCCGCCCATAAATTCATTTCGATAAAGGAGTTTATCTGGTTCAGGCTTTTTGGTGTTTTTGAGGTTGATTATTCCATTGCGTCAGCTGCAGGATTGTTTAATATTGTAACCAAAGAATGGAATGATGAGGCTCTTACACTCACCGGTATTACTGCTTCAAAATTATCAGCCCCGGTTAATACCACTTATCACCGTAACAATATCAGGCCTGAAGTAGCTGCATTAACCGGGATAAATGCCGGTACCCCTTTTGTTATAGGGGCAAGTGATGGGGCATGTGCTAATTTAGGCAGCCACACTACCGGCCCGGATGTAGCGGCGCTTACTATAGGCACCAGCGGCGCGGTACGCATTACCAGCCCGAAGCCAGTTTACAATTACGAAGCCATGGTTTTTAATTACCTGCTTGATGAGCAGACTTATGTATGCGGCGGAGCAGTAAATAACGGAGGTATAGCGGTAAACTGGCTGCTCAAAAACTTTTTGCAAAAGGATAACATTATCGCTGCTGATTATGACGCTTTGTTTAATGAGATAGCAACCATACCTGCCGGCAGCAACGGACTTATATTTCTGCCCTACCTGTACGGCGAACGTGCTCCGCTCTGGGATACCAAAGCCTGCGGCACATTTTTTAATATCAAACCGGCACATAACCGGTCGCACTTTTTACGTGCGGGGCTTGAAGGCATTTGCTTTGCGCTGAATGATGTGCTTAAAACATTGGAAGATGCATCGGGCGGGATTACACAAGTCAATATCAGTGGTGGTTTTACCAGTTCGGCAGTATGGACACAGGTACTGGCAGATATCACCGGGAAAAGGCTCGCAGTGCTTCAGTCTGAAGATTCATCAGCGCTCGGCGCTATTTATCTCGCTGCACGGGTATTATATCCTGAAAGTTATGGCGCGCTTACACGGGTTGAACAGCAGGATTTTATCGAACCAAATACTAAAAATCATGAAGTATACGGCAAAATGTTCCCGGTGTTTAAAAAGCTGTACAGTGATTTAAAGGACAGCATGCATTTGGTGGATGGATGGGAGTGAAGACGGATTAAAAAAGTTATCATTCCAGCCCCAGCCATTTAACCAATCTCCAGCAACCATATACAAAAAACGGCGCGGCCACTACATCAATAGTGTAATGAATATGCTGTATCAACAGTAATACTACCAATACTACCGCGCAAATTAATGCGATCAGTTTATCTGTGCGCTTTTGCAGGTGCAGGTACACGAGCACCATGGTTGCTGTATGGCCCGAAAAAAACAGGTCTTTGGTGATAAATGTATGCCCGTAAAACACGCTTGTGCTTGGGTCAATAAGCGGGACAAGGCCCACTGGCGGATTGAGCTTGACCAGGCCGATGGTAATAAACCGGGCAATACATACAAAATTCAGTGTCCAGATATAAGTGATACATACCCTCGGGTTATAAAGCGCCCGCCACATCATAAGCAGGCCCATGCTCCAGATGAGTATAAAAATCGGGACTGAGAGATCGTAAGAGGGTAAATGGGCCAATACCCAATCATTAAGTACAACACCGTCCTGCCTTTTTTCAATATGCTTAAAAAAAGACGGTAACAGGTTAATGATGATGACTATGACTATAGTGGCACCCAGTAACTTGAGCCTGCTGGCCCGGGTATCATAGGCGCTCTGCCAAAGCTGTTTTATATGATAAATGGAGGCTAAATTCAATCTGTGTTTTTTTATAAAGCCTGCAAAAATACAGTTTGCTGATTAATATTAAGTAATTGTCAGGTATTTGTTAATTTAATAAACTCAAATATGGATAGTGAAAACAAATGCAATTGTGTTGCATTAGCTTGTTTATATTTGCGGCATGGATTTTCAAAAGCTTTCGCCCCGGCTGGATAATATTGGTATCACCGCTTCAACGCTTTGTGCTATCCATTGTGCAGTAGTGCCTTTGCTGTTTACGAGTTTGCCCTTGGTGGGCCTTGGTTTTTTGGCTAACGCCTGGGTAGAGTGGGGGATGATCATTTTCGCTTTGGTTATAGGGGTGTATTCTATAGGCTTATCCTACCGGCGTACGCATCGCCGTTCAGTTCCACTATTTATGCTTGTATCAGGTTTTGTTATCATAATGGGAGGGCACGCGTTTACAATAACAGGAAAATCCGAGGCTATGATAGTTCCTGTTGGAGGCTTGCTGATAGCCGCCGCGCATTATGTAAATTATAGGTATACCGGTGCCTGCAATCACAATCATAAAACATATAAACTTAAAAAGGTTGAGTAATGGATAAGCGCCACAGGAAATTCTTTTATGCGTTTTTGCTGTTCAACTGCTTTTTGAGTCCGGCTTGTAATCATGAAAAGCATAGTGCCCCGGCTGTATCAAACCATCATACTAAGCTGATAAAAAATACCGTTATAAAAGCCGGCAACTAATGGCGTATATTATACGTACCATTATTAAATTAGCGGCCTTATAATTATTACCCAATTAATACATGACACAAACCCGCGATATACATCATTTTGAGCACCTGCTTGATAAGCATCACCTGAAAAAAACCGCGCCCAGGCTGCGGGTTTTATCTATGATGTCGTCAAGGCATTCGGCTACCTCGCAGCCCGACCTGGAGAACCTGATGCATGATATCGACAGGGTTACCCTTTACCGGATCCTTAATGCTTTTGAAGAAAAAGGGATCATCCATAAGGTATTTGATTTAAACGGTACGGCAAATTATGCCCTTTGCTCATCAAGTTGTAATGAGCATGACCACCATGACGAGCACCTGCATTTTAATTGTACCCAGTGCAAAAATGTATATTGCCTTAATGATATGAACCTGCCCGCGATAGATCTTCCAGCGGGCTTTGAGTCGCATGGCTTTACCCTGTATGCTCATGGCTTATGCCCCAGGTGCAGTAAAAAGGCGGTCAAAAAATGAAATACGTCGCTTTGCCCGGGATGATCATCCTGGTGTTCCTGTTTCAAAATTCATTCGCGCAGCAAAAAGATACTATACCTGCTGTTACAACTTTTAGGTTTAAAACGGTTGTTATTGATGCCGGGCATGGCGGTAAGGATGCCGGGGCGCGTGGTTCACATTCGTTTGAGAAAAATGTAACACTGTCCATAGCCCTGAAGCTCAAGGCAGCTCTTGATACGGCCATTACTGATGTTAACGCTATCCTTACCCGTACCGATGATACCTTTATCCCGCTAAACCAGCGCTCGGCTATTGCTAATCAAAACCATGGCAACCTGTTTATTTCCATTCATTGCAATTCATCGCCCGAGGGCACTGCCGCACGTGCACACAAGCAAAAAGGTGTACTGATGCTGGTATACGGTTTCCACCGCCTTAAGGAGCAGGAAGAGGCCGTGCGCGAGAATGCTTCTATTTTCCAGGAAAAGGATTACAAGCAGAACTACGAAAGCTATGATGAAAGCGATCCTTCAAACCTGATCGTACTGAATGCTTATATTCAAAAATACCGTAAGCAAAGTATCCGTTTTGGTGATCTGCTTGACGACGAGTTTACCGGGGTAGATGGCCGCGAAAGTAATGGTGTGAAAGAACAGGGGGTATTGGTGCTGGCCCATAGCGCGATGCCTGCTGTATTGATAGAAACCGGTTTCATTAATAACCCCGAAGAAGAGGAGTACCTTAACTCGGACGAAGGGCAGCACGAAATTGTAATGACGATCATCAGGGCACTTCGAAATTACAGGAAGGCGATAGGATCATAAAAAAGCTTAAAGCTGAATGCCTAAAGCTGAAAGCCTGATCTTCCGGTACGTGAGGTATAGCATTTCTCCTCAATCCGGCGCTTTGCCCTTGCTGTACGGCGAAATGATGTAAAATATGTTCAACTTATAGTTTATTCAACTCATCCATCAATATCTTGCTGTACTGATTAAAGTAGCGCCTTACCCCAAAACCCATAACGGTTTGGATACCGCGGGTGGCGTTGGTTAAAAATACTTCATCGGCCTCGTATAAAATATCAGGGTTGATCTGGGCTTCGGTGATATCAATGTTGTTTTCTTTTGCCAGTTTGATCACTACCTGGCGCATTACACCTTCAACGCAGCCCTCGCTTAACGCCGGGGTATATAAATGATTTTGGTAATTGATGAAAATATTGGAACTGCTGGCTTCGCACAGGTTACCGCTTTGGTTCAACAGAAAAACATCATCCAGCTTGTTTTGGGTTTTATACAAACCCGCCACTACATAAATAAGCGAGTTGCATGTTTTAATGTTCGACAGATAGTTGGACGGTTTAGGCAGTTCCGTAAACACATCCATGATCAGGCCCTTCTCATTCAAAAAATACCTGGGCTCTTCGGATGGGGTTAGCTCCAGGCAATAACCCATTTTATTTTGAGTAGGGGTATAAAAGCCTTCGGCATCGCGGTAAACTGTCAGGCGCAGCCTGCCGTGTTTAACTTTATTTCGGCGGGCAAGCTCACTAACTATTTCGTTCAGGAACCAGGTATCCATTTGCGAATAACCATCAATTTTAAGGGCTTTCATGCCCCGCTGAAGGCGGTCGGCATGCAGTTCGGCAAATTTCAGTTTCCCTTTCATTAGTCGCATGCTTTCAAACAGGCCGTCGCCATATTTAAAGCCCCTGTTACCAATGGTAAGCAATGGTGTGTTTTGAGGGAGATATTCGCCGTTAAAATTGATGAATACGGGCATCATAGGACGGATAGATATTATAATTTAATCGTGTTGTTAATAATTACCGGGTATTGTTGCTCTTCTATCTAACGTCTGTTATTTCGTATCTGTATCGCTGTACTTTCGCCATTTTGCAAGTACGGCCTCAAAATCAGCCGGCAGCGGCGATTCAAAATGCACCTGCTTTTTTAACGTAGGATGTAAAAAGCCCAGCGTTTGTGCATGCAGGGCTTGCCGCGGCATCAGCTCAAAACAATTTTCAACAAACTGCTTGTACTTGCTGAACATGGTGCCCTTTAAAATTTTATCGCCGCCGTAAGTGGCGTCGCTAAACAAGGGGTGACCGATATGCTTCATGTGTGCCCTGATCTGATGGGTACGGCCGGTTTCCAGCTGGCATTCAATCAGGGTAACGTAACCCATTCGCTCTAAAACTTTATAGTGCGTTACCGACCATTTTCCTTTTTCGGGATCATCATATATCGACATTACCCGCCTGTCGGCCACACTGCGGCCAATATAGCCGGTAATGGTGCCGTCTTCCGGTAAATCGCCCCAGGCAAGCGCTATATATTTACGAGTGATGGTATGCTCAAAAAACTGCTTAGCCAGCCAGTTCATGGCACGCTCATTTTTGCTGATAAGCAGCAGGCCTGAGGTATCCTTGTCAATGCGGTGTACCAACCCTGGCCTGCCATCGTTGCCCGGCAGGGTTGGCAATTGCTGAAAATGGTAAACCAGCGCATTAACCAGTGTGCCCGTATAATTGTTATAACCGGGATGTACCACCATACCGGCTTCCTTATCAACCATCAATACATCATCATCCTCATAAATAATATTGATGGGGATGTTTTCAGGATATACTTCCGTATCGCGCGGAGGGTGTGGCAGCACTACCGAGATCACATCAAGCGGTTTTACCTTATAGCTCGATTTGATGATTTTATCGTTCACGAGCACATTGCCCAGCTCAATAGCATTTTGAATACGGTTGCGCGAAGCATTCTCCACGCGGTGCATCAAAAATTTATCAATCCGCAAAAGCGACTGGCCCTTGTCAACCACTACGCGTAAGTGCTCATACAAGTCCTGTTCTTCCTGCTCAATAAGTTCGGGTTCGTGTGCCATTTGAGGCGCAAAAGTAATCGTTTTTTGTGGTAGGTTAAACGTAATATTGCAATAGCATTAACGTCGTATTATTTTATGAACATTGATCTTGAAATTTTTAGCCCGGTACAGCAAATCAGCAACCCCTTGTTTGATAGCCACGGCGTTAAAGTTTTTATCAAGCGCGATGACCTGATCCATCCCATGATATCGGGCAATAAATGGCGTAAGCTTAAATATTTACTGAAACAGGCGCAAACTGCACAAAAAACACACCTCGTAACTTTTGGCGGCGCTTACTCCAACCACCTGATGGCCACAGCCGCGGCTGCCGCAAAGTTTGGTTTTAAAGCTACCGGCATAGTTCGCGGCGAGGAGGTTGATAACGATACCTTGTTTTTATGCCGCCTGCATGGTATGGAACTGCAGTTTACCGATCGCGAAAGCTATCGTGATAAACCGGCCCTGTTCAATCAATATTTTGGCAATGATGAACAGGCTTTTTTTATTGATGAAGGCGGCGCATCTGCCGAAGGGGCCAAAGGCTGCAGCGAACTGGTTAACGAACTAACCGAAACCTACGACCACATTTTTTGTGCCTGCGGTACCGGTACAACAGCGGCGGGTATCATTAACGGATTAAATGGTCATCAGCTTAAAACAAAATTCAACGCGGTGCCGGTTTTTAAGAACGGTGGTTTTATTAAAGAGGAGATAGACCGGTTTTTAACGACCCCGGCAGGATATAACATACATACCGATTACCACTTTGGCGGTTATGGCAAAGCGAATGACGAGCTCATCAGTTTCATTAAACAATTTGTTGCTGCAACAGGGATATTGATAGAACCTGTATATATCGGCAAAATGATGTATGCCTTATATAATTTAATAAGCAGAGGGCATTTTAAACCCGGCAGTAAAATCCTGGCAATTCACAGCGGGGGGATTTGGGGCCTGTTGGGGATGAAAGAAAAATTTAAATAGCACTAACAACACGAATGCTTTCGAATTTTCGCGAATTAAAATTAGATAGCAGTAATTAAGCCAGTGAGTTTGAATTTACACAAATCAGGTTAATTCGTGTAATTCGTTCTAATTGTCAGGCGTCATGCAGATCATTCGTGTTTATCGGGATCTCAAAATGGAAGGTTGACCCTTCGCCGTAAGTGCTTTCAACCCAAAGCCTGCCCTGGTGACGGTTAACAATTTCCTGGCAAATATACAAGCCAATTCCTAATCCCGACATGTGAGAGGCGAGGTTCTCAACGCGATAAAAACGTGAAAATACCCGTTCCAGTTGATCGGGCTGGATGCCGATGCCAAAATCCTGTACCGATACCCTAAATTTATTATTGATGACAAGGGCCTCGATGATCACTTTATCTGCCTTTGGCGAATATTTAACGGCGTTGGTTACCAGGTTAATGACAACCTGCTCAATACGCTGGCTATCGGCATGGATAATTAATTCCCCGGCAGGTAAATTTAAAAGGAGCTGATGGGAGGGGCCGGTTTGTTGCAGGATCTCTCTCAATTCGGTAAGCAGTTTGATCACATCAAAATCAGCATAAGTAAAAGGCAGTTTACCGGTCTGGATTTTGGTAACATCAAGCAAGTCTGATATCAGGATGGTTAATTTGCCTACCTGTTCCAATGCCCTGTTGGCCAGTACTTTGCTTTTATCATCCGGAGGGAGGTTACGGGCTATGATTTGGAGGTAGCCCTTTAAACTGGTGACCGGTGTTTTTAGCTCATGGCTTGCAAGCCCTATAAATTCATCCTTTTTTTCATTAAGCTCTTTAATATTTTCATACAGCTTGGCGTTATCAAGTGCTACCGCGGCCTGGGCGGCAACAGCCAAAACAAGTTGCTCGTGCTCCCTGGTAAACCTGGCCGGTTGTTCGTGCCCAAAAAATAACCCGCCAATCACCTCGCCCGATTTGCCCCTTACCGGAACAGCGAGGTAGCTTACTACTGGCAGGTGCCCTTTAGGCTGGCCAAAATGTGGCGCATTTTTTCCGTAGCGTGGGTCTTTGGTTATATCATCAACCCTTACCGTTCCCTCACCACTGAAAGTAGGGTGAAAGACTGCCGTATTACGCGGCATGCCAAATTTTTCAAATGCCTCACGCGGCGCGCCCGAAAGCGTGAACAGCATATATGATTCGCCCTGCTCGTTAACCTGGTTGTGAAAAAAAGCGCCAAACTGTGCGCCGCACAACTGGGTGGTGGCATCGGTAACTTTTTGCAGGATATTTTGAATATCCAACTCGGCCGAAATAACCTGTCCTATGGAGTTTAAAATCTCCAGGCGTTCGGCATACTGTTGTAATCTTTCTTCTGATTTTTTTTGCCTGCCTATATCGCGGATTATTTTTGAAGCCCCTATTACCTTATTGTTGTTGTTTCTTATGGGAGATATGGTAAGCGAAATTTGTATTTCCTCGCCGCTTTTTGTTTTACGTATGGTTTCAAAATGTTCTATCCGTTCGTTAGCCCGTATTTTATTAATGATCATTTCTTCCTCATCATAACGGTCTTCCGGTATCAAAACCGTGATATGTTTGCCTATGATCTCATCTTCGGTATAACCAAATAAACGTTGGGCCGCGCCGTTCCAGCTGGTAATTATACCATTAAGGTTTTTACTTACAATAGCATCTTCTGATGATTCAATGATAGAGGCCAGCATCCCTTGCTTTGACTCGGCATTTTTTTGTTCGGTAATATCTATCAGGGTATTGGCGGCGCCTGCCAGTTCGCCCTTTTCATTGAAACGGGGCTTAGGGTTGGATAATATATAGCTTACACTTCCATTGGGACGTTTAATAAGTATTTCCTGCTGCTTTATAGCCCTGCCATATTTTAATACTTTACCCGTTGGTGTTTCATCGGGAGTTAACAGTATACCGTCGGATGTAAATATCTCCCAGTTTACATACCACTTGTCCTTATTAGCTTCAGGCGTTTTGCCCCAAAGCGTTACCGCCGCTTTGTTAAAAGAGGTTATATAACCCTCTTTATCGCAGGTATAAACTGCAACGGGCAGGTCTTCAAACAAGTCCCAGTCGGCACTATTGTTAAATGTTACTTTTGGGACCGGTTTTGAGTGGCTGGCAGATAATGGTTCTTCTCCCATGGTTATAAATATCCCCTTTGGTTGTATCTGGTACTAATTTAATATTAAAATAATCAACCTATGCCAAATTAATTAAAAAGAAACGTTTATTAAATTATGCCGGTACAATTCAGGTTGGCGGATGAGGAATTTAGTTGTTAACCGGGCGGTAAATGTAAATTTGAGCTGCATTTTTTTATGAATATTGTGATCGAAACGGGTGTACCGGTTTTAAGTTTGGTACAAAAAGTAACTTTAAACAATTTAAAGTTACTTTTTTGTCAATCGGTTCAAAAACCGCTTAAATTTTGATTTTAAGGGGTTTTTGTTAAATTTGTAATAAACCAAATTAATATGTACAACCTACTTGTTTCTCCGCAGGATGTCCAGGCTTCGCTTCAAAAGCATGTACTGGCCGATGGCTTCGACCTCACTTTTGATATGGAAAAAAGTAAGGGTGTTTATATTTATGATGCAAAATATAACCGCACGCTGCTTGACTTTTTTACCTGCTTTGCTTCGGTGCCTTTGGGCTATAATCATCCCAAAATGCTGAATGATGAGGAGTTTAAGAAAAATCTTATGCTTGCGGCTTTAACCAACCCGTCAAATTCAGATATCTATACAACGCAATACGCCCAGTTTGTTGAAACGTTTGACAGGATAGGGATCCCCGAATACCTGCCGCACGCTTTTTTTATTGCGGGTGGCGCATTGGCTATTGAAAACGCGCTGAAAGTAGCTATGGACTGGAAAGTGCAGAAAAACTTTGCCAGGGGTTATACTAAAGAAAAAGGTTTTAAAGTATTGCACTTTGAGCATGCGTTTCACGGTCGTTCGGGCTATACATTGAGCCTTACCAACACGCTACCAAATAAAACCAAGTGGTTTGCCAAGTTTGACTGGCCGCGGGTGTCTGTACCCTATATGAATTTTCCTTACAGCGATGCCAATCATGAAGACCTGCTAAGGAGGGAGCAATTATCGGTGGCACAAATCAGAAAAGCATTTGAAGATAATAAGGATGATATATGCGCCATAATTATTGAGCCTGTACAATCAGAAGGAGGCGATAACCATGTACGCAAGGAGTTTTTGGAAAAACTGCGTGAGCTTGCCGATGAGTACGAGGCATTGCTGGTATATGATGAGGTGCAAACAGGTGTTGGTTTAACCGGAAAATTCTGGTGTCATGAGCATTTTGGTGAAAAGGCGCGCCCGGATATCATAGCTTTTGGCAAGAAGATGCAGGTTTGCGGCATATTGGCCGGCAGGCGCATTGATGAGGTTGAAGATAACGTGTTTAAAGTATCATCGCGTATCAACTCAACCTGGGGCGGTAGTTTGGTTGATATGGTGCGCTCGTCGAAAATAATGGAGATTATTGAGGAGGATAACCTTTGTAATAATGCAGCACTGATGGGAGAGTACCTGCAAAACGGCTTGAGCGAAATTGCTGAAAGACATCCGGTTGTAAGTAATGTAAGGGGAAAAGGATTGCTTACAGCTTTTGATTTTCCGGACAAAGCAATAAGGGACAGCTTTATTAAAAAAGGTTTTGAAAATAATATTATGTACCTTGGCTGCGGCGAAAGGAGCGTGCGTTTCCGCCCCGCGCTGATCATTGAAAAAAGCCACATTGATATAGGCCTTGATATGCTTGAACAGCTTTCGGTCACTTTATAATACAGTAAATAAAGAAAATTAATCCCGGCTACAGCTAAATCCGCTCATGAAACGGATGAAATTAACTAATATTTAATAAGGTAAAATCGACATCTATTATTTGCAAAAATGGAAAGATATTAATATACGCTACTTTTTTTCCAAAATACGCTATATTTTTTGTTATTATTCCGATTAGATTTGTTGCAACCCTATTAAAGTAACGTAGTTCTATTTCAAGCACCATGAGCAAACACATAGAGAAATTAAAGAAACAACTGGTTGAAGTTGCCGAGGTTGTAAACTCATTCAAATCTGAAGCTGTGCAGGTTCGAATAATTGACCGTTTACTGGAAGTTATGATCGAATCGGAGAAAGTAGATGCCGAGGGTGTTGAAATGTTTGGTAAAAAAGTAAGGAAATTACGCGTTGAAGATGAAGGCGGAGGTGTTTCAGGACGTAAAAAGCCCGGCGCTACCAAAATACTTAATCAATTGCTAAATACAGATTTCTTTGATAGTCAGCGGTCTATTTCATCAATTGCTAATTACTGTAAAGAACAGTATGATTCTGATTTTAAAACATCTGAACTTTCAGGGATCCTCTTAAAATTAGCTAATGAAAATAAGCTCAGAAGGGAGCGGAGCAATGAAAACAATCGCTTTGAATATATTAAAGCATAAGTATCATCATACTTGCTAAAATAAACAGGGAGCCTGATTTTCAGGCTCCCTGTTTATTTGGGGTGAAATTTATTATATATAACTTATAGTTAAATATAAATATTATTTAAGGTTAAATAAATTATCTACCCCTAAAATTTTTCTGCTTGTAAAGCCTTCGGCGTATTTAACCTGGATGCTTTTACCAAACTCGCGTGCCCGGCCGGTTACTATCTCAATAAAATTAGATGTCGAAATATAGGTTTGAGGTTCACCTTCCCAGCTTGGGTTATAAAACTGCGATCCGTAGGCATTAATACTCTCTATCTTTTTATCCCAATGTTCGGTTACATCAATTAATATATCAGGGGTAATATAATTATCCTGTATAAAATGCAGCACCATGTCTGGCCGCCAGGCCTCTTGTGGTGAGCCATCAATATCAAAAGTTTCTATTTTGCGAAGGCCCGCTAAAAATGCCGAGGCTTCAACAAGTTCATTTGCCCGGCCATGATCGGGATGGCGGTCATGGTAAGCATTGGTTATTACGATGGAAGGACGAAATTTGCGGATGGCTTCAATAACCTTTACCTGGTGTTCGCGGGTATTTTCAAAAAAGGCATCGGGCAGGCCAAGGTTTTCACGTACGGCTAAACCTAATATTTCGGCGGCGGCGGCGGCTTCCTGTTTACGGATCTCGGCCGAGCCGCGGGTGCCCAGTTCGCCACGGGTAAGGTCAACAATACCAACTTTATAGCCAAGGGCAATATGTTTTAAAATTGTACCTGAACAACCCAATTCAGCATCATCAGGATGTACCGATAAAACTAATATATCTAATTTAAGCATGCACAAAAGTAATTCATTGGTTAGATGCCGCTGTCAGCAGGCGGTCAATCTTTCGCCTGATTTTTGAGGAGTTGGGCTTGGTAAATGGATAGTAAAAATCAACCACATGACCTTCTTTATCGATCAAAAATTTATGAAAATTCCAGCGCGGAACCGACCGTACATTTCCATTTTCCTTTTTATCGGCAAAAAATTGATACAATGGGTCGGCATATGGGCCGCGTACCCTTATTTTTTCAAATATGGGATAATTTGCTCCATTGGCTTCACAAAAAACAGCAATAGCTTCACCGTCTAAAGGTTCCTGTCCGCCAAAATCATTTGAAGGGAATGCAAGAATTTCAAAGTCCTTGCCGGCAAGCTGAGTTTTTAAAGCTGCCAATTCTTTTAGTTGAGGTGTAAAGCCGCATTGCGATGCCGTGTTTACAATTAAAAGAACCTTGTTTTTATATTCGGAAAGACTGATCTCTTCACCGTTTAACTTTTTAACGTTAAACCGGTAAATGCTTTTGTTATCCATTAAACTAATTGCTGTATGAATTATATCCGGCCTGGTTTAATATGGCCTCGATATCCTTCTGTTCTTCAGGGTCGTAGGTTTCTTTGAGATTATGACCAAATATGCTGGCTACCGACTGGAACATGAAAGCCTTAAAGCCGCCTTTTAATTCTTTAACCATAGCAAAGCTGGTTTGCCCGGTTTCGCGGTCAATAAGCTTAATTAAAACCTCTCCCTGACTAATTGTCAGGTTTTTTATTTCTTTATTGAACAGGTTTTTTATTTCACCCTCGCAGGTGCTTACCAGTTCTTTTTGTTTTTTCCTGTCGGCAGTAACGGCAAGGTCGCGCTGTAACTGGCGGTACCTTTGCCCTGCAAAACGTGCGTAGGGCAGTACTTTCATTACATTATAACGCAAACGGCGGTAGTTTAGCCTGTCGGCCTCGCTCGCAAAAATACGGGTATCTACAATTCTAACCTCCGGCTCAACTATCCATGGTACAAGCTCACCATCAAGGTTGGTCATCGCTGTTTTGATGGTATCATTTTTGCCAAGAGTTACGGGTGCAGGCGTAGCTGTTTGGGCCTTTGCAGCACCCATTAAGCAACATAACAGCAGCGTAAAACCAATAAATTTCATATTTTTACTTAATACAAAAATAATGTAATTTTTTTTGGTATTTTACTAATACCTGCAATAATATTTATTTGCTGCATGTTTATGATTGAATACCGCTAATACCCCGTACATGAAAGACTTAGTGATAGACCTGGAAGCCGAGAAGAACGAGATACTAAAAAGATACCGAGCTTTGTTGCGTGCCTGTAAATCAACCCTGCAAAAGGGCGATAAACGCATGATACGCAAGGCATTTGATATGGCCCTGGAAAGCCATAAGGACATGCGCCGTAAAAGCGGCGAACCTTATATATACCACCCTATTGCCGTTGCCCAGATAGCCGCCGAAGAAATTGGCCTGGGTACCACCTCAATAGTGTGCGCCCTGCTGCATGATGTGGTTGAAGATACCAACATGACGCTTGATGAAATTGAGATGGAATTTGGTAAAAAGGTTGCCAAAATTATTGATGGCCTTACCAAAATATCAGGCGTATTTGATACCAATAGCTCATTGCAGGCCGAAAACTTCCGCAAAATGCTGCTTACCCTTGCCGACGACGTAAGGGTGATCCTGATTAAGCTTGCCGACAGGCTGCATAACATGCGTACCATGGAGTTTATGCCCAGGGACAAGCAGCTTAAGCTATCGTCAGAAACGGTTTACCTGTATGCGCCCCTGGCACACCGCCTGGGCTTGTATGCCATAAAATCTGAGCTGGAAGACCTCTCCATGAAATACATGGAGCGCGAAACCTACCAGTTCATCAAAAATAAACTGAACGAGAAAAAGGCCGAACGCGAGCGTTTTATCCGTGATTTTATCGAGCCAATAAATAAATCATTACAAAGCCAGGGGCTTGAGGCCGATATATTCGGGCGACCGAAATCTATCCACTCTATCTGGAATAAGATGAAAAAGAAATCGATACCTTTTGAAGAGGTATATGATCTTTTCGCCATCCGGATTATATTGGATAGCGCCCCTGAACATGAAAAGGCCGACTGCTGGAAAGCTTATTCGATAGTAACCGACCAGTATCGCCCCAATCCAGACCGGCTGCGCGACTGGATCTCATCGCCCAAAGCTAACGGTTATGAATCATTGCATACCACGGTAATGGGCCCGCGCGGGCAATGGGTTGAAGTGCAGATCCGCACCAAGCGCATGAACGAAATTGCCGAAAAAGGTTTTGCGGCACACTGGAAATACAAGGAAGCCAGCACCGACAGCGGCCTTGACCAATGGGTACATAAAGTGCGCGAAATGCTCAAAAATCCCGATACCAACGCGCTCGACTTCATCGATGATTTTAAGATGAACCTCTTTAGTGATGAGATCTTCATTTTTACACCGAAGGGCGCGCTGATCCAGTTGCCTTTAAATGCTACAGCGCTTGATTTTGCCTTTGAGATCCATACCGATGTAGGCGCAAGCTGTATCGGCGCTAAAGTAAATCACAAACTGGTACCGCTAAGCTATAAACTCCAAAACGGCGACCAGGTTGAGATCATTACCTCGGGCAAACAAACACCTAAGGAAGACTGGCTTAACTTTGTGGTTACCGCTAAGGCTAAGGCTAAAATCAAGTCGGCTTTAAAAGAGGAGAAACGCAAGATTGCCGAGGATGGCAAAGAGATCCTGGAGCGTAAAATGAAATCGCTCAAGATCACCTATAACTCCGAAAACCTGCAAAAGATCAGCTACTTTTTTAAGCTGCAGGCCACCCAGGATCTTTTTTACAATGTTGCCAAAGGCATTATTGATATGAAAGACCTGAAAGAGTACCAGGCATCCGAAAAAGTAATTGACAATAAGCCGCAGGATAAAATTGACCAGGAGCAGGTTCAAAACCTCATCAAAAATATCAAGGCCAAAGACAGTGATATCCTGCTCATTGGCGAGGATATGCAAAAGATTGATTACAAGCTGGCCAATTGCTGCAATCCTATCCCCGGCGATGATGTTTTTGGTTTTGTTACCGTGAGCGACGGAATCAAGATCCACCGTACCAATTGCCCTAATGCGGCTAAGCTTATGGCTAACTATGGCTACAGGATAGTAAAAGCCCGCTGGACAAATCAGCAGGAACTTGCTTTTCTTACCGGTTTGCGTATTACCGGTATTGACGAGGTTGGGTTGATCAACAAGCTAACCACGGTAATATCAAATGATTTTAAAATAAATATCAGGTCTATTACAGTTGATAGTGATAATGGTATATTTGAAGGGTCGCTGATGTTGTATGTGAACGACACCAGCCACCTTGATACCCTGATTAAAAACCTAAAACAAGTAAAAGGCGTAACCGCGGTTAACCGTTTTGATTCGGCAATTGAAAAAGCGTCGTGAGGATAGAAGCAGGAAGTCAAGAGTCAAGAAGCAAGAAAGAACCGGGAAATTAAGAATTATGAGGCAAGGCAGAATTCACCAATCTTGATTCCTGACTCTTGACCTCTTGTCTCTCTAATCCATAATTTATTAATAACTTTGCCCCGTTAATACATCATTATGTCACAGCAGGATACCATACCAATGGTTAAAAAAATTTTTGAGGCTTACCTCGAAAATAAAAACCTCAGGAAAACCCCTGAACGTTTTGCTATACTCGAAGAGATATATTCCCGTACAGATCACTTTGATGTGGAGTCGTTGTACATCCACATGAAAAATAAAAAATACCGTGTAAGCCGCGCTACGGTTTACAATACGCTTGAGCTGTTGGTTTCGTGCGATCTGGTTACTAAACACCAGTTTGGCAAGAACATGGCCCAGTTCGAAAAATCATACGGCTACAAACAGCATGACCACATCATTTGCATCGACTGCGGTAAAGTGGTTGAGTTTTGCGATCCGCGCATCCAGCAGATCCAGAGTATGATGGGCGATATATTGAAATTTGACATCAAACACCACTCTTTAAATCTTTATGGTAATTGTACCAAATTAAGAGAGGGTTTTTGTGACAGACGAGTATAAAATCATGGACAAACCTATTTTAAGCAAGCAGGCATTTTGGGATGTTGATATGGATAGTATCGACTATCAGAAAAATGCGCGTTTTGTAATAAGTAAGGTTTTCGATAGAGGCTCCCTTGACGATGTAATTTCTATATTAAATTTCTATCAGGATGAAATCATCAAATCAAGCTTATTGAATGTAAGATATCTTTCAAATAGTGCGATGTCTTTTGCCTGTGCTTTGCTTAATTTAAATTTAGAAGATTTCAGATCTTATCAGTTCAAACAATTGCATCCTGACGTTTGGCCATTTTAAGTTAATGAACGAACGTAACGAGGATATCAATCTACTACCAATTGAAGCAAAAGCAGCTTTAAAGCTAAAGTCTACAATAGAATCTGCCTCAAAGAAAGATTATTATGATCTGTTTGAGTTGCTAAATGTTTTTACATTTGCCGAGTTAATTCGATTTTTCGAAAACACCTATCCTAATATAAGCTTGATATCCGTTTTAAAAAGCTTATCAAACTTTCGTGAAGTTGAATTGGAAGACACCTCAACTTCTTTGTCTGTTGATTGGGATAAAATAAAACATAGGTTCGCGAAGGAAATCAAAGATTATGTAAATATGCTTTGCGCTGAACGAAGCAAGCAAAAATTGAGATTGATTTAAAAAAATATTTAGTAAGAAAATAAAAATTAATGGCTGTTGACGTATTATTAGGCCTCCAGTGGGGCGATGAAGGAAAAGGAAAAATTGTTGATGTGCTTAGTGCAGGGTACGACCTGATCGCACGTTTCCAGGGCGGACCAAATGCAGGTCATACTTTAGAGTTTGACGGTAAAAAGTTTGTTTTAAACACCATTCCTTCAGGTATATTTTTTGAAAACACCATGAACCTTATCGGTAATGGTGTGGTGATTGATCCTATCACCCTAAAAAAAGAACTGGATAAATTAAAAGATGCCGGACATGACCTGCTGGCAAAAAAGAATCTTCTAATTGCTAAAAAAGCGCACCTGATATTACCAACCCACCAGTTGCTTGATGCCGCCAATGAGAAAAAAATGGGCGACGGCAAAATTGGTTCAACCTTAAAAGGTATTGGTCCAACGTATATGGATAAAACTGGTCGTAACGGTTTACGCATAGGTGATATCACCCTGCCCGATTTTAAAGAACGTTATCAGAAACTGGTTGATAAGCACGTATCAATGCTGCAGCAGCTTTACGGTGAAGTAGGAGATTTTTCGGAACGCGAAACACTGTTTTTTGAAGCGCTTGACGTTTTACGCCAGTTCCCGCTTGTTGATTCTGAACATTTGGTTAACAACTATATTAAAGAAGGCAAAAAAGTTTTAGCAGAAGGTGCTCAGGGCGCTATGCTTGATATTGATTTTGGTTCATATCCGTTTGTAACTTCATCAAATACTACCGCTGCCGGCGCTTGCACAGGTTTAGGTATTGCCCCACAGCAAATTGGCGAAGTAATAGGTATTTTCAAAGCTTATTGCACCCGTGTAGGTGGCGGTCCGTTCCCAACCGAACTGGAAAACGAAACAGGTGAGGAACTACGCAAAGTAGGCCATGAGTTTGGTGCAACTACAGGCAGGCCACGCCGCACCGGCTGGATCGACCTGCCGGCTTTAAAATATGCTATTATGCTTAATGGCGTTACCCAACTGGTAATGACCAAGGCCGATGTATTAAGCGGTTTTGAAAAGATTTATGCTGCTACTCATTATAATTATTTAGGTGAGCAGATTGATTA
This sequence comes from Mucilaginibacter sp. 3215, assembly GCF_050433785.1. Classification (NCBI taxonomy): domain Bacteria; kingdom Pseudomonadati; phylum Bacteroidota; class Sphingobacteriia; order Sphingobacteriales; family Sphingobacteriaceae; genus Mucilaginibacter; species Mucilaginibacter sp. 3215. Next base: position 28,667 of record NZ_JBNPWO010000009.1, read on the forward strand.
TATGCCTTACGATATTTGCTCAGTTAAACCAGAGCCGGTATACAAGGAAATTGATGGCTGGAACGAAGACTTGACTGGTATTACCGAACTGTCTGAGATCCCGGCTAAGCTGCAATCATACATTGATTATCTTGAGGCCGAACTTGGCGTACCCGTAAAATATTTATCTGTAGGTCCGGACAGGAAGCAGACTTTAACATTGCACTAAGAATAAAAAAGCGTCATGCCGAATTTATTTCGGCACCCCACCAGCAGGGTGTACTTCGTGTGTAACCTTCTTGTAGGATACTGAAACGAGTTCAGGATGACATAGCTATAAATAAGAATAAAAAGGCCGGACGTTCCGGCCTTTTTTCATTTACTTGGTTATTTTTGCGGGGTGATAGTACAGGTTAATGATCTGCCGGGATTCAGAAAGAAGGCGTTACAATGGGCCACAACTTTTGATACGCTGTGTTACCTTGATTCGAACGGATTTAATGATCCCTACTCCAAATTTGATACGCTGATAGCGGTTGGCGCCCGTGCCGAACTTACTGCAAATGCAGGTAACGCTTTTGATCAGCTTGATGAGTTCAGGAAAAATAATCCCGGCTGGATGACGGGTTTTCTGGGATATGACCTTAAAAATGAAATTGAAGCGCTTACATCAACTAATCACGATGGCTTAAAATTTTCAGATTTGTATTTCTTTGTTCCTCAGCATCTGATTTTGATAAGGGGGAAGGAGGCTGAAATTATTTCAGATAACCCCGAACTTGTCATAAGATCAATCATTGAGCAGGGTTTAATTGAACCTGTACAGCAGGCTAATATCAACCTATCCCCACGCTTCAGCAGGCAGGAATACATTGACACGGTAAACAAAATAAAAGAGCACATTACCCGCGGCGATATTTATGTCACTAACTTTTGCCAGGAATTTTTTGCAGAGGATATACTTCTTGATCCGCTGGAGATGTTTACGAGACTGAATGAAGTTTCGCCCAATCCGTTCTCTACTTTTTTTAAATGGAATGGTAATTATATTCTCGGCGCATCGCCCGAACGGTTTCTGGCTAAACGGGGAAGTAAACTCATCTCGCAACCCATAAAAGGTACGGCTAAAAGGATAGATGATATTGAAGCCGATGAACAGGCTAAACAAAGCCTGCGTAGCCATCCCAAAGAACTGCAGGAAAACGTAATGGTTGTTGACCTGGTAAGAAATGATTTAACCAGATCGGCCAAACCCGGCACGGTTAAAACCGAAGAGCTCTTCGGTATTTACAGCTTTAAGCAGGTGCACCAAATGATCTCTACAGTGGTTTGCGAAATACAAGATGGGCTTTCAAATGTGGAGACCATTAAAAATACCTTCCCCATGGGTAGTATGACCGGTGCACCCAAGGTTAGCTGCATGCAACTGATGGAACAATACGAACGCAGTAAGCGCGGCGTATACTCAGGCGCTATAGGCTATTTTAGCCCCGATGATGATTTTGATTTTAACGTAGTGATCCGTTCATTGCTTTATAATTCCTCCAATAAATACCTTTCGTTTCATGCAGGTGGAGCTATAACTTATCACGCTATCGCTGAAAATGAATATGAGGAATGTTTGCTGAAAGCTGCAGCGGTGATGGAAGTTTTGGGTGGGAATTGATTATTTTGAAAACTAAAAAACAATCCGTCATTGCGAGGAACGAAGCAATCCCAAATCAGCAGAGTAGCTATGCAAATCCGCCCTGTAAAGTTGGGGATTGCTTCGTTCCTCGCAATGACGCGCGTGTAGCAGATCACCAAATTTTTATTATATTGGCTGTAAAGTACTATCACTATTCGCTTCTAATTATTAATATGTTAAGACCCCTACAAAACATAAAGCTAATTATCGGTTCCCTGTGTTTATTAGCAACCGCTATCTCTTCAGCCCAAACTAAGTATCATCCTTCAGATTTATTCCCGGCGCAGCCCTTATTACCTCCGGGCAACTCATATCGTACCGCTGCCGGTGAACCTGGCCCTGCCTACTGGCAAAACAAGGCTGATTATCTAATTGATGCAGCGCTTGATGATAAAACCAACGTCATAACCGGTACAGCTACAATTACTTATACCAATAATAGCCCCAAAGCCCTTTCGGCACTGTGGTTGCAGCTGGAACAAAACGTGTTTAAAAAAGATTCGCGGGGGATTCAATCCAAGCTATTTCTTTACCAGGATCCTGAAAAAACTACTCCAGACGGCGGATACCAGGTAGAAGGCGTGCAGCTTGCCGGAAATAAAGCTGGAAATATCAAATACCATATTTATGATACACGGATGCAGCTGGAGCTGGCACAGCCGCTGTTAAGCAGCCAGGCCATCAGTTTTAGCATCCGCTATCGTTATAACTTTCCGGTAAATTATAAAAATGCCGATTTCCTGGTTAACCGTACGGATATCCTCCCAACAAAAAACGGTAATATCTATGCGGTGGCACAATGGTACCCCAGGGTGTGTGTGTTGGATGATGTAGAAGGATGGAACACGCTGCCGTACTTAGGTAACGGTGAGTTTTACCTGGAGTATGGCAATTTCAGGGTTAATATCACAGTGCCATCTGGACTTATTGTGGAAAGCTCCGGCGATCTGCTCAATCCTGAAGAAGTACTAACACCAACCGCACTTAAGCGCTGGCAGGCTGCCAAACAAAGTGATGTGCCGGTGCAGATCAGAACAGCCAAAGAAGTAACTGATCCTTCATCGAGGCCAGCAAAAGCCACCTGCACCTGGAGATTTAAGTTAGATAACGCAAGAGATTTTGCGTGGACAGCCTCCCGTTCATTTATTTGGGAAGGGCTGAGTTTTAAGCTTGCTGATGGCAGGAGAGTAATGGGTAGTTCGTTATATCCGGTAGAATCAGAGAAGCAAAACAGCTGGAAACGCTCGTCAGAGTATATCAAATTTACCTTGCAGCATTTTTCCGAAAAATGGTTCCCATACCCTTATAATAAAGCAGTTAACGTGGCTTCAAACCTGGATGGTATGGAGTACCCCGGCATGGTTTTTTGCTCGGCAAAAGATACCGGCAATATGTATTTTGCTGTAGTAAACCACGAGCTGGGGCATACCTGGTTCCCGATGGTTGTGGGGAGCAATGAACGCAAATACGCCTGGATGGATGAAGGCTTTAACATGTTCATTGACAAAATAGCCGTCAAAGCTTTTAATAAAGGTGAGTTTATAGGTTATGTAGAGATCGATAGTCCGCTCGATTCGCTGTTTACGGAAAAGCTATTGCCTATTGTTACCCGCCCCGATGCTTTGCCCGGCAACCAGGTATATCCGTTGCAGTATCAAAAAGTGGCTTACTCTCTCGCGCTTTTGCGTAATCAGATATTAGGCCCTGAACGTTTTGACCGCGCTTTCAGAAAATATATCCGCGACTGGGCTTATAAACACCCAACTCCCTGGGACTTTTTCAGGAGTATAGATAGCTCGGCAGGTGAAGACCTGACCTGGTTTTGGAAGTCGATGTTTTTGGAAAACTACCGCCTCGATCAAAAGGTAACTAAAGTAGAAAGTGCGGCAGATTGTCAGCCTATTATTACAATCGAAAACATGGACAAGGCTGCTATGCCATTGGTGGTTGAAATAACCTATGCAGACGGTTTAAAGGAGCATCGTGAATTTCCGGTAGAGATTTGGGAATATAGCAGTATTTATACTTTTACCGGCGATAAGAAAGCTGCGGTTGCCAAAGTGATTATCGACCCGGATAAGATCTATCCGGATGTGGATAGGAGCAATAATAGTTTTGAGGTGAAGAGATAAGAAAGCGACCTCTTGTTTATCTCTTTGCACACACTTCTTCACAACAGTCATTGCGAGGTACGAAGCAATCGCTATCTATACAGAGCCGCTCTGTAAATCAGGGATTGCTTCGTACCTCGCAATGACGATTTTATAGAATTTTGTTCTATTCTCGTTCTATCAGAATCCTATCCTGGATATGCTGATGTTTGCGAGACACCCTTATAACTTCACGCCCCTCAAAAAGTCCTCGATACCCATGCGTTTCTTGCCCTCTAACTGAATATCTTTTAATAATACAAAACCGTCTTTAGCGGCAAATTTCAAATAGGTTTTATTGTCGGTCAAAAAGCCACCGGGCTGTATGGCCGGTTCTGATAATTGATATTCAGATGCATAAACTTTTAGGCTTTTGCCGTTAAGCTCAGTGTATGCGGTGGGTACAGGGCTTAGGCCGCGAATTTTGTTATAGATTGACAGGGCAGGCTGTGTCCAATCTATCCGGCAATCATCCTTAAAAATCTTTGGTGCGTGTTTTAATTCTGTCCCCTCGGCCAATTGCGATTGCGGGTGTTCGTTGTAACGTCCGCTCTCAACCGCTTTAACTGTTTTAACCAGCAGCCCTGCACCTTTGTTCATGAGGCGGTCATGTAATTCGCCGGCATCTTCATGGCCTGTAAGGGTTATTTTTTCGGTGAACAGGATGTTACCGGTATCAATATCATGTTTTAAAAAGAAGGTGGTTACGCCGCTTTCTTTTTCGCCGTTAATCAGTGCCCAGTTAATTGGCGCGGCGCCGCGGTATTGAGGTAATAATGAGGCGTGTAAATTTATGGTACCTTTGGCAGGCATGTTCCAAACAGCTTCGGGCAGCATCCTGAAGGCTACTACAACCTGCAGATCGGCTTTCAATGCTTTCAATTCGGCAATAAAATCTTCATTCTTAAGTTTTTCGGGTTGCAGCACTTTTAAGCCGTTAGCTACGGCATATTGTTTAACAGCCGACTCACTAACTTTTTGTCCCCTTCCGGCTGGTTTATCAGGCGCTGTAACAACAGCAACGATGTCACTACCGGCTTTAATTAAAGCGTCTAACGAGGCAACGGCAAACTGGGGGGTACCCATAAATATAATTCTCATAGTATGTTTAGGTATTAGATGTGCTTTATTCTGTTATTCGTATAGTAAGTATTTTTTGCGTGTGGCTTTAAACTTAGTTAGTCCGGGTTGCCAGCCGGCACGGATCTCTTCTTCGGTTTTGCCGGTTTCAATTTGTTTCCTTAGTTCGGCTGTACCTGTAAGCTTTGTAAAATAGGCATTAAAGAAATGGTCTTTGTAGGGGAAGGCGTTATATAACTCCAGGAGCCATTTCAAATTAATAACACCCGTACCCGTGATGTCAGTTGGCGGAATATTTTGCAGATTAATGCCAAAACATTCCTGGTCTTTCTGCGGCGGGTTCTCGCTCATACCCGGGATACTTTTGGGTGTAAACGAAAAACTGTATTTACCTTTCAACGCCGGGTGCCCCAGTACGGCAAATGGGAAGAGCGTACCCCTGCCCAAACTAAATGTTGTACCTTCAAATAAGCAGGTACTCGGATATAATAAAATCGATATAGGCGTATTTAAGTTGGGCGAAGGGTTTACGGGTAAGTTATAAGACAAATTATGCTTGTAATTAGCCACTTTAATGATCTTCAGTTTACATTTAACCCCATTTTTTAACCAGCCTTCGCCGTTTATCATTTGGGCATATTCGCCAATAGTCATACCGTGGGCGATGGGGATGGGGTGCATGCCCACAAATGAACGGTTAACCGTATCCAGAACAGGGCCATCAATCAAATAACCGTTAGGGTTTGGACGGTCAAATATCATGAGCTCTACATTGTTTTCGGCACAGGCCTCCATTAAGTAATGCAGGGTTGAAATATAAGTGTAAAAGCGTACGCCAACATCCTGTATATCAAATATCATGAGGTCGATACCCTTCAAATCGGCCGGAGTTGGTTTGTAATGCTTGTTACCGTACAGCGATATTACAGGCAAGCCGGTTTTAGGGTCTTTAGTGTCGCCAACGGTAGCGCCGTTACTGGCATTACCCCTGAAACCATGCTCGGGGCCAAAGATCTTTTTTACGTTTACTCCTAAATGCACCAAACTATCTACACTGGCAGTTAAATTTTTACCAATAACCGAAGTTTGATTAATCACCATCCCTATATTTTTTCCCTTAAGATAGTTAATATACAGCGGAATTTGATCAGCTCCGGGAATAATAGGGCTGTTTTTTTTGTTTTTTGGGATGGATGCTGTCTTGCAGCTTTTACAATTGGTTGCCTGGCTGCATGCCGTGTTTGCAAGTAAAACTGTTATCAGGGCAAATCGTAAAAAAGCACAAATCTTATTCATAAAATATTGAGTTGAAACAATTTTAAAAGTAGCAGGTTTAACAGCAAAACCGCATATTTGCGAAGGTACAAAAAATCAGTCTGCCATTGAGTTTCGCCTCCTTTATATCAGCCCGTATAACATTTAAATCAAAACGCACATTTTCAAAACTGATAGTGCGTATTGCAATAATAGGCATTATGCTGGGCCTTGGTGTAATGATACTGTCACTTGCTATCGTTAAAGGATTTAAACACGAAATCCGCAATAAAGTTCGCGGCTTTGCCGGCGACATCCGTGTGGTTAAGTTTGATCTGAATAACTCTTATCAAAGTTCCTCATTTCCTGCTGATAACGAATTTGTTAAGCGCGCGCTTAAAAGCCCGTTTATTACCCATGTAATGCCGGTGGCCACCAAACCCGGTATTGTTAAGGCCAATAACGAAATTGAAGGAGTGGTACTTAAGGGCGTTGACAAAAACTACGACTGGAGCTACTTTAAAAAAATGATGGTTGCCGGCGAGGTGATCAGTTTTGCCGATTCGGTTGAGGCGCAAAAGGAGATCATGATCTCGCAAACAACGGCCGACAGGCTTAAACTGAAAGTAGGGGATAAGCTGCTGATGTATTTTGTGGAAGATGATCTGCGCAGGCGCCAGTTTAAAATAAAAGGTATTTTCAATATCGGGGTTGAAGAAGTTGACAAAACCTTTGTTATCGGTGCCTTATCGCTCATTAACCGCCTTAACAATTGGAAACCGAACGAGATAGGCCAATACGAACTACGCGTAGCCGACTTTGATCATATTAATGAAGCCGCGTATGCGCTCGAGACTGTTTTGCCGGTAAAATTGAAAGAGTATACCATTGAAGAAGATTATCCTACCATATTTGAATGGCTCAACCTACTCGATGTTAATTCGATAGTGATGCTGGTGCTGATGGTGGCTGTCGCTGTAATCAATATGATATCGGCCCTGCTGATCATGATCCTCGAACGAACCGCTATGATCGGGATGCTCAAAGCGATGGGGGCATCTAACTGGGCTATCCGCAAAATATTCCTTATAAATGCCAGTTACCTGATAGGATTAGGGCTGCTGCTGGGTAATTTACTGGGTATAGGCCTGGGATATTTCCAGATGTATACTCATTTTTTCCAACTGGACCAGGCTTCGTATTATATGACCTTTGTACCGGTCGAGTTTAATATTTTTGATATTGTTGTCCTCAATATTGGTACACTGATCATTTGCCTGCTGGTGCTTGTTATACCATCAACGCTGGTAAGCCGGATCTCGCCTGTAAAGGCTATCCAGTTTAAGTAAGTTTTAAAGCAACCGGTAGCTTAATCCCAACCTAAAATATTCGCTATGCGCGTTAAAGGAAGCATCGCCTACCATGTCTTTCATATAGTTGGTAAGGCCGTGGGCAAAGCTTGCATTTAAGCCATAGCGGCCGTAACTGGCGGCGGCACCAAGGCGTAACCTAACATCGGTTGGGGCCTTGCTTCTTTTGTAGTTAACTTTATAAATCCTGCCTTCTTTATCCTTTACCTCGCCTTTATCTCTGGTATCCAGTATCAGGCCAATATCCATCCCCGGTAAAATATCCAGATTAACTTTATTGAGGGCAAACCGGTATCCGATATATGGATTAAGGTTAATACTTTGACTTTGTAAAGCAACATGACCGGTTACAGCAAAACTTGCGTCATTTGCTACTATATCGTATTCCGTTGGATTAAGAATGATAGGGGTATATTTATTAACTTCGGCTTTGCTCCTTAATAATTCATAACCACCCTGCAGCCCGACTATAAACCCGCCTTTTGATACCGTTTGAACCTGGACACTGCCGCCATAGCTAAAGCCATTTTTGCTGCCGTATGGGTTATTGGCACGGTTCATCGGATCGCCGGTGATTGAGCCTTGTAATACCTGGGTGGTAGCCGACGATGATTTACCCGCAAAATGAAATAAACCGGTGTTGGCCTGTACAGTAACTTCTAACTTTTGAGCACGGAGTTGCAACCCACTAATCAACAGTGGGGCAAGGATAAGGAGGTACTTTTTCATTTTTTATGTGTTGTAAAGTTCAGTTTCAGGTTTAAACCGCCTGCCCCAAATTTTATCTGCTGTGAGCCAAGGCCGTCAAGCGGGTATTTCAAAAAAGGTTCAATAATTATCCTGTTGCTTTTGCCAAGCGGATAGCCAACACCAAATGCTACGTTCAGGGTTTTGGCAAAATAAAAGCTATTAAAGCTTTTGTGCGTTGTTTCATCGGATGTTTGCGGTTGTACACCGGCAGCCTGTGCCAGCCCGGGGTAACTGTAACTTGCCGTGTAGGCTTCATTTATAAACGTGCCCGAACTTAAACCTGCAGAAATATAAGTGTCATTTTTTTGCGGGTTAAATTCATACTTAAGGTTAACAGGAATATCCAGACCGATCAGGTTAGCACTGTAGTTTTTAAATGAAGGTGTAGACGATACCTTACTAAAATCGGCCAGCGTGTTATAAGCTGTGCTTAATGATGGCGAAAATGACACCGCAGCCGCAACATTTGAGGGTTGATTTTTATTGTAATTAAGCGTGTTTTGGGCCAAAGCTAAACCGGTAGAAAGTTTGAGGTTTTTGCTTAGCTTAATATCAGATGTAAAGCCGGCGCCGGCATTTACCTGGTTTTGGCTGCCCTTGGCATAGTTAAAGAATGTAGCCGCGTAAACACTGAATTTTACCCTGCGTTCGTTCATGTCCATATCAGGTTTTTTAGGCTGATCCTGATCGCTGGCAAGCAAAGATTCCATAGAGTTGATCTTTGGTTTTACTTTTACTACTGATGAAACAGCAGGCGGGTTTGCGGTAACAGGTTTGGTATTTGCCGGAGGCTGTACAGCAGGGTTATTAGCATATTGCTGCGCATTGGTTTGCTGCAATACAGATTTTACACTATCAGCTTTTTTAGCCGGAGTTACGTTGATTACACTGTTATTAGCCGGTTGAACTGTAGGGGGCACGTTGGTTTTGGCAATACCGTTAACTGGGTTTGCAGTTACAGGATTTGCCGGCACAGATGTAAACGCTGGTACGGTTGCTGCCGGTTGATTTACGATTACGTTGCCAGCCGGTTTATTTAAAGCGCTATTGTTTGCAAGTGCATTTGATTTATTTGCCGGGGTGTTGCCTGCCGGATTCAGTTTTGTTGCTGAAGATTGGGTGCTATTGTTGCCCGCAAGGTTTGTTGCAGGTGATTGCTTAGTTGTTACAGGAGGCTGTACCGGGGTAGCGTTTTGAACATTGCTATCTGCCGTGTTGCTTTGCGGCTGCGCAGGTTTTACCGGTTTAGCCGAAAACGTTTGACCATTATTATTAACATTATTTTTATTCGATGCTATCCACAAGCCTATACTCAAAAACAACAACAGGACAGCAGCGGCGCTTGCCCACCATAGGTAAACCGGGCGGCGCTGTTTTTCCTGAACAGGGAACTTCTCCCTGAGCAGCAGCCAGCCTTCATCAGCGGTAGTGTCTTCGTAATTATCAAACACTTCCCTGATGCGGTCTCTTAAGTCGTTATCCAACTGGTCATCCATGGTTTTGTGCTTCTTTTCTTAATATAGTTCTTAATCTTTCTTTGGCCCTGCTCAGGTAAACGCGCGATGAGCTTACCGGGATGCCGAGCGTTGTGGCTATTTCATCATGGTCATAGCCGTCTATCTCATACATGTTAAAAATAGTTCGTTGTATAGCCGGGAGTTCAACCATCAATTTTAAAATATCCTGTACGTTTAAATTATCAACCGGCCCCATATTACTCCTGATGGGGGCAGCATTTTCCAATTCAACATTAAGCTGGAATTTAAGGTCTTTGCGCCGGCGGTCAATGGCTGTGTTAACCAAAATGGTGCGGAGCCAGGCTTTAAACGGCTTATCAATATTGTAGCCGCCAATAGCGTTAAACACTTTTATAAAAGCGTCATTTACAGCTTCAAGGGCATCATCGCGGTTTAAACTGTAACGCAAACTTATACCCATAGCATAGCCATAGAACTGCTTATACAGCAATTCCTGATGTTTTAAGCTGCCTTTTTTGCATTGCCTTACGATCTCTTCTTCGGTAATGCGAGGGGGTGGATGCATTAAATGTACTTAGTTCCGCTAAATGTTGTTTTAAAGCCTTTACGCAGCAAAACAGTTAAATGATACAAAATAAAAAAAATTCTGCCCGGATTATTTGCTGTAGTAATCAAAAAAAGCCGGTACCCTCAATGCGGGCACCGGCAACGTAATAAAACAATAAAAAGTAGTTAATTCGTTTTTTTCAAATTGTATTGAACAGTTAACGTATCGCCGTTGCTGTTGCGCTGCATTTGAAATACGTTACCATCATAATAATATTGGTAAACACCTTTAAGATGAAATTTTTTGACACCCGGTACTACTGCCGATGAATCATTAAACTGGATATAGTAACCGTTGTACACAAATGCTCCGTAACTTGCCACATGTTTCCTGGTGTCGGTAGCTACTTTAAACAATGATGCCGCGGTAAGTTTTAAAGCTATCGTATCACGAATGGTATCATAACCGGTACCGGTTGTTTTTTTAACCAGCGCACCAAATGTACCGGTAAAATTGCCCTGTGGTTGAGCAACCGGAACAACCTCATTTTTAGGAGAGCAGGCTACGCCTAATGTTAACAATAATGGAAGCAGGTAAAATAAATTACGTTTCATATAATCTTATCTCGTTATCAATTTTTAACCATTACGCATGTTTTTAATTAAACGCTACAAACGGGCTGCATTATTTTACAGTTTTTTTGCCTCGTCCCAAAAAACATCCATCTCGGCCAGGCTCATGTCATGCAGTTGTTTGCCATTTTCCTGCGCTTTACGCTCCAGGTATTGAAAGCGCTTAATGAATTTTTTATTGGTTTTTTCGAGGGCGTTTTCCGGGTTGATATTAATAAAACGGGCGTAATTGATCAGTGAAAACAGCAGGTCGCCAAATTCGGCTTCGGCCCTTTCATGGTCGATGGTGCTTTCATCTTCGGCATTGAATTCGTTTTTAAACTCCTGCATCTCTTCCTCAACTTTTGCCCAAACCTGGCTTTTCTCCTCCCAGTCAAACCCAACGCCTCGTGCCTTTTCCTGTATACGCGATGCTTTTACCAATGCTGGTAAGGAAGCTGGTACGCCGCCCAAAACCGATTTGTTGCCCTCTTTAAGCTTGATCTGTTCCCAGTTGCGTTTTACATCTTCCTCGTTCTGTACTTCTATATCACCATAAATATGCGGGTGGCGGTTGATGAGCTTGTCGCAAACGCTGTTCAAAACATCGGTAATGGTAAAGTCGTTGGTTTCGGAAGCTATTTTGGCATAAAAAACCAGGTGCAGCATAATATCGCCAATCTCTTTTTTTATTTCGGGCATATCGCCGCCTAAAATGGCATCGCTTAACTCGTAGGTTTCTTCAATGGTAAGATGGCGCAGGCTCTCGAGCGTTTGCTTTTTGTCCCATGGGCAATTGGCCCGCAGGTCGTCCATAATAATGAGTAACCTGTCGAACGCGATGGAGGCGGTAGGGGCAGTTTCAGGGGCTTTTAAAGGCATAAATTATTTATAATGAATACTTATGCTGCAAAGGTATGATAACATCTTTAATGAAAACTTACTGTATCATTAATTTTAAACTAACATTAATTAATTTTATTAGCCAATTGTTAATGCTACCTATAAGCACAATTTATCATGAAAAAAACTTACCTGTTTATCCTCCTTTTCGTTTCGATAATTAAAGCTGGTTATGCTCAACAGCAGCCTGCCGGCGATGTGGCCAACAGTACTTTTAGCCAGCCTCAACCATTCCTGTTTACAGTCAGCACACTTAATCCGCAAGGCCGCAACTGGAGCCTAAATTACTCGGGCGGATATGGTGAGCGCACTGTTACACCGCTTGGTTTTGATGGTGTTGATCAAAATTTTTTGGCCAAGGGGTATCTGGGCAATAAGTTTACCTTAATGGCCATGCTGGGTACAGGTTTTAGTAATAACGGCGGTGTGCGTACCCTGCAGCAAGCCGAGGTACTACGTGATTTTATTGGCGGCACTCAACCTATGGGTTTCAGGGCAGGGGCAAGCCTTGGTTTCAGAAGGGAGTTTAACAGTGATGCTGTAGCGTTCAGCCGTATAACCGCGGCATATGAGGTGTCAAAATGGAAGCTTGGCGCTAATCTTCGCTTTGAAAAAGCGTTTTCAATCCACCGCGATGGTTTGGATTTAATCACCAGCGTTGGTGTGCACCGTCATATCTCGGGCCAGCTTTTCGGCGGTTTTGAAGCGGTAGGGCAGGACCTGGAAGGTTTTTGGGAAGCCGATGAAGCTGAAGGCGGTGCCCGTTTATTGATCGGCCCATCGTTAAATTACGCTCCTGTAAATTCGCGGCTGGCGTTTTCACTTTGTGGCGGCCCCATTATTTACGCTACCCGCAGCGCGGCAACCCAGGGCCAGTTTGCTTATCGCGAATTGCCAACTACCAATGGTTTCACACTGAAATTCAATGTAGGCTTCCGGTTTTTATAGCAGGAAGATTAAAGTTTTACTGCCCTGAGCATTTCGCGTTTGCCGGGTGCTCCGGGTGCTTTCTCTATTTTAAAGCCCTGGCTTTTGAGCATACGTTTCAGGTTGCCGGTGATAGCATAGGTAACAAACACACCACCCGGTTTTAAAAAGCTAACGGTGTGACCGATGGCTTCTTCATCCCACATTTCGGGTTGATGGGCTGCGGCAAAGGCGTCGAAATAGATAATATCAAACTGCTCGTCTGTTTTAAAATTCAGCAGCTTGCTGTGCGCGATATATAGCTGGTTTGTGGTACCGATTTGAACTTTACCTGTTAATGCAGCAGAATAATTATTGTTGAATTGTTCCCATAACAGCACAGGAATGTATTGCCGGTAGCCGGTTTGTGCCATCATTTCGGCGCTTAAGGGGTAAGCTTCGATACCGGTGTAATCAAGTTTTATTTGCCTGCCGGTACATGCATCGGCAGTTAACAGAAAGTTGAGCCCGGTGCCGAAACCAACTTCGAGGATATTTACCCCGCCGGTGTTATTCCGCTCCAGGAAATATTGTAAGCCCGATTTAACAAATACATGCAAGGTCTCCTGCAAAGCCCCGTGGCGCGAGTGGTAATGCTCACCTACTTCGGCATTGTAAATGGTATTGGAGCCGTCGGCTGTGGTGACTATGGTTAGTTGGGCCATGGACGTTGTTATATATGCTATGATATAAAGCGTCATTGCGAGGTACGAAGCAATCGCGAACAGTACAGAGAGACTTGTATAGCCGCTCTGCTTATCGGGGATTGCTTCGTACCTCGCAATGACGATATTTTTGATAATTATTAGTGCACCTCTTTCATCATCTCTGTCACCACCTCACCCAGGTCATAAACCGGTACGGCATTTATCGCAGCCGAAACAATACTAACACCGGCAGCCGAACGATAGCCTGCAGCGCAATGCACCACGACAGGCTTATCGGCAGGGATCTCACTAACACGTTCGCGCAGTTCGGGCAAAGGTATACTAATGGCATTTTTAAAGACCTTGCCTGCCGCAACTTCTGCCTGATTACGTACATCAACTATCGTGTAATCATTTTCATTTGCCCTGAAGGCGTCCAAATCAAGATCGGCGGATACTTCATTGGCGTTTACAGGCGTTAACAATGCGCCTTTGATATTTTGTTCGTAACCAATTTTGGCTGCTTTTTTAATCAGGGTGTCAAGCTTATCATCATTTTCGGCAATGAGGTAAAACTGCTCATCAGGGCCGATAATGGAACCCAGCCAGGTTTCAAATTTTTCACCATCCTGCAGGTTAATAGCGCCATGCAGGTGGCCGCTCCTGAACTGTGCTTTGGGACGGCCATCAACTACTAAAATATCAGCCTCCAAAGCGTTGCCTTCCTCCATACGGGGTACAGCAGTAATGCTGTCCTCAAAACCTGGTACACCATTTTTATTCAACAGCACATCACGGCCAAAGTATTTGGGCATAAAAGGCTGATCGGTGGTAAGCGTTTTAACAAATTCCAGCTCATCCATCAGTTGTAAGGCATAATTTTCACGCAGTTCGCGGCCAATGGTGCTTTCCAGCTCGGGGCTCATGTTTTTACCGCATAACGAGCCCGGGCCGTGCGCCGGGTAAACCACCACGTTTTTGGGCAGGGTCATGAGTTTTTGCCGGGTGCTTTGAAACATCTGGCGGGCAAGTTCCTCTTTTTTTGCAGTAATGTTACCCACATTTTCCCGCAGGTCCGGTCGGCCTACATCCCCAACAAATAGTGTATCGCCGGTAAAGATGGCGGTTTCTCGGCCTTCTTCATCTACCAGTAAAATACAGATAGAATCGGGCGAGTGACCGGGAGTATTGATGGCTTTTAGTTTAATATCGTTAAGCTGGATAACGTCGCCGTCGTCAAAGGTTTCGTGCGGATATGTTGCGCCGGTTAACTTGCTGCAATAAATTACAGCGCCTGTGGTTTCATGAATTTCAAGGTGCGAGCTTACAAAATCGGCATGTGGGTGGGTTTCGATAACACCTACAATATCGGCATCGTGCTGGGCCGCAAAATCATAATAAGGCTGCGGGTTACGGGCCGGGTCAATAACTATCATTTTGCCCGTACGGATCACGGCATATGAACCATGCGCCAGGCCTTTATCGTAAAATTGTTGAATGATCATATTTTGCCTGCAAAGATAATGCTTAGGCGGAATGTTTTATTTGTGCAATGTTTGAGTGGTGTAAATATTGATCGCTTTGTGTAAATCTGTAAAGCATATTATCTACATAAATAGTTAAATTTGAATATGACAGCAATGGATATAGCCGCCAGTAAAGGAGAAATACGTTTTGATGAAATAAGAAAATGGATCGGCAGTAAAATGCTGAAAATAGATTAATTACTAAATTGCCTCAAATGGTGGTCAACATGTTTATAAGCTAACTGACCCATTTGTTCCCTGGTCATTTTGCCAAAAAAAGTATGCTCAAAATCTGTTTTTGAAGTTTTGCCATATTCCTCAACCAGTTCAATCCATCGTTTTTTTTGTGCTTCTATGTCGCCTCCAGCTTCCGTTACTTTACATTGCGGAACTGTAGGATTATTCTTTGCCAGTGGAGCATCATCCTTCAGCATACCTTTCAGCGCCACTTTGCCAAACAAGCGACCAATAAACGCTCGTTTATACGTTTTTTTGCCCAGGTACATTTCGTCCGAAAGAGTGCAATGTTTCAGCATTTGATAAACATTCATTTTACCCCATTGTGGCTGGCTGTTTTCGTTAATTAAATTGATGCGGGTTATGAGGCCATCCCGGGTTTCCTTATCAAATATTGTTTTCATTGTTTTAGAGCGTTTACGGTCATAAAGCTACTGCGAATTACAAAACAAACACAGGGGTTTTTGAGCCATAAACAGGGAGGATTTACGCCAGTAAAATAACTCGTAAACCAAACAGGTCCGGTTGCACAACCGGGCCTGTGATAAAAAAACTCCCGCTTACCAGATCTTAGTTCTGTCTTCAGGTTTTTTATACATTTTATCGCCGGGTTTCACGTCAAATGCTTTGTACCATGCGTTGATATTGGTTATGGGCGCATTGGTGCGGAACTGCTCGGGCGAGTGCGGGTCGGTCAGGATCCGTTGCGCTGCCGACTCAGGAGTTTGTGATGAACGCCATACCTGTGCCCACGACAAAAAGAACCGCTGATCGGGTGTAAAGCCATCAATGGTATTGGCCGACTGGCCTTGTTTGGTTTTGCTGAATGCCTCGTAAGCAATGTTCAAACCACCAAGGTCGGCAAGGTTTTCGCCAAGGGTAAGTTTGCCATTTACGTGCAGGGTATCAAGAACGGTAAATGAATTGTATTGTTTAACCACCTGGTCGGCGCGCGATTTAAATTTATCGGCATCTTCTTTGGTCCACCAATCGCGCAGTGTGCCGTCGGCATCGTACTGACGGCCCTGGTCGTCAAAGCCGTGAGTCATTTCATGGCCTATTACTGCGCCAATGCCGCCGTAGTTAACGGCGTCATCAGCCTTAAAATCAAAGAACGGGAATTGAAGGATCCCGGCCGGGAACACAATTTCGTTATTAGTTGGGTTATAATAAGCGTTAACGGTTGGCGGTGTCATTCCCCAGCGGGTTTTATCAACAGGTTTGCCTAAACGGCTAACGTTAAAATTATAGCGCCATTTTCCGAGAGCGCGCAAATTGCCGAAATAATCATCGCGATTAATCACTATACCATCGTACTTTTCCCAGTTATCAGGGTAGCCGATCTTTACCATAAAGGCATTAAGTTTTTTAAGCGCGCGTTCTTTGGTTGCCGGGCTCATCCAGTCAAGGCGTTTAATCCGATCGCCGAGGGTTTCCTTAAGATTATTCACCAAATCAACCATGTATTGTTTAGCGGCAGGTGTGAAGTATTTTTCAACAAAAAGCTGCCCAAGTAATTCGCCGAGGGTAGCATCAACAAGGGTACTCAAACGTTCGGTACGTGGTGTTTGCACTTTTTGACCACTCAGTGCACTGTTGAAAGCAAAACTGGCATTAACAAAGTCCGAGCTTAATGCATAGGCAGATCCCCTGAGCATATTCCAGCGCAAGTATACTTTCAACTTGGCAATCGGAGTAGCCGCAAATAAGGAGTCGGTGGCTCTGAAAAACGACGGCTGACCAACAATGATACTGTCCTGGCCACCAGCGTGAAGGGCCGGTAATATTTTCGACCATTTTAGGTGTGGAGTCTGTTTTTCAAAATCAGTGATCAGAAATTTGTTGTAAGTAACGTGCGGATCGCGCATAGCTACGCGGCTTAATTGTGCTTTTGCCCATGTATATTCCAGGTCGTAAACTATAGCGGCGTTTTTGGCTGCTTCATCGGCATTGCTGCCGCTAAGCATGAACAGTGTTACAGCCAGCTTTTTCAAAGCCTCCTGTGCCTTTTTTGAACGCGGATCGTTTTTGAGGTAGTAATCCCTGTCGGGGAGGTTAGTGCCGCCCTGGCCAAGGGTTATTACATATTTGTTTACATTCTTTTCGTCCTGCTCAACCCCAAACCTGAAAATCAGCGCCCCAACTGCGTTAACGCGTTCATAAATGAGTTCATTAATAAAATCATCCAGGTTTTTTATCTGATCTATGCGTTGAAGCCCAGGTTTAATGGGATCATAGCCACGTTTTTCGATAGTTAGGCTATCCATACCACTGGCATACAAATCTCCCACAAGTTGTTTCAGGCTGCCTTTGGGTTGCGACGCTGAGGTCTGGCTTACTTCATTCAGCAAGCCGATGAGCCTATCTGTATTTTCCTGGCGCAGGATATGGAAACTACCCCAGCGGGTTTCTTTAGCAGGAATACCGTTTTGTTTTAGCCAGCCGCCATTGGCATATTCAAAAAAATCATCGCCGGGCTTTACGCTCAGGTCCATGTTGGCGGGATCGATAAATTTTTTAGGAGGGGCGGAGGTTTTGTGCCTGGATTTTGCGGGTTTTGGGCCATCTACAGCAAACACATTTACCGACATGCCAAGGCAGGCAGCCAGTAATAAACAGTTAAACTTTAATTTCATGTCAATACTTAAAAATTAAAGTTAATAAATAGCGGGTATTAAACACAAGTGGCCGGGGGCAGGCCTTTAGTGATTGAACCAGTTAATGATGGCCTCGAGTTTTGTTTTTTTCAAAATATCAAGCCAGAAACGGTGTAAGGGTATTGTTTTCATGACAATTTGAATGTTACATATATAATAACTTGTTAATTGTAAAAATATTGTGGGAGTGGGATTGTTCATGGTTGATAGTGTTGGTTTGGTGGCTGGTGGTTCATCGTTTTGTCTGAATCGGAATTTTCTGAATTAAAGAAATAATAGAATGCTGAGTAAATTCAATAAATTCTTAAAATTAGTTTAATTCGAGTTCAGACAATGGCATTGCCGGCGGCACGGGCTGTACGCTCATACGCCTGCAGGCATTACGCTCGTTAGCAGGTATCCGCTCCCATCCCTAATGCGGCCTCCGCTGTTATCCCTCTATAAACAATTGGATCAAACCTATCTTCGACCATGAACCATGATCTATGAACAATGAACTACCTTCCCGCTCAAAACCATGATCCATCAACCATGAACCAGCATAAAAAAATCCCCCAACCTTTGGCTATGAACCGTTAACTATCGTATTTTTGCGCGTTATGAGTATTGCTAAAACATATATCCCAAAGGAAACCGAAGAAAAATGGTACAGTTACTGGTTGCAGCACGGCTTTTTTAAGTCGGTGCCTGATGAGCGTGAGCCTTACACTATAGTCATTCCGCCGCCAAATGTTACCGGGGTTTTGCACATGGGCCACATGCTTAACAATACCATACAGGACGTGCTGATTCGCCGCGCCCGTATGAAAGGCAAAAACGCCTGCTGGGTTCCCGGTACCGACCACGCCAGTATTGCCACCGAAGCCAAAGTTGTTGCCATGCTTAAAGAGCGCGGTATCAGCAAAAAAGACCTTACCCGTGAGGAGTTTTTAACCTACGCCTGGGAATGGAAGGAAAAATACGGCGGTATTATCCTGGAGCAGCTTAAAAAATTAGGCGCCTCCTGCGATTGGGACCGTACCAAATTTACCATGGACGAGAACCTTTCGGAAGCGGTTATTGATACGTTTATCCATCTGTATAAAAAAGGATTAATCTACCGCGGTATCCGCATGATCAACTGGGACCCGCAAGGCAAAACCGCGGTAAGTGATGAGGAAGTAATCCGTAAAGAGGTTAATCAGAAGCTCTTTTATATTAAGTACAAAGTCGTAAATCCGAAGTCGGAAGTTGAAAGTCAAGAGGCGACTTCAGATTTCTTAACCATCGCTACCACCCGGCCGGAAACCATTATGGCTGATGCAGCTATCTGTATCAATCCTAATGACGAGCGTTACATGCACCTGCACGGTAAAAAGGTTTATATCCCGCTGATCAACCGTGAAATACCGGTGATATTGGATGATTATGTGACTATGGATTTTGGTACCGGCTGTTTGAAGGTTACCCCTGCACACGATTTAAATGACTACGAACTGGGCCAGCGTCATAACCTGCCAGTTATTGATATCCTGAATGACGACGGCACCCTGAGCGAAAAGGCGCAGATACTGGTTGGTGAAGACCGTTTTGCCGCCCGTAAAAAAATAGCCGTGTTGCTGGAAGAAGCCGGCGTACTGGAAAAAGTTGAAGAATATAAATCTCAGGTTGGTTTCAGTGAACGTACCAACGCGGTTATTGAGCCAAAACTATCCATGCAATGGTTTTGCAAGATGGGGGAGATGGCTAAGCCTGCTTTGGATTATGTACTGAACGGCGAAATAAAACTGATCCCCGAAAAGTTTGTGAACACTTACCGCCATTGGATGGAGAATGTACGCGACTGGAACATCAGCCGCCAGCTGTGGTGGGGACAGCAGATCCCGGCATGGTATTTACCTACAGGCGAGTTTGTAATTGCCAAAAACGCCGAAGAAGCGTTAAAGGAAGCACAACTTAAAAACCCTGCACTTACCGCTGCCGACCTTACCCAGGACGAAGACGTAGTTGATACCTGGTTTTCATCTTGGTTATGGCCCATCTCGGTATTTGACGGTTTTAAGGATCCGAACAATGCTGATATAAATTATTACTATCCAACCAATGATTTGGTTACCGCACCGGAGATCCTGTTTTTCTGGGTTGCCAGGATGATCATGGCCGGCCATGAGTTTAGGGGCGAAGTACCATTCAGGAACGTATACCTTACCGGTATCGTGAGGGATAAGCAAGGTCGTAAAATGTCAAAGCAATTGGGCAACTCTCCCGACCCGCTTGACCTGATAGCTCAATACGGTGCCGACGGCGTACGTGTAGGCATGCTGCTATGCTCGCCTGCAGGTAACGATTTGATGTTTGACGAAAGCTACTGTAAACAAGGCAGCGGCTTTGCCAACAAAATATGGAACGCCTTTAAACTGGTAAAAGGCTGGGAAGTTAATGAAAGCCTTGCCAACCCTAACGGCGTAGCCATTGAATGGTTTGCCAACAGGTTTAACCAGGCGCTAACCGAAATTGAAGCTAACTTTGCCCAATACCGTTTATCAGAAGCCTTAATGGATACCTATAAACTGGTATGGGATGATTTTTGCGCGTGGTACCTGGAGATGATCAAGCCTGCCTATCAGCATCCTATTGATAAGGCTACTTATGCAGCTACTATTCAATTCTTTGAAAATATTTTGAAGGTATTGCACCCTTTTATGCCGTTCCTTACCGAAGAATTATGGCATGATGAACTGTTTGGCGAACGCACCGAAACTGACTGCTGTATTGTAGCGCAATTGCCCGCTATTGGGGAAATTAATTCACGTCTGTTAAATGAAACAGAGCTTGTTAAAGATGTGGTAACCAACATCAGGAACACCCGCAAAACAAAACAAATTTCTGACAAAGAGCCGCTTGAGTTATTTGTTAAATCAAATTCAGGGATCAATTACGACCAGTATGAAGCTATCATTGCAAGGCTTGCCAACATCAGCAAGTTTGAATCAGTAGCCGATAAAGTTGAAGGGGCTATTAATTTCTTAGCCTCAACAGATGAGTTTTATATTCCGTTCAGCGAAGAAATTGACCCTGTTGCCGAGTGTGCGAAACTGAAAAAAGAGCAGGAATACCTGTTAGGTTTCCTGAAATCGGTTAATGCAAAATTGGGTAACGAACGGTTTATGGCCAATGCAAAACCCGAGATTATTGAGGTGGAGCAAAAGAAAAAGGCTGATGCCGAAGCCAAATTAACCATCATTGAAGAAAACTTAGCAGCTTTGGCTTGCTAATTGCAGAACTTACCGGCTTTGCGTAACAAGCTACCGTACAGTATTTTGATAGCTGTACGGTGGCCTGTCCATTGCAGGGCCAATGTTAAGTTCTGAATATGAGTAATAAAGTAAGTTTTTTTAACTTATCAATTTATAAGATTTTGTCGAAGGAGCAATCGTTCCTTGACCAGGCCCGGATTCGTTTATTGTATTATGGGTTCTTCCTTATTTTTGTTGCCCTTGGGGCACTTTACCTGAACGTTTATTTCCAAAACCAAAAAATGCTTGCTGATACCGCCCTGTTTTTGATGGGAGCGGTAGTGGTATTATTTAAGTATTTAACCTGGCGGCCCGACTGGCGCAGCGCAGCACATGCCCTGCTTATTGTGGGTACCCTTGTTAATACCAGCCTGGTTTATGCCTCTATGCAAACGGTAAATATCATTACCGTGCAGGTAATTATAATCGTGATCGTATTCAGCTACTATATGCTCGGCCAGCAATGGGGGCTCATGTACTCGTTGCTTAATACAGTACCGGTTTTGGTATTTATGATCATTGAATACAACAGCGGGTACATTATTAGTATAAAGCCTAACAAAGTTGATCAGTCTACCATTATCATCAGCCTGTTTGCCAATTTTATATTGCTTATTTTTATCCATAGCCATTTTTACACTGCTTTCTTAAAAAACATCAGGCACCTTAAAAATAGCAGCAGGGAGCAGGCCCGGCTTTACAATAAGATGGAAACGGCTATTGAAAAGGCAGAGAAATCGGCCCAGGCCAAATCAGAGTTCCTGTCAACCATGTCGCATGAAATCCGTACGCCGTTAAACGCGGTGATCGGGATGAGTAATTTGCTGATGATGAGCAATCCGCGGCCCGACCAGCGGGAGAACATCGAAATTCTCAAGTTTTCGGCCAATAACCTGTTAGCCATTGTTAATGACGTGCTTGATTTCAGCAAAATTGAGTCGGGGAAGGTAGTATTTGAAAATATCCGCTTCAACCTTGTTGAGCTGATGAACAATATTTGCGGCGGGCAAATACTGAAGGCCGAAGAGAAAGGCCTGCTTTTTAAGCTTGATGTTGATAGCTCATTGAGGGATAAGGTGCTTTTTGGCGATCCTACCCGCATAACCCAAATCATTTTTAACCTGGTTAGCAATGCTATAAAATTTACTCCCCAGGGAAACATATGGGTAAGGGTTACTTGTGTGGAAGACCGGCATAACACCGTTACCGTTAACTTTTCGGTAAGGGATACAGGCATCGGTATCGAAAAAGAAAACCTTGAAAGTATATTTGAACCGTTTACGCAGGAATCTTTAGCTACTACCCGCGAGTATGGCGGCACAGGGCTTGGCCTGGCCATAGTTAAGCGTTTGCTTGAGCTGCAGGAAGTGCAAATGACCGTTAACAGTACAATGGGGCGCGGATCAGAGTTTTCATTCCATATGGAATTTCCTGTATCTACAGAAGCATTGCCTGTTGCAGTAACCACTGCTCCCGAAGCTAAACAATTTTCAGAAAACCCGCTGGCCTGTTTACGTGTACTTATTGCCGAAGATAACATGGTTAATGTGATGCTGATGAAGAAACTGCTGAGCAAGTGGAGCATCAACCCAACCATTGCCGAAAACGGGGAACGGGCAGTTGAGTTTATGCAGTACGGCAATTTTGATATTATATTAATGGACCTCCAGATGCCGGTGATGAACGGCTTTGACGCAGCTAAAGAGATCCGTAAAATGGCCGATCCTAAAAAATCAGGCATACCGATCATCGCGCTTACAGCTTCCGCACTTTTTGATATCAAAGAACAGGTATACGAAGCCGGCATGAATGATTATGTATCCAAGCCATTTAAACCGGATGAACTGCTGGAGAAGCTTAATAATTATACATTGAACAGGGTGGGGTGAGCCCCACCCAAACCCTCCCTGGAAGGGAGGGCTATGCCATTGTTGGTGTTGTCACCAACAATTCCCAATCCTCTTTTAATCACGTTATTTCATATTACTATATTAAGCTCCCGGTTGCTTATTTAATGCTATAACTGCGTGGAGTAGAGTTGTTGGTGACAACACCAACAACGGCCAGCGCTCACCTAATGGCCTATTTATTCAACTTATCCCCCTCCTTAATCACCGCCTGGTTTACTTCCCTTACTCTTTCGATCTCCATTTTTTCAACGGCCCTGTCGTAGGTTAAAACGCCGTTTACTTCGTGTTCAACGTCGGTGGTTTGGGTATATATGGCAACGCTCAATCCTTTATATTTCATAAGCTGTTCTACTTCATCCAGCAAAAAAGCATAACGGTCGGTAAGTCTGGCTTTGGTTGGCTCGTAGTCATAGGCATCGTTATGCACCGGCCACATATGACCGCGAACAAACAGGCCAACGCCGCCAAATTCGCCCAGCGAGGCCGCCCGGTGGCTATCAGGAACGGAAGCACCGTAAGGGCCAACATAAATATGTGTATCCACGTAATCGCCATTGCCCGGATCGCCATACGGTTTTTGATAGCTGGGATTATTGTTAAAGCCCGAATTGCCATTAACTAATCGCGACGGATCATATTGTTTAACCCAATTGGTTATGTTTTTTACATCAAAAGCACCCCAGTTTTCATTGAAAGGCACCCATGTAATAATGGAAGGCGAGTTATAATGATCGTCGATTATGGCTTTTAACTCCTGCCTGTAAACGCGCCTGTTCTTAGTAGTATCTTCATTCTGATACCATATAGCGGGCATATCCTGCCAAACCAATAAGCCCATTTTATCGGCCCAATAATAAAAACGCTGCGGCTCGGTTTTCATGTGCTTACGGATGAGGTTGTAGCCCGCTTTTTTGGTGTATTCTATATCAAATTTAAGGGCTTCTTCCGTAGGTGCGGTTAAAACCCCGTCGGGCCAGTACCCCTGGTCAAGCAGGCCAAGCTGCATGATGAATTTACCGTTAATAAGCGGACGGATCACGCCGTTAAGCTTACCCAATTTAATATCACGCATGCCAAAATAGCTTTTAACCTCGTCGGCTTCGCTGCCATCAGTATTGTATAGGGTAAGCTTCAGATCATACAAAAACGGAAAGTTTGGTGTCCATAAAACGGGGTTATCTATCGGCAAATAGAAATATGATCCGGCGGCCGCATTAACCTGCGACACCTCTTTGCCGTTGTTTAAGGCAACTGCTTTGATCTTGCCCGCGCCTGCAGCGTTAACAAATACTTTTAAGCGTTTACCTTCCACGTCTGGCAGCAAGCGGATGTTTTTAATATATGATTCATTTACAGGCTCCAGCCAAACAGTTTGCCAAATCCCCGACGAAAAAGTATAATCGCCACGAGGGCCGTTCTTGCCCGATGGTGTTTTACCGTCATTGGGGTCATGAGCAGCAACAATAAGGGTATTGCTGCCTTTTTTAAGATATGAGGTAATGTCAAAGCCGAAAGAATCGTACCCGCCCGAGTGCGAACCTACTTTTTTACCATTCACAAAAATAGTGGCATCATGATCAACTGCTCCGAAATGAATAATGACGTGTTTGTTTTGCCATTTTTCGGGTACTTCAAAACTTCGGCGGTACCACATATTAATCTCCTGTTTACGCTGCACGCCAGACAATACCGATTCAGGGCAATAAGGCACCAGTATTTTATCCGACTTGTCATTAAAAGATACGGGCGTTTGAGGGTTCAGGGCATTAGGCGCGTTTTTACCACCCTGGTAATCCCATTTACCGTTTAAGCACAACCAGTCATTACGCTGTAGCTGGGGACGGGGATATTCTGATAAAGGTATTTCGGCCTGCATGGCAGTGTTTGTCCATTGGGTGGGGAGTTTAGCTTCCTGGGCAGATGCGGCGCATCCGTATAATACAGCGGCCAAAAGCAGGGCTTTTGCTTTGAGATAGGCGTTCATAAGGTAATGTTATAATTGATGAGGTTATGAACGCCAAAATAGGGAATTGATAACTGTTATCATAACATTTTATAATCTGAATCAGAATTTATAGAATTTAAGAATTAACAGAATGTCGGGCATATGTGATCGTCTTAGAAAATCTGCTATCTGGCGAAAAGGGGAACTTGATCCAGTAGTCTATCGACTAATGACCAAGTTTTAAAAATCTCCCCGAATTACTGTTCAGATAACTATTTTCGCTAATCCTAAAATTCTGTAAATTCTGATTCAGACACTCTTCACATACCCTGGCAACTCTTCAATAAACTGGTAAGTACATTTTTCGTGGTCGATAGTACAATAATAATGCTGCAAACCGTTGCTAACCGCCAGCAGGGATACTTTATGAACCATATTATACCGGGCAATCTGATCGAATGTCTTTTGGTCGATAGTTACAGATGGTGCTTTACATTCAACCATTAAAATTCGCTGTCCGGACGGGTTAAATACCACTATGTCGGTACGTTTTTGCAGGGTGTTGAGCTTAAGGCCGCCTTCCAGCTTAATTAATGAGCGGGGGTAGTTTTTTTGTTTGATAAGGTATTGTACAAAATGCTGGCGTACCCACTCTTCGGGTGTAATGATGATGGTTTTCTTACGGATCTCGTCAAAAAGCGTTAATGTTCCGTTATCGTCGCTTATTTTAAAAGGGTAGGGTGGCAGATTAAGCGGTTGGAGCATTTTTGAAAAGTCTGAAGTATTAATTTATGAGCCCTAAGTTGGGCATCAAAATTAATAAATATATCATTGGGCATTGGCTAAATAAAAATACATTCCACTTTTGACTTTCGACTTAGTACTTTTGACTGCGAAATATGACTGCTGCCGAGATATTAAAGGACCTTAAGAACCGTAAGTTTAAACCGCTGTACCTGTTGCATGGGGAGGAACCTTATTTTATCGACCTGGTAAGCAATTACATTGAGCATCACTTGTTGCCCGAGCACGAACGCGGCTTTAACCAAACCGTAGTGTATGGTAAGGATACTGATATCATGACTGTGCTCAATGCCGCCAAGCGTTACCCCATGATGGCCGATTACCAGGTGGTGCTGGTAAAAGAGGCACAGGACATGAAATGGGGCAAGGATGATGATAACAAGAAAAGCATCGACCCTGTATTGAGCTATCTCGAAAATCCGCTGCCAAGTACTATTCTTGTTTTTTGCTATAAGTACGGCAAATTTGATAAGCGTAAAAAAACCTACAAGGCCATTGAAAAGAATGGGCTTATTTTTGAATCGGCTACTTTATATGATAACAAAGTGCCGGCCTGGGTTGAAGGTTATGTAAGTGAGAAGGGCTACAAAATGAACCAGCAGGGATCGGCCATGATTGCCGAGTACCTGGGTAACGACCTGGCTAAAATTGCCAACGAACTCGAAAAACTGATGCTGAACGTTAGCGCCGGGCAGGAGATTACCCTGAAGCATATCCAGGATAACATAGGTATCAGCAAGGAGTACAATGTATTTGAGCTGCAAACGGCCCTCACCAAAAAAGATGCTTACAAGGTAAACCAGATCATCAATTATTTTGAAGCCAATCCCAAATCAAATCCCATTGTTTTGGTGCTCGGCAACCTGAATAACTTTTTCAGCAAGGTGCTGGTGTACCATTACGTAAAAGATAAAACCCCGCAAAACCTTGCCCGCGAAATGGGCGTTAACCCATACTTTATTAAAGATTATGAGCAGGCCGCCCGTAACTACCCGCTTGGTAAAATTTTCCAGGTGATCAGCTATCTGCGCGAGTATGATCTGAAAAGTAAAGGTGTTGAATCAAACGCGCCGCACGGTGAGTTGATGAAGGAGTTGATGTTTAAAATCCTGCATTGATACCGATTCCGATTTAACAGTTATGACCCTATCCTCGCAATCAAAAGTTAATATAGCATCCGGCATGATCCGCGTATCGGCGGTTTTGTATCTGGTTTATTATTATTTGAACGGCGGAAGATCGGCTTCTTTTCAAATCGCTTTAGCAACGTGCATAGCGCTGGGCATTTTACTTTTACTGGCTTTATTTATCAGGCGGGGTTATAAATGGGCAAAATGGCTGCTATTCGGCTTATTAATCTTAACTATAACGCCTGACGCTATAAATCTGCCCGCAACTTTTAAGGCAAACTTTTATGCAGGCTGCATCGCTGTTATAATTGACCTGTTACAAATAGGGGCGCTTGTTTTACTTTTTATGCCGGATAAAGAAAAGCCGGTTGCCGAGGATGCTGAATAGTTTTTAATGATTATTTGTTAAAAGGTACCCGGCTTATGATAGCATACATGAGGCCGCCAATTGTGACAATAAACCATAAGAAATATAAAGACTTTTTCAGGTCATTTATTTCTCTATCCTCTTTCAACACTAATGCCCTGAAAGCCGGTGAAAAAAGTGTCAGTGCGATCATAAAAAAAACGAACAGGAGTGACACGAGCGAATAATTTGCAGCACGGCCAACCCCTTCTTTTATAGAACCGGCAAAAAGAGGGATATTCCAACCCGCTAAAAACACAATTAATGCTGCAGTTTTAAATGGTATTCTGCCCTGCCCCTGCATTTTCTTAACCTGGTAATATTGTGCCTGGTTATTGGCGGCTTTATTAAAGAATCCTGTTGCTTTTATGTTTTCAATTATGTCATTGTAAGGCATGTTTGCTGTAAATATAACTTTTTTAGGGTATGACGATATGTTGTGTATTATCTTGATGCCGCTGCCGGCAATTGAGGATGCATATTCGATTTGAACAATATCATCAGCGTTGAAAAATAACTGACCTAACAAACCAAGGTTAATCTTGAGTACAGAAGTATCAGCTTTCAAAGCTGCAAAAGGTTTGGAGACTTTGGTATTGCCAACATAGGCACCCCCGTTAAGTAAAAATTCGTTCATGTTTATTGTGATAGGTCCTTTAGCCCACAGTAAATATATCATAAAAACGGGTTCTCAAATAATCTCCAAAATCATTTTTGATAAATTAAATAACGTAACATTTTTGTTAAGTGTAGCGTTGGTTAGTGTTTGACCGTATACATCCATTTATTCATTGAATCTTCATTTTTAGCCGGTATTGGTTACTTTTTTCTCCTGACCTTCCGTTGTTCAGTGTTGCGTGTAATTGATTATTTACAATGTAACAAAATTCATCAGCCAATTAATTTCCTAAGTTCACTTATCCTAAGCAATATGTTAAGCTGATCAATAAGGCATACTAAATAAAAAAATTAAGGCATGATACTTTTATTTTGCGGATTATCAGGTGCGGGAAAAACTACTTTGGCAAAAAGTGTGGCCGCCGAATTAACAAGCCTGGGGATTAAAATTGAAATCATTGACGGTGATGAATACCGCGCGGCACTTTGTCGTGATCTGGGCTTTAGTAAGGAAGACCGGAACGAGAACATCCGCCGCCTGGTCTTTGTAGCCAGTCGTTTCAGCGCTCAGGGTATTGTTACCATCGTAAGCGCTATAAATCCATATGACGATGTCAGGCAGGAGCTTGCCGAAAAATATGATCATGTAAGCATTGTTCATGTTGACTGCCCCGTGAACAAGTTGATAAGCCGCGATACCAAAGGCCTGTACAAAAGGGCGCTGCTGCCGCATGGGCATCCTGATAAACTACCCAACCTGACAGGTATTAATGATAGGTTTGATGTGCCTGTTAAGCCCGACCTATACATTGATACCTGCAATTATACCATACAACATAGTACCTCATCACTGCTGTATTATATTATAAATAACCTGCATCCTGTTAAGCAGACGAATAAGATACCAAGCTACTCCTGATAAAAAAGGACGCCCATAACAGATTTATGCAAAAAAGAGTACTGATCATTACCGGGATGCATCGTTCCGGAACCTCGCTTATTACCCAGTGGTTGAGCAAATGCGGCCTGCAAACAGGCGAAAAACTGGTACCCGGCGGCCATGGCAATGTGGAAGGGCATTTTGAAGATATTGAATTTTTAAAAATGCACGAAGAGATCCTGGCCGGCCATAACCTGCCCAAAACCGGGCTTACGGTTGAGCATGTGGCCCAGTTTACCCTGTACGAAAGGGAAAAGCTTAAAAGCATTATTAAAGTTAAACAACAGTTATACGACCAATGGGGCTGGAAAGACCCGCGGACCTGCCTGTTTCTGGATGTATATAAGGAACTGCTGCCCGATGCCTGTTACCTGGTTATCCTGCGCGATTATCAGTCGGTAGTGAGTTCACTTTTACGGCGCGAATTTAAATGGGTGGAAAACAGGTACATGGCGCGTAAATATTTTTCAAGGCTGGTATGGACAAAATTTCGCCGCGGCCGCCGCATGGTGCAGTTTTATAATGATCATGCTACCGAATACCTGAAAGTTTGGATAGCCTACAACCAAGATATTTTGAAATGTATTGAAACACTGCCCCGGGATGCTTTTGTAGTTGTTAATTATTCGATGCTGAAAGATGAGGATGAACAGGTTTTTGAGTATCTGAAAGACAAGTGGAACCTGGCATTAAAGTACTCCAGATTTAAGGACATTTTTAAGGAAAACCTGATCGGCCCCGATGTCGCTTTTGAACAACATATCAATGATAAAACCCTCATTACGCAGGCCATAAAACTACAGGCCGAGCTTAAAGAATATATGCTGACTGATTAGTATCAAAAGTTTTTTGCGGTTTATTATACGTTGTTGCGAAAGAAGTAAACAAGTATCTGTGCAATAAAGTGTAAAGGTAGCTCAATTTGTGATACAATCGTTATTACGGTTTGATAATCAGCTGATTATTTCTCCAAATTCGTTTTATTCAATGGCTTAAGTACCCCTTGTTACGGTGCTGAACTTTGCCGTTGTGAAACGAAGGAGAAGATATGAAAGCTAAGTTTTTTTGCTACTTGCCCTATAGAGTAGTTACGGGGCTTTTGATCATCATGTGTTTACATTCGCCGGGTTTTTCGCAGGCGGCGAAAATTGGGTCGCTGGCATATTTAAGGGCGCGCAACGGAATTGGCGGGTTTAACCTGGGCGGCTTGTTAACCGGCGAGCAGGAACAGGCTTTAACCTACATTGATGGAGAAGGCAGCAAGCCCGATGCGGATAGCTGTGTTACCTATGAATATCATCCGGATAAGCAGCTGGAACTGGAAGACGGGCTAACCGCAACTCATATTTGTGTACGTACATGGCAAAATAAAATAGTAAATATTTATGTTTTCTTTAACCGTAACCAGGGCTATAAAATGCTCAGTAAATTTTTGCACTGGTACGGTACCTTCACTGCAAAACCAAATGATTACCAGGACGTTTATCTGTGGGATTCGCGCACGGTAAAACTACTGTTGAGCTATCACCCCGATGATGACCAGGGAATTGCTGTTTACACTTCTGTTCCTTTAACAAACACTATCAACGCGCAAAATGCTAAAAGGCTAACCCAGTTGTTAACCAGTAATGAATAAGTGAAGACTTTATTAACCCCTACATCACCACTCCACCCCGTAATTTCATTGTAACAATACGCTGTATTGCCTGTAGCGCATTTTAGTTTACGCTCCCTTTTTTACATTTTTACGTTACAAAAATTTATACCGTACAAATGCAACATTGGTTAGTTAAGAGTGAACTCAAACATATGAAAAAGAATTGAAAAGTGCGCTAACAATATTAAAAAAGCACTTTTTATTTTTTTAACATCTCCAAAATCATCACTTTTTACCTTGTTTTGTTCCCTAAATTATTCCCTATTTTTACCCCTAAAACATCGTTTTTAAGCTTGTTTAAGGGTTTTATTCTGTCGGTAAATATCTAATCAGAATTTCGATAAATGAAAAATGACTTTTGCGGGGTGAATCAACAGATTTTTTTACTGGTTCAGCGATTACCAACCAGTAAACAGGAGGTAGCGAATCAAGAAAAATCAGGGCATAAAAAAAGCCTAATTACATAGGCTCATAGGAAGGTTGAAATGGTGATTATCTAATCCTCGGAATTTTCAATAGCTTGGCTTTACGTGCTATGCTCTTTTCTTCATCAGATATTATCGATTTTTTGATCTTGGGTTCTGATGATCTGGTATAGGCAGATTTGATGAATTGAACATCTTCTTTAACATCCTGTAGCGTGGCCTTTAATTGGGTTGCAACGTCAAATTCTTCTTTGGTGATAACAACATGCTTTTCCGGGTTAAAGTCCCTTACAGCTTCGCTAATAGCTTTGGTGGGTTGGTATACCGGAATGTATATATATTCAATTTCCTTTTCGGGGATTTGATAAACACTCAATACTGCATCAAGCATTTTATCAATATCGCTTAAATCTGTTACTTCATTCATTGATATAATCTCTTTGGATAGTACCGTTCATACGGCCTTTCATGTATTCGATTTGTTCAGGTGTTTTTGGGGTTGCAGGTTTCGGAATATCCATCCCTTTTTCCGCCATTAACTTTTGCAGGTAAAGAGCAGTGGTTTTGATCTCTTCATGAACTGTTCTTTTAATGATTGAATTAATTACCATTTTCTGGTGCTTTTTAGCTATTTCGGATAGTTCTGGTTTTGTCATTTTGTTGTTGGTTTTAGTTTATAAAACCCCGGCACTTTACACCGGGGACTTTTTAAAGAATTAATCTTTGATCTTTTGAATGCAACTGTATACTGAATTGACAATTTTCTGTTTCTTCACTTTTGTCTATAGCTTCGTAAGATTGAATTATGTTTTTTTCGACAGCAGAATCAAGATATTCTATTTTCTCTTTAGTCGAACCTGTAGTGGGGAACTTTTCAGCCCAATCATCAATTCTATTTTCTCTATTCATATCGTTCAGACCGAATTTTTCAATAAGACCATCAGATAAAAATTTATTTAATTCATCTTCATTCATTTCATTCACTTTTTTTTCTTCGCTCATAATTATTTTTTTTTAGTTTTTAATGCTCGCAACGGTTTATGCTTCAATGTCATCTGCCATTATTTGAAGATGGATTGCATATTCCGGGTATTCTTTACTTGATAAGTTTATATAATTAGAAATTTCAGCTAAACATTTAAATTTATGGGCTTCACCCCGAAAGGTTTCTTCTGGTGTACTGCAATAAAGATTATATAAATTATACTCTTCATCATGCTTTAACCATAAAGTAGTTTGCGCCCTATGATGATTTATTACTAAGCCACAATGACAATCGCATTGCCAAACTGCATCTAAAAAATCGAATCCATTTAATAACTCTAACAGGTGGGTTAATTCCATTTCTACTGTTTCATTTACTACTGTTGAATGTTTGCTCATTTTCTTATATATATAAATAGGTTACAAAGTAAAAAGGTATAGTTACCCATACCTTTATTTTTATTTATTGCTTGTAGAATATTTTTATTTTCAACCTCACTTATCTCTCATTTTCTACATTACAAATATTGAGGAAATATATATATTGTCCAAATGTTTTTTCATTTTACTTGCGGTTAAATGCCTGAAAATGAGAAAAGAAAAACTAAATTTATTTTTACTTTTTATTCATAGAGTTGCCTGTATGTAAAAAGAAAAACTAAATTTATTTTTACTCTTTTTTACCTCATTTTTATAGGTAAAAAGTCGAATGCCTTATTGGATATATATAAGATATATATATAAAGTTAGATTGTGTTAATGGGATAGAACCTATCATGTATTTTGTAAGTTTTACGATGTTTTTGACATTGAACTAAGAAGTTTTATCCTTTGAAATTAATTAATACGATAAAATTGAGGTTGCTTTTTGACCCCGTCAGAAGGCTGAAAGCCTCAGATTCTGCGTAAAAACGTCAGATTTTGTTCCGGGCTTAAAGTTTAGGTCATGCTTTAGCCTCCCGGCCTTCAATTTTTTACCACTTTTTAGCCCGCCGGGATTTACCAGATCAATCATAAAATTTCGATGTATCGAAAATCTCCAAAATATAGTTGAGGAAACCACTTGACAGGGGGAAAAACTGAACTATGTTTGTTATATATAAAGACTGATAGTATACTTTAAAATATATTTTTCAATTATTTGAAAATTTTTCAAAATGAAAGTATTTATAAAATATATGCACAGGGGGGATGTCACTTGCTAAAATAGTTTTTGATCATTGTTAGATTTTAGCTTGCCCCCCTTTTCCTAAATGACATTAGGAATTAAACAATGATTAAAAGGATAAGTGCAAGTGAAAATGATTAACCAATTTAACACGTATAATAATATACGTTCCCCAAAAGTTAAAGAATTTACAACCATTGATGAATGGTTCTCCCTAATTAAAGAATCTGAACATTCGGATAAAATTTTAAAAGCAAGACCTTTCGGTAAAAAGCATGAAGACTATGAAGAACCAAAGTCTAAGCTGCCAACTATTACATATAATTTCTTATTTCACACAAATAAAGAAGATAAAAATATTTTGTGGGCTACTGGTTTGCTGTATATTGATATTGATGAATTAGATTTTGATATAAACACTTTAGATAAATCTAAAGTATTTGCTTACTATAAATCATTTGGCGGTAATGGGTACTCTGTACTGGTACAGGTAAAAGATTTAACATTGAATAATTATAGTGAAACCTATATTTCTATTTGCAATGACTTAGGTATTACTTCAATATATGATAAGAATGCAGCTAAAGCTACTCAGTTTAATGTTTTAAGTTATGACCCTGATATATTTATTAACTATAATTCATTTGTATTTGATTCTGTATTACAAAATGTATCCCCGGTGTTTGTAATAGAAGAAGAGAAGAGAGCATATACAAACACCGGGGATACATTTTCAAATAATCAGCCGATCAGGTTTTCTAATCTATATGAGAATTTAGTTTTCAATAATGGAGATGAATATATTGAAGACTGGAACGGAATCGAATATGTATGTTGTTTCATTCCAATGAAAAAGATTAAAAGTAACAGAAATAAGAGTTTATTGAATTATACTAATAACCTTGTTTGGCTTAACCCACAATTAACAGAAGCAGGGGCTGAAACTATCTTAATGAAGGTAAATCCTAAAATGTGTGAAGTACCTGTTGATAATGCGCAGATTAAACGCATAGTGAAAAGTGTATTTAAATACAAGCATGACGGTACACTTAAACCAACCTATTTTAAAAAGAAAAGGAAAATAGTTTTCGCTTTACATAGCGAGTTGACACGTAACCAGAAATTGAAAGTTTGCCGAGAACTTTTAGCTGTGAAATATAAATCAGATAGTACCAACAAATTATATCAGATAATCGAAAATTGGGATTTTGAAAATTGGGGAAAGGTTACAACCAGAGCTATTATTAAATATGGTAAAATGAGTAACAAAACAATTGTAAAGTATTGGCCTGAATTTAAAGAGTACGTTAAAGAACTAAATGAGGCGTTTAAAGCGGGTTGTAACATGAACGATACCAATGTTGCCCCGGTGGTAAATAACGTGACAGAGACTGTCAAAAACACCAGTGAGCCTAATAATTCAGATATACGGATTGAAGATTTCGGGGGATTAATAGTTCAAATAGATGGCTACCAAAGTTACCAAAAAGCTATCTCTGCTTTCTCTGATTTGGAATACTTAGATGTTCAAATTGAAATTTTAAAATTATTGGCAGCAGAGAAAATAGGGAATTATGATATTGAAGTTGCTGGGATGATATTTACATTCTTTGTGAACTACACAATTAATTTCGTTTGCTTTCAGGGCTGTTCCTCAATGAAAAACTTAAATGGTTCAACTTGCAGTATTTCAGCTATAGCATAGATCGTTGAAACGGTCGTGTTAATTTTGCCTGTTTCAATCCGGGTGATTTGTGAAAGGTCTGTACCGAGGCGAACCGCTAACTCCGTTTGGGTGATTTTCAACAATTTCCGGTACTTGCGGATGTTACCACCCACTATTGAAATACCGTTTGTTTCCCGCCGAATTGCCATTAAACAAAAATTAGTATTCTAAGCCTTGTTTTTTTAGGCATAAATGCCTAATTTTGTTTTAATTATTAGGCATTTATGCCTGATTTGTAATAATTGATCCGATGCCTAAACACTTGTGGTTTAATAACATCAGGGACAGCGTAATATTTATAGTTGTGATTGGGGTATTGGGGGGCGTATTGTATTACTGCTATCTCATTGATAAACAGAAACTAAACAAAAGAAAAAATGAAAAAGTTTAAAAAATTAACATTGTTGGGAGTAATAGTATGTTCAGCACTTTTAACCGCTTGCTCAAAAGATGCACAGGTACAACCAACCCCGGCCAAAAAGCCGTTGCCCCCGGTGAGCAGCTTATCAAAGCCTGATACCTCTTACACCCAATACTTCGGCGGTAAATAATCCCCTAACTATATATTTAACTAAAGTGACCTGTACCATTAAGTTGGTACGGGATTTTTTATGTAAAAAGCTTTTTGCCCCGGTTTAAAGATCAAGGTTTAAACATGATAACCGCTATTTACCCGGTGTAAAGTTTCCGGGGGATTGAAAAATATATTTTCAAATAAATGGACACTTTCTAAAATCTGAAAGTATTTATAATAAAAGGAGAATATGAAAGAGCAAGATGTTAAGGTAATATATTTCTATGGTAGCTACTTCATTAGCAACCCCAATAAAGATGAATATCTAATGATTGATATTCCTAACTCTAAAGTTAGATTACTATTTCCTGAATGTTTTGAAATGATAGAAGAAGCACAAAATATAAAAAATGAATTTGAAGAATTAAAAAAATATAAATAATGGCAAACACAGATTTAGTAAACGAAAAAGAGCAAATAGGTAGAGATATAATAGTTAACACTTTTGGTGCAAATTATCAATTTATAGAATCTCAAAATAGGTTTGATAGTTGGGATATATCAGGACAAACCCATAACATAGACCGGGGAGATAAAAACTATTTTATTGAAATAAAAACAAGAGATTTCAAATCAACAAAAGAAGAAACAGCTTTTTTAGAATATAAGAAATTCTTTAATCTGAAATTTATAGCTGATGCCCACGATGAAGCAGATATGTTATACATAAACACCTTCACTGATGGGTTACTCTATGTCTGGAATCTCCGGGAAATAAAATTAAATGACGTATATCTAACCATCAAAAAAGCACCTAAAGAAACCTGTACAGATGTTATAGAATGGGAAGATAAATTGTTCATCGAATTGCCGATGACTAAAGGAAAAAAGTACAAAATTAAAAGTTAGTGATTGAACTAAATATTATAACAGCATTGTTTGTTAACTGGCTGCTCATGCTCCCTGCTTATCAGAATCTGGTGCATCTGCTTAAACTCCCGGCTAAACCTTTCTTGTGTGAATACTGCCTAAATTTTTGGTTAAACCTGATTTTGGCAGTAGCGTTACAAAACGCCTCATATCTGATAATAGCGGTTACTGCCCCTGTGGTAACAGTAATTATTAAGCGCATTATTGATGCGCTCCCTGTATCCCTATAATATATTGCTAACCATTTATTCAGGCTATACCGCCGAACAAATTAAATCGGAGGTCTTAACCTCTCTTTACCTCACAGGCAGGTATAACAAAATGTATTTCGGTATTAAGGCCAAAACTAAAGTAAATCCGCTTAAAGCTTATATCAATAGGTTTTTAGCAATAAACGGCGTGTTGGATATTGATAATGATTTTTGCGAAGAATGCTACCAACACGTCTTTACCCATTTGTGGAATAAGCCCGCCGAAAAGATTGTATCTATACTTGAGGAATCGCCTAATGGCTCTAAACTGATAGCAACAGCTTGTTTTATTATATCCCGGCAATGCTTTTCGAGAAAACAGAACCCTAAACAATCCGGGTTGATATTTAACATGATGAACGGCTCAACCTACGGCGGGGTTAATATATCAACATCTGAAAGCTATAATGATTCTGATTCTGAGATAATCATATACGATGATGATTTTGAAGAAGAATCTTTTGTAAAAAAGTATGATTTCAGTGTTGAAGAATTAGTATCCCGCTTATCCCCGGAAGATCAACAAAGCTTTTACGATCTGATAGACAAAAAGCAAAAGAGGGGCAAACCTACCAAAGAAGTTCAAGCCAAAAAGCAAGAACTCTATGAAAAGCTTAGAACGATAAAAGAGGAATTAAAAGATGACCAATAACAACATTAAAGATGCTTTAAAGCCACTTGAATATAAAATGAAGCAGTACATCAAAACTAATACTGTAATGCTTACAAGTGCAGAAATAACATTAATGAAAGAGGTTTATCCTCATTATAACAAATTAGCCGGGGGACAATTACCAACGGTATTTAACACTGGTTGCAGTAGCTGTGTAAAACAGGTATTTAGCTACTACATCAGTTTTTATTTTAGGAAATAACAAAATGAATAAACAAAAAATTAAAAACGGAATCGAAGCTTTTTATAATAATGAGAATTTACAATTTCTCTATCGAATATTATATTTAATTACTTCTATAATGTCGTTTGCAGCAATATTTACATCAAACCTTTTATTATGTATGTCTTTCGTATTACTTATACTATTCAAGCATATTTTAATGGAATTTAAGGCCATAACATTTAAGTTTCTATCCTGAACATGACAAACGCTAAATCCAAATTGATTTTTAGGATTATAAATCAGGAAACAGGGATGTTAATAACTAAATACCCGGATGATGAAAATATAATCAATAATCTATATCAATCGCTTATAGATGATGAAGGGGATGAAGCTTTAGCCTATAAACGATATATCAACCTTTTGATAAAATATTGTGAACAAAAGGAGTTTTATGAAAAATGTATACTGCTCCTGAAATTGAAGAATAAATTAAATGGATAAATCAGAGATAGATAAAATTAAAAAGAAAATAGGAAAGAATCTATTTCAGGCCAAATCTATAGTAAAATTAGTTAGGCAGAACAGCGGTACTACAGCTACAGTTAAAATTGGAATTGAACTACTTTATAATTCATCAGGCTACTTTGAAAATTTAACTGATGAAGAAATATTAAAAGTAGTAAATGAGCATGTAGGGGGCTATTTTAAATATATTGAGATTAAGCCACCATCATTTTAAACCCTCCGGGGATATAAAAATAAATTTTCAAACAGATGGTCACTTGAAATTTTAGCAGACTATTTACAATAAAGAAATAAGAGGTATGAATATAGAAATAGATAAAGTTATAAATTCAGTCAGTAGATTAGAAATAATTCTTAGTAAATATAATTTCACATTAAATGATTCCTGCAAAATAATGGACATCATGAAAGAAATATTAACAGAGAACAAACGCTATCAATCAGAAATAGATGAATTAAAGAGATTTTCAAAAGCTTATGTTGTTTTAAAAGATTTACAACATTCTCAGGCCAAAATAATTTAAATGAAGCTGTTCCCGGTCAGAAGTAGAACCGGGTGTGTTTTATTTTTTAAAAAGGTTAACCATTTTACTGGTTAACCTTTTTTTGTTTAAATAATAGTAAGAATGTAAAGAAGTATTATCG
Source organism: Mucilaginibacter sp. 3215 (assembly GCF_050433785.1). Classification (NCBI taxonomy): domain Bacteria; kingdom Pseudomonadati; phylum Bacteroidota; class Sphingobacteriia; order Sphingobacteriales; family Sphingobacteriaceae; genus Mucilaginibacter; species Mucilaginibacter sp. 3215. Next base: position 67,204 of record NZ_JBNPWO010000009.1, read on the forward strand.
CTAAAATAATTAGAAGTACCCCGTTATTGGCGGTTGTTAGTTTAATTGAGCCTGTTAGGAGTTTAACATCTAAAGTAGTAATAGATTTTGGTTGATTGATTACAAGATTAATTCCTTGTATCATCATAATCAAAATCAATAACATCACCATTGACCGAAATTCAGTTGTCATCTGTTTGCATATAAAAATATAAGTAATGGGCGTATTTCCTACAAGTCAAGGAGATACATTAGAAATAACCAGTATTATAACTGGCATTAGCTTAGTAAGATAACCAGTAAGATAACTGGCATTAGTTTAGTAAGAAAACCAGAATGATTACTGGCAAAGATTAGTATGAAAACGGTACAGCCTACTGGCTTCGCTTAACAAATATATTTTTCTATGAAGTTAAAAACAAATTATTTTTACAATTCAAGCCATTTCTTTTTTAATAGAGGCAATTAAGTATGCCCCGGCAAATATGCAAATACCTGCATAGAGGGGAGTATAGGAGGCATTTGATTCACCTGTCATAATAATTCCATTCCCATTTCTTGTATTAAGATTCAATATCTTATAACCAAAAATCAATCCTACTATAATAAGGATTATGCCAATAGTTAGTTTGGTAATGTTTAGGTATTTCATCTTATTAATGTTGAAACCAATGGGCTACCGCCCCCGAACCTCCAATGAAGTAAGCCACTAATGCCAAAACTCCAATGAATATAACGATGAAAAAGAACTCATTGGTGTTCTGTTTAGCCCTATCCTCTGGACTTAAGGCAGCTTTAGTCCGATAGTATTCTTCTCTTTGCCGTTTACGACCGTATGCGGTATTAGGATTTGGCGGTTTTTGGTTAGCCATATTGCTATATTTTTACTATGAAAGTTGAGAAATTAATATGGGAGGATTGGATATGAAACGACTATTTTTATTTACTTCTAAAATTTGCCGGAAATATTCACCATCCAGAGATTTGAATTGCACCACAATTATAATAGGAAGCTTGTCTTCAACTTCATGATTAGGTAATCCGTTCAAACTAAATTGGATTTTGATGTGGGTGTTTTTACTAAAGGTTGTTTCTGGTTGAGTTATAGGAATTTTAAAGAAATCAATGAAATCGGCGCTCAATATTTTAAAGTTTTGTGCCATTTCACCATCATTTCTCAATAATATCTCACTGGTGTGATAATGGCCTTGGTTATAACCTACACTTTCAATAATTATTCTGGGCAAAACATCATCCCTTCTAATTTTTTCGTTTATATCTGCAAGTTTTCTTAATGAATCAATTTGCTCCTGAACCTTTAACCCGTCCTTTCGGGTGCTATATAGAGCATAAATTGTTAAAAAAATTGCTAAGGTTGATGTGACAGCAGATATCCAATCAGTGGTTGCAGTTAGTAAAACCATAACGATAAAGTTTAAGTAGTAAGGATAGCAAAGTAAAGCGGTAAAACAATTGTTTTACGCCCCCTAACCCGTAGTTAGGTGGGTGTAGCTCCCCAATCAATTTGACTCAAATCAGGTGGCAAATCTTCAGGGCTATTTCGTATAGGCTGAGAACTGCCGTTACAACATCAAAATAGAACTTAATCTTTTTCATTTGTAAGGATTAAAAGTATACTCCTTTAACCTTACTATCCTTATCACCAAAGATAATTTATTTTTTAAATTCAAAAGTCACTATTTCACAGATAGGACTAACCCCTTTCCAATCATCTTTGTAAATACTGGTATCCACCCCGATATTGAAATCATAGTGTAAACCAGTTTCCTTCATGAACTTCTGAACTTTGGCAGGTACTGATAAACCGTAAGGGTTATATCCTTTATTCTGCTCACGAAGATCCATAAAAAACTCAGCCCCGGAGTATTGGAAAGGTGTGGATTGTTGCGGGAGTATAAAACAGCCGTAATCAGATATTTTAGAAGCAATTTCAACAGTAATCAGATCAAATTCAGCACCCTTATATTGGAGCTCGTTTTGGACGTTTTTATCAAGGCCGGTTTTGATTTTACCGAACGGGGGGTTGCTAATACACTGCTTAAAATGCCCAAACTCATTATAGTTGAAAATAGAAGTGTTAATCCAATTAGCTTCTGGCAAAAGCTTTTTACCAACCTCATAATAAGTGGGGTTTAATTCTATACAAGTAATATCGGTGCAGTCCCGATAATGATACGCTAAGAAGCTAAGCATAAATCAATAGTTGAGGCACTTGAATAGATATTAAGTGAAAAGTCATTAGCTAATTCATACGGAGTAAAGAAAGCCCCGGCCTCACTATTTACGGAGGTTGCCCCCTCATTCCATTTTTCAAATACTGTTAATTTCTCTTCAAAATTTAGATTCTCTTTTTGTAAAAGTTCTACTGCAATATTGTGTTCTTTTATTTGTTGTTTACTAAGTTTAGACATTTATCGTTTATAGATAAATAGTCTAAACTTTTATAAAAGACCTTGATTGCTACTATTTTTTTTTAATTTCAAGAATTAAAGCTATAATCGAAGCTATGGCAGCAAGTATAGAAAATGTAAGATTGACATTGTTCTTTATTTTTTCGTTCCTGATAGAATCTTTTTCTTTTTTTAAAATTTTGAGGTATATTGAATAATTGCCACTTTCCTTTAATTTTATTCCTTCATTAGTTAGACGTACTGCAAATTCATTTGATTCTTGCCCTTCAACATATTGGTAAGTAAACGGGTTTGACCTGTCATCTGCAAAAGCTTTATCTAAGAGAAACTCCCTCAGCTTTAGTTGTAGTTCTGATAGATTTAATTCGTTTTCTTTAATGTATTCGCCATTGTTATATGGCGATGTTGTTCTTAGTAAATCTTCTATAACAAAATCTTTTTTTGTAGGAAAGGATTTTATAAGTTTATTTAATGCTTCTAATTCAAAGCTGGTTAATTCCATATTCTTATTTAGTGATAATGTAATTGGCTATGTAAGCTAAACAAATAACGCCGATGGTATACTCGAACACTATAAGTATCAAGGCCCACCAATTCTTTATTTTAAGCTCTTTTAAATCTAATTTAAGTCCCCAAAATATAAAAGCAGTATAAAGTAGTACGCTCGGAGATTTTGTAATTAGTTGGGTTAATTTATTTTTATGAAACACTTTGTCGTGTATCGCTTTATTATGAATATAGGATTCTATATTCGATGGGTAATAGACTTTGGTTATCGTATCAAATAGCAAAAGATTTATTAAGAAGAATATAAGGTATAAAATAAAAGCATTGATAGTGACCTTAGATTTATTATATCCATAATCCCACCAATTTTTAGATATGAAGTTTATTATATAATGTCCATTATGGACTAATTTAACCTCTTGATAACTTTTGTCCAAAACCTCGAACTTTTCAAATAAACCTTGTTCCCTTAACTTATTTAAGACTTTTTGGTATATCATTAATCGCTGTTCATATTTAGTGGTTTCATCTATAATTATTTTATACTTATCGTATGGTATTTTAAATCTTTCTAAATCTATGTTTCCAATCTTCAATACCCTGCTATAATTATTTGCAAAGTCTATATCATCGAAATTAACGTCTCGTGATTCTTTCTCGAAATCGATATTGCTTATGATTACCGTATCTGGTAATATTGTATTTGTAAACGACAATGTGTTTATAGATATATTTTTAATTACCAGTGTTTTAGATATTGTACTACCTCGTATAAATAGTTTTCCAAATATCGAATTTTTAATTTCGATATTATTTGCGTGGTAGCCGAAGCTAAGGTCATCTATACTACTATTTTCTATTTTAATATCAAGTTTGTTGTTTTCTTGATTATTAATTTTCACTTCGGAACTTATTAATTTCTTTATTGAAATATTGTGAGAATTTTCAATTGTAAGATCGATTGGTGGGGCTATCGCACCTGTGAGAATAATGCTTTTGCTATTTATGATGGCTAATTCAATACTATTTGCGACAATTGCGGTACTATCTATTTTTATAAGTTTCCTCATATTAGGTAGAAAACCTTTTGAATACATAGTAATAGTTTTAACAGAATCAGTGTTTTTCACTATAACTTTTAATGCTTTTTTAAAACGTTCATTAGTTACGGTTTCTTCTATGGTTGTTTCTTGGCTATATGCATTTAAAATTGATGAAGTGAAAATTATTAGTACAGTGAGAAATAGTTTCATTTTGTGAATGTCAGGCTCGACTAATTTACATTTTTTTATTTATTCTCTATCTCCACCCTCGCATACGGTAATATCTACTACAACCTAATATTTATTGTTAAATCAGTAAGATTTCAATAATTGCGCCCCGGTAAAAACGGTGCATGATTGGCGATAAAACAACCTGCTTTATAGTGTAGGTTACTGTTTCACTAACCTAAAAACTGCCTTGAAATGTGTTTAAAGGGCGATTTAAGAGATTTGGGGACGAAAAAAGGAATTAATTAAGGAAAAATATGCCATTTAAACCGGGTGTAAGCGGTAATCCTAACGGAAAACCAAAGGGTATAAAACATAATACAAGCGATGAGTTTATCAGGGATTTTTTAAGAGGTAAAGCAACTGAGTACTTTACTGGTACTGGTGAAAACAGCTTCATGAATGATTTTAAAGATTTAAAACCGTCAATGAGGGTTCAGGTAATGGAGAAGTATTTGAAGTACTTCTTAGCGCCTATGGCTCACCTACAAATCGATAGTGATATTAATGTTAACCAGAACGGTGTAATCAAAATTGATTTCGGTTTTGGGAATAAGCAGATTGATAATGATATGCAAGATATCATTGATTTAATCTAAGAGTGGTAAGTGCAGATGATTAGTGAGTTCAGTTAAATTTAAGTTTAAACAGCCCCACGAAAACCAGTTAAAGATTTTTAAGAGTTCGGGCCGAACAGTAATTTGTATGGCAGGTCGGCGCTTTGGTAAAACCGATTGCATGATGACATTAGCATGTCTAACCGCTGCTAAGGGAAAACGGGTATTCTTTATTTGTCCTACATATAAACAATGCCGGGACTGGTTTAAGAATATCTTACAATTAATACCGGGGGAGATTGTAACCAACACCAATAAATCAGACTTAACTATTGAGTTTGCAGCAGGTGAAAAAGGTACAGGAATTATTAAATTTTTCAGTGGTGAACCTGATGCGATTGAGAGGTGCAGGGGGTATGAATGTGACCTTTGTATAATTGATGAGTTTTGCAACATAGCCAACCAGAACTATGTTTATTATGACATAGTTAGACCTTTAGTAGCCATTACAAAAGGCAGGGTATTTATAATATCAACTCCGAAATCTACAGCCAATTTTTTTTATCAGGCATACCTAAAAGGTAAGCAGGGGATTGATGGGTTTGAAAGTTTTAAGTTTAGCAGTTTAGACAATCCCTTCTTTCCTAAAGAAGAATATGAGCAAATAAGGGCTACTACACCGTCTATTTCTTTCCAACAGGAATATGAGTGCAACCCGCAAGCAAATGCTTCTAATCCATTTAAAGAGGTTGATATAAATAACTGTACTATGCCTCGGTTATCTGATGAACCCACCGTTTGTTATGGGATAGATATAGCTAAGGGTAATTCAGAAGATTCAGACCAGACTTGTATCGTTGGATTATCAGCTACAGGTAAGCAAACATATTTTTCACGGTTTAGGCTGAATGAATATGAAGCACAATATCAGAAGATTTTAACCCTGCCATATCCTAAAGCTTTAAAGGTTATAGATAGTTCATCATTTTCGGCGGGTTCAGTGATCTACCAGAGGATTAGAAATGAAGGTCATAATGTTATCGGGTTTGAGTTTACCAGTAAATCTAAAGCACCTTTATATTATAAACTTATTAATGCCATTGAAAAGCATGAAATTGGCTTTATAGAACCTGTAGCAGACGAATTAAAGATAATGGAGTTGACATATTCAGACAAATCTAACGTGGTTAAAATCGCTGCACAATCAGGTACAGGAATGCACGATGATGCTGTAGCAGCTATAGCTATGGCTTGGGGGTATCTTCAACGATCTGCACCCAATACCAACTTTATGAATACGTTCGGATTTGCCTAAAAAGGCAATGATTTGTTTGGCCTAAAAAGCTTTAAATCTCCGGGAGGTTAATATTTATCCTAAAGATTTTTATGAGCCAATCAGAACAACTATTAAAGCGTATACCCAAAAACTATAAAGAAGTAAACTATCTGAAATATATTCAGATAATGCAAATACCTATAGCCCCTGATGAAGAAGATTATGATGTTGAAGAATATAACGCTTACGTACAGTACGCTATCTTATCTATACTTTTAAATTTATCAATTACCGAATTAACACAACTACCTGCTACTACTATCATATCCCTGTTAACGGCTTTGAATTTTATGAATACTCCTATACAAAAAGTTAAGTGTAATCTGGATATAAAAAGTATAGAAGAAATAACCTATGATGAATGGGTAACATTCAACAAACTAAATGCTGATGGTCAACAGTGGGAGAATATGACCCAAATTCTACAGTTACTGATAAAGAACAAAACAGAAAAAGAAATAGCTGAATTATCGATTTACGATGTGATGCAGTTTTTTTTTGCGCTATCGAAATCAACATTGAAATCTTTGAATCGTTTCCAAATCTCTTTGGCTTGGAAGATTCTGAAACAGATAGTGAAGGAGAAGATCCAAAAGCTGATTCAGATATTTTATCACAACTAAATCGGGATAGCAAAAAAGAGTTTACACGGGTTTGGGGGTGGGTTGACCTTGCATTAAATGTTTCAAAAGAGATTCAAACGCCGTATCTACAATGTATCGAATTACCCTGCCTTCATGTCTTAACTCTTGCTTCATACCTGATAGCAAAAGTGAAACAATTAGAATCGAAATACAAAACTAATCAGTAAAAACCGTTATGCCACAATCAAGAGCAGCAGCAAGCAGAGCAGCCAGAGCCTCCGCATTAAGTCAAATATCACAATTGGGTACAGCCCGGAGTGAATTTACTACTGCTGATATGTTTTCGGCTGCTGAAAATGATGTATCTAACTTTATTATAAGGGTTAAAGAAAGGATTCAATCGGCTGATATGATCGTAACAGGGGCTATAGAGGATATAAAAATGCAAACATCTGATACTGGTATAAAAGTATTAGCCCCTGCACATTTGATATTTCAAGATAAGGGTGTTCGAGGTGCTGAAAGTTCAGCCCTTGCCCCGGATTCACCGTTTGCCTATTCAAGCAAAATGCCTCCCTATAACGTTTTCATCAATTGGATTAACACTAAGAATATCCAACTCCGCAATGAAGAATTTTACGATCACAAAAAGGGTAGCCCTCATTCAGATATTGAAGGTGATGAAAAGGCAATAAAGCAAGCTGCTTACCTTATGGCTCGAAAGGTTTACAAAAAAGGTTTTAAGCCCCGTAATATCTTTAGTCCTGAAATTCCACAATTGGTTGAAGACCTCAAAAAGAGCATAACAGGATTTGCAGCCAGTATGATTACATCAGGTATTAAAGGCGGTAACTCCGGGGATGTTTTTAAACGTTCTCAGTCGGAATAATTTGAATATATGATACTGCTATGTGGTTCTTCCCTGTCATTAAGCCGATGCCTTCAAAAACCGCACTTTTTGAACTCCATTCAAATTTATAAGCAGAACCTTTTTTAGTGATTGTTAAACTACAAAACTCCAATTCAGGGTTTGCCCATTCTATGAACCTACAATTATATTGGCCTTCAATACCTTTGCCATCAGGTACAACCTTAGTTGCAATTTCAGTATCAATAGCATATTTGTCCATATATAATTGTCGTGAATTTGTATAAATAGCATTGAGTAAATCGCCATTGTCCAAAATCTCATAAACCTGTATACCGTACATAGTTGCCATATCAATTTTTAAAGTCCCGAAGGTATAATATTTATGGTAAAAGATGATTACAATAACATCTCAACCTCAAAAATTTAGTCCTGTTAAAAATAACCCTGTCATGTTCCAATTAACAAGTGACAGGAGTTCAATTACATACTTCATAGTTAAAGTTTTAGCTGCTGATGACGGCGTTATAGCCAGTCAAAAGTATTATACTGTACCTCCAATACCTTTAGGTACTTATTTTGATTTGTCTTCAATCCTGTCAAATTATGTCGATTACCAGTTAGTCAATTCAGAAAATATAATTGAGAGTACCCCGAACGTGTCTTTGGCCTACAAACTGCAAATAACAGAGTATTATTTAAGCATAGGAGTATTAACACAGGGTGATACTTTAACAACTGGTTTATTTAATATATGGAACGGAGAGTTAAGAAGAATTGATTTTACCGATTTCGATTATCACCAATATGCGTTATCATCAGGATACACCGGGGCTACCCAATTCTTAACCAATAAACCCTTAACTACTGCCATTTATAGAAACTCAACCGAATACTTATACTATTTGAACGATGGTCAAAATGCGCAGGTTAAAGTTCAATACTATAATAAGAATAACGGTTTGTTAGATACTGAATATGTTACAGGTATCACCAGTACGCAAATGGCCGGGAGATTAAACGTTAGTCCTGAAACCTTTGAAAACCTATTTGATTATTCGGAGTTTTCATTTGAGTTTACACCTACTTTCGGTACACCTGCATTTTACTACACAGTTCAAATAGTAGATTTATCTGGTAATCCTTTATCCGAAAAAAGAATTTATATTTTGAGAGATGTTTTAAATTGTACAAACTCTTTTTCACTGATATTTTCTAATGAAAAAGGTGGTTACGATTCTTTAACGTTATTCAATCCAAAAGAGCAAATAAGTACTGAGAAAAGCACTATTGGTAAATATCCTTTTGCTCTCAATTCATCCGGCGTTTATTCAGATATAAATAACGGAATATATAATGAAACTTCTACTGTTATCAACTCCATAACTACAAGTCAATATACAGCAATTACAGATGTTTTAAGCGATGATTCCGCTAAATGGCTACGTAGTATCATTACTTCTGGAAAGGTTTTTATAAGGCTTGAAAACGGTAAGTATTACCCTGTTAATCTATCCAATACATCTTATTCTATTAAGCAAAAAAGATTATCTACTGATAACAACCGATTGGAAATAACTTTCAGTTGTGATACCCCCGGATTGTTCGATTAATAAAAAATCTACTATCTAATATTTATCCAAAAGCGGATAAATGAATATCGACAATTATGTGAGCGGTGTAACCGCTTCGATAACAAATCAAACATTAAAGCATTCAATAACACCTTCAATTGTGGGTGGTGCTTTTACTGATTTGGTAGCCTTAACCCCCAATATTCAGACGGTGAATACCTATGCAAATATGCTAACAGGTGGTACACCAACAATATCAACAGCGATATACAGGGTTAAGAGCGATGAAAATAAGGGTTACAGCAACACGCTGTACTTATGGTATCCAGACGATAAAAGAATCTGGATAGCAGCAACGGAAGATAATTAAGGATTAAGTGAGTACAGGATTTCCAATTTTAAACACAACACCTAACAAATCTTATTTATATGAAATTTATGGTGACTGGTGGACAGGTTCTGTTACCAGAACAGTAGGTACTACCGCAATAGGATCAACCTATAACGTAGGTAGTTTAACAGTGCCTTTTGGTTTTAGAGCAAAAGTAACTGCTTTTATAGTCAAAAGTTCATTTGGTGGCAAATGCCTCGGCTATGTAGCCAGAGGTGCAGTAAGTTGGGCTGAACCTCAGCCCAAAGTAACTAATACAATTGAATTTTCATTCCCCGCCGGGGGAGGTTCAATTATTATTCCTTGGGTGCCTGACGTGGATTTTTTAGAGGGCGGTATTCTCGACCTTAAAATAACTGCTAATGAGGCTACCTCTGGTAATACGGTTAACGTAATGCCTATTGGTCAGCTAATATCAAATGATACGCATACTGATGCTGATTACGTAGTTGATGTTTGGGGTGATAGTATCACGTGGCAAATTGGGGGTAACGCCGGAGGCGGTTCATTACCGAATTTAGGTTATACTCACTATGCAGCACGTATATGTTCTCAACTTAGAACACAAGGTATTGATGTATGGAGAAACAATAAAGGTTTCGGCGGTGCAAATACACAGAATTTAGTTGATGCTATGTATGGCGGTCTATTTGGAAGACCAAAATCAGAGTGGAAACGTCTTAAATTGGTAATCCTTGGTATCGGTATAAACGATGCTGCAAGTGGTTCGGCAAGTTCAACTGGCTATGTAGCCAAAATGAAATTGTTGTTGAATTATATATTTAAGAATGCTCCCGAATGTGCGGTATTATTAGCAGGTCAAACGCCTGTAGACCCAACGGATACCAACCGTACATTATACGTCCAATCTTATAGGGATGCGATGTTAGCTTTAACAACTGATAGCGATTTTACCGGAAAAGAAATTAAATACGTAGATATGACTACAAACTTTACCGTAACCGCAGCTAACTATACAGATACAAATCCAATGTTGCACCCTCGTTGGGATACCGGAGGCTTGATAATGTATAATAATGCGATGCCTGTAGTTAATACATTTAGTTTCGTAGCGAACGCTGCCTAAAAATGGAATAAGGAATTAGAAATTAAGAGCCACTATTGTAAGTGGCTTTTTTTATTTATATTAGATTGAAAATCAAAACCTTAGTGCTATGTTCAATCTCCCTTTTCCAACCGATAGCTTGTATAAGTTCGCTTTCATGTTCGGACTTGTCTTAATCGTATTCTCTTTTTACTTTAGAGATACACAACTCAATGAATTTGATAAAAATCAAATAAAGTATAGAATTCGAATTACTGATAGTTTGAGGAGCAACTTGATTGTTTCAAGGAATAATGATAGTGTGGTAATGGCTCAAATTAATAAAGAGCTTTCATTTAAAGATTCCGTAAAACAACATAATATCGTATTCATTAAACAATCTCTGTCAAAATTGCCTCCACATAATTTCGGAGATAGAGATACAGTTGCACAAAATATCTATAAAAAATTATTAAGTGAATCCGATTTAAATATAGATGACAACAATAATTATATTTTAACACTGCAATATTTTAGGACTCAATTTTTCGCATTTAAATCCTATAAAAGGAGACTTGAAGATGATTTGAATTTTTACAAAAGACAGGAGGCGAGAAATGAAAACTATTTTTCTTCGTTAATGTGGGTTGGTATTATCCTATTTTTAACCGGAGCAACTTTATGGTATTTTATGATACAAAAACCACAGGACGAGCTTCTTAAAATGCAAATTAGTGAAGCAAAAAGAAAAATAAAGGCGTAGGAACAAAACGGGCTATCATTTGGATAGCCCTGATAAGTATTAAAGTGAGTAGATATTCTTTTTGCCCTCTTTACCAATAACTTTGATAACGCCCGCTTTATATAATTGCGATAATTCTAAGTTTACCGTTTTACCTTTAGTTTCAGAATCGTAGGTGAAAAGTTTATTAATGATTGCATCATTAATACCTGATTTTATTTCATTTAATACAAATATGATTTTCTCTTTGTTGCCTTTGGCTTCTTCAAATTTTGTTGCCAATTTAACTTGTTTGGATGGTTTTTCTGTCGCCTCTATGTTAGCTTTATTATCGTTTAATTCAGATTCATCAGCGGTGTAATTTTTTCCTGTTGTATCCTTGTAAAGTTTCTTCAATTGCTTTAACTCAGATTTGCTTTTACTAATCTGTTCTAAATCTTTTTTTCGTTTATCATCAGCAGCCTTGATTGCATCCTTATAGGCTTGCTCAATCTCGCTTTGTTTAGTTTTAGAATTACTTTCCAATGCAGCAATTTCTTTCTTAATAGCTGCTGCAATATTATCAAATGATGCCATAGTTTTAATTGTGTAATTAATATAATCTAACTTTTACAAACATAGATTCTTTTTTGTATAAACTATCTATTTCAGCAAATAATTTTTCTGCTCGAATATTTATCTAAAACGGATGAGTAATCTAAACTTTAAAATATATTTAATTGAAGATGATGGTAGCTATGGTGCATTAGAGTGTGAAGATTTGGGTTCTGAATTTACTACTTCTTTTTCAGCCACAGTATTACAAGATATAAGCCAAAGATTAGACAATTTGTCTAAAAATATAAGCTTAAAAGCTACTCCAAATAACAATAGAGTATTAGGTAATTTATATAATCCTTCAAGATTTGCAGACACATCACTACCTGAAAGATTATATTATAATTTTTCTCCCAATCGGGGTATTAAGTGTCAAATCTTTGAAGATTCAATTTTGATATTCAAAGGTACATTCAAAATTACAGGAATCGATTTGGATACCAACGGTAATTACACCTATTCAGCCGTAGTTACAGGTAGTCTGGTTGATTTCTTCGGTAAAATAGGTGATGATCTGCTAACAGATGTTTTTGTAACAGATTACCAACATCACTACACATTAACCAATATCATCAATAGTTGGAATATGAATTACAATGATGGGTTAATAGAGCCTTATCATGACTTTTTCTATCCGCAAATCGATTACGGCAAGGGTATTGTTCAAAACCCCGCCAAATTTGATTTGCGCAATTTTAGAACCGGGGTTTATTTAAAAGGCTACTTCGATAACATATTTTCAAAATATGGGTATACCTATTCAGGTGACTTTGTAAGTTCAGATATATTCAAAAAAGCGTTTATACCGTATTCAGAACAAGAGTTTGCCAAAACAGTTAAAGATGTGATCTATACAGATTCTGCAACCGGGGCAACAACATATTCAATTACCGATGAATTTCCATCTAACAGTATTAATTTAGGCGCTATTGTTGATTCTGGAATTATTCACAGACAAACCAGAACCTATTCGGGGGTTGATGTACACAGCTATGTTTTAACCCGGAATATAACATCTGAAATAACCCTAAATCTGAATTATTCAGCATCCTTGATTGATGGAAGTGATTCTTATATCAGTGTTGTTTTATTTACAATAGATGCATCCGGGATTCCGATTAATTCAACCAGTAAAATACTTTCATTTGATGCGTCAGGTACTACTACACTAAATTTTGCATTGAAATCATATCAAAAAGGTGAAGGCTTTGGTATTGTGGCTAATGTAATTGGTAATTCAATTCCTTACTCTGCTTCTTTAACAATAAACAGCGGTGAATTTAAAATTGGTAATTTAGGTGTAGCATCCCAGATTGATATTACCTCCGGCGATACAGTTAATTTGAGAGATGTAGTACCCCAAAATGTTAAGGTTAAAGATTTTCTAAAATCACTTCTAAAGTTCTTTAATCTCTATTTAATAGAGAATCCGAATGTGCCCAACGGTTTAATCATTGAACCCTTTGATATATTTTATCAAAAAGCCTTAACCCCGGCTAACTACGCTTATGATTGGACTAAAAAAGTAGATTTAAAATCAGCATCCAAAATAAGTTTTACTACGCAGTTACCATCAGCCTATAATTTCAAGTTTAAAGCTGATAGTAATGATTACTACAATAAATTATATACAACTAAATATGCTGATACCTCTTACGGTGATTTCTCTATTACCAATAGTAAGGGTGTAGCAGATGCTGTAGATGTAGAAGTAGATTTTTCGCCTACTATTATTGTTAAAGAAAATGGAGATGACAAAGTTTTACCTGCCATTTTCAAAGGGGAATTAACAGCTAAGCAATCTTACAAAAGCAACCTTAGAATATTGTTTAATAACGGTTATTCAGTTTGTAGTCCCTATGATGTAGTTTTAACTAATTCAGGTGATACTATTTCTTATACAACTGTTCAATCCGGTCTAACTTTAACCAATAAATCATCCCATATTTTAACTGATTCAGACGGCACAGGGATTTTTAGTTTGCTCTTTGGTGTTCCAAATGAAGTTTATATGCCCGTAACACAGGATATATTTACCCTGCCAAACATCTATACAGATTTTTACCAAAACCAGATTTTAGAATTGAATGATGATAACGTAGCGGTATTTGATTTCAATGTTTATCTAACCCCGGCTGATATTTCAAATTTGGATATGCGCAACCCTGTTTTTATCCAAACTAAAGCCGGGGGCATGTACGCCAAAATCTTAAATATTGATTACTACAATAGCAAAGAAACCTCACAGGTTAAACTTCAAAAGATAGTCCTTTAACATTAAGCGAGCCGAATATTTATCGGAAACGATAAATGGCTACAAATCAAAATAACGCTGCTGAACAGGTAGTGTTAAATATTAATGTTAACGGTACTGAACAAATACAGGAGGCTACAGCCGAAGTAACCAAATTACGTGCTAAAGCAGGTGAAGTTTCCAAACAGCCTGTAGGTAATTTAGATGGTTTCAAAAACTACAAGCAATTAGTTCGGGATGCTATCAGTGAGTTACAAAAGATAGAACAACAGCAGGGTAAAAACTCAGTAGCTTTTTTACAGGGTGCTAAAGATTTAGCTGAATTAAAAAGAAAAGCAGCAGAATTTAAGGATACTATCAACGCCTTTAGCCCCGAAAATAAATTTAAAGCCTTTTCAAAAGTTGCGGGCGGTGCAGCAGGATCATTAGCGGGCTTTTCCGGGGGCTTAGTTGCGTTAGGCTTCAACTCAGAAAAATCTGCTGAAAATTTAGCCCGCTTGCAGGGGTTAATGACGTTCGCAAACGCCCTGAGCAATTTAGATGATGTTAAGCAGGGCTTCAAAGATTTAGGGCGTGTTATAGCTGCTCAGTTTTTACCTATACAAGCTGTTACCGATGAACAAACTACTGCTAACGAAGCATTAATAACATCTAATGAAGCCGTTATTGCTGCAACAGCCGAAAGGGTAGCTGCTGAAACTGCTTTGGCTACTGCTACAGAAGCTGCTAATACCTTAAAGGCAGAATCAGAAGCTGCATTGGCAAAAGTCAGAGCGGCGGGTTTAGACGCAGAAGCGGAATTATCAGGAGCGGAAGAAGCTTACTTAGAACTGGCTGCTTTGGCAGCTACCGCTAAACAGGAACAATTAGTATTACAAGAAGCTTATAATACAGCTTTGGCGCAAGAAGCAGAACTAACCGGGGTTGCTGCAACTGGTCAGGCGGGTTTAGCTGCTGCCACAACAGTACAAACGGTTGCTACCGGGGGCGCTACAGTTGCTACAACGGTTTTCGGTACTGCTTTAAAAGCTGTAGGTATAGGTTTAGTTATCGCTTTAGTAGCTGCTTTGATAACGCAATGGGACAATCTTAAAGCGAGTATCTCCGGTTTATTCCCTACAGTTAAAGCTTCAACCGATACTTTCCATTCTTTTATGGAGGTTGTTAATGGTGTTGGTTTTGCAGTTTTGAAATATCTTAAAGTTCCTATCGATTATGTTATCACTTCCATTAAAGTTTTGATTGACGTAATCAAATTGGATTTCAAGGCAGCAGCTAATGATTTAAAGGATGGTGTAAAAAATGTAGCTGATGATTTAAATGTAGTTGCCAATTATCAAAAAGGTGTAAGAGATAAAGCAGCAGCTTATGCAGAGGAAGCCCGAAAATTAGAGGTTCAGAAAACTATTGAAAATAACGATAGGAAATTAAAGCTATTAAAAGCAGCCGGAAAGGATACCACCGATCTACAGATTCAAAACGAGAAGTTGAAACTATCTATTTTGGATAAATCTGATAAAGATTATCAAAAGAAATATGCCGATGGGCAAAATGAGATAGCAGTAATTCAAGCGGAAGCTGATAAAAAACTACAGGATAAAAAAGATAAAGATGCTAAAGCTGCATCTGATAAAGCTAAAGCTGCTTTGAAATCCGATTTGGATGCTATCAAAAAACAAAATGAAGATGCCCTAAAAGTTATTGCAGAAGGTACGCAGGATGCCAGAGACAAAGAGTTAATAGATATTGATGTTAAATACAAAAAGGAATTTGCTCTACTGGAAAAACGTAAAGCAGATGTTAAAGATTTCAATAAAGAGTTTAGCAATTTAACGGAGGCCAGAAAAAACGAAGAAGCCCGTATCAATAAAAAATATGATGACCAGATAGCCGATTATCTAAAGAGTATAGAAAATGAAAATCTATCAACTTATGATAAAGCCATTCAGGAAATCAATAAGAAAATTGATGAACAATTAAAGAATGCAACCCCGGAGCAAAAAGAGGCTTTGGAAGCTTCACGCAATGACCAAATCAACAATCAAAGATTGCTGAAAATAGGTAACAGTGTTACAACAGAGGCAAACGCCAATGATGTAAAAGTTAACCGGGACAATAAAGCAAAAGATACTGATTCTGCTTCAACCGCTAAAAATAAAATCAACGCCAATCAGAAAGCAGATACTGATAAAGAAAATGCTGAATTTCAAGCTAAACTCTTAGGGTTAAAAGACCAGAATGATGCTATCGAGTTGCTCACGCAACAACATGAAACGGCTTTAACTAACATTGCTGATAATGCAGCCGAAGCCCGTAAAAAGATAGATGAAAATGCTTTTGAGGCCAAAAAAGAGATCCAAAGTGCAGAGGCTGATTTATTGGGTGGTTTTGGTTCGTTATTGGAAGATATAGGTGAAAAAAATAAAGCGATAGCAATCGCCGGGATAGTTGCAGAACAGGCAGCAGGTATCGGGAAAATTGTTATCAATACTCAGGTTGCGAACGCTAAAGCTGTAGCTGCTTCGCCGTTGACTTTCGGTCAGCCTTGGGTAACTATCAACACAATTTCAGGTGTTTTAGCAGGTGCAGCTTCAATAGCAGCGGGAGCAAAAGCTATCAGTCAGTTAAAGAGCGGTACAGCATCATCATCAGCTTACAGTTCATCTTCAACAGCGGGAGGTACTCCATCAGCCCCGGTGATTAATTCTACTGTTCTACAACAAAACGGTTCACAGGATATTGTGAATGCTGTTAAAACTGATAAAGCGCAACCTGTAAAAGCTTATGTGGTTCTGAAAGATTTACAAACCGCTCAATCTAAAGATACTTTGAATAACAATTTATCTTCTTATTAAACAAAAGAGGTGTATCCAAAAGGTACACCTTTTTCAGTAAAATACCTTTCAGCTAATATTTATCTGGAAACAGATAAAATGTTAAAAAAGAATTTGCCCCTTATAGAATTAGTAATAAATCCTGATGAAGATTCATTTGTAGAAGCGGTAGCCCTCGTAGAACATCCTGCCAATGAAATGCAGTGGTTAAGTTTTGCCAAACACGAAGAATTAATGTTTTCAACTGATGATGTAAAAAAAGAATTATTGGGTGTTGCTTTAATTCCTAATCAAGTAATTTATAGGAACTCCCCGGAATTGGGGGAATATGCATGTACGTTCTCAAAAGATACTATCCGGGAAATTTCACAGGTGTTTGCCCGGAAAGGATTCTTCAATAATACCAATTTAGAACACTCATTAATTCCGGCTGATTCCTACATCTTTCAATCTTATATAGTGGATCAGGATAAAGGAATTTTAGCACCTAAAGCCTTGGGTAACGTGCCAACGGGTAGTTGGGTCTTGGGATTGAAAGTGTTATCGGAAAATGTTTGGTCAGATATCCAATCTAAGAAAATAACCGGGTTATCAGTTGAGGGGCTTTTTGGTATGCTCGATACAAAAACTACTGTTACCCTTTCAAAACAAACTTCACTCTCCATTATAGAAAAAGCTTTTCAGGAATTAGCTGAATTAGAGCAGCTAAAACTAAATATCGGCACTACCTAATATTTATTTCTATAAAAAAGAGATGGAGAAAAGCGCAATACAATTAGCAAAGGAAAAGTGCCAAAATCTATTGAAGTTTTTTACTGAAAAGTATGAAGAATCTTTTGAAGCTGTAAAAGTTAAGGATTCAGATACAATGATTGAATATTCAGAATTGAAAGAAGGTGCGGACGTTACACAAAGCACTTCTAACGGTTCTGTACCTGCTGCAAACGGTGATTACCAATTGGTAAACGGTGCGGAGATCACAGTAAAAGACGGCAAAATAGATAAGATCACTAAAGAACCTGATGCTCCGGTAGAAGCTGATAAACCCGCTGAGGAAGATTTAGCTAAAAAAGCTGATGTACCCCAAAAAGATGTACCTGTAGAAGGTTCACCAGAGGAAGAAGCTACCGAAACCCCGGCGGATGAAGCAAAAGAAGATGATGCTACACAAGCATTAACCGAGAGAATTTCAACACTGGAAGATGCAGTTAAAAATATCCTTCAAGTTATCAGCGAAGCACCTACCAAAGAAGACGTTCAAAGTTTCAATTCGATCATTGAAACATTATCAAAAGTACCTACCCAATTATCAGCCGATACGAGGGTAGAGATTAAGGAATCCGAATTAGATATGTACAAACGTATCTCGAATTCTTTCAAAAAGTAATACCCCTAATTAAAAATGGCTTATAATATTTCAGCCCTACCTGTCTATAACGATGAAACTTCACGTGCGTTCATGACAAGAGCGATTTTAGGCGCTCAGACAATTAAAATGTTGTTAGATGCAAACGCATTTGACGGTACTGCTAAAGGTAACAAAGCGGTACAATTAGCAAATACTGATGTTCAAATTCAAGACGGTTCAACTTGTGGCCGTAACGCTTTAGGTGATACTGTTTTGGCAGAAGCTATCCTTTCTATTAAAGATTTGAAGGTTAACCTTAACTATTGCGCCCGTGATTTAGAAAAGACTTACGCTGTTCAGGATATGAAGGCGAAGATGGCAGGTCAGGTTTATGATGATGCCCTTTTCCTTGACTATATCGGTACAGAAGTTTCAGACAAAGTACAGGCAGCTTTAGAGCAAATGATTTGGAAAGGTGATAAAGCATCTGGTGCAACTGCAACCTTAAAACAGATTGACGGTTTTGTGAAACAAATTACTGGTTCAACCTACGTTCATTTATCAGGTGGTACTTCTGGTGATACTATTTCACAACTGCAGGCTTTTGATTTGCAGATGCCAGTTGAAGTAGCTAACAAAGAAGATTACCGAATCTTTATCGGTACTGATACCTATAGAAAATATGTATCTCAAATTGCTGCTAAAAATCTATTCAATCCTAACGATCAATTAACCCTTTGGGGTAGTGTTTCAAAACTTGCTCCGGTTGATGGCTTAAATGGTACTAACGCTGTAGTTGCTACACGTATGTCACAATTACAAGCAGGTGGAGAATTGCAAGACGTAGCATTAACTAACAAGTATTCAATGGAAACTGAACAGGTTTATTTCGATTCACGCTTTTCATTGGGTGTAGTTCCTATCTATACTGATTTAATCGGCTACGGTACGATAAAATAATAATTCTTAAGAGGGGCTAACAATCTGGTTAGCCTCTTTTAAACCTAAATTAAATATTAATAAAAAATGGCTTGTAATTCATTAACCCTTTTGGCTCGTGAGTGCGGAAAGAATACTAAAACGGGGGTACGTGATGATGTATATCTGATTGCGTACAGTGATTTAGCTATCATATCAGGTACTACAGATGTATATTCTGTATCATCTGGTGGTACTATTTCTGCTATCAATTTAGCAGCATCAGCTTCAACTAAATTCGTAAAATACGGTGCAGTAAAAGATCAAAACGCAATCAAGAGTGATTACACTTATAATGACAACGGGAGTTTCGATATCCAAAAACAATTAACTTTCACTTTGGCTAACGTAGGTTCTATAGCAGCAAAAACAGCAGTAGAAAATCTGTTTTCAAACCCTGTCGCTGCTCTTATTCGGTTAAAAAATGGTACTTGGTTAGCAATGGGCTTAAACGGTCAACTGCAATTAAAGACTATAGCAACAGAGGTGTCAACTTCTGCAAATGGTAGAGTATTAACCTTAGCAGGTTCTGATGTTGAAGAAATCGGAATTGTAGACCCCACAATCATCAACTCAATAGTTGCTCTGTAATTCTTCGCTCATAAGAGTTATTCAACCTCTGCCAATTCCGGTGGAGGTTTTTTATTGCCTTAAATATCCGGGAGGCTAATATTTATCAAAAACAAATGTTGGTAATCGATAAATCAAAACCTGTTCAACGAATCATTTTAACCTTAACCGAAACCACCGGAGTAGCCGATACAGCCTATGTAGTTAAGTTAAAAAATGATGCTTCAAGGTTTGAATACAACTTTACACTGCCTGTGAACAATTCACCTGCACCTGAAAGATATGATTTGTATCTGATTGCCACCTCAGTATTTGATGATATGGCCTCCGGCTATTACACCTATTCTATTTTGACCGCCGATAGTGATTTAGCTATTGAATCAGGTAAACTTTTAATCAAAGATTTAGAAGCTACAGAATATGTTACACCGCCAAATACAGATACCAATGAATATATAATTTATTAATGAGTAAAGATTTAGTGCAGGGTGATGAAAATAAATTTAAAGCTGCTGTAATCAATTTTAGTAGAACTGTTACACCACTACCAAAGGAATTAAGGCAGGGTACTACTGATGAAACCTATGTGTGGTATGGTGACAATAACCTATACCCTAATTTTCTTTTGAAACTTTTGGCAGAAGTACCATTGCACCGTTCAATTTCTTTAAGTAAAGCTAATTACATTTTAGGTGATGGTATCGTAATTAAAGAAACTGGTAAACCTGCTGATTTTAATATTAATCTGGTCGATTCTTTTGAGGAAGTAGTTAGAAAATGTGTACAGGATTACATCATCTTCAATACGTTCATTTTAGAAGTTCAATATGATGTATTGAACAATAAGCCTTTATACTTTAATCATATCCCGGCAAATTATATGCGGTGTAACTACGCTAAAACTAAATTTTGGATAAGCCCGGATTGGCAGCAAAAACGTGTCGTTAGGAGTTATGACAGGTGGACTAAAGGCAACAACCCGGATAAGCAAAATAAGATTTTCATGTTTCAGGGGTATGTACCATCAGCTAACAATGTGTATGCAGAAGCATCGTATCAGCCTGCTATAACCAGTATGGTTAGTGAAGTTCTTTTGCAGAATTTTATTAAATCAAATTTAGAAGACGGTTTTAGCCCCTCAGTAATTTTAAGCTTTTTCAAAGGTACTCCAACCGAAGAACAAGCCAGAGAATTTGAAAGAAAACTAACTACTGATTATTCCGGTGCCTCCGGTAAGAAATTCCTTATCAATTATAATGATATGGGTTCTGAAAAAGGGCTACAGGTTGATAGTATATCATCTTCTGATTATACTGACAAGTTGGATTTTGCCCGTAAAGCAAACATTGAACATATCCTAACTGCACATCAGGCAACCAGTAGAATACTTTTTGGCATTGAACAGGAGGGCGGTTTAGGTGGTAACGGTCAGGAAATTGAAAAGGCTTATCAGGTATTTAAAAACGTATTTGTTAAGGATAACAGGAATGTTATTGAAAGTGCCTTTAACAAGCTTTTAGCTGATGCCGGATTACCTGCTATCGAGTTCAAGGATAAATCAAATATCCTTATGGCTGAGTTATCGGATACTACCCGTGAAAAGGTTTTGACTATTGATGAATTACGTTCATTAGATAATAGATCACCGTTACCGGGAGGTGAAGGTCAAAAGCTTTTAACCATTACCAAAGCAGAAACAGCCCCGGCCAACTTTGAAGCCGAAAACGATGATAACCAGTATAAAAATGGTAGGGTTTTAAAAGTGGAAGACTTTGATAAAATCAAGCATTTAGGTAGCCACCGGGAGGGGTATACCCTGTTATCAAAACAGGAATTTGAAGCCCATTCATTTGAGCAATTCAAAAAAATTGATCTGCAATTTGATGATGATAAGGACATTGAAAACTATCTAATCAAAACCCCGATTAACGGTAAAAGCTTATCAGAAATCAAAGCAGGAATTAAAAAAGATTTGGGTATTAGTATAACAACTGATGACCTGTCACAGCGCATTGCAGCCCTTACAGATGCTAATTTAATAACAGCTAAAGTAGTAGGTGATAGCGTACAAAGTGCGCCTGTAAAGGCTCAAAATCCTCGTACTGTAGAAGTACTTTATGAGTATAAAAAGAGGCCGGAAGTAGCAGGTAAACCGTTGCTTAAAACCAGTAGGGACTTCTGCAAACAACTAATCGATTTTGACAGATTATATACCCGTTCTGAAATTCAGAAAATGAGTGAAATTTTTGGGTATGATGTGTTTCAACACGCCGGGGGATGGTGGTTTAATACTGCAACCCAACTGGCTGAAAATCAGTGCAGACATTATTGGAATAAAGTGAGAGTGATTAGGAAAGGAGAGAGCCAATAATGAGACAGATTACATTTATTTCGGTAGATTATCTTAAAGAAAATAGCATCATACAATCTAATGTTGATGAAAAAATTTTAAACCAGTCAATATTAGAATTTCAGGAGTTGGAAGTTGAACCCCTGATAGGTACACCTGTTTATAAAAGGCTTAATAATGAAATTGTATCGGCTACTACAATATCCGGTTATACTATCCCTGATATTGATACTGAATTGTTGCGGTATATTAAGCCGTTTATGCTTTACGGGGCTTTGCTCAATAGTCTGAACCCGCTGCATTACAAAGTATCAAATAAGGGAGTACAAAAACTTAATGATGATAATGCTTCAACAGCCGATAAAAGCGATATAGATGCTTTAAGAAGCACCTATTTAGCAAAAAAAGATGCTTATAAAAAGCGATTGATTGACTATATAAAAACTGATGAAGACCCCGAAACTGATACCAATTGTGTAACCGATAAAGATTCTACATTAAGTTTCACAGGCATTTATATTTCAGATGATACATTCGATCATGAAGCAGCCTATAAAGCATCAACTTATAAAACCGGCTACTACCGGAGAAGGGTATACTAATGATTTCGATAAATCAATACCTCAAACTTATTGCGGATTTCTTTACCAGTCATAACCAGATCAACACGGTTAGTACAGGCAATGAGTTCAATTTTAATGCTGAATCAAACATCGTTTATCCGGTTGCACACATCGAGTATGTAACTCAAAATATTCAGGATAAGAATGTGGTACATCAGTTTGAAATTACATTAGCTGATTTATTTGACCCGAATGTACCAAACGCTGAAATTGGCATCTGGTCAGATATGAACCTGATTGCGGATGATATGGTAACATATTTTGCTAATCAATACCAGTACGATGTAGATTATGAAATTAACGAAAATGTGAATATTCAGAAGTTTAGCAACGGAAACGTTGATAGGGTAGCGGGTTGTGTATTTGTTGTATCCTTCAACCAGTTCAGGGAGGCCAATAGTTGTATTATCCCAACTGATGATAACATAGATACGGCTTTAACATTATTTGATGTTCAATTTACCCCGGAATTTCAATAACAAGTTTTTTTTTTAGCCTAAAGTAAACAAGCAGTCAAGTTATATATATACATGTATGTAGGCATAATTCCTACTGTAGACATAAAGCTTGCAATATGCAATTCATTTATTTAGCCTGTAAATTTTTAAAGCAATTAGAATTTGACCTCGTTGTTAAAATTGGGAAATGGTCGTTTAAAATGAAGAAGAAGAAGTAAATTTTAGTGTTTATAATGCCCCTGCTGTCTAATATTTATCAACGTGAAAATTGATAAAGAAGGGTTGGAATTTATAAAAGAGCATGAAGGGATTATCCTTCATGCTTACAAAGATGTTGTAGGCGTTTGGACTATCGGTATAGGTTGTACTTATTATCCCAACGGTACAGCAGTAAAAGAAGGTGATACCATCACTCAAGCCCAATGTGATGATCTTTTCTTTAATGTAGTTCAACGTTTTGAAAAAGCCGTTACTGCTGCTATTACCGTACCCATCAATCAGCATCAATTTAATGCCCTTGTTTCTCTGGCTTACAACATAGGTTCAGCGGGATTTGCCAAATCAACTTTGGTTAAACGCATTAACACCGGGGCTTCACCTGATTTAATCCGGGCTGCTTTTGCTATGTGGAATAAAGCCGGGGGCGTAATAAACTCAACCTTAGTAAAACGGCGTAAAGATGAAGCCGATTTATATTTAAAAACCTAAACTTAACAATGATAAAATTTTTTGATGGTCTACTCGCTTTTGGCAATAAGTATCTTTTGTGGTTTTTGGTGTTCATTACACCTGTCCACCCTTTTCTGTACCTGATTTATACTTTACTTGCTTTTGATTTCTTTACTGGAATAGCGAAATGTAAGAAATTGAATGAACCTCTAACAAGCAAACGAATGAGGGATACTACAATCAAATTTGCTTGTTATTCAGTAGCAGTATTAGCTTCATTTTTTATTGAGATTACATTCTTTCCGGGAACATCCTTATATCTAACAAAATTAATCGGGGGCTATATTACCTTAACTGAGTTTAAAAGTTTGTTAGAAAATGTTTCTGTCTTAACCGGGATAGATTTATGGACTATAGTACAGGCTAAAGTGTCTGATTACTTCAACACGAAATTAAAACCAGAAAACAAAAAAGATGATAAAACTAACTAAGATTTTAGAAGCCCTATCCGGGGTAATTACTACGGTATTGGGTGTGCTTAAATCTTAAAAAGTAGCCTTTATACACTTAATTTATTTCTGTACAGGCACAGTTACATCTATCTTGTCATCATCGGGTGTGTTAATATCGAATCTTTTATTTAAACCACCGCCGAAAAGCTGTTGGTATCCATTTACTTGAATCTTAAAACCGTTTCCTTGTAGGTAATTGACAATTTCAACGCCATATTGATTTGCTTCTCCTTCCAACATACATATCGTCACTATTATTAATTTAGATTTATCTAAAGCATTTAATCTGTTAATATCATCTGAATTTAAATGCCGGGGAGAGGGTAACGGGATACCATTTTGATAAATGACTGTATGGGCGGTTACACCACCAGTTTGTCCATTTGATGTAACTACGTCACCATTTATTGTAATGTGATTTTGCTTTTCTTTGTCAAACATATTTTTCTTTTTATTTATTCGTTTCTGTGCGTTGATTACCGAATCTTGTTTAAATTTTACCCTGAGAATAGGTTCTGGTTTTGCCTTTTTTACTACAGATAGGCTGTCAATCGTAGATCTGTTATTCCTATCCAACCAATGAAATTGAAGACCGGCGAATCCTAATAGTGTAGCAATCCCTGTGATTATTGCAAAAACAGCAAACCACTGTTTCTCCCACCATTTCTTAGTTTCCTTTTCTTTCGATGACTGTTCTTGATTGATTACATTCTTAGCGGTTGTACCCCCAGATTGATTTGTACTATTAATAAAATCACCTTTAACGTTAATCTGGATTTTTTTATTTTTTGACATCGATGAAAAAGTTAGTCAAATATAAAAATTTTCGATACCTCTTTTCAATGCTAATAATTTTAGTATAGCTTTGTAATATGGCAAGGATGTTTGATACAATTGAAAAAGAACTGAAAGTAAATGCGGATAAAGCCCGTGAACGGGGGTGTTGGTTCTATAATAAACAATCCGGCCATTGGATGACCCCGGAAGAATTTGAAATTCAGGGTAAAATGGATTTAATTGTTCACGGAGATAATACCAGAACTGTATTGACTTATTATCAGATGTGTGATCCCCGAAATGAAATAAAAATGAGGATAAAGGATATCAATAAAACTTCTTTAAAATTGCAGGAGTTTGCCGAAAAAGTATTTGCCTATTTCAATCAAACGCCAAAAGATTTTGGGCAAACCTATAAATGAATAATTATCTAAATATGATTAGGGTGTATTTAAATCAGGAATTACCCCCGCCTTTTAACACTTTGGTATCAGTAGTTGATGACCGCATCAAGATTACTTTACCTGATACTCATAAAAGCTTTAATGAAGCTTTTGCAGTTGTTCATCCAATGATTATTGAATGTATCGGTCGGATTAGAGAATTGAAATATAACGTTGATTTTACTATTTGGACACCGGGACAGTTAAGAGACTTTACCATTCGAAAAGCTACCTAAATCATCAGTAAGCGTTAAAGGCGTTGCTCAATCATTGCTTGTCTCGCTGCAAAATATTTTTCGTAATAGTCAGTCCTTGCCTGAAAGAAAAATCAGTGTTTCAATGCTTGTTAGTAATTTAAATCAAGTAGATTTGATTAGTTTAAGCCTTATAACAATGAGTAACAAATTACCTAAACCCCCCAAGCAAGAGCAAAGGAAATGCGTGTTTTGCAAAGGCCTTCCATTAACAAGAGAACATATCTTTCCTGATTGGCTTAAATCAGTTTTGAATATCGACTTTTCTTTAAATAAAGTAGCAGATAGAACAAGTATCGATTTTTTGCCGGATAAAGTTATATTCCGACCCGATACAAATAAAAAAAATGGCCCTCTTTTCTCTCATAAACTTCTTATAGTATGTGCTAAATGCAACAATGGATGGATGAGCGTTTTACAACAAGAAACTAAACCCATACTTACATCTTTAATAAAGGACAATAACATAACGTTAACTACTGATGATATTGCGAAGTTGAACCTATGGATTGTGATGACTACTATGGTAGCCGAATTTGATGATGAAGCTAAAAAGAGAATACCATTGGCTCAGCTTAGGGAATTTCAAGACAACAAGCAAGTGCCAAAAAATTGGAAAATTTGGATAGGTAGAAATCCACCAAACAACGATAGACATACTCATATTCATCACGATTTTATTGAATTTGAGTCATTGCAATACGTCAAAAAGTATGCTCAAACCACAATGATTATAATGGGTAATTTAATAATGTTTGTTATGAGCACAAATTCGAATAAATTTTTTGAAAGTTATTCAAATAATTCTCTTCAATACCTAAAACAAATACACCCATCAAGTAGCCCAATTTTTGAAAATAGCAGCTTGAATTGGCATAACTTACCTTCAATTGCAGAAGAAGAAATTTTAAATCTTAGAAATATGTTGAATATTTTAGATATGTAATTAGCGTTATCTGGATAGAATGAAACCAATTGCAATTGCTGATTATTAGTTGTAATTGTGGCTATACTTCTAATGTTAAGAAAAAGAAAAAATAAAGATCTTAATCCGGACATAGTACCGGAAAACAGGATTAAAGAACCCCCGGCAGGTAGTAAAGTAAACGGTGTTGACTAAAAAAGGGATTCTTAGAATCCCCTTTTCATGTTAAAATTTTGAACTGGTTGACGGTTGAATAATTTTCTTATTTAATCGCTGTTCAACATATGCTACTGTAACCGTAGGGTTAGCATGTCTGTTTCGTTCACTAATTTTTTGAAGTGACAAACCATCTTCTAAATCGTACCAATCGGCGCTATGTTTCAGGGCGTAGTACTTTAAATGGTCAGACAAATTATATTTTTTTCTAAAGGCTCTCCAACGTTGCCCAAAAAAGTCTGTATGTGCTTGCGTAGGTCTTGGTTTATTATGCTTGCCAAAAACAAAATAGTCTTTTGGTTGATTTGCTACCAATTCATCCAATAACATAAAAAGTTCGTCGTTCAATTGCCATTTAGCATCTTGCTCATTCTTAGTTCTGGTATGATCTAACGACAATATTCTTTTTTCAAAATCGATATCTTTAACAAGTATCCGGGTCATTTCAATTGGACGTATGTTTAAGTAATATAAAATCTTTGAACCGATATATAACTCTTTAAAACTTTCATCAGCAGCCAACAATTTAACCACCTGTTTTAATTCATCCTCTTTATAAATTACAAATCGGGAATCATCATTTTTAGTGTTTTTCTTTTCTGAACCTGTAACCGGATTTTCTTTGCAGATTTTCTTTACCACCAAAAATTTAAACATCGTGCTTAAATCGGTACGATATACATTATAAGTTACTTTACCCCAACCACGCTCTTGCGCTGTAGTTTGCAAAAAGTTATCAATATCCAAATACGTAAAGGTGTTGGCTTTGCGGTATAAAAAGTTTTTAGCTGTTAACCATTTTCTTAGATAGTTTATCAGGAAGGTGTTATTTTTCAAAGCTGTATCACCTATTCTTTTTAACGTATTATCTTCAACCCGTGTTTTTAACCAATACGTCATGCACTCAACAATTGGAGATAGTGGTGTAATAGGCAGATCATTGAAAGTACCGCTTACCGGATTCCATCCCTTACTTAAAAGATCAATCAGATCATCAGCTAAAGCTTTGCCTTGTTTTTTTAAAGTTTTAACATCGCCTTGCCGATCAAGCCCAACCGATTTAGTTATTTTTTTATTTTTGTTAGTTTCCGGGTTGAGAAAGTTAAAATAAACAAACGGCTTATTATCTTTATCCCGTATGACTGGAATGTATAAATTAAACTCAATTCCCTCGAAAGTGGCAAGTAAAATTGTCTGGCTTTTTTTCTCTTTCATTTTTTGTAAAGTTACGTTTTTTATGAATATTTTATTCCCTCGTTTGTTCCCTGTTAACCTAAAAACCGCCTTCTCGATATGAAAAACGAACGTTTTTGGTTAGTTAAGAGTGAGCCCTTTAAATACAGCTGGGAAAAATTTAATAAGGATGGTCGTACCTTTTGGGATGGTGTGCGCAATTACCAGGCACGCAATAACCTGAGGGAAATGAAGGAGGGTGACCTGGTGCTATTTTACCACAGCAATGAAGGAAAAGAGATAGTAGGCATAGCCAAAGTTGTTAAGGAAGCTTACCAGGACCCCACAACCGATGATACCAATTGGGTGGTGGTTGACCTGGCCCCGGTTGAAGCCCTGAAAACCCCGGTAACCCTTGAGCAGATCAAAGCCGACCCTAAATTGCAGGATATAGGCCTGGTAAGGCAGGGGCGTTTATCGGTAATGGGGGTAAAGCGCGAAGAGTTTGATTACATCTTAGCGCTGGGCAGTAAATGAAATGTGGAAGCATCTTAACGGGTTGTTTTGTTAAGTCGGGCCTTGTCGCCGTTTTATTGGTACTGCCGGGACTTGCAAAAGCGCAGGATGCTTTCAGCGCCTTTCCCGATCTGTTTACCACCCCTTACGGCTATGTTGCGAAACATGTAAAGCAAGCGCCGGTAATTGATGGCGATCTGGAAGATGCTGTATGGCAGCAGGCCAAATGGACCCGGGATTTCCAGGATATTGAAGGCCGCCTCAAACCGCAGCCGCCCCTGCAAACCAATGTTAAAATGCTTTGGGACGATAGCTGCCTGTATGTAGCAGCCCGGATCAAAGATCCTAATGTTTGGGCTACGCTTAGCCATCATGATGATATTGTTTACAAAGACAATGATTTTGAGCTATTTATCGATCCTGCCAACAGCGCGCATAATTATTTTGAAATTGAGGTGAATGCCCTCAATACCATTTTCGATTTGTTTTTGAACAAACCCTACCGTAACAACGGCGCCGCGGTAACCGGTTGGGATGCGCACGGCTTACGGTCGGCGGTAAAAGTTGAGGGCACACTGAATGATCCTACGGATACGGATAAAGGCTGGACGGTTGAAATGGCTATCCCATTTAAAGCCATAGCCGGTGGCTTTAACCGCGCTGTGATAAAGGATGGTACTTTATGGCGTATCAATTTTTCGCGGGTGCAGTATGATACTAAGGTGCAGAACGGCGAATATGTGAAACTACAGGATAATACCGGGCATAGTTTGCCGGAGCATAACTGGGTTTGGAGCAACCAGGGGCTTATCAACATGCATTACCCCGAACGCTGGGGCTACCTTCTCTTCAGCGATCATGAGGCTGATGACGCGACGTTTAAAATGCCTTATGCCGAAGAGCAAAAGAAATACCTGTGGCTGGTTTATTACAAGCAAAAGCAGTGGTTTAAAGATCATCACGAATACTGCACCTTGTTAAACAACCTGGGTGTTGAAAATAAGGTAACAGTAGCTGGCCATGCTAACGAGCTTAAGTTGGAAGCAACTGCCCATCAGTTTATAGCTTATATTGCTGATATTAAAACCAAAGCAATCTATAAAATTGACCAGGACGGCCTGGTGCAGCAACAGATAATCCCTAAAACTCCATGAATAAGCGCGAATTTTTAAAGGCCGGTTTACTGGCCGGCGTGGCTGCCCAGTTGCCCTTAGCAAGCAATGCCGCTGTTGAAACTGCCAAAAGCAGTAAGAAAAAAACCATGAAAAACTGGGTATGGATCAACCCTAACCCCAAAGATACAGATGATGATCTGGCCACCCGCTATGCTTCCTACAAAGCATCGGGCATTACCGGCATATTTTTCGAGAACGATAGCGAACGCCATTTTCGTGCCGCTAAAGCTAAAGGCCTGGAGGCCCACCGCTGGATCTGGACTTTTAACCGTGCCGAACTGGTAAACGAAAAGCCTGAATGGTATAGCAAAAACCGCAAGGGCGAATCATGTGCCGATCATCCGCCGTATGTGCAGTATTATCGCTGGCTGTGCCCGTCGCGCCCCGAAGTACAGGAGTATTTAACCAAAACTGTCGATGATATTTTGGCTAAAGATTATATCGATGGCATCCACCTGGATTACGTGCGTTACTGCGATGTTGTGTTACCGGTAAATCTTTGGGATAAATATAAAATTGAGCAAACCAAAGAGTTGCCCGAATATGACTTTTGCTACTGCGATGTTTGCAAAGCCAAATTCAAGGAAGAATATAACCAGGACCTCGATCAGATCCAATACCCCGAAGCCAGCCTTTCATGGCGTTTGTTCAGGTATAATAACATTACCCGGGTGGTTAATGGTATTTCGACCGTTGCCCATCAGCATAAAAAACAAATAACTGCGGCCGTATTCCCAACTCCCGAAGTAGCCCGCCGCAATGTAAGGCAGGACTGGACAAACTGGAACATGGACGGCATTTGCCCCATGATATATCACGGCTTTTACAAGGAGGGCGTAAGCTGGATAGGCAATGCCGTAGCCGAAGGCGTACATTTCCTGGCAGGCAGGTTTCCGCTATATGCCGGGCTGTATTTATCTGATTTTAAAAGCGATGACGAAATCCGTACCGGCATCCAGGTGGCGCTTAAAAACGGTGCCATGGGTGTGTCTTTCTTTGGTAATGTAAGGCCGGAAGTATTGGCGATACTGAAGGATGAAGTTGCGGCTTTTAAGGCTTCGTAATATATACCGCCCCGTCATTGCGAGGTACGAAGCAATCCCCGACCAGCAGAGCGACTCTGTAAAGTTCGCGATTGCTTCGTACCTTGCAATGACGGATTTGTTCTGCTGATCCACTCTGTATAGCATGCAATTGCCATGTTTCGCAATTTACCGTCCCATCAGGGTCTCTCGCAGAGAACCCTGATGTATAAGTTATGCAGATCCGTTGTTTTAAATATCTGTTAGATGTTGTCTTTGAACGCGGCGAACCTCAGGGTCCTCTGCGAGAGACCCTGAGGGAACATGACATGTTTTTATTTTGAATTTAAAGGCAATAAACCTTTCGCCTTTAACCTTTTCCCTTTCACCAAAAAAACCTATCCCCGCATTTTGTCCAACAGATCGCTTAGGGTCGCGGCTTCATCTTCGGTGAGGTTATTGCTCAGGATCTCTTTTGTTTTAAACTCGGCGTCCATTTTTGAAAGTGTTGCAAGGCCTTCTTCGCTGATGCGGATATCTACGGCGCGCCTGTCTTTATTATTGGTGCAGCGTGATACCAGTCCTTTTTGAACAAGGCGGTCAACGATGCGCGATGCATCCGACATCTTGTCGATCATCCTTTCCTTCAATAAATTTATGGTAGCCGGTTTAGGATATTGGCCGCGCAGGATTCGCAGTATATTGAACTGCTGCTGGGTAATATTATGTTTTTCAAAATGACAACGAAAATAGTTAGCCAGCCAACCTTGCGTGTACGCCACGTTAATGGCTACTTTGTGGTAGTTGTCTTCAAAATTGGTACTTTGTATTTCGTCTTCTATTCGCATAGTAATAGTAATGAATGGGATGCAAATATGTTTAATTATTTTTAATTTAACATTGATTTATTTATCGCTATCGCTTGATTCAGTGTTATTTCCAAACAATTTTACCTTGCCATAACTCCAGGGGCAATGTAGGCACTTGTTTTTACAGCAATAGCCCCGCTTTAAATGGTAGGCTTCGGTAAAAACGAAATTGCCGTCTTCGTTGATATAATAATCAATGCCTTCCTGCAACATCAGTTCAGAATTTTTACAAAGATATCATCTTTAAAATAAGCTTTCAGATGCTCGCCCTTACCGTGAAGCGTCCACACCTGTTTGGGTTTGGTGTTGGCGATGGTTTGCAGGATATCGTTCCAGTCCACATGGTCGGATATAAAGAGGGTATCCTGGTTGTTAACCTGCAGGTTTTTCCATCCC
Organism: Mucilaginibacter sp. 3215; assembly: GCF_050433785.1. Lineage (NCBI taxonomy): Bacteria > Pseudomonadati > Bacteroidota > Sphingobacteriia > Sphingobacteriales > Sphingobacteriaceae > Mucilaginibacter > Mucilaginibacter sp. 3215. Next base: position 99,449 of record NZ_JBNPWO010000009.1, read on the forward strand.
GATGCAAAAAGGCGTTTCACTCCCGTGGCCCTGATGTAGCTATCAAAAGTAAAGGGCGGCACAATGTAAACAAACTCATCCTGCACCTTCATCAGTTTGCGCCCGTAAATTTGATACTTACCGGGATGGAAGCCCATCTTTTCATAAATGGCATTGATAGGCATTATTTTATGATGTACCAGGATCTTTTTTTGCGGTGCATGTTCGGTAATGAGGTTGATCAACCGCTGGCTTTTACCCAGCGCATATGCACCAAGTAAAATATTGCTTTTAATATCGTTGATCTTACGGATCTCACTCACCGGGTCGGGATGGATAACAGCCGGATTGGCGAAGGTGCTTTCGGTGATCAGCACATCGGTGTTAACCCATTCAATAGGTTCGCAGGTGGCATCGGGCTGTAGCTTATAGTCGCCGGTGTATAAATACCTTGCGCCGTCATACTCCATCAGTATTTGTGCCGAACCAAGCATATGCCCCGCCGGGATCAGTGTTACCCTAACTCTGCCCACTTCAAATGGCTGGTTAAAGGCAGCTATGTTAAACACTTTGGCGGCGGTACGGTCATACCGCAGTTGCATAATGCTTGCTGTGGCGCGGGTGCAGTAAACGTTGTTGTTACCACTTATGGCATGATCGGCATGGGCATGGGATATTACAGCCGTTTTTACCGGCTGTTGCGGATCGATATAAAAGTCGCCGTATTTGCAGTACAGCCCTTTTTCGTCAAAAGAAACAAAATCGTCAAGTATCATTAATTGCTATCAAGCGATAAGTACAGTTCATGCAAGGCCAGTACCTGGGGTATAACCAGCTGTTTACCGTCGTTAATAATTACATCATTGGCCAGTTTCAGCTTTTCCTCCTGCGATAGCTGGCGGGCCTCGCGGCTTTCAACATCGGCCCGGCTAATGCCGTCGCGCTCTATAACGCGGGCAATGCGGACTTCAAGCGGAGCGGTGATCATGATGGCCCTGTCGCACATTTTGTATGAGCCGCTTTCAAACAAAATGGCCGCTTCCCGGATCACGTAGGGAGCATCCTTGTGCAGCCGGTCAAAACTATCAAAAGCCCTGAACACGGCAGGATGTACCAGGGCGTTAAGCTTTTCAAGTTCGGCTTTGTTGTTAAAAACTATCCCCGATATATATTTGCGGTTAAGGCTGCCATCATCAAAATAAGCCTGCGGACCAAAAGTTTGTTTAATACCTTCAATAAGCAGCCGGTCGGCAACCATTACTTTTTTGGCTTCGTCATCGGCATAAAAAACAGGGATGCCAAGCAATTCAAATACCTGGGCTACGGTAGTTTTGCCGCTGCCTATGTTACCGGTTAAACCTATTTTAAGCATTATTTTTTTATGTAGAAGTCAATATTGGCAGGGGCAATCTTTACTATTTTACAAAAGGGAGGCATATGGATAAGTTTTACCGGCAGGGCCGTATAACCCTTATCGCGCCACAGGTTAAGATCGGCAACGGCTTCAAACAGGTCTTCATCAATATCGGCATACCGGTTTAAAGATGTAGTAAAAGTTACTTTAATTTTTTGCGGAAATACTTTTACGGTGTAATAGTTATTGTTATTGATCAACTTCACGGGGATCTCCAGTGTTTTTTCGGTAAATTCATCAACAGGGATGATGGCCTGTACCGAGCGCGGATAAACATTCAGGTTGCCCTCATTGCTGGGCTTTAAGTTAACCCTGGTATTAATGGTTTCATTAACATCACTGAATTTAAGCGAGTCTGTTTTCCACGAGGTGATTTGCTTCAGGCGTTCAATAGGGCCGCTCACAGTAACATAAGCAGGCCTCACCGTTATGTTACCCGATACAGCAAATTGCTTTTGATAGCTAACGCCCATGGTAAGCTGAACTGGCACCTTTTTGATAAGGCGGTTACTGAAATCAAAATAAAGCGTATCCGGGTCAATGGATAAGATCCGGTTGGCCGGGTCTTTCCCTATATTGATCTGTTTAAGTTGCATGCTGTCAATAACCACATAATTTCGGGTTTCGAGCGAGCGGAGATCAACAGTTAGCGGCTTATTATCGCTGTTGAGCCTGGAAAACAGCATTTGCCAGCCGGTACCCTGTATGGTTGCATCAACAGTATCGGGCTGCAGCGAATGAAAAGCCCGCCTTTGCGGCGCGTTTTTAAAAGTTAAAACCTTTTTTACCCGATAAGGAAGCGGATCGGAAAGAGTAGTAAAAATCCAGGCAATGATAGCCAGCGACAAACAGGTAAAAAATACCGAGAGCCGCCTGCGTTCTGTTGCCGATAATTTTACTATTGCCATTCCTTTTAGGTTAAAGGCGAAAGGTTAAAGGTGAAAGGTCAAGCACTTTCATGCATTCCTTTTCCTTTAACCTTTCGTCATTGTTTATTTTATCTGAGTAAAAGTTTTCTGGTTTCGCGTTAAGGCCCTACCTTTCGCCTTTAACCTTTATCCTTTCACCTCAATTACGCTTTCTTTTCAACCGCAGGTGTATTCAGTGCTTTTGATGCATCAAGCGATATGGCCGATTTATCAAAACGGATCTTGCCGTTTTCAACCTCAACCAAAAATGTGGTTTCGTTTAAATCAACGATACGGCCGTGGATGCCGGCTGTAGTTATAACCCTGTCGCCTTTTTTAAGTTCTTCAACGTATTTTTTTTGATCTTTTTGCTTTTTAACCTGCGGGCGGATCATAAAGAAGTAAAACACCACGATAATCAGTACCATTGGTACTAATGAACCGTAGCTACCTAAGCCGCCGCTTGAAGCCTGTAATAAAATAGTAGCTATCATTTGTTTAAATTAATTGTTATTTTTTTAACACCTCGCCAATTAAATGCACCATAGTTTCGGCAGGCTGGGTGTTTGCCGTAACGGTTATTTGTTTATCCTGTAAACCGCTTTTACCGGCGCTGTTAAAAGTAACGCTGATCACGCCGCTTTCGCCGGGTTTAACCGGGGCTTTTGGCCAGGTAGGGGTAGTACAGCCACAGGTAGCACGCGCATTGGTAATAATTAATGGCGATTTACCGGTATTGGTGAACTTGAAATCATACGATACTTTGTCGCCTTCTTTGATCTTGCCGAAATCGTGGCTTTCCTTTTCAAATTTAGCTACCGGCGCGTTAGCCGCGGTTGCGGCGCTATCGGCATTAGCTTTTGAAGCGTTATCGGCTGTGTTGCCGTTGCTGCTATTACAGGCCGATAATAACATGCCTGCTGCTACTAAGCTTAAAAATAGTTTTTTCATTTTTTAATATTATTCTATTAAGCCGCGGCCTATCTTTTTGATTTTGTTTTCGGCTTTAAGCTCTATTAAAATCTTGTCCAAGATACCGTTTATAAATGAATTACTCTTAGGCGTGCTAAACTCTTTTGATATTTCAAGATACTCGTTTATAGTAACTTTAACCGGGATAGAATTGAAGTTAATAAACTCGGTTATAGCCATTTTCATTAACAGGGTATCCATCATGGCAATACGCTCGGGCTCCCAGTTTTGGGTTTTAGCGGCTATCAGCTCATGGTAGGCCTCATTGTACCTGATGCTTTGCTGAAACAGGTTTACCACAAACTCACGGTCCTCAACCCAGTTGCCGGTAATTTCGGCAAGTTGGTTAAGCTTGTAATCATCGTGCGAAAAGTTTTTGAACGTTTTGGCAATAAGCGCCTGGAGCACGTCTTTATCAACAGGCCAAAAAATAAACCTGTCTTCAAAAACCTGCTCGGCTAATGATGATTTAAGGATAACTTTTTTGAAAATGAATTTGATGATATCCTTGTCTGTTTGCAGTGTATCGCCTGTTTTGGCAAGATATTCGGCATACTCAGGCGAGTTTTTAAGGATAATAAAAAGTGATTTTGCAAGTTCGGGCTCAAAGGTCCAGTCAACTTTATACTTTTTCCAGGCTGTAATGTATTCCTTATTATCGTTCAGGCTCAGGATAAACCTGTTAGTTAGGATCTTTAGGTTTGCATTTAAGTCATCGGCGGTAGGGAGGTGTTTGTTGGCGCGTTCCTGCGCGTCATTCGCGGCAAAACTTACTACTTCATTAATTAATGATAGCATCCAGATATACATTTCGTAAACCTGGTCAATGCTGTTTAGCATGTTTTTCTCGAATAGCTTAACATCTTTCGTATCTGATTGATGATACGCGTACAGTGCCTGTAATACCTTTACCCGGAGGTGCCTTCTGTTTAACATTTTTGTAAGAACGATTTGGTTTGCTTATGCAAACGGTTTATATAAAAATTAATTGTTTTAATAGGATGATTTTACTTTTCTGATGTCTTCAATGCGTTTTTCGGCTATTTTATTGGCAGCGCTAATGGTTGGAATGTTTTCGGCCTTTGACAGCTTTAACACATTGCGCGTAGCCTCATAAATATTTTCTGTAAGCTGTAAGGTACGCTTTTTATTGAAATTCATCAACTCCGAATAACCGGTAATAATACCACCCGCGTTGATCACATAATCGGGGGCAAAGAGAACCCCTTTATCAAGCAACATTTGCCCGTGCACACTCTCGTCAAGCAGTTGGTTATTGGCCGAACCTGCAATAATGCCGCATTTTAATTTAGCAATGGTTTGATCATTTACTGTACCGCCCATAGCGCAGGGGGCGTAAATATCGGCATCGATATCAAAAATATTATTATTTGATACCGGTTGCGCACCATACTTTTTAGAGATCTGGCTTACGCGTTCCTCATTAATATCGCTGGCGTAAACTTTTACATTTTCGTCCCTAAGCAGGCGTACCAGGTTTTCGCCCACATGGCCAATGCCCTGTACAATAACCGATTTGCCTGTTAAGCTGTCGCTGCCGTACATTTCCCTAACACAAGCCTTAATGCCCATCAAAACGCCCAGCGCTGTTATTGGCGAAGGGTCACCGCTGCCGCCGATGTTTTCAGGAGCGCCGGTAACATGGTTGGTTTCCATTTTAATGTACTCCATATCGCGGGGGTTGGTGCCTACGTCTTCAGCAGCGATAAATTCGCCGTTAAGGTTTTTGATAAACCGGCCAAATTTACGCAGTAAAGCTTCGTTTTTGTCCTGGCGCGAATCGCCGATGATCACCGAATAGCCGCCGCCAAGGTTAAGGCCCGCTATCGCTGCTTTATAGGTCATGCTTTTGGCTAAACGCAACACATCGTTAAGGGCATCACCTTCGGTTTTATAGGCCCACATACGTACGCCGCCAAAAGCAGGGCCAAGCGTTGTATTATGGATTGCGATAATAGCTTTCAGATGGGTATCAGGATCGGTACAAAAAACAACTTTCTTATGCCCGAAAGCGTCAAGCTGGTTAAATATGGATTCCGGTGGATGTTGTTCAGGCATTAGTACTATAAGTAAATGTCTTTAAGCGCACAAAAGTAGAGGTTTTTTTTAATACTGGCAAAGATATTAAGTTGGGAGTGCGTATGAAATATCTATTATATTAAAGCTAAAAGCAGAATGCGCAAAGCTGAAAGCTAATAAAATCAGCACAGGGCTGGTATTTTTAATTTAAGTTAACTGTGATATTTTATTTATAAACTCAGCTAAAGATATTGTATGATCGGGGGTTACCGGTTGAATTGTTCGTATAACCATAACCGTGTTGATGATCTCTATCACAAAATCTTTGTACATCATTTCAACAAGGATCTTCCTAAAAGCTTTAGTCATGGCCGCTTTAGCTTTCTCTCTGTCGTTAGCAACAACGTAGAAAAGATTGCTGAAGACCCTGTCATCATTAAATTTAAGTTCAACGGGGTGGATTATCTCTAATATCTTATCAGTAAATGTTTCTCTTCTGATTAATATCCTACCGAAGTCTGATTTTAAATCGGCAAAAGCCCATACCTGGTATTTATCATACTGGGTAACCTGGCCTCCTTTACCACCCCGGCCGCCCATACTATTTTGGTAGCTAAATTTGACAAAGTTTAAATAACAATTCACCGAAGGATGGTTGATAAGTAAAGTACCTCCTAACCTTGCGCCCGGAATGTTATTAAATATTTCAAATTTGTTGATGAACTGTTCGGATTGATCAGGCACGCCGATTTTGAATTTTATTTTAAGCTCTTTGTAGGTATCTTCAAGTAATTGTATCTCTTCAGCATCAATCGCGACAGTATCGAACAGGAAATTTTTCAATTTTATAATTATTATTTGTAGGAAATAACGAAAACGATTAACACTTGCTTTGTGCGTATACTAACAAAGATATTAAGTTAAGAGCATGTATGAAATGATTATTAAATAAGTATGAACGGCCGTTAGCGGAATATTTAAGTTTTATGATTACAGTAAGATTATAAAAACAAATTTTGAATTTGAGACATTTGTCTGTATATTGGTAGACATTATGGCAAAGGTAGCTAATCACCCAAAGAAAATAAATATAGCAGATCTGGAGATTGGATCGCCGGACGCATGGTATGTTTTTTCTTTTCTTTTCCCGCATGAGTATCTTAAAGCCCACCTGAAGTGTGATATGGATAGTAATATAATTGATTGTATCAGGGATGGGATACCGAGATTGGCTATTGATAGCATTTTAGAAAAAACAAATGTTTCCAGGGCTCAGCTTTCTAATATACTTCATATCAGTACCAGGCAGCTTAACCGCTATGGGCAGGATGACCGCTTATCGCCCGAACAATCAAACTTTCTTTATGAGTTTACGCGTATCTATACCCGCGGGCTTGATATTTTAGGTGATGCAGCTACTGTTGATAAATGGCTGATGCGCCCAAATATGGCCCTGGGAGATAAGCAACCTTTAGAACTGCTGGATACCAGTGAAGGTTTGAGGATGGTAAACGATCTGCTTTCGCAAATTGAATACGGGTTTTATTCATGATCCTTTATCGTATTACCAGGGAAAAGTACGCTCATGATTTGTCGGGCAGGGGAGGCTTGTTGTCGTCAGCCCGCTGGCATGATCATATCCCTGTGATATATACCTCTTTTAATTCATCAACGGCCATCCTGGAAGTATTGGTTCACCTGCAACCCGAAGAAATTCGTAACGACCTTGTGGTCATGAGTATTATAGTACCTGATACAACCCTTAGTGAAGAATTGGATATTGCTCAACTGCCTGCCGGCTGGAACAGTTATCCTGCACCAGCCATGTTGAAAAGGATAGGTAATGCCTGGCTCACATCAAAAAGCGCAGCGCTGCTTTATATTCCAAGTGTTATTGATCCGCTGGCTAAGAACGTGCTGATAAATCCGATGCACCCAGATGCTGTCTTGTTGAAAATTGATGAGGTAAGGCCTTTTACTTTTGATAAACGATTGATTAAAAAAGATTGATCATACTGACATGATCCTGTCAGTGTTCAACTTTTAAAAAACGGGTGTTCAACTTTTTACTTCTTGATTTTGTAACTGATTGATTATTAGGATGTGTGTGTTCAATTGGACTTTTAAGGGCGTTTGTGTTGTTTGTAATATATTGATTATCAATGGTGTTTATTTTAGAAAAATACGCAAGTGTTTACACTTTTAAAAATTGAACACCGGCGAGATAGTAACGGATATATCAATGTAATATTCTTACATCCGGCCGACTTTTCCATTCCATCACTCTCCCCAAATTTTAATACTTTTGATCATCATGTCAGGATTTGCGGACTTTTCCGACTTCCCGACTTCCGGACTATCATAAATGAAAGACCTCGCATACCTTAATAAATTCTTTTACAAATACCGCTGGCGGCTTATCCCGGGCGTGTTGTTTGTAATTATATCCAATGTTTTTGGTGTGCTACCGGCGCAGGTTATCCGAGTGGCGTTCGATCTTGTTACCGAAAACATAGGGGCCTACCAGCTTTTTTCGGGTTTCGACAGGCAGAGTTTTATTTATGATATTTTCGGTACCAGTTTGTTCCTGTTTGGTACGCTGGTATTGGTACTGGCCTTGCTTAGGGGCCTGTTCCTGTTTTTTATGAGGCAAACCATCATCCTCATGTCCCGCCATATCGAGTACGATTTAAAGAACGAGATCTATAATCACTACCAGGAACTGTCACTGGCCTTTTACCGCCGCCACAATACCGGTGATCTGATGAACCGGGTAACCGAGGATGTTAGCCGTGTGCGCATGTACCTTGGGCCGGGTATTATGTACTCCATCAATACCGTAGTATTGTTTGTTATGGTAATATATGCCATGCTTACGGTTAATGTACAACTGGCTGTTTTTTCGGTGTTGCCATTGCCTATTTTGGCCGGTGTTATTTACTATGTAAACAATATTATCAATCATCGCAGCGAGATGATCCAGGAAAGGCTGTCGGGCTTATCCAGCTTTGTGCAGGAAAACTTTTCGGGCATCAGGGTGATCAAATCATATGTACGCGAAAGCTTTGTGCGCGAAAACTTTGCCAAGGAGAGTGAAGACTATAAAGTGCACTCCATGGAACTGGCTAAAGTACAAGCCCTGTTTTTCCCGATCATGCTATTACTTGTGGGTTTGGCCAATGTGATAACCATGTACGTTGGCGGGGTAGAAGTAATAAAAGGTAACATTACTCCCGGTAATATCGCCGAGTTTATTGTGTACCTCAATATGCTTTCATTCCCGGTTATTTCATTGGGCTGGGTAACCTCTTTGGTGCAGCGTGCCGCGGCTTCCCAAAAACGCATCAATGAGTTCTTACACCAAAAGCCAGAGATCATTTCGCCAATTGCCGAAAAACATCATGTTAAAGGATTAATTAAATTTGATGATGTTTCGTTCATTTATCCCGATACCGGCATCCAGGCTTTAAAGAATGTTTCGTTTACCGTAGAGCCAGGGCAGATGCTGGCAATTATAGGTCGTACGGGTTCGGGTAAATCAACCATCGCCAACCTGGTGATGCGTATGTACGATACTACAGGCGGGGAGATCACCATTGACGGTCGGTCGATAAAATCGCTTGGCCTCGAAAACTATCGCTCGCAGATTGGTTTTGTACCGCAGGAGGTTTTCCTGTTTTCGGATACCATTGCCAATAACATTGCTTTCAGCGCCGACGTGCTGGATCTGCCCGTTGTTGAGCAGGCGGCTAAAGATGCCGCGGTATACAATAATATCATTGAGCTGGAAGATGGTTTTACTACCCTTATTGGAGAGCGCGGTGTTACCTTATCTGGCGGGCAAAAACAGCGTGTGTCTATTGCGCGTGCCATATTTAAGCATCCGCAGGTTTTGATCTTTGACGATTGTCTTTCGGCAGTTGATACCCGCACGGAAGAGGAGATCTTGAATAACCTTGGCCGGGTAATGCAGGATAAAACAAGCATCATCATAGCCCACCGCATTTCCACCATAAAAAATGCCGACAAGATCCTGGTAATGGATAACGGCCAAATTGTTGAGCAGGGTAACCATGCGTACCTCATGCAGCTTAAAGGCACCTACTTTGAGCTTTACGAAAAACAATTACTGGAAGAAGAGCAGGACGCGTAACAGCCTTCTCTTTGCTAAGGCAGTTTCCAGGAAAGCACCCTCACAACCTTTCTCTTTTCATAGCCCTGTCTTTAAACGATCATGTACACAAAAAAATGACACTTTTGTTTCAAAAAAATCAATAATAACGAATAAAATACTTGTACTTTGAAAATTTATTTATATTTATGCCAACCAAAACTAATTACAGGTAAATATATATGGGAGATTTTGACAATAGAGAGCGTGAAGAGGTTTATTCAAAGAAGGTGAGAGCTGGGAAGCGGACCTATTTTTTTGATGTAAAAGCAACCCGTTCAAACGATTATTATGTTACTATTACTGAAAGCAAAAAGCGTTTGGAAGATGGGGTGTTTGTAAAACACAAGATCTTTTTATATAAGGAAGATTTCGAAAAGTTTGCCGAAGGTTTGAAGGATACTATCGACTACATTAAATCAAACCAGGAGGTAGTTGAAAAACGCTATGAGTACAGCGAAAACCCTGAAATTGCCAGGGCATCTGCCGACGAAGACTTTTCGTTCGAGATCTAACAACAGAACAATACTAAACTAAAATAATTAAGCCCTGCATCTTATTAAGAGGCAGGGCTTTTTGCGTATGTGGTATTCAAGGCAGGGTTATAGTAATATCCCCCGCATAAATAATACCGCTATGGTAAAGTATATGATCAACCCGGTAACGTCAACCAAAGTAGCTACAAAAGGCGCTGATGATGTAGCGGGGTCGGCACCGAGTTTTTTTAGCAGTAACGGCAGCATCGAGCCCGATAATGATCCCCATAAAACAATACCGATAAGAGATGCGCCTACTGTAAAGCCAACCAGCATCCAATGCGGGCCGTAAATATTGCTGAACATGCTCCAGGCTGCTATGCGTAAAAAGCCTATTAAACCTAAACAAACACCAAGCATTAAACCCGAAAGAATTTCCCTGCGCATAACCCGCCACCAGTCGGTAACGGTAACTTCGCCCAGTGCCATGGCCTGAATAATAAGGGTTGATGCCTGCGAGCCGCTGTTACCACCGCTCGAAATAATTAATGGAATAAAATAGGCCAGTACTACTACTTTGGATATTTCATCGCCAAAATAGCCCATGGCTGTGGCGGTAAGCATTTCGCCCAAAAATAAAATGATGAGCCAGCCAACGCGTTTTTTAACAAGTTTAAAAAGATTGATGTCCAAATAAGGTTCATCCAGTGCTTCGGTACCGCCTATTTTCTGGATATCTTCGGTATATTCTTCGTTAGCTATCCAAAGGATGTCGTCAACTGTTACTATGCCAAGCAATACGTCATTATTATCAACAACCGGCAGGGCGGTGCGGTTATTCATCCTGAAAACGTTGATGGCTTCTTCCTGCGGATCACTTGCGCTAAGGGAAATCAAACGACCATCCATTAGTTCGCTTACTTTGGTTTCGGGCTTTACCAATAAGATCTCACGGATCCGGATGTCATCAAGTAAAACACCGTGTTCATCAATTACATAGATGACATCGATGGTCTCTGAGTTTTTACCATACCGGCGAATGTGCGAAAGTACCCGGCTTACGTCCCAGGTGCGTTTAACGGCAATATAATCGGGCGTCATTAAACGACCAACGCTCTCTTCTTCGTAACCTAAAAGTTTTAAAGCTTCCTCGCGGTTTTCGCGTGAAAGTTTTTGGATAAGTTTTTGAACGGCGTCACCATGCAATTCGCTGAAAAGTGACGTACGGTCGTCAGGAGGGAGTTCGTTGATCAGATCTTCAAGCTTTTGACCCGAAAGTTTTTTGATGATCCGCTCTTGCACAGGGAATTCAAGGATGCGGAACACGTTAACCGCGCGGTTAAGCGAAAGGGTTTCGATGAATTTTGGGCCATGTTCAGGAAGTTCACCAATCAGTTCTTCAACATCCGATATGTTAAGGTTGTTCAAATATTCCTGTAATTGGGTATCGTCTTGTTTTTCCAGCAACAATTCTATTTGCTCAACCATTTCTTCCATATATAGGCCCTCCTCTTTTACATCGGTGTATTAATATTTAGCTTCTTTTTTCCGAGCGCAAAAGTCGTTTATTTTTTCAAATTATAAGGCAAAATTTTCTGTTATCTTTGCGCTTTTTAAAGTGAGTGGTTTATTAGGTTAAATGGTTGAGTAGTTTACCGAAATCAAAACTTAATCAACCCAATCAACCATTCACCCAATCAACTAAAAACACAAAAATGGGTTTACAATGTGGTATAGTAGGTTTGCCGAATGTGGGTAAATCGACACTTTTTAATTGCTTATCAAATGCAAAGGCACAGGCGGCTAACTTTCCGTTTTGTACCATTGAGCCAAACGTGGGTGTAATTACGGTGCCGGATGAGCGCTTAACAAAGCTTACCGAAATAGTACAGCCAAAATCAATTGTACCAAACGTTATAGAGATAGTTGATATTGCCGGCTTGGTTAAAGGGGCCAGCAAAGGCGAAGGTTTAGGTAACCAGTTTTTGGCCAATATTCGCGCTACCAATGCTATCATCCACGTATTACGTTGCTTTGATAACGATAATGTGATCCATGTTGATGGCTCGGTTGACCCAATCCGCGACAAAGAAATCATTGATACTGAACTGCAGCTAAAGGACCTTGAATCTATAGAGAAAAAGATTCAGAAGGTTGAAAAGATGGCTAAAACCGGCGGCGACAAAGAGGCTAAAAAAACCTTTGATGTTTTAACCGTTTATAAAAATCACCTGCTGGAAGGTAAGTCGGCCCGTACTGCACCTGTTGAGGAAGAAGATAAAGAATATGTAGCCGACCTTTGGCTGCTTACCGCCAAACCGGTATTATATGTTTGTAATGTTGATGAAGGTTCGGTAAGTACCGGTAATGCTTATGTTGAAAAAGTAAAAGCAGCTGTTAAAGATGAAAATGCCGAAGTGCTGATCATCTCAGCTCAGATTGAATCTGAAATTTCACAACTGGAAACCTATGAAGAACGCCAGATGTTTTTGGATGACCTTGGTCTTACCGAATCGGGTGTTAACAAGCTGATCAAAGCTGCTTATCGGTTATTAAACCTGGCTACCTATTTTACGGCCGGTGTACAGGAAGTACGTGCCTGGACTATTACCCAGGGTTTCACCGCACCACAGGCGGCAGGCGTGATCCATACCGATTTTGAAAAAGGGTTTATCCGTGCCGAGGTTATTAAATACGATGACTTTGTGAAATTCAACGGCGTTGAAGCTACCATAAAAGAAAATGGCAAGCTGGGCGTTGAAGGTAAAACCTACATTGTGCAGGATGGCGACATTATGCACTTCAGGTTTAACGTGTAGGGAATATACCCAAGGCGGCAAGAGTCAGGAATTAAGATAATAAAAAAAAGCCAGAAAAGAGGTTGGGTGTTGATTCCCGTTTCTTTTCTGGTTTTTTTAAAATCAGCACTCTATCAGCTCTTAAAAACATATAAATGAAGCGTCATTGCGAGGTACGAAGCAATCCCCGACTTTACAGGGCGGATTTGCTTCCGTGCGATTGCTTCGTTCCTCGCAATGACGTTTTTTAGTTATACGATTTATTGTATTACTTAAGGCAGTACATACTTCCTGTTTCTTGTCTCCTGAATCTTGATTTCTTGACTCTACCTCAGCGGTTACACCGCTGAGGGTGCTACCCCATAAGCTTTTTTAAAGGCGAAGGAAAAGTGGGAGAGGTCTTTAAAGCCTACATCCATATATACATCCGATACTTTGTGCTTCTTTTCCTTGATAAGGAAGTAGGCGTCCTTCAATCGCTGCTGCTGGATCCACCGGTTAGGTGATATATTAAAGATCCGTTCAAAATCGCGCTTAAAAGTAGCAAGGCTGCGACCTGTTAAGTAAGCAAAGCGGTTAAGGTCGACATTAAAGCGGTAGTTTTGGGCCATGAAGGCCTCCAGGTCTATTTTGCCGGGTTCGCTGAAATCAAAGAGGATATTTTTGAGTTCGGGGTTTGTTTCCAGCAAAATCATTACAGCTTCCTTAACCTTGTGCAGGGTAAGTGCCGGGCTAATTTCGTCGCTGCTTTTATCCATATACGGGGCTAACGACCCGATGTAATTGCTGAACAAGTCGTTTGGCCTTAAGAATAAGGCGCTTTCACCTGTATACGGGCCATCCGCATGCAAATCAAGTTCGGCACTCATACTTTGCAGCGTAGTCTGATCCATACCGATGGTGATGGTTTTAAACTCGCCGCCTGCGGGTGGATGCTTTACAAATTTTGCCAGTTCGTTCCGTTTCAAAAAACGGTAGTCGCCCTGTTTAAAATAATAGTTTTTACCGTTGACATAAAGCTCCGAATCGCCGGAGAGGATATAGCCGAATACATGGTCGGCAATAAATTGCTCGCCAGCTCGGCTTACTTGCGAGTAACAGGAATAAAGTATCCGCGGCGACGTTTTTGTATTTGGCACAGGCATGTTGTTCAAATTTAATAATAAAGAAAGACTTACGAAGTTTCAAGAGCTTCGTAAGTCTGATATATCCCGGGGAACATGTCCCCACAACCGAAATTATATTATGCTTTTTGAGCGGTTATTGATTTCCCAAATTCTGTATTCAGAAAATCTTCCGCTTCGGCATGATCAGTTGAAGTTGTAACAGGGAGCCATTTTTCAAATTCGGCCTTGCGTGCTTCATCGGCAGCTTTTAATAAGCCAGCGGCTTCGCTGCCCAATATAAGGTGCACAGGAGGCTCCGGATGTTCAACCAGATCAACTATTGCTTTCGCTGCTTTTTTGGGGTCGCCTACAGGAATAAATTTGCCGCTCGATAAATAATCGGCACGCGCGTCAACAGTTTGTTCATAGCCTTCAACCTTTGGTGCGTAGCTCATCGAGTCGCCGGCCCAATCGGTACGGAAACCCCCAGGCTCAACGCTGGTAACCAGTATGTCAAGTGGCTTTACTTCTTTAGCTAAAGCTTCGGCGAAGCCGCTAAGACCAAACTTAGCTGCCTGGTACATGCTTAAACCTGCATTACCAACGCGACCACCAACCGAGCTGATCTGTAAAATACGGCCCGAACGTTGTTTGCGCATATAAGGCAATACCGCGCGGGTGATCTCGATGGGGGCATATAAATTCGTTTCCAGTTGACTGCGTACCTGCTCATCAGTAAACGCTTCGGCTGCACCAATGATCCCGAAACCGGCATTGTTTACCAATACATCAATTTTGCCAAAGTGGGCTACCGCGTCGGCAACGGCTTTATATACTGCCGGGTAATCGGTAACATCTAATTTTATCGGATATACCTGACCGGGATATTGATCAGCCAGATCTTTCAATTGTTCGGGGTTACGTGCTGTTGCTGCAACATTATCGCCTGCTGCTAAAACTGCTTCTGTAAGGCTGCGGCCTAATCCGCGGGCGCTGCCTGTTATAAACCATACTTTTTTCATAGTGTTATCTTTCTTTTTGATAACACAAAGTTAGGTTGAAAGGCGGCGCGGCGTTTTGTTAAAAAGCTCAAGTTGCTTTGTTGAAAAGGTCGAGCTGCAGGTTTTGGTCGTCAGGTATCGGATAAAGAAGTTATATTAGTAGATAGAGAAAGAATAATAAATGATATGGTATCTAAACAGTTAGAATATATTGATAACGGTCGTGAAGGGTACGTTATTTATAGGGATGGAGATATTAAGTTGCAGTTTCTGTACGAGTTAGCTGCCGGCAGGCACGTTGCATTGGTATATATTCCGACAACGGAAAGTTGGTTTGAAAAAACAGGGATACCTACTAATAACCGGCATCAGGTAATTGAATTTATAGCCCGCCAGGTAATAAAAGATCGGGCACCCGATGCGACTTATGAATTATATGATGATTGTATAAGTCTGTTACAAGAAACCGATTAGTAAACTATAAGCTCTTAATGTTGATAATAATAATTGCCCCAATATGCGAGCGGGTTCATTAGCTCGTTTTATCAGGGCAATCCCAAAATCCTACAAATCACGGTTAAAAGAAGCTGCTCATCTTATCCATATATTCCTCAATAGGCATCGAGCTGCGCATGTTCATTAGCACGTTGCCCATATTACCTATCACCGTACGGAACTTGTTGCTTTTGCCGGTGGCAAGATCATCAATAGCATTAACAATCAACATCGGATCATCAAGCTGTGATTCATCGCGTGAGCCCATCAGGTTTTGCAGTTTGCTGGTAAGTTCATTGTACGCGGTTATATCCGGGTTTTGGTTCCAAACTACGCTTTCAACAAAGTTGTTTCCTTTTGATCCGCCTTGCTCTATCAGTCTTAAATGAATATTAAGCGGTTTTAGCTCGTAATATAGTCCTTCTGTAAGGCCTTCTAATGCAAATTTCGACATGTTGTACAGTGAGCCAAGTGGTACGGCCGAAGTGATACCCATAAAAGAGCTGATGTTGATGAACATACCTCCTTCGTTTTCCCTGAAATGAGGCAGGAAGGCACGGATGATATTAATAGGACCGCGGGCATTTACCGCAAACTGCCAGTCGATATCTTCTTCTTTGGCAAGTTCCAGTGCACCGTAAGTACCCATACCTGCATTGTTCACCACAATATCAATTTTACCGAAAGCGGCTATCGCTTGTTCTGTTGCTGTTTTTACCTGTTCAAGGTTGGTTACATCCAGTTTAAATATTTTGATATTAGGATATTGTGTTAGTTCGGTTTCCTTTTCGGGTGTACGCATGGTGGCGGCTACATTCCAGCCTTGTTGTGCAAAATGTTTAGCGGTTAATTTGCCCAGTCCGCTGCTTGTTCCGGTTATAAAAACTGTTTTTGACATGGTATTTTATTTTTTGATGCAAAAGTATGTTATAATTGGTATAATTTTGTAACCAGTTACACAGAGTATACCAGTATGGAAGAGGGAATAACGTCACACCAACGTAATCATGCCGATGAGCGGCAGGCTTTACAAGACACCATGTATGTTATTGGCGGTAAATGGACGCTGCCAATCATTAATTCTATTTGCAACGGAAACAAACGTTTCAGAGAAATTGAGCGGAGCATCCCCGGTATTACCACGCGCATGTTATCGCGCGAGCTGAAAACCATGGAGATGAATAAGCTTGTTAAGCGTACAGTAACGCCAACTTTACCGGTATTGATCGAGTATGAATCGACAGAGTATTGCCGGAGTTTTGGCGGCATCATTTTAGAAATGATAAAATGGGGCAAGGAGCACAGGGAAATGCTGCGCAAGGCTGATAAATAGTAGTTGTAGGGCATAAACAAAGAATTAGACGCCGTATCAACTCACCCCGACATCGCTGCGCTTGTCACCGCTCTCTACGCAAGCGTAAAGAAGGGCGATTTATTTATATTTTTCTTACCCTCTTTATCCGAAGGATAGAGAGGGTGGTCCAGCGAAGCGTAGACCGGGTGAGTCAACTATGCGCCATGCCGTTTTCTTTAACAGCCTTTTATAGCCTATTACTCTTACGAGACGACTTGAAAGCTTTTTGGCTTTCCTTCACTGTCATTCCCCATTGTAAAAGTTAAGTTATCTTTAACGGTCGTCCGTTATTAAAAACTATTTTCACCCGGTAATGAAACATCATACCCAATTAACCTGCAAAGGCCTTTTCCTTTTGGTTTTTATATTTTTAATTGCACCGGCTCCGGCACAAAAAAGGCAATTGCCCAATATTATTTTTGTACTGGCCGATGATATGGGGTACTCTGATTTAAGTTGCTATGGTAACCCGGTGATCCGTACACCTTTTCGACAAAATGGCGCAAAAAGGGGTAAGGGCAACCAATTATGTGGTGAGCAGCCCAACATGCACACCATCAAGGGCCTCATTACTTACCGGGCGTTATGCTTCAAGGATGAATTTGCCGGCACCGATAGGCCCCGGATCAAAGCTTGGTATCCCCGATCAGGAAATTACCATTGCCGAAATGCTGAAACAAATTGGCTATAAAACTGCCATGATAGGCAAATGGCATCTCGGCGATCATGCAGCTTACAACCATCCCATGGCACAGGGCTTTGATTCATACTATGGCTTGCTGTATAGTCACGATTATCGGTCGCCTTATGTGAAAACAGATACCACAATTAAAGTATTCCGAAATCATAAGCCCGAGATCTTAAAACCTGCTGATTCATCCCTAATTGAGTTGTACCAACGGGAAGCCATTCGCTTTATCAAGGAGCAGAAAAAGGGTGATAAACCCTTCTTTTTGTATCTGGCTCATAACATGCCGCATTTACCGGTAGCCTTTGCATCATCGGCAAAAAATAAGAACAGAAGCGATGGTGGGCACCTGGGTGATGTGGTTGAACAACTGGATGAAAGCCTTGGCCAGGTTTGGGCAGAACTGGAAAAGCAGGGACTGGCCGATAATACGATATTCATGTTCTCGAGCGATAATGGTCCGTGGATAGATTTCCCTGACCGGATGCTTGGCGATAGTGCCACTAAACATTGGGATGCAGGTACCGCCGGTGTATTTCGCGGCAGCAAGGGATTAACATATGAAGGCGGGGTACGTGAGCCATTCATTGTTTACTGGAAAAATCATACTCCGGTTGGCGCAAGCATCACCAGCATGATGAGTAATCTGGATGTGTTGCCTACACTTGCCAATTGGACTGGTGCCCCGCTGCCGAAAGGCCGTACCCTGGATGGGCAGTCGATAGCCGATGTATTAACTGGCAAAGTGCCTAAACATCCCGAACACAGACCTATTTACTATTATAACAACAGCGTTTGCGAGGCTGTGCGCCTTGGCGACTGGAAGTATCGTGAAGTAAAGGCAAATAACAATGTTGGTGGCGTAGCAGGTTCGCCGCTACCTGCAAAAACCGAACTGTTTAACCTGGCTTATGACCCCAGCGAACGTACCAATGTTATAAATGAATACCCTGAAATGGCTCAAAAGCTAAAAGCTCTTTTTGACCAATATCCGGGTATGAAGGAGAATTAGAATATAATTAAACGCTTAATAAAACCATGTCATTGAGGAGCGGAATGGGAAAGAGCTCGGGTGCGACGTGGCAATCGCATGCTATACAGGGCCGATATGCTTCCGTGCGATAGCCATGCTGCGCTCGCAATGACATGGTTATATATTGTCCTTAACTCTCCCTTATCGTCGTCTTATCCTCCAAAGCCATTTTAGCGATTTCATCTTTTCGTTTAAAGCTTACGCCTTTGTGCTGTTGTATGTATTTGATCAACTCATTGGAGGCCTTAACCATTTGCGGGGTACCGCCAATACGGTCGTGGAAACTGATTGACATTTGGCGGCGTTTAAATTCAGCCTCGGCATAAAGCTGGTCGAACTCCATTTTTACCTGTGTGAGGAATTGATCTGCCGAGAAATTTTTGCCTTCAATCAGCACAATATCGTTGTTGCGGATGGTATAAGGTACCACCACAAAATCTTTTTGATTTATGGGGATGATAAAAGGCTCATCGCGGCTCAAATCGTCAATATGGTATACAAAACCAAGTTCCTGTAATATTTTCAGCGTGTTTTCGCCGCGGCGCAGCCAATTGGCGTTGTAGCCTACCGGAGTAAAACCGGTTACTTTTTTAATGGCATCGGCGCCATCTTTTATAAACTGCTTTTCCTGTTCATAGGGCATGGTGTATTGCGTGGCCCAATTCATGCCATGTGCTGCAGCTTCGTGTCCACGGTCCACAATTTCTTTAGCTAAGGAGGGGTTTTTAAGTACAGCCGAACCAACCATGTGCGACGTTACTTTAATGCCCAGTTTATCCCAGTTATCCAGCATACGGGGAATCCCTTCTTTATAACCGTATTGAAACCAGGTTGCACCGGGCAGATCGATATAACCTTTTTGCATATTCTGCGGAAACGGGCTCTCGGCATTATCCGGCTGACCACCGGCCTCAAACTGCATGGATACAGAAACCACCAGCCTTGAACCATCGGCCCATTTTGAGGTATTAAAGTTATTTGCCGATGTGTTTTGTTTAGCCGATGCCAAATTACTGCCCACAAGGCCGGCCAACCCTAAAAGTCCGCCTTGTTTTACAAAATCTCTTCTTGAGCTCATGATCTTATTTATTAAAGAAAAGGTTATCTAATGAATAGGTATTGTTAGCCGAAAACTGAAGCAGTACGGCGAAGAAAGCAGCATGGATCAGCTGTGAAGGAAGGATCTCCCAATTCTCGATCAAACAGCTGCCTAATATTAATATGATCATTACCAGGCCACCGCCAATTAAAGCAGGTTTAGTAAATAAGCCCGATAAAAGCAATATACCTATAATAAATTCGGCAATTGGTAACAGGTAACTAAAGGGTGTTACCATAGCTTTGGGCAGCATTGACTTTTCAAAAGTGCCAACCATCCATTGGCTGAAACCATTTAGTTTAGGTAAGCGGACCAGGCCGTGACCAAACATACTGGCTCCGACGGCCAGTCTTAGTATTACAAATGTTAAATCGTTCATGATGTGTTTGTTTTGATAAGTCAAAGTTCTGTATAATCGGTGCCTGCGCCTTGTACATTCAGGGGGATGATCTGTAACTTTACGGGTATGGAAACCAAGAACCTGTACAGGCCTTATGAACTGGAGTTGCTCGAAACAAACCAGTACACAGCCAAACCGCATCGTAATACTTTTTTTGAAATGGTATTTACGCTGGAAGGTAAGGGGATCCAGATCATTAACGGGCATGAACTGCCTTATGCTTCTGATAAATTCTTTTTGATTTTTCCGGAAGATCACCACGGCTTTGAGGTGCACGAGCTAACCCGCTTTTACTTCATCCGCTTTACTGATAGCTACCTGAAAACACAAAGCGAAAAGTGGGTTAAAAAAATGGAATACATTTTTCATAACCATAACCATTTGCCTGGTTGTATCCTTAAAACTGTTACCGATAAGCCGCTGGTAAGGGCGCTGATAGAGGCTTTACAACGAGAAACATCAAACGAGTTTTCTCAGCATAATGAGGTAGTTGAGCAATTGATGAATACCATTATAACCATTGCCGCCCGCAATATCACGCTACAGCAGCATGCCAATATTTTAAAACAGCCTTCAACAACTACGTTGCCGCTACTTAACTATATCCACGAATATATTTACCAGCCCGACCGCCTCAAGGCCGAGTGTATAGCCTCCTCATTTAACTTTTCGCCAAACTACATCAGCGAATATTTTAAGAAAACCACCGGCGAAAGCTTACAGCAGTACATTACCAGCTATAAGCTGAAATTGATAGAAACCCGCCTGCAATACACCGATAAACGCATGAGCGAAATAGCCTACGAGTTCGGTTTTACCGATGAAAGCCATCTGAACCGCATCTTTAAAAAATATAAGGGAGAGAATCCGACTGCATATAGGAAGAGGTATGCGGAAGTGAATAGATGAAACAAAAAGGGACTTACAATTTGCAAGTCCCTTTTGTGCTCCCGACGAGATTCGAACTCATATCGATGGTACCGGAAACCATAATTCTATCCATTGAACTACGGGAGCAGACAGGGGCAAAGATATAAAATTGATTTAAACCAAAAGCATTGTTTGATATATTAACGTGTAGTAATAAAGCGTAAGTTTAGTAAGGGTCATTGTCAATATTACTGCTTTTACGTAAACGTTTACGTAAATAAAAGTACACCGCCACCGTTAATTAAATTGAAAGTTTAATAGTTTAGGTGTTTAATGTACAATTAAACGCTTCATTGTTCGTAAACTCAATAAGCGATAAACCTGCGTGAATTTTTCTTTTAATTATAACTAATAATGAAAATCCTTCATTTTTTAACGCTGCTTATAACGCCATTTGCCGGTTATGCGCAGCAAAAAGTATTTAACATTACCGATTATGGCGCTAAAGCCGATGGCATTACCAATAACACTGTGAGTATTCAAAAAGCTATTGATAATGCAAGCGCACAGGGAGGCGGTACTGTATACGTGCCTGCCGGAAAGTTCTTAACGGCTGCTATCAGCCTAAAATCAAATGTTACTCTTAACCTTGCCAAAAATGCTGTATTGCTGGGCAGCGCAAAAAGAATTGATTATGGCGAAGGCCATGCAGCGCCATTGATAGCCGCCAATAACCTGCAGCATATTGCCATAACAGGTAAAGGCACCATTGATGGAAATGGAGAAGAATTGCTGAAAGACCTTTTTGCGATGCTGAAAGCGGGTAAATTAAGGGATTCGTTATGGCAAAAGCAAAACCCATGGGGCCAAACTCAGCCCGAGGAACCTAATCGCCCTAAACTGATCCATTTTTCCAATTGCACCGATGTGCAGATAAAAGGTGTAACCATGAAAAACGGCCTGGTGTGGGTACAGGATTATACCAAATGCCGCGACCTGGTTATTGACAGCATAAAAGTAGAAAGCAATACTTATTGGAATAACGACGGTATTGATTTGGTTGATTGCCAAAACGTAAAGCTTACCAATAGTTTTTTTAATGCCGATGATGATGGCATCTGCCTAAAATCGAGCGACAGGAATAGTAGCTGTGAAAATATCTATGTGGCAAACTGTACCGCCAGGTCAAGTGCCAGCGGCATCAAATTTGGCACGGCTTCGCGTGGAGGTTTTAAAAAGATAACGATAAAGAATGTGAAAATTTACGATACCTACCGGTCGGCCATTGCTTTGGAGTGTGTTGATGGTGGCGTGATGGAAGATATTGATATCAGTAATATCAATGCGGTAAATACTGGCAATGCCATTTTTATCCGTCTTGGTCATCGTAATAAAGACACTGTAGTAAGCCGCATCAATGGTATCCGCATCAGTAATGTAACTGTAGATGTACCGAAAGGTAAACCCGATAAAGGTTATCCCATGGAAGGGCCTTTAGTTAAAGGAAACCATAATACCTTTCCTTCGTCAATTGCAGGTTTGCCCGGGCACCCGGTTAAAAATGTAATACTCGAAAATATTAAGATAGTGTACCACGGCGATGCCAGCAAAGCTGTAGCATATGTCAGCCTTGATTCGTTAACAAAGATTCCCGAAAACCCGCATGATTACCCCGAGTTTTCAATGTTTGGCGAACTGCCGGCCTGGGGTTTTTACGCACGGCATGCGGAAGGGGTAACTTTTAAAGATGTAACTCTTAGCTGCCTGGGGAATGATTTCAGGGCTGCCGGTGTGTTTGATGATGTGGATAGGTTGACTATTAATGGCCTCAAAATACCGCAGGTTAAATCACTGCCGGTGATTGTGTTTAACGGGGTAAGCAAATCTTCGGTTAAAGGCATTCAGATTCCCGGAACGAGTAAAAATAAGATCCTTAAGAGGTAATTTCATTTCACATCAGGAATCAGCCTTGCTAAATCAATTTAAGGGCTTTTAGCGTTGTGCGTGCAGCTTTTAACGTTAGTGTAACTTAATCGTTTACGTAAATAAATATTGCAGTTAATATAAAAGGACCGTTTTTTTTATCAAAATTTAATCATTATAAAACTAAACGGAGCATTGGATTGCAGCTCCAGTAAAATTTAAAGCCGCAATAATTAATTGGATTTTTCTGTGGTATTTGGTTTGGGAGCGCAATAAATATCAAGGTGCTTAATATTTAATAAAAGGTTTACAATATGGAAAAGTTAACTGAAAAAGAGATCTCGCCATTGCCGAGTCTTGATGTATGGGAAGATGATGTATTGAGCAGGTACCCGGAACCAGGCACCGAAAAGGGCAAAGAGGAGTTCAGGGTTTATAACGACGATGAAAATAACCCGGTAAGGGAATTTTACAGGCTTAACCATACTTATCAAACCTATGGCAACGTATTGGCCAAAAAGGCAAACTTTTTACAGTTTGATAAAAAGGAGATGCCATGGTGGTCGGCAATGGAATACCTGAACACCTTGGTTGATGAATCAGATCCGGATATCTCGCTTGATCAGCTGCAGCATTTATTGCAAACATCTGAGGCTATCCGTGCCGATGGTCATCCGGATTGGTTTGTATTAACAGGCTTTATACATGATTTAGGCAAGGTGCTTTGTCTTTTTGGTGAACCGCAGTGGAATGTAGTGGGCGACACGTTCCCGGTAGGCTGCAAGTTTTCGGATAAGATAGTTTACCCGGAATTTTTTGCCGCAAATCCTGATAGCTACGATGAGCGTTACAATACCAAATATGGTGTATATTCACATCAGTGCGGTCTTGATAACGTACACATGTCATGGGGCCATGATGAGTACCTGTATCACATTACCAAAGATTATTTACCCGAAGAAGCGTTGTACATGATCCGCTACCACTCTTTTTACTCACAGCACCGCGAAAAAGCTTACGATCATTTATTGAACGCGCATGACCAGGAGATGTTTAAATGGGTTGATAAATTTAACCCCTACGATCTGTACTCCAAAAGCCCGAAACCGCCGGTAGTATCGGAGTTAAAACCTTATTATGAGGACTTGATTGCCAAATACCTGCCCGCGACAGTTAAGTTGTAATTTAACGGGCTGTAGTTTAGTCCTGTTTTTATATATTGGTCATTCCAGTTACCTGTTTAGCCCAGGCTATAAAAAATAAGTTTATAGTCTGGGTCAAGCTTTACAAAAGGTGATAAGCCTCCTATCTGTTACTGAATAAATAATTAATGGCGCTGCTATGGCGTGGCTTCGTTGATTGAAAAATAGTTGTACTTTTAACAATAATTCCTGCCTGTTGATTAAAGAATAAATAAATAATTATCAGTTTTTTATGGATTCAAATGGAGATAAAGATTTAGTGTTTCGCTTACACGATGATGACATCGGCGCATTTGATATGCTTTATCAAAAGTATCACCAGGCTATTTATCGTAACATATTCAAACTCACTAAAGACGATGATAGTGCCCGGGATATTTTGCAGGATATTTTTGTTGCCCTATGGGAAAAACGGGCTGATATTAACCCCGATCAATCTGTAAGTGGCTGGTTATTTGTATTGAGCTTCAACAAATCCATCTCCTATCTCCGCAAAAAGATACGCGAAACGGCTGTTGTTAACGCCATGCCTTTTGCCGAAATGGAAACCGATAACGGCGACGTACAGTTAATGGATGAGCAATATTATTTATTACAACAGGCTATTAACCAATTATCGCCGCAGCGAAAAAAGGTATTTACCCTTTGCAAATTGGAAGGGAAAACCTATGAAGAGGCCGCCGAGAAATTGAACCTTTCTAAACATACTGTTAAGGAATACCTCGGACATGCGGTTGTGGCAGTTAAAAACCACATAAAAGAACACCATACCGAATGGAAAACCGCAGGGGTTACGTTGATTTGTTATTGGATAGGGGGAAATCAATAAGAGATTATTTACTTTTAAATAGTTGTTAAGCGATAAATGGACATTTATCGCTTTTTTGTTTTGGGTAGTAGGTTTTGTAGTTTATAACTACAAGCTAAAAAAATATGTCATTGCGAAGCGCGCAATCGCACGGAGGCATAGCCGCCCTGTATCGTATGCGATTGCCACGTCGCCCCGGGCGCGTTTACCTTGCGGCCTCTCGCAGTGGCATGTTTTATAGTCATTCAGGTTTATATTGTAATTATTTGCATTTCAGAAATCGCCAATGATCAAAAAATAAAAAATAATCGCAATTCCATCCCCCCGTTTTAAAGCTCCCGGCGTATTTATATAAAAATAGCTTGTGGAAACTATAGTCAAACGCTTAGAAAGGCTTTATAATACCGAGAATTTAACTCCTGAGGACAGGCGCTGGCTTGCCGAATACCTGCAAGGAGATGTTTCAGAATTATACCTTGTAGCGCTTGAAGGTTTCAGTAAGGATGCACTGGAAAAGAAGATCTCTTTGAGTGGAGAAGCATCTGATCAGATACTTAACAATATCCATCAGCGTATAATAAAGCCTCCGCCCAGAAAGGTGTTTCCTCTTTGGCGTTTGCTGGTAAACATAGCTGTAGCCGCATCTTTAACCGCTATTTTTAGTGCCGGCTATATCTTCAGAAAACAGTTGGATAACTGGCTGAACCCTGTTACTTACCAGGAAACGGTAGCGCTAAATGGCGAAATCAAACTGATCACCTTGCCCGATGGTACGAGCATTTGCCTTAATGCCGGCAGTAGTTTAAAGTACCCGGATAAGTTTAAAGAGAAAACGCGGGATGTTACACTTACAGGCGAGGCTTTCTTTAAAGTAGCACACGATAGCAGCAAACCGTTTGTCATTCACTCGGGTAAAATTAAAACCACTGTTTTAGGTACCAGCTTTAATGTTAAAGCTTATACCGAAGATAAATCGGTTAAGATCACCGTGGTAAGCGGAAAAGTAGGAGTTGTTCCAACGATCT
Source organism: Mucilaginibacter sp. 3215 (assembly GCF_050433785.1). Taxonomy (NCBI): domain Bacteria; kingdom Pseudomonadati; phylum Bacteroidota; class Sphingobacteriia; order Sphingobacteriales; family Sphingobacteriaceae; genus Mucilaginibacter; species Mucilaginibacter sp. 3215. The sequence continues at coordinate 125,211 of NZ_JBNPWO010000009.1, forward strand.
CAAAACATGCAGCTGTATTACTCACAGCGAATATGCAAATGGTATATAATAAAACCAGCCAAAAACTGATTACCGAAAAAATTGAGGATGCTTCGTCAGTGATCAGCTGGCAGCAGGGCAAGCTGCAATACCATAACACCCCTTTATTTGATGTTTTGGCCGATGTGCAGCGAAAATATAATGTAACAATCAGGGCCGACAAAAATTTACTGAACTGCACGTTATACGCCGATTTTAACAATATGCCGTTAGAAAAAGTATTGAAGCTGACGGAGGCCCTTATAAATGCCCATTTTAAAAAGGCAGGCGATGCTTATACGTTAAAGGGCAAAGGCTGTAATTAATGTACCTGATAAACCAATTATAAAAACAAATAAATGTTTGACAACCTAAAAAAATGAAATTGCTATGAGTTAAACCAAGGAAAGAGAAAATGATCCTCCAAAATGGCCGGGCCAGTTTTGGAGGAATAAAATGTAAAGATTTTTTAATGGACCATGCACAGGGCCTCTCACAACCGCAGCACGTTCCAGCTTGACCTATAACACTTTAATATAGCAAAAATATGAAAATAAACATACCCGAAAGAGTCTTTCGAGCCATAACATTTGTTATGAAAATTAATGCGATCATTTTATTAGTAGTCTGTTCCCTGTCAACCATTGCCATGGCTGATAATTCATACGGACAAAGCGTGCTGGAAAAGCCAGTTACCGTTAAATTAAAAAATACCCCTCTTGCTGATGCACTGGAGCGGATTTCCGCCAGTACCGGCGTACGGATCATGTACACAGGGAATAACATTGAAAGCGATGTCAAAGTAACCCTTACAGCTCATAACGAAAAGCTGCAGGCTGTTTTGAAAAAAGTTTTATTGGATAACCAGTTTACTTATACCGAGGTTGAAGGAAGTTTGCTGGTTAAACCCGCGCCAAAGCCACCGGTAGAGAAGAAGATCGAGCTCCCACCGCCTGTTATTGTTACCGGATCTGTTGTTGATGATAAAGGGCAGCTCTTAATAGGTGTTTCTGTTAAAATAGAAGGCCTTGCGACAGGTGCGGTAACCGATATAGATGGTAAATTCAGGGTGCAGGTTGCCAACGAAAAAGCTGTGCTGGTGTTTTCTTACATAGGCTTTGAAACTCAAAAAATAGCCGTAGGCAAACAAACATCTATAAAAGTAATTTTACTGCCTTCGGCAAACTCGTTATCTACCGTTGTAGTAATTGGTTATGGTACTACTACCAAAAAGGAATTGACCAGCGCTATTGCAACTGTAAAAGCCGAGCAATTTAATGCCGGGGTTGTTGCAACTCCTGCTGATCTGTTAGAGGGTAAAGTAGCCGGTTTAAATATCACCAACGATGGTAACCCTAATGGTAAAGCTTCGGTAACACTGCGTGGTCCATCTTCAATAAGGGCTGGTGCAGCGTCTGTGCCTTTTTATGTAATTGACGGTGTGCCCGGCGCCGATTTTAATTTGCTGGCTCCATCAGATATTGCTTCTATAGATGTATTGAAAGATGCTTCGGCTGCGGCAATTTACGGAACCAGGGCTACCAATGGCGTAATCATTGTTACTACCAAAAGGGCAAAAGCAGGCCAGTTAAGGATGACTTATAACGGATACGGATCATTTGAAAAAGTATCTAACCAGTTTAAAGTAGCCACTGCTGATCAGTTAAGGGCTTATGTAAAAGCCAACGGACAAAGTTTTACACCTGCAAATGATAATGGCGGCAATACCGACTGGCAAAAAGCTGTTGAGCGCAGCACCGGTTTTTCCCAAAATCATAACCTTTCTTTTGGTGGCGGCACCGATAAAACTACTTATAACGGAAGCATAAACTACCTGCAAAATCAGGGTATCGTTAAAAGCAGCGATATGAAGCGTGTTATAGGCAGGCTCAACATCACCCAAAAGGCACTGAATGATAAATTGAAATTGGATTTTTCGTTAAGTAATTCGGTAACCAATTCTAACCTGTTAGTTAATGATATTCCGCTATCATCGGCAAATGGACAAAGCCCCGGGTTGTTTAAATCGATAGTACAATATTTACCTACCCGTACTATTTACAATGCCGATGGCACTTTTTACAACGATCCTACTTTAAAATTGGGTTATAACCCAGTAGGGCTTATTACCAATGATAGCTACAAGCAAAAAGTTAATTTGTTATTGGGTAACATACGTGGTGAGTTGATACTGCCTGCAGGCCTGCTTTACAATTTTAACTTAGCTTACCAGGAAACAAATACCGATAATAATACTTACTATAACTCAGCATCGGAGCTGGCACCTGGCCTCAACGGCAAAGCCATCCGTTCAACTTATGAGGATAACAAAAAGTTGTTTGAAAACTATTTGACCTATGCTCATAAATGGGGCGATAAACATGATTTTAAAGCCCTGTTTGGCTATTCAATAGATCAAACTACCACCGGGAATGGCTTTCAATCAACCAATCAAGGATTTATTTCGGATGCTACGGGTTCCAATAACCTGGGGCTGGGCACGCCTGCTGCAGGTTATCGCGTTGATTACGGCAATGTTAATGTTGAAACTTTACGTTTAATATCTTTCTACTCTCGTCTTAATTACAGTTATGCGGGCAAATACCTGTTACAGGCATCTTTACGCCGTGATGGTTCAAACGCGTTTGGTCCCAATAAGCGCTGGGGTTATTTCCCTGCTGCTTCGGCTGCATGGCGTGTAATTGACGAGGGTTTTATGAAATCTCAATCCCTGTTTGATGATTTAAAATTGCGGGTTGGATATGGTAAAACCGGTAATTCATTAGGGTTTTCTCCATATACGCCTTTAACGATTTATGGCACTACAGGTAGCTTTTATTACAATGGTGCTTATATTGGTGCAATTGGTGTAACCCAAAACCCTAACCCAAATTTACAGTGGGAAAGTACAGCTACACTGAACGGCGGTGTTGATTTCTCGTTATTTAAAGGACGTTTGGGCGGGTCGGTTGATATCTACAATAAAAAAACATCTAAAATGATCACCCCGGTGCCGGTATCGCTTATTAACAACTTTGTGGGTACAACGGTTGAAAACGTAGGCAATATGACTAACAAGGGTGTGGAGATAGCCCTTAACGGAACACCAATAAAAACAAAAGATTTTACCTGGAGTAGCTACGGCAATATTTCATTTAATAGAAATAAGATCACCGCACTGGCGCCAAATCTTTCAAAAATATATGCAGGCGATCCGGAAGGTCCCGGACAAAGTGGTATCAAGGTATCAATAATTGAAGCCGGTTATCCGCTTGGCGAATTTTATACCTTGAAATATCTTGGCCGTACTAATGGCGTATCTACCTTTATGGGTGCTAATGGTCAGCCAACAACAACGCCTCAAAGTACAGATCAAACTTATGCGGGCAATGCCCAGCCGACATACACATTCGGTTTTGGTAATGATTTTACTTACAAAAACTTTAGCCTTAATTTCTTTTTCAGGGGGCAGGGCGGTAACAAGATCATGAATGCATCATTGGCCAGCTTTAACCAACCAACGCAGGCTTCGGCGCATGGTGTGCCTGCTTTAACATTAAGCGAGCCAGGAACCGATGTTAATGCCAATTTATATTCAACACGTTATCTTGAAAGCGGTGCCTTTATCAGGTTAAGTAATGCTACACTGGCATATAAAATAAATGTAGCGGGCAATTATGTACATGGCATCCGGTTGTATGTTACCGGTACCAATTTATTCATCATCACCAAATACAAAGGCGTGGACCCTGAATTGAACTTAAACATCGATAACCAGGCAAGCGGCCAGTTTATCGGGGTAGACAGCAATAATTTTTATCCAAAAACAAGGAGCTTCCTTGCCGGCGTACAAGTTGATTTATAATAGATTTTAACCTAACAGACATGAATAATTTAAAAAGATATATAAAACCTGGCCTCATTGCCATGTTTATAGGAGCAATTTACCTTTCGGGTTGTACAAAATTGGATATTACGCCAAAATCGGCGCTTACAACAGCTAACTTCCCTACTACACCCGCGCAGTATGTAGCTGCTACCGGGCCTATCTATACCTCATTTCGCGGGGCGCCGGGCAGGCAATACTGGCTGCTGCAAAACTTAAGTACCGATGAATGTGTACTTGTTGCACGTGGCGGAAACTGGCTTGATGGAGGCACATATTCAACTGTAAACCTGCACACTGTTACGCCTGATAACGGCATGACCGAAACATGCTGGTCGGGAGGTTACGGAACCATTAGTTTATGCAACCAGGTACTGTCGTTATTGGCACCTACGCCCGAGAGCGATGCAAAAAAGCAAACTATTGCCGAAATTAAGACCATGCGTGCCCTGTCGTACTTTTATCTGATGGACCTGTTTGGTAACGTGCCTATCAGCAAAACTTTTGGCGATACTACCAACCTGGGCACCCAGCCAAGGGCAGCAGTGTTTGCATTTATTGAAAGTGAACTGCTTGCCCAGATTCCTGATCTGAGCGGGACAGCAGGGGTAACCACCTATGGCAGGCCGACCAAAGGTTTGGCGTATGCCATACTTGCAAAAATGTACCTTAACGCGCAATATTATATTGGCACACCAAGGTACCAGGACGCTGTTACCATGTGCGATAACGTTATAAAAAGCGGTCAATATGGTTTAGATGCAGATTATTTAGGCATGTTTAAGCCCAATAACGGCCCGGGTATTAAGGACTTTATTTTTGCCATACCTTATGACGGTGTATTGGCGCAGGGTCAGTATTATTCGCGCTGGACATTGAATCCTAACCTGAAAAATAAGTATAAGATGCCATATACACCAGATGGGCCTGTGTATACTTACAAAGAATATTATGCTTTGTTTAACGATGCGAATGATATCCGCAAAAAACAATTTTTAGTTGGCAAGCAGTACAATAATGATGGCTCACCAATATTAATCACAACAACTAATATAGGATTGGACGCAAGTTATTCCGGACCAAACCCAAATGCTACGGTAGTACACCAGTTGGAGTTTACACCCGATATTGTGTGGAAAAACCCGGCAACGTTTGATATTGGTAACGACGAACTCGCCAATGAAGAAGGTTACAGGAATAATAAATTTTATCCGGACAGCCTGAACACCGATCGTAACCAGGGCAATGATGTGCCTATGTTCAGGTATGCTGATATTTTGCTTGAAAAAGCCGAGGCTATTTTACGCGGCGCATCAGCAACCAATGGCGATTCGCCTTTGTCATTGGTTAACCAGGTGAGAGCGCGTGCAAAAGCCTCGCCTTTAGCTGCTGTAACACTATCAGATATATTGGATGAGCGCGGCCGCGAGTTCTCTATGGAAATGTGGAGGCGTAATGACCTGATCCGCTTTGGTCAGTTTGAAAAGCCATGGGGCATAAAAACAGACGCTAATCCCAATAAACGTATTTTCCCGATTCCAAGACCGGAAATGCAGTTGAACCCGAAACTGGTACAAAATCCGGGTTATTAATTTAGTTCTATTATTTATTTAACAAACGCAGGCCCTAAAAAGCCTGCATTTGTTTTTTTTAGAAGAGCTTTAATGATCTTAAAACTCCCTGAATTTTCTCCGGTATTCCATTGGTGTGCTCCCGGTAGCTAATTTAAAATACCTGTTAAAATTTGAAAGATTGTTAAACCCCGAATCGCGGCTGATTGAATTTATATTTTCATTGGTCTCCCTAATCAGTTTACAGGCGTTTTCTATTCTTACCGTCAGTAAAAAATCAAAGTAGGTTTGGCCGGTACGCAATTTAAAATAGTGGCAAAATGCCTTCGGTACCATATGTATGATGTTTGCTATATCTTTAAGTTTAATGTCTTTATAAAAATTGTCCATAGTATACAGGTAGATTTTTGTCAATCGCACTTCATCTATTCTGTTGAAGATCTTCTTTTCAGTTTCAGCAGCCAGGTTTGAGAGCTGTTCGCCCTCAGCAATTTTATTTAACAGTTGCAGCAATAACGGAAGTTGTTCATACTTCGCCGAACCTTCTATTTGCCGGATAAAGTCAATCGCCAGGGCCTTTGAATTACTATTGATCAGCAAGCCATTCTTAGCACTGTTTAAAAGGTTGTTCAGGAGGCTGTTTTCGGGCAGCATCATGAAGGTGCTCCCTAATTTATTCGGATCAAAATGAAGGGTAAGCAGTTGCAGCGGTTTGGGAGTTTTACCGCTTTTCATGGAGTAATCATAATAACGGTTAGTTTCAAATTTGAACATGTGGGGCACGTTGCAGCCTATCATGATCATGGTATCCCCTGAAATTCTTTTTGAAGTATTTCCTATCGAAAAAGTGCCTTCGCCACTTATAATATAAATAAGTTCGAGCTCGGGATGGTTATGGAAGTTATTGATAGCATGGTAGGTTTTTGCTTCGGCTATTGTAAAAGCTGAATTGTCGACTTTCAGGACCTGCTCGAAGAAATCTTTCATTTTATACAATAGTGATATAAAAAGTTAAAAATAGACAATATATTATGAATATAGTATTACTTGTTGTGAATATTTAAGCATTGGGCAGTTTGTTAAGCGGCTAACTTCGTTTTATAAAATTTAAGCCATGAAGGAAAAGAAGTTTACTATGAAACTTATTGAAGCTTCGATAAGTGACATTGAATTAGTAGGAGGTAAAAATGCATCGCTTGGAGAAATGATGCAGAACATCTCTCAATTTGGAATTGATATTCCTGACGGGTTTATCATAACAAGTAAGGCCTATTACCAGTTCATTGCAGATAATCAGCTTGATAAAATGATCAGGGATATCCTTGAGGATAAAGACCTGTCCAACTTGCAGGTTCTGTTATCCTGTGGCAGTAAAATACGAAAGCTTATACAAAACGGCCGGTTTTCTGTTGTTATGCAGAATGAGATCCTTGAAGCTTATAAGGATCTGCTGATCCAATATGCAGATAATGCAGCCGACGTTGCAGTCCGCTCATCGGCTACTGCTGAAGACCTGCCCGATGCATCATTTGCAGGCCAGCAGGATACCTATTTAAATATAAGCGGAGAAGCAAGTTTGTTAACAGCGATAAAGAATTGCTTTGCCTCATTATTTACCGACAGGGCAATCAGCTACCGGGAATCATTTAATTATGATCACTTTAATGTCGGCCTTTCTGTTTGTGTTCAAAAAATGGTGCGCTCAGATAAAGGCGTTTCGGGGGTTGCATTTTCATTAGATACAGAAAGCGGTTTTAAAGATGCAGTGATTATTAACGGATCATACGGCTTAGGAGAAATGGTGGTGCAGGGATCAATTAACCCTGACGAATTTATCGTTTACAAGCCATTGTTGAAAAGTGGTTTCCGGCCCATCCTTGAAAAAAAGTTAGGCAAAAAGCATAAAAAAATGATTTACGGAAACCCGGGAGAAGCCTCCGTAAAAATCATTGATACTCCTGTTGAGGAAAGTTCAAGGTTTTGCCTTTCTGACGATCAGATCATTCAGTTAAGCAACTGGGTAATTGTTATTGAAGCCTATTACACCAAATTGAAAGACAAATGGTGCCCCATGGATATTGAATGGGCGGTAGATGGGATTACCGGCAGATTGTTTATAGTACAGGCCAGGCCCGAAACTATTCACTCTCGCAAGCAAGTAAACCTGCTTGCCGAATTTCGCATTAATGACCCGGACAGAGCAGACAGGATCCTGCTGAAAGGGATCGCTGTTGGTGATAAAATTGCGACCGGAAGGGTACATAATCTCTCCGGTATTGGTAAGCAAAATATCCACGAAATTAACTTTTTACCCGGCGATATCATGGTGACCGATATGACCGACCCTGACTGGGAACCGATAATGAAAAAAGCATCGGCTATCATTACCAATAAAGGCGGCCGGACCTGCCATGCCGCCATTGTTGCCCGCGAATTGGGCGTTCCGGCAATAGTTGGCTGCGAATGTGCAACTGCAATCCTGAAAAACGGTGATGAAATAACCGCCTCCTGTGCTGAAGGCGACGCCGGAATTATATACAGTGGCACAGTGGCATTTACTAAACGGGAGCATGATCTTAACGATTTGCCTGAAATTGAAACACCGCTAATGATGAATATCGGATCGCCCGAAATTGCATTTCAATATGCGCATTATCCCGGAAAGGGCGTGGGCCTTGCCAGGGAAGAATTTATCATCAATAACTACATAAAAATTCACCCATTAGCCCTCCTCGAGCACAGGAACCTGAATGATGCCTCATTAACAGCGCATATTGAGGAGGCTATGCTGGGTTATGATAGTGAAGAGGCATTTTTCATTGAAAAATTATCGTATGGAGTAGCCAAGATAGCCGCTGCATTTTATCCCAATAAAGTAATTGTACGTTTCTCGGATTTTAAAACCAATGAATACTACAATATGCCGGGCGGCAAGTATTTCGAACCGAATGAGGAAAATCCAATGATCGGTTGGAGAGGAGCATCCAGGTACTATTCTAAAGTATATAAAGATGCCTTTGGGATGGAGTGTAAAGCTATTAAGAAGGTACGAGAGATGATGGGCCTTGATAATGTGGTGGTGATGATCCCTTTTTGCCGCACAGTGAATGAACTTTCATTGGTATACGAAACTATGAACGAGTATGGCCTGAAACGTGGGGAAAACGGGCTTGAAGTTTATCTGATGGCCGAAGTTCCGTCGAACGTGATCCTGGCCGAACAGTTTGCCGATCATGTAGATGGTTTTTCAATTGGTTCCAATGACCTTACCCAGCTTGTACTGGGGCTCGATCGTGATTCGTCTTTAGTGGCGGGCTTATACAACGAGCGTAATGATGCGGTAAAGTTCATGATCTCATCGTTAATAAAAACTGCAAAGAAAAGAGGCGTGAAGGTGGGGATCTGCGGGCAGGGGCCATCTGATTATCCTGATTTCGCCCAGTTTTTGGTAGAAGAGGGTATTGACAGCATCTCCGTTACGCCCGATTCGTTTTTTAAAACAGTAATGGCTATCAAGAAAATAGAGGATGAAATTGAAGAGGCGAAACGGCTATGCCTATCTGCTTGATATGAACGATTTATTAACTAATGCTAAAGCCGCTACTCAATCGGGGTAGCGGTACTAATTTTAAAACTTTATTATATGAAAGCGGTAAAAACTTTAAGCCAGTTTATCATTGAAAAACAAGCAGAATTTCCTTACGCCACAGGTGAGCTCTCCAGGCTACTGAGAGATATTGGGATTGCGGCAAAGGTTGTTAACAGGGAAGTTAACAGGGCGGGATTGGCTGATCTGACCCTCGATAACGGTTCGGTAAACATACAGGGCGAAAGCCAGAAAAAGCTGGATGTTTTTGCCAATGAACAGTTTATTTCGGCCTTACAGCACGGCGGCGAATGTTGTGTAGTAGTATCCGAAGAAAGTGATGAATATATTGATATCGACAGTGAGATCTCAAAAAATGCTAAATATATTGTAGCGATAGATCCCCTGGATGGCTCTTCTAACATTGATGTAAATGTAAGTGTAGGCTCTATTTTTTCCATTTACCGAAGAAAAACAGCAGACGGGCGGGCGTCGATTAAGGACGTTTTGCAAAGGGGCTCGGAGCAGGTGGCAGCGGGGTATGTGATTTATGGTTCGTCAACCATGTTGGTTTACACTACAGGGAAAGGGGTGAATGGTTTCACCTTAGACCCCTCACTCGGTGAGTTTTGCCTCTCGCATCCCAAAATGCAAATCCCTGATGATGGCGTCATCTATTCTATAAACGAAGGCTATTATTCTCATTTCCCTGATGGTGTGAAAAAGTATATCAAATATTGCCAGGTTGAAGATGTTTCAACAAACAGGCCGTTTAAAGCAAGATATATCGGATCGATGGTGGCCGACCTGCACCGGAATATGATAAAAGGCGGGATCTTTATTTACCCGGCCAACGCAAGCGATCCGAAGGGGAAACTGCGTTTAATTTATGAATGTAACCCCATGGCGTTCATTATTGAACAGGCCGGAGGCAGAGCCAGTAACGGATACGAACGTATTTTGGACCTGGAGGTTACAGAACTTCATCAGCGTTCGGGGATCTTCATCGGCTCAAAAAATATGGTGACCAAAGCCGAAGAAATGATGAAGCGCTTTTCGCCAATTACAACCAATGTTGACTATAGTTATATGGAATTAATATAAGAAAGCTAAAAGCAGAAAGCACAACGCTAAAAGTTATAAATTGATTTAAAGACAAACCGGGGGAGCGGGGGCGCTATTTAAGTTTACCCGGATTTTTAATTAAAAAACTGTGGGCTATTACTTTACATGTATTACATGTGAATAATAGCCCAACAGTGTATTCATAAATGACATTAGCGGTAGAGGGACTGTCATCCTGAGTTTATCGAAGGATGCGCAGAGGCCCTACCCGCCATGCTTCGACAAGCTCAGCATAATACCCATTTTTTACCAACGCTATACTTGTTTTGCAGCGCTGGCTTTAATATTAAGCCAGATCAAACCTGTCGAGGTTTATTACCTTGGTCCAGGTAGCTACAAAATCTTTTACAAATTTGTCTTGTCCGTCGGCGCTTCCGTATACTTCGGCAATAGCCCTTAGCTCGGCATTGGAGCCAAACACAAGGTCGGCACGGGTTGCCGTCCATTTTACCGCGCCGGTAGCACGGTCACTGCCTTCGTAAAGTTCCCTATCGGGAGCCGTAGCTTTCCATGCGGTGCCCATATCAAGCAGGTTTACAAAAAAATCGTTGCTAAGCACACCTTCGCGCGCGGTGAATACGCCGTGTTTTGATCCGTCAAAATTAATATTCAATACACGCAGACCGCCCAACAATACGGTTAATTCAGGAGCTGTCAGGGTGAGCAGGTGTGCTTTATCAATCAGCAATTCTTCGGTTGATACCGCAAATTTTGACCTGCGGTAGTTGCGGAAGCCATCGGCTGCCGGTTCAAGATAGCCAAAGGATTCTACATCGGTTTCCTCCTGCGAAGCATCGGTACGGCCCGGAGTGAACGGAACGGCGATAGCATGCCCGCCATCTTTAGCAGCTTTTTCAATAGCGGTACTTCCTGCCAGCGCGATCAAATCGGCCAGTGAAACTTTTTTGCCATCGGTTTGAGCGCCGTTAAACTCATTTTGGATGCCTTCAAGCACGCTCAGTACTTTTTGCAATTGCGTAGGGTTGTTTACCTGCCAGTACCTTTGCGGGGCCAGGCGGATGCGGGCGCCATTTATACCACCGCGTTTATCCGTACCGCGGAACGTAGAAGCAGAAGCCCATGCTGTTGAGACCAGTTCAGTTACACTTAAGCCCGATGCCAGTATTTTCCCCTTTAAAGCAACAACGTCGCTTTCAACTATCGGGGCATAATTGGCAGCCGGGATAGGATCTTGCCAAAGCAGCACTTCTTCAGGCACATCGGCACCCAGGTAACGCGCCCGTGGCCCCATATCGCGGTGTGTTAATTTATACCACGCACGTGCAAAAGCATCAGCAAATTGATCCGGGTTTTCCAGGAAACGCCTTGATACCTTTTCATAGGCAGGGTCAAACCTTAACGCCAGATCGGTAGTAAGCATGGTTGGTAAACGCTTTTTCGAAGCATCGTAAGCATCAGGGATGATAGCTTCGGCGTTTTTAGCAACCCATTGGTGCGCGCCGGCCGGGCTTTTGGTTAATTCCCATTCAAAGCCAAACAGGTTTTCGAAAAAGTTATTGCTCCATTTGGTAGGGGTTGTAGTCCAGGTTACTTCAAGGCCGCTGGTTATGGTATCAGCACCTTTGCCCGAGCCATAACTGTTGTGCCAGCCAAAACCCTGTGCTCCAATGTCAGACGCTTCAGGCTCCTTGCCAACATTATCCGCCGACGCGGCACCGTGGGTTTTGCCAAAAGTGTGGCCGCCTGCTATCAATGCAACGGTTTCCTCATCGTTCATGGCCATGCGGCCAAATGTGTCCCGGATATCTTTAGCAGCCATGATGGGATCGGGGTTGCCGTCCGGGCCTTCAGGATTTACATAAATCAGACCCATTTGCACGGCGGCGAGTGGTTTTTCGAGATTGCGTGTGTGAATATAACCGTCTGCGTCATCATCTGATACCAATACACCATGCCCTTCCTGTACACCTGGCGAACCATGTGCATAACGGATATCACCGCCCAGCCAGGTGGTTTCTGAGCCCCAGTATACTGATTCATCTGCTTCCCAGGCATCCTCGCGGCCGCCGGCAAAGCCAAAGGTTTTAAAACCCATTGATTCAAGTGCTATGTTTCCGGTAAGGATCATCAGATCGGCCCATGAAATTTTGCGCCCATACTTTTGCTTAATAGGCCAAAGCAGCCTGCGGGCCTTATCAAGGCTCACATTATCGGGCCAGCTGTTAAGCGGCGCGAAACGTTGCAAACCTGCTCCGGCACCTCCGCGGCCATCACCTACGCGATAGGTGCCGGCACTGTGCCAGGCCATGCGGATAAACAAGCCGCCATAATGGCCAAAATCTGCCGGCCACCAATCCTGCGAGTCGGTCATAAGCGCGTGCAGGTCTTTTTTTACAGCTTCAAGGTCGAGGCTTTTAAAGGCTTCAGCATAATTAAAATCTTCATCCATAGGGTTTGATAGTGAAGAGTTCTGCCGAAGGATATTAAGCTTTAGCTGGTTAGGCCACCAATTGTGGTTGCGTGTACCGCCGCCGCCAACATTGTGCTTCATTGTACCGTTGTGAAACGGGCATTTACTGATGTCATTTGATCCGTTTTCCATAATTATAGTTATAAATTGAATAGACTGCTTAAACCGTCGTTAGGTATTAAGTTTTATAAAAGTAGGATGTTAATAGCAACAATCACAATCAATTAATTCTATAAGCGGATAGCTAAAAGCTATAACATAGTTCAGATGGCCGGGCTTTAAAATGGTAAAAAGATGCGGTTATATCCGCCAAATTGCATGTGCCGGGAATTGTAATTTTAATCTTTTGTTAATTAGCGTGTAAAAAAAACACCTTTTTTACATGCTAATTAATCTTTTTATTAACGAAATGTTTAGTTTTGCAGCAACCCTAAACTTATCAATATTGAAAAAAATATCCCATCCTGTAACAATAACCCTATCAAAGTCGTCTTCTTAAAATATGAAGATGTTAACGGCGGTGTCCGGCTGATTGGTTTAACGATGTTTTTTGCTGAAAAATTTACGGTATAATTTAAACATAGCAGCAGCGTTTAATGCTGCCTAACGATATTCCCGATAGTTCTTTAATGAGTATTTTTATTGTAAAATACAGTTTTAGTTAAAAAAAACAATGTGTTAGCCAGGGATAACACATTGTTTATTCTCCTTCCGGGCCAGCTTATTTTATCCAGGCGCTTTCTCCCATTATTCTTCGAAACTTATAAATGCAAATTCCCTACTGACCATTGATATGCTGCTTTCATAGCCTTACAGAAATGACTTGTTTATTAAATGTTGCCAGGACGTTTTTTAATTTGTCAGTTACACTTAACTTAGGGCCAGTCAATTCGTCAATAATTACCGTATTAAACCTAAATTAATGAACCTTAAAAAGTGTTTGTCCATATTAGTCGGAAGCGTAATGCTCAATACCGCCGCGTTAGCCAAAGTGATAATGCCGGGTGTTTTTAGCGATAACATGGTTTTACAGCAAAAAACCATGGCCCGGGTTTGGGGCAAGGCGGATGCGGGTAAAACCGTAACCATTACGTCGTCATGGAACAACAAAACCTATACAACCATTGCCGATGCTGATGGTAACTGGAAAACGAAGATCAAGACGCCATCGTACGGAGGGCCGTACCAGGTAACTATAACCGACGGCAGCGACCCGGTGGTTTTAAATAATGTACTAATAGGAGAGGTGTGGATTTGCTCGGGCCAGTCGAATATGGAAATGCCGGTAGCGGGCTGGGGACAGGTGAACAATTATAAAGAAGAAATAGCTAATGCCAATTACCCCGAGATTCGTTTGTTGCAGGTTGTTCAGGCAACAAACCTTACCCCGCAAACCAGTTTAAAGGTGGCTAATAATGGCTGGCAGGTATGCTCGCCTCAAACTATCGGCGAATTTTCGTCAGTGGCATATTTTTTTGCCAGGGAGATCAACAAGCAGGTTAAAATTCCCATCGGCCTCATTAGCTCAAACTGGGGAGGCACCATGATCGAAGCCTGGAGCGATGAAAACACGCTAACTAATAACCCGGTTTTCAGTGCACAGATCAAACAGCAGCAGGAATCTGCTAAAACAGAAACGCCATCAACCTTTGCACAAAAATTGGATGAGTGGAACAAGATTGCCACCGCTGCCGATTGGGGGTATACCAATAATAACGCGTTTAATCCTGATACTGCCGGCTGGAGGAGCATGCTGCTACCCCAGTTTTTTGAAAAAGGCGCTTTAGGAGACTTCGATGGCGTTGTTTGGTTCCGTAAAAAGATCACCATTCCTGCAGCCTGGGCCGGGCAGGATGTAAAGATTAGCCTGGGTAAAATAGATGATAATGAAATAACATTTTTTAACGGTGAAAAGATAGGTGCTACGGACGGTTACACGCAGTCGCGCAATTACATTATTCCTGCTGCAAAGGTAAAGGCCGGGGAGTCGGTGATTACTGTGCGGGTTTTTGACAGCGGTGGTGGTGGCGGTCTGTATGGCGCCGATGAGATGCAATTGGCATCAGTATCGGGTGAAAAGATTTCCTTAGCCGGTAATTGGGATTATAAAGTAGGTTTTAATATAAAAAGCCTGCCATCTATACCTGTTGTCAATAACCCGAACCGTTTGGCTGTGTTGTATAATGCGATGATCAATCCGCTTACTCCAATGGCTATCCGTGGTGCTATCTGGTACCAGGGCGAAGCCAATACAGGCAGGTCGGGCCAGTATAAAGAATTATTTGAGGGCATGATAAACGGCTGGCGCACCATTTGGAACGAGGGCGATTTTCCGTTTTATTTTGTGCAGTTAGCTAACTGGCAAAAGCGTGATACGGAACCTGTTCCTTCCGGCTGGGCCGAATTACGAGAAGCCCAAACCCAAATACTTGAACTGCCTAACACCGGCATGGCTGTAGCTATTGACCTTGGTGAGGCCGATAATATCCACCCTAAAAATAAACAGGAAGTGGGCCGCAGGCTGGCATTGGTCGCACTTGATAAAACCTATCATAAAAAACAGTCCTATTCCGGGCCGATGTACAAATCACAAAAAATTGATGGTGATAAAATTGAATTAAGCTTTAATTATACCGATGGCGGTTTAAAAGCACAGGGAGGCGACAATATGCAGGGTTTTGCCATAGCCGGTGAGGATATGAAGTTTCATTGGGCTACCGCAGTTATAAAAGGTGATAAGGTTATTGTGAGCAGCCCGGATGTTACAAATCCCGTTGCCGTAAGGTACGCCTGGGCCAATAACCCGGTAAGTACGTTGTACAATGGCGTTGGATTACCAGCTTCGCCTTTCCGTACGGATAATTGGGAAAGGAAGTAATTAACATAATACAACGTAATCATCTTCCAAAATCCAGACTTACGAAGTTGTTAAAACTTCGTAAGTCTTCAACCGCCCTGCCAGGTTACAACAATGGCCTCGGATCAAATATTACCCTGATGGAGTTTATCTTACCATCAACCACATGATACCACCCGCAGCTGAATATGGTGGCGCGGTCCATATCAATATCATAAAAGATACATACATCATCGCCATCGCTAAACACACGTTTAATATCATATTTTAGCTTCATGTGCTGCATATCAGTAAAATAGGCATCGGCACCGTCGCGCTGGCCAAGTACGCCTACAAATTTCAAGTCGTCTGCCACGCAATTGCGGGCCTCTGCAAAATTTTCTTCGTTTAATGCTTTTATGAAGGAAAGCACCACGTCATTGGCGCTGCCAACTGTTGCACCTGCTTCTGTTGTCATAGGAGTAATTATTTAAGGTGACAATGATTTACATATAGCTATCAATAATTATTCCTTTAAACATCATTCAGTAATAATTATTAAATTTATTAGGATGAAAAAGCATTTCGTAATAAAGCTGGTGGGTAACCGCCCAACGTTTCCTAACGATATGACCGATGACGAACGCGTTATTATGCAAGCTCATTCCGAATATCTGAAAGGGAAAATGAAAGAAGGCCTGGTGCTTATCTTTGGCCCGGTTTTCGACCCGAAAGGTGTTTATGGCCTTGGCATCCTTACAGTTGATGACGAAGCTCAGGTGCACGAAATTATTGCCAATGATCCGGCCAATGTTTTAGGTACTTATGAAGTGGCGTTGATGATGGCCTGGATATCGGCTTAGTTTTAAGTTAACAAGAAAGCCGCCCGGTAATACAGGCGGCTTAAAATCAAAACAACAAAATTAAAAAGGATTAATCGAGTGGCGGCTGAAGTTGGGTAGTTACACCAATGCGGTTCCAGGCATTGATGGTGATGATAGCCATAATCACTTGTGCCAGGTATTTTTCGTCAAATAATTCTGCGGCTTTTTTATAGGTTTCGTCAGATACGCGGCCGGCGATCAGGGTTACTTCTTCGGTAAGGGCTAATATTGCACGTTCCTGCTCATCAAAAAGAGGTGATTCGTGCCATACGCTGATGTTATAAATACGACGCTCTATTTCGCCGGCTTTGCGGGCATCGGCAGTGTGCATATCCACGCAGTAGGCACACCCATTAATTTGTGAAGCGCGGATCTTGATCAGGTCTTTATGACGGGTGGTTAACTCAGTGCTTTCGATGTATTTTTCAAGGGCAAACATGGCCCTGTATGCAGCCGGTTCGGCGATGTTGATTTTTAAGCGATTCATGTTTTTTTCTTTTTTGTTAATACAAAATTGGGGATAAACATGGCCTCAAAAAATGAACTGAGTTTAAGAAAATCAGATTTTTTTAGCCCTGAGCCTGCTTAAAAATTGCGGAGTGAAGCCTAAATAAGATGCCAGCATGTATTGGGGCACCCGCTGTACAAAGGCCGGGAAAAGGCTGGTGAAATGCCGGTAACGCTCCTCATCGTTTTGATTAAAAATATATCCAATACGCCGTTGCGACGCAACAAAGGCTTTTTGCATCATGACGCGGAAATAGCTTTCCATTTGCGGCACAGCTTCAAACAGCGCCACTCGGTTTTTTTCGGTGAGCAACAGCAATTCCGAAGCCTCGATGGTTTGGATATAGGTAGTTGAGGGCTGGTGGTTGAGCAGGCTGTCCTGGTCTGCAATCCACCAATTTTCCAGGCCAAACTGGATGATCTGCTCATTAAGCTTATTGTTAACAAAGTACTGCCTTACAAGCCCTTTGAGTACAAAATAATTACCTGCACAATGTTTGCCCGGTTCTAAAATGAGCTCTTTCTTTTTAAATTTCTTTAATTCAAAATGCCGGCAAATAGTTTCCTCGTCGGCCAGTGACAACTGGACATATCTTTTAACATGGTTAATGAGTTCGGGATACATAGATCAGGTATGAATTAGCAGGAGCAAATTTGCCAAATTTGATCGAATTGTACGAATGACAAATTATGTGCCCACCTGCCATCCGTCAAGCCTGCAATCAAATTTATAGCCAGTATCCCACATCAACGAGTTCCAGTTATTAATGGCTTGTAGTTCCATCTTAACAGGAGTAGTTATTCCTGATATCTCAAAATCGCCGTCATAGTCAGATATTTCAATATCCTGATAGGTAGGGAAAGCATGTTGAAGGTGCTCCTTAAAATTAATTGCTTTTATTTCTGTATCAGTGAGAAAGAAAAACTCTATAGGAAGTTCATCTTTTGGCTCTACACCATCATTATATATTCTTTCCAAAACATCGGCGTTGGTTTCAAGATCTATCTCATTCTCGTACGTTCCCTGATCAAAATAGGTGTTCATTATAGGCTGATTTTATTATTAAATAATTGTTATTAATAAGCTTTATCTGTACCTTCAAATTCGGCTTTTTCCTCGTATCCTAAATTCAAATCATCTTCAATTTTTTGCCGTGTTGGGCGCTGGTATATGGCATATAAAACAAGCGCAGCCGATATGGAAATAAATACTACGTTGTTGGTTAATAAAAAGCATACTATACCAAATAACGAAGGGCCTTCCAATAAGGCCATGCGTATAATAAATGCTGCCTGGTACAATTTAAGTTTAGCAAGCAGGGGCTGATCGTTTTTGATATTGCCTATCATGTTTTTAGGTAATAGCATAGATACGAGGAAACACCCTACTGCTATTGCCGGCATCACATATATCAGTGCATCGTTTTTAGGGTTTAGTGGCTGTTGTTTTCCAATTGCAAAAACAACAATACCAAATAATATCTGCCCGGCAACCAAAGCGAGGTGAATGATGGTAATTTGTTTTAATATTAAAGACGGAGTTTGGTTTTGCGCTTGTTTGCTGATCATGTGATATGGCTGGTGTTAGTTTTCAGCAAGTTAAGTAATAAATATGAAACCGTCGCAAAGCACCCTGATAATGTCATTTTTGCCCCTCTCATCCCACGGGTACACGCCCTAACTTTATACTAAACAAAAACATACTATCATGACAACTAAAGAAATTGTACAGCAGGTGATCAACGCTTTTGATAATAATGACGTTGAAAAAATCTTAAGTTTTTTTGCCGACGACGTAAAATGGACTATGAAAGGCTCATCCGTAACTATTATGAACGGGAAGAATGAAGTGGAGCAATTTTTAGGCGGAATGGAAGATGTAAAAATGGTTTCATCAACCAAGGAGCATATTATTGTGGACGGCAACACTGCGGCTGTCGACGGCCTTGTTCGGTGCAAAGACAAAAATGGCAAAGACATGGCTATGTACTATGCGGATATATATGAACTTGAAAATGACAAGGTAAAAAAAATTACCTCGTACATAGTTGACAAAAAGGAATAGATTGTTTTTGAGGTGAAAGGAAAAAGGTTAAAGGTGAAAGGTTTTGACTTCTGCGACCTAAACTTCTTCGAGCGTTAGCAGGTTATCGATACCCGACTTATCTGCTAACGACTTAAGGTGTTTTTTGCCGTTTTCGGGTTTTACTATAGTAAGATAGGTTTTGCCCCGCTCGGTGCTTACATAAAAAGCCTGGCTGTTGACTTCGATACGGGCTATGGCTTCGGCAACGGAGATCACTACTCTTGGCCTGTCTAACGATTCATAATAACCGATGTGGGTTATTTGGTCATGTGTGCTTGATGCTTTGGGTTTATCAATACAGTTTACCTGGTAGCTTGCCATAAAATATTAGTGTGGTATGGGTAAAGATAGGGTTTATTAGATAAGATACCGAAGCTAATAAATATTGGGAGGTTGAACCTGTTTAGTCACCCCACTTGCTAAGTTTATGCAGGCATGGTGACGACCTGTCCCATGGGATACTGAAACAAGTTCAGGATGACGGTTACATTTGTTTATTTTAAAACCCTTATTTTTGCCCCTCATCAATCCCGGTAAATTGTACTCAAAAGAACAGGCAACTCAACTAAAACAGGCGTTCTGGACAGCGTTTGGGCAATACCTCAAACCCCAGCTTTCGGCCGATGGCCTGCGCACTAACTGGGTTAATTATAAAACTGGTATCAAGCACCTGTACTTTAAAATGGAAGCTGATAAAAAGTCTGCCTTTATAGCTATTGAAATGAGTCATCCTGATGCTGATATCCAACAATTGATGTTTGATCAGTTTGTTGAGCTAAAGAATGTCCTGAGCAGTCAGCTTGATGAGGAATGGAACTGGCAGTTGCACACTACCGATGACTATGGCAAAACGGTGAGCCGCATTATTAAAACCCTACCCGGCGTAAGTGTATTTAACCAGCAGGACTGGCCCGCGCTGATCTCTTTCTTTAAACCAAGAATTATCGCGCTTGATGAGTTTTGGAGCATAGCGCAGTATAGTTTTGATTTGTTCAGGTAGATTACATCATATAAAAGACTATCGTCATTGTGAGTAAGCCCGGAAAAATTGTGATGATATATAAATATATTTTAGTGATGTTGTGCGGGGGGCCGCGTTAGGGATTGCAGTGTAAAGCCCGTAGCGTGTATAAGGATTGCGGGCTGGAAAGGCGAGGACTTGTAACGGAAAGCCCGGGCCGCAGGCAACGCCCATATTATAAAACAGATTTAAAAGCACGCTTAATAATCAATAACTATTATAATATACGAAACAATCCCCGATTGACAGAGTGATATGCAAATGACCCTGTACAGTTTGGGATTGCTTCGTACCTCGCAACGACGAGCAGAGATATTACTTTTTCTTTAACGCGACCTCCGGATAAAATTTTACACCATATCCATATGTGCCACATCATCGCCGGCTGCCAAAAAGCAATGGTTAACTGTGTCGATAACATCGCTCAAATTAAAAGGCTTGGCAATAAAAGCATCGGAACCATAGCTGCCTAATGATTCCAGCACACGCGGGTAGGCCGATACCATCACCACCGGGATATGCGCCGTGGCCGGGTTTGTTTTTAGCATGTGGCAAAGTTCGCCACCGTTTATACCGAACAAAATGTAATCCAAAATTACAAGGTCGGCGTTAGCTGATAGGGCCGCCTTGCATATGTCATCAGTATAGTTCAGTACCTCAACTTCATAGTGCTCCATTTCCAGAGCTTCTTTCATCACTTCCAAAATATCCTCGCTATCATCGAGGATCAAGATCTTTTTTGACATAATTAATAATTGGTAAAGAAGATAACGCGGGGAACGTTTCTTTTGTTTTCAAAGTTATATCCAATTATTGTAACAATCAAGTAACAACCTGTAGCTCTAAGATATTGTTATTATTTACAGCTTCAGGTTATCTACGAGGTTATGAACAGATGCCAAAACGATATCCAAATTTGCAGGAGAATCTGTCACTTTCGAGATCATGATACCGCCCTCAATAAGCGCTATCATGCTTAAGGCCGTTTCTGTAGTGTTGATGCCCGGCTTAAGCTCGCCTGCATCGATGCCTGCTTTAATGAGGTTTTCGATGCCCGTTTTCCAACGGATCACCGCCCTGGCGGCTTTATCTTTCAGCAATGGGTTGGTGTCGTCGGCATCAACAGCAGTATTCAGAATAGGGCAGCCGCCGGGAATAAAATCACCCCGCGTAAAACTGTGGTATACCTGGGCATAAACCAATAATTTGTCATGGTAGCTGGTGGCCCGCTGAATCCGCTCCTGGATCTGTTTGCGCACTTTGCCCGAGTTATATTCAAATACTTCGGCAGCTACTTCTTCCTTATTTTTAAAGTTACCGTAAATACTGCCCTTGGTGAGGCCGGTGGCTTCGGTAAGATCGGAAAGGGATGTACCGGCATACCCCTTTTTATTAAATACGGGTGAGGTACGCTCAATAATGAATTGACGTGTACGTTCGGCTTTTGACAATTCGTTTTCCATAACGCAAATATACCAATTGGTATTAATTAGTGGTCATTTATGATAACAACAGGACGGGCTTGTTTTTTACGGTTGATAACAAGGAACAAGAGCGGCATAGCCAGTAAAAATATCAAACCAGAAAATAGGTAGGCATCCAGGTAACTTAATAAAAATGATTGTCTGTTAATGGTATTATCAATAACCGCAATGGCCTTTTTATGTGCTTCAAATGATGAAAAGCCCCGGCTGCTGAAATAATTGTTAAGCTTGGCTATCCGCGCCGTAGTTTGATCGTTGAAAATATTAATATTAGATAACAGGTCATTGCGGTGTAATCCGAAACGTTGGGCTACATAGGTATTGATTACGGCGATGCCAAATGAGCCACCTAACTGCCGCATCATATTATTTAATGCCGTTCCCTGGGGAATGTCTTTAGGTTCGAGCCCCGATACAGCTAAAGCGGTAAGGGGTACGGTCAATAAGGCAATACCCATGGCACGGTAAATAAGCGGTCCAACCAAATCACCAGGCGCTGCCTCCAGGTTCATGCGCGACATTTGCCAGGTAAAGCTGATGAAGATAACGAACCCCGCAGTAATAATGACCAACGGAGATACACCTTTTTTTAACAATGTGGCCGAAAATAACAAGCCTACAATGGCCAGTACCGCGCCGGGCAACAGAATAAGGCCCGTAATTGTTGGCGGGAACAGGAGCACCCTTTGGGCAAGCACAGGTGTGAGGAATACAGACGTAAACAGGCCAAACCCGGTTACAAATGTCAGTATAGCCGCTACCGCGAGCGACTTGCTTCGCAACACCCTAAGATCAATAACAGGGTTAGGCGTTGTCAGCTCCCACCAAATGAAAGTACTGAGACTGATGACAGCTATTATAGTAAGCACGATGATATAACCTGCCGAAAACCAGTCGTCCGTTTCGCCGCGTTCCAATACGGTTTGGAGGGAGCCTATGCCGATGACGAGAAGTAGGATGCCCCACCAGTCTACACTTTTTACTTTGGCTTTGATCTCCGGTTCGGTGACCAGTAATAAACTGGATATAGTTACAGCAATACCGATAGGGATGTTGATGTAAAAGATCCATGGCCAACTATAATTTTCGGTAATGAACCCACCCAGAGTAGGCCCAATGGTCGGGCCTAAAAATACACCTACACCAAATAGCGCGCTGGCTATGCTTACGCGTTCCTTGCCGTAAACCTCAAATACAATAGCCTGAGATACTGATAACAGCGCGCCGCCGCCGATGCCCTGCAAAAAGCGGAAGGCGACCAGTGTCCATATGTTTGACGCGAGCCCGCACATGGCCGAAAAGAAAGTGAACGCGATGATAGACCCGATATAATAATTACGCCGGCCAAGCTTGGTGGTTAAAAAGCTGGTCATCGGGATTACGATGATGTTGGCAATGGCATAAGCTGTAATAACCCAGGAAGTATCTTCGAGCGTGGCGCCAAGGTTACCGCTCATGTGCGAGAGGGCGACATTTACTATGGAGGTGTCAATCAATTCCATGATAGCTGCGGCTATTACGGTAATGATGAGAATGCTTTTTTTCATTGAAGTATGAGTTTTGGAACTACAATTATCCTAAAAAATACCAATCGGTATTTTTTAGGATAAAAAATAAAAACCAGAGAATTATCTCTGGTGAAGGGCTTTTAAAGCTTCGTCTGGGTTTGACAGAAACAAACGGTAGAATGGTTCGGTACCACCAACGCGGATCTCAAAGTTATTGGTTTCAAAACCGGCTACAAATTCATCAGCAACTTGAGAAGCCGGGATACCGTTATGACCACCAATCTCTGCCGAAAATTCGGTATCAACCAGTGGGGGCATCAGCTCAAATACTTTAATGTTGGTATCTTCTAAAGCGGCACGTAATGATATGGTGTATGAGTGCAGGGCTGCTTTAGTTGCGGAGTAGGTAGCAGTTTGTTTGCCAGGCAAAAAAGCAACTATTGATGATACGTTTACGATAGCCGCTTCGCTTTGCTGCTGTAAAACCGGAAGCAGTTTCTCGTTAAGGCGGATTACTGAAATATAGTTGGTAAACATTTCAGTTTGTGCGTTTTCAAAAACGTTGGGCGTAGTGAGCAGATCGTTAATTGAAGCTGCACCAGCATTGTTGATCACCACATTTAGCTGAGGGAAATCTTTTTTCACTTTTGCGGTTAATGCTTCCACATCTTCTGCATTTGATATATCTGCTTTAATTGCTGTTACATTTTGTAATTGAGCGGCTGCTTTGTCCAAGCGATCCTGGTTGCGGCCAATAATGATTACGTGGTTATTTTTAGCTGATAGTTGTTTTGCAATTTCAAAACCTATACCGGCACTGCCGCCGGTTATCAATACTGTATTTTGTGAAGTTTTCATGTTGTTGTGTGTCATTTAGTTTTGACAGTACAAAAATATACCAATCGGTATATTTTTGTATCATCCATTTGTCATTGTTGTAAATTGTTGATTTTTAGGAATAAGAGGGGCTTAGTAAGTTACGTTCTTGCGCTCGTTTGTAACGAGTGCTTAAAATGGTTTGGCGATTGCATCGCCAGTTGCGTTACAAACGCAAACCCATCTTACACACTCGTTACAAACGAGCGCGAGATAAGGGAGTGGGGGTGATGCAAATGAAAAAGCGTCATTGCGAGGTACGAAGCAATCCCAAACAGTACAGGGCGGTTCTGTAAGTAGGGGATTACTTCATACAGGAATGACGTTGTTTTTAAAAGATCTTTACGAAACTATAAACACCGATAAACTCCTTGGCCCATGCGCTCCGATAACTAAGGACTGCTCAATATCTGCCGTTTTTGAAGGGCCGGAGATAAACGAACCATAGCCATAATCGGCATCGCTAATGGTTTGATAAGCCTGCGCCATGGTAGGTACAAAATCATCTTTGCTAATCACTACCGCCAAATGCTGTGCTATAAAAGGTAATACGCGGCTTCCCATATCCTTTTCAGTAAGCCAGAGGGCCCCGTTTTCGGCAACACCAAGTTTAGTACTAAGTACGGTTAGCTCCACATCGGCAAAGTTGTGGCCGTCTTCGTGTTTCACGTTTTCGGCATAAATGTAATCGCTCAGTTCGTTAAGGGCAGATATGATTTTTACACCGGGTTTAAAATCATTGTTGATGATGGTTTTGATCTCATCAAAGCCACTAACCTCGTAAACAAAGCTTCCGCCTGCTGTAGCTATGGTTTTGTATTTTGACACCAGATCAGTTCTGACATCGGTTAACGTATTCAGCACTTCCATATCTGGCAGCGGCATAGCAGCGGGCTGATTAAATTTTACAGCAGCTAATATTTTTTCTCGGCTCATGAGTTTTTTGCTCCTTTCCTTTTGGCATACCATTCGCCAAACGATTCATCGGGTGCTTTTGGCATTTCGCGTTGGTTGTACCAGGGATTTAATTTATTATTTACCGCAAATGGGGCATATTTAAACACCAGTCGACCGGTTTTTCCGCCCATACGGTACAGGGTTGGTGAGGCCAACGTTAACGCCATAGCTTTCATGGCTATAGTTTTTGCTTTGGGCGAATATCCTTCCTTCACAATCACCTGCCGCCATTTATACAATTGGTCATGAATATCTATCTTAACCGGGCACACGTTGCTGCACGAACCGCAGAGGGTAGAGGCAAAGGGCAGGTCGGCATATTTTTTCATGTCGAGGTTAGGGGCGAGGATAGAGCCTATCGGTCCGGCAACGGCGGTATGGTAGCTGTGACCACCACTTTTGCGATAAACCGGGCAGGTATTCATACAAGCTCCGCAGCGAATACATTTCAATGAGTTGCGGAACTCCTCGCGCCCCAGCTGAATACAGCGCCCGTTATCAACAATAATAATATGAATTTCAGTGCCATCCTGCGGTTTGCTGAAATGGCTTGAGTAGGTAGTAATAGGCTGCCCCGTAGCGCTACGGGTAAGCAGGCGTAGAAACACACCAAGGTGTTTTCTTTCAGGGATGATTTTTTCAATGCCCATCGAGGCGATATGGATCTCGGCCAAATGCGCCCCCATGTCGGCGTTACCCTCGTTGGTACAGATCACGAACTCGCCTGTTTCGGCAATAGCAAAATTAACGCCGGTAAGAGCTGCGCGACGGGTTAAAAATACTTCGCGCAGGTGTTGGCGGGCAGTTTCCGTCAATATTTTAGGATCCGATTCGCCTTTTGCCGAACCTAAATGTTCGTGGAAAATATCACCTATCTCTTCCTTTTTTTTGTGGATACAAGGCAGCACAATATGGCTTGGCGGTTCATTGGCCAACTGTACAATACGCTCGCCAAGGTCGGAGTCAATTACGTCGATGCCCTGTTCTTTCAGGTATTCATTTAAATGGCATTCCTCGGTAAGCATCGATTTGCTTTTAACCATTTTGGTAATGCCCTTTTGCTCAAGCAGGCTGTGTACAATGTGGTTATGTTCTGTGGCGTCGGCCGCCCAGTGTACAATAATGCCATTTTTAATGGCGTTGGCCTCAAACTGCTCCAGGTAGGTGCTCAGGTTTGAGAGTACGTTAAATTTTATTTGGGATGCCGTTTCGCGCAGCAATTCCCATTCAGGGAGTTTATGCGCAGCAATATCTCTTTTAGCGCGTACCCACCACAGGGTTTCGTCGTGCCAGTTTACACGTGGCTCGTCGCGATTAAATTCGGCAGCTAAATGCGGGTGGTCTTTGGTAGTAGCGGTACTCATTACATGCTGTGGTTTAAAATTTCGGCTACGTGAATTACTTTAACATCGCTGTTTTGACGGCGTAAAATGCCTTCGAGGTGCATAAGACACGAAAGATCGGCCGAGGTGATGTATTGCGCGCCGTGCGATATGTGATCTGCCACCCGGTCTTTACCCATTTTGGCCGATACAGCTTCCTCAACCACGCAAAATGTACCGCCGAAACCGCAGCAATCGTCCTGGCGGCTTAATGGTACCAGTTCCAGGCCATTCACCATATCAAGTAGTTGTGCCGGTTTGCTGAAAGGTTCGGCCACTAATTCACTCATTTGGGCTATGCGCAATCCGCGTAATCCATGGCAGCTTTGGTGCAATCCAACCCGGTAAGGAAAGCTGGCTGAGAGTTGTTTTACCCGTAATACATCAACCAAAAACTCGGTAAGCTCATAAATCTTTTTGCGGATCTCTGTTGCCTGGTCCTCTTTTCCATCAGCATGTAAATGCTCTTTGATGTGCAGGGTACAGCTCCCCGAAGGACAAACGATATAATCGTACCCCGAAAAATTATCGACAAATAAATTATTGCAACCGCCGGTTAAATGCTCATAGCCCGAATTGGCCATCGGCTGTCCGCAGCAGGTTTGATTTTTAGGGTAGTGGACTTCACAGCCAAGTTTTTCCAGTAACTCCAGCGTGGCAATGGCCGCTTTGGGGTAAAACTGGTCAACATAGCAAGGAACAAACAAGGCAACTCTCATCGTTTACACGTTTACTTTATTGGTTAAAGCAATATTAGCGTTTATCATTTGCACAACTATCCCCTGGTATCTTGCCGGCAAATCAAACGGTTATATACTAACATCGAAAGTACAGCTAAGTGTGACACGAGTTTTCAATTTTATTTGCAAAATGTTGACTTTTATTTGCAGAAAAGGGAGGATAGACATGGTTTTGATGTTATGCGATAAATTAGGTAAATTTGTTAGGTAAAGATTATTACAATGGCAATAGCTCAGAAATCTCATACCGAACTTAATCCTATACAGGTAAGCTTGTTAAGGTTATTCAATCGCCCAATGTCTGAAAAAGAGACGCTGGAATTAAAAAAGCTATTGACTGATTATTACGCCGACAAATTAGAAGAAGAAGTGAATAAAACAGTTTCGGAAAAAGGGTATACCCAACAAGATTTTGATAAAATGCTCAATGCGGATAGCTAATGAGGGCAGTTATCGATACAAATTGTCTTCTCGCCTCTATCCCTTCCCAAAGTTCCCATTATTGGCTGTACAAAGCATTTAAAGATCTCAAATTTGAATGGCTTATCAGCAATGAAGTACTTACGGAGTATAATGAATTGCTTTCTTCGTATTATTCCACTCAAACCGCGGAGCTTATGCTAAATCTATTGAGTGTTGCTCAGAATGTTATCTATACAGAAGCCTATTTTAAGTGGAATTTGATAACAAATGACCCAGACGACAATAAATTTGTAGACTTAGCAATAGCAGGAAATGCAGATTACATTGTTACGAACGATAAACATTTTGATGTTTTGAAGGGGCTTGACTTTCCCGAACTCAATGTTGTATCCCTTAATCAATTTCGGGAAATAATTTTAGGAAATTGAAAATTCTATCTGAACCAGAATTGAGGAACTGACAGCTAAATTCAATAAATTCTTTAATTCGCTTAATTCAAGTTTGACAAAAAGTAAAATCCCATAAATCCTCTAATCCTAAAAATCCCGGTTCAGAATATGGGCGTTGCCTCCGGCCAGGCTTTCCGCTCATACGCCTGCAGGCCTTATACGCATTGGCCGGTATCCGCTGCAATCCTTAACGCGAAATTTGTTTTCAATTATAAATTCGTTGCTAAACGCTCCCCCTTTAGGGGGCTGGGGGGCTACTGCACATATGCCAGCTTCACATCCTTATAAGCCGGTTTCTGCAATTGTTTTTTTAAACCTTTGAAACTTTCGGTAGGGCCTTGTGCGGCAAACATGTTAATAAGCCATGCAGGTACCGAACCTCCGGGGTCAAGGTGCAGGGTGTACACAATACTTACATGGGAGCTATCAACAGGAGTAATAATCCACTTGCCGGTTGAATTTTCCACCCTTACAATGCCATCTTTCGCGGGTACCATGTTAGAGATAACTGGAGCGTCAATAGTAACCACTTTGGTTTTAGGATCTTGTGTAACCTTTAAATGCGCTACGAAATCGCGGTTATGCACCGGCCAGGGTATGTTTACCTCCGAGTAATAATAAATATCCGATGGCGACACCTGCTTAATAATGGTAGCCGATTTGGTGTGATAAACCCACTCGCTGCAGGTTTTAATGTCCATAAGCACAGCTACCAACTGAGCAGCAGTTGCGTTAAATGTGCATTCTACTTTAATGGCTTTGATTTTTGAATCGGGGATGTGGCGGGTATAAACCCTGATGCCTTCCTTATCGGTGCTTAATGACCATGGCTCTTCCGGGCCTGCAACGGCAAATTTTGTAACAAATAATAAAAATACAATAGAAAATATCCTGTGCATGGTATCAGTGATTGTAAATAAGGTATGGCAAATTTATATACAAAAACAGGCCGGGGTTGCCCCGGCCTGTCAGTAAATGGTCATTTGATATGCGCAGATATTGAAATATGAAAATACTATGGCATTTGAAACTCCATTACTTTACTTCGAATACATAGCTGCCAGCAGCTATCTTGTACACTCCTGTGGTGGCAATCGCTTTGCCGCTGGCATAAACTTTACCGGCCGGGAAGGTAATTGTCGCGGTTGAGTTTGCAGGCACAGTAACTTTATAAGTTACACCGCTGCCAGTACGCTGCCATGATGAAACGATGTTACCATAAGGCCCTTTATGCGTTGCAGCAAACTCATTTAAACCCGGTACAAAATGGGGTTGGAGCAGCACGTTTTTAAAGCCCGGATGCTCCGGATCAGGGTGGATGCCTGCAATGCCTTTGTACAGCCATGCGCCAATTTCGCCAAACATGATGTGGTTAAGGGAGATATCGGATTTAGCATCTATCTGCCAGTTTTCATACAGGGTGGTAGCGCCGTTAACCATCCACCAGCCCCATGACGGGAAAGTTTCCTGCGATGCTATTTTGTAAGCTACATCCGGGTAGCCGTTATCGCTCAAGGCGCTCAATATGGCTTTGGCACCCAAAATGCCCACATCCAAATGGAAATTATCGGTTTCAACGCGCTTAGCCAGGTTGGCAGCAACTTTGCTCTTCATATTTTCGGGAACTACACCCCAGTAAAGTGGCACGCTTAGTTCTGTTTGCAGGCCTTTGCCATAAATGCCGGTTGCAGTGTTTAAGTATTTTGCGTTAATGGCATTTTTGATCTTACCAGCCAACGCCGAGTATCTTATGTAATCGGCTTGTTTGCCCAGTATTTTGGCTGCTTTGGCCAATATGCGGGCATCGGTATAATAATAAACCGATGAAGTGAGTTCAACCGGCGAAACCGATTTTACCGGCACCCAGTCGCCAAGGCCCCAGCTGGTCAGGCCGGTTGGGTAAAGCTCGTCAATATGGTTTACGTATTTTTCAATAGCTGTATAGTTATCGGCCAGTAGTTTGCTATCGCCATAAAACAAATAAATATTGTAAGGGATAATGGCGATGGTGCTGGTCCAGTCGGGCCCGTTACCCCATTCATAGCCCCAGCCTCCGGTTGGGATAATGGACGGTAACACGCCGTTTGGCTGCTGCTCGTCGCGGTGGTCGGCCAGCCATTTTTCGTAAACAGTTATTCCGTCAAAGTTATACAAACCTGTCTCGCTGGCAATATGGGCATCGCCTGTCCAACCGTTTTTTTCGCGCTGAGGACAATCAGTAGGATAGCCGAACAGGTTGCTGAGGTAGCTATTGTTGGTAGCCACCCAGATTTGGTTAATGGTTGGGTTTGATGCTTTTACCGTACCAATAGGCTCCACATCGCTGTGCATAAAAAATGCCTTGATATTTTCTTTGCCAATCTGGATAGGTTTACTGCTGCTTACCTCAATATATTGAAATCCCTTATAATTAAAGCGAGGTGAAAATGTTTCTTCACCTTTGCCGCCTAAAATGAAAATATCGGTTTGGAAGGGGTCTTTATCATCAGTTGGGCGGTAATGCAGATCAATGTTCGATTGATCAACATGGCCGTTTTTGTTTAACCTTTCTGCATGTTTAAGGCGGATCACGGTGCCCGAGTCTCCTTTAACAGTGATTTGACTCACGCCCGAAATATTTCGGCCCACGTCAAACACCGAAACATCGCTGTCAATTTTGGTAACGCTTTTGGTGCTGATGGTATCAACCGCACGGATAGGCTGCATAGCTTGCGATACAATGTTCATGGACGGGGCAGAACGGTTAATCACCGGTTTCCATTTGCTGTCGTCAAAATTAGCAGTGTTCCAGCCCGGTTGTTCTAACCGGCCGTCGTAATGCTCGGCAGTATAAATGCTGTTGAAAACAATAGGACTAAGCGACGTTTTCCAGTCGGTGCCGGATTTTATGGTTTCAACTGTGCCATCGGTATAGGTTATGCGTAGGTCCATGCAAAACGCCGGGCGACCACGCCATGGCGCCTGGTGAAAAAACCAAACCGCAGTACTTTGGTGATTGTACCAACCATTACCTAACAACACACCCACAGCATTTTTGCCGCTTTGCAACTGAGCTGTAACATCGTACGAAACGTAGAGTGTGCGCCTGTCGAACCGGGTATACATAGGATCGAGGCGATGATTGCCGATCTTTTTGCCGTTGAGATAAAGTTCATATAAGCCAGCAACCGCGATATAAGCCCTTGCTGAGCGGATTGGTTTAGCTACCTTAAATGTATTGCGAAAATAGGGGGCGGGATTTACTGCTATCCCTTTATTATCGCTGATCCATGAACCCTGCCAGTTTTGCATGCCCATAATGCCGGTTTCAAAACTGGCTACCGGCGCTGCAGCGAGTTTTTTACCAGCCTTATCCCAGAGCTGAACTTTCCAGTAATATTTAGTAAAAGGTTTTAGTTGCTGGCCACTATAAATGGCAAGGCTGTTTGATGAAGCAATTTTAGGGGTAGTCCACGCGTTGCCTTTACCCGCCGAAACCACAATAGAATCAGTCCCCACATAGAGTTGATAGGCACTTTGAGCGGCTCCCTGCGCTTTATCATTCATTAACCAGGTTAAACGGGGATGTGTATTATCGATACCTATCGGGTTTACAAGATATTCACTTTTAAGACCTGTAGCCCCAGGCGTTTGAGCTTGTGTTACCGAATAAAAGCAAAATGATAAGGCAATGCAGAGCAATGGCTTACATAGAGGGTGTTTCATGTGGTTAAGATAGCGGTTTGTACGTTATTGGCCAAAGACTATGGTATGTTGTCACAATCAACAATGTTAATTGGATGAATTGGGATTGGCATCCTGAACTGTCTGAACCTGGATTTTGACCATTGATTTTTTCTGATTACGTTGATTACGCTGATTTTTTTCTGAACTCGAATTTATGCGATTAAGGAACTAACAGAATGCTGAGCAAATTCAATAAATTCATTTAATTCAATAAATTCGAGTTCAGACAAAATAAGACAGTTCTCATTTTTATACATTTGCACCATGAGCAAGCTATGGCAAAAAACTACCAACGTTAACGAACTGGTTGAAAACTTTACTGTTGGCCGCGACCGCGAATTTGATGAGCAAATGGCGGCGTTTGATGTTTTGGGGTCACTGGCCCATACCCACATGCTACAAAGCGTTGGGCTAATGGACGACACCGATCTGGAGCTTGTTCAGCGCGAGTTGAAAAACATTTATGCAGATATTGCCAAAGGCGGTTTCAAAATAGATGAGCATGTTGAGGACGTGCACTCGCAGGTTGAGTTACTATTGACCCAGCGGATAGGCGATGCCGGCAAAAAGATCCATAGCGGCCGTTCACGTAACGACCAGGTTTTGGTTGACTTGAAACTATTTTTCCGCAGCCAGTTGCAGGAAGTAGTTGAAAGCACTGAAACACTGTTTCGCCTGCTTATCGAATTAAGTGATAAATACAAGGATGTTTTATTGCCAGGTTATACCCATTTACAGGTGGCTATGCCGTCATCATTCGGCTTGTGGTTTGGCGCTTACGCCGAAAGCCTGGTTGATGACCTTGAACTGGTTTTAGCGGCTTACCGTATCACCAATAAAAACCCGCTGGGCTCGGCCGCCGGTTATGGCTCGTCATTTCCGCTTAACCGTACCTTAACCACACAGCTTTTAGGTTTTGACAACCTGAATTATAACGTTGTTTACGCGCAAATGGGGCGCGGCAAAACCGAGCGGATCATTGCACAGGCCATATCAACTATTGCAGCAACGCTGGCTAAAATGGCCATGGATCAAACCTTGTACCTGAGCCAAAATTTCTCGTTTGTAAGTTATCCGGACGCATTAACTACCGGCAGCAGCATCATGCCGCATAAAAAGAACCCCGATGTTTGGGAAATTATGCGAGGCAAATGTAACCGCCTGCAAGCCCTGCCTACTGATGTAGCCATGATGACCACTAACCTGCCATCGGGTTATCACCGTGAGCTGCAATTATTGAAAGAGTTGTTATTCCCTGCTTTTGCCGACCTGAAACATTGCCTTCAAATGGCAACTTTTATGTTGCAAAATATCACAGTAAAGACAGATATCCTCGACGATGCCAAATATGCTTACCTGTTTAGTGTTGAAGAAGTAAACCGTTTAACATTAAGCGGCACACCCTTCCGCGATGCTTACAAACAAGTTGGTTTAGCTATAGAGGCCGGTAATTTTAATCCTGATAAAACGGTGAACCATACTCATGAAGGCAGCATCGGTAATCTGGGTAATGAGCAGATAGCTGCCTCATTTGATAGGCTGATCAATAATTTTGATTTCGGAAAAGTAGAGCAGGCAATAAAAGGACTGGTTGAATAGTTATCTTAGTAGCGGGAAACTCTTAAATTCCTGATACTAAACCTATGAAGAAGCCTTATTACCTCATTCTGTTGATACTTATTAGCTTATTTTCGTGTAAACGCAATAACGGTGTAACTATCAAAGGCGACATACGGGGCTTTAAAAGTAAGTGGGTTTATTATAAGCCCGTTTTTCCACAGATGGTCCGGCCTTCAGATTCCGCTAAAGTTACAGATGGGAAATTTGAATTTAACTTTCAGTCGGATACTGCTTTTTTTGCTAATCTTGTTTCTATAAGTTACCTGGATGAAAAAGGGATCAGGAAACCTATAGCTGTTGCTAACCCTTATGAGCCCGCAAAGAACCACTCCAGGTATACTGATTTCGTTTTGGGGCCAGGATTGACAACCATAACCGGCGATTTTTCTAAAAATACAGGCGCTGTGCTGAATGGTGGTACGCAGACCGATTTTTATCTCAGGAATATCACCTTACCTTTCATTCAGATGAGCGAAGACGGCGCCGTTAGAAATAAACAGGCAGCACGGATCGAAAGAATAATTAAGCGGGCGCCTGACGCATATTGGACTTTATATGCATTTAATAATCTTAGATTTTACTTTAATCACAAAGAGTTGAAAAGCTTCTACGCCATGTTTGGCAATGAAGCAAAATCATCATATTATGGCAGACGGCTTAAACTATTTATAGATAATCAACCTTTAAACCAAAATCAATTCGTCAATAGTATTTTCGCCGATCAGGAAGCAAAACCGGTTACCCTGATAGATAATACAAAAAAGTTGAACATGGTGATATTCTGGGCAAGCTGGTGCGGGCCATGCAAGCGGGAAATTCCATCATTAAGAAGAATAACAGAGCAGTTTAGTAAAGATGATGTGAGATTTGTAAGTGTATCATTAGATGCGAAAAAAGAGAATTGGCTACAGGCACTGAAAAAAGAAAATATGCCATGGCAGCAACTAATCATACCTCAACAAGAATATGCAAAGGCTCAGGCAAAATACAATTTAGGCTTTATCCCACAAGTATACCTTGTAAACAACAAAAATGTGATTGTTAAAAAAATTGATGGCTTTGACAATGGCAACGAAGAACGTGTTAAAACTTTTATAGCCGATTATCTTGCGAAAAATTGATATTTGCCTGGTTTTTTCGATAAGACTATTGTCGATCTAATCAATCGGTGAAATCAAATCAATCAGACAAAATCAAAAAGAAAAATCAGCGAAATCAACGTAATCAAATAAATCAACGGTCATGAATGGACAAAACAGAAGCGATATATACCCAGGTCTTGAGGTTGACATTATACTTAAAAAGGATCAGCGCACCGGTACGCTTACCCGCGGCTTTGTAAAAAGACTGCTAACCAGCGCGGCTTACCATTCGCGCGGAATAAAAGTGCAGTTGGATGACGGGCAGGTAGGCCGTGTGGCCCGGATTGTTGAGGAAGATGATTTTTAGTATCTTCATTTATTCTACATCAAACATTATCATATTTATGGTGTAGCTTAAATTGTATGCCTCAAAAAGCCAAACCAAAAAACAAAGTCTTTTTTAGTCTTGATGCCCATCACCGCCTCCTGATCTCGTTAGGGGCCGCAGCAATAACACTGTTTTTCTCCTGGGCCCATTTTTCGGCACCAACGGTGGCATTAGTAACCTGGATAGCATTTGGTTTATGCGTCATTATTATGGATTGGATCATTATTCTGACGGCTAACCCCGCCGAAATCCGTAAAATAGCCAGTATCGAAGACTCAAGCCGCACGCTGATATTTTTGTTTGTGATAGTATCATCGCTGATGAGTTTACTGGCCATAATGTTCCTGTTGTTATCCACAAAAAACCAATCGGATGCGGTTGTGACGGCGCGGGTTTTATTGGCCATGGCATCGGTTATTGTTTCATGGTGGCTGGTACACACTATATTCTCCTTGCGTTATGCCCATATGTATTATACTACAGATCCCGATGATGATAAAAAACTCAAACATCTCGGCGGTCTTGAATTCCCCGGTAATGAAAAAGAACCTGATTACCTCGATTTTGTATATTTCTCATTTGTTGTAGGCATGACGTTCCAGGTATCTGACGTGGAGATTTCCGCCCGGTCTATCCGCAGGCTGGCCTGGCTGCACGGGTTGATTTCTTTTGCATTTAATACAGCTATTGTCGCCTTGAGTATTAATGTGATATCGGGGATGATATCTAAATAGAAAAGACATCATCCCGAATTTATTTCGGGATCCCATTTGCACGGCGAACCTGCATGGTTTAAACTAAGCAGTTGGGGTGCTGAAACAAGTTCAGCACGACTTCGTTTATTTTAGATTGGCATATCTTCCTTTGTAACATTTAACTATCTGCACCTCCCGCACCTTTCAAAGTAGTTAAATATTTTGTTACTTGTAATGCCT
This sequence comes from Mucilaginibacter sp. 3215, assembly GCF_050433785.1. Taxonomy (NCBI): domain Bacteria; kingdom Pseudomonadati; phylum Bacteroidota; class Sphingobacteriia; order Sphingobacteriales; family Sphingobacteriaceae; genus Mucilaginibacter; species Mucilaginibacter sp. 3215. The sequence continues at coordinate 160,732 of NZ_JBNPWO010000009.1, forward strand.
TTTATTTAAACAGTTATGCACAGAAGAAATTTCCTCAAAACCGGTTCATTAGCCGGGTTAACGATATCTACTTTAGTAGCGGCATCCTGCAATCAGCCATCTGCCGAAAATAAAGCTGATGAAACTGCCGCTGCCGATAACAGTAAGGACGATATATTTGAACTGAGCGAAATAACCATTGCCGATCTGCAGCAAAAAATGCAGAGCAAGCAGTTTACTTCAAGGCTGATTACCGAGCTGTACCTGAAACGCATTGATCAGATAGATAAAAAAGGAATTATGCTTAACTCGGTTATCGAGCTTAATAAAGATGCCCTGAATATGGCCGATGCAATGGATCGTGAACGTGAAAAGGGGAAAGTACGCGGTCCGCTGCACGGCATACCAGTGCTGATCAAGGATAATATTAACACCGGCGATAATATGCATACCACAGCGGGTTCATTGGCATTAGCCGATAATTTTGCTAAACAGGACGCCTTCATTGTACATAAGCTCCGCGAGGCGGGAGCGGTGATATTGGGCAAAACTAATTTAAGCGAGTGGGCAAACTTTCGCTCCACGCGTTCGACAAGTGCCTGGAGCAGTAGGGGAGGGCAAACCAAATGCCCTTATATTTTAGACAGGAACCCCAGCGGTTCAAGCGCCGGTACCGGAACGGCTGTAGCAGCCAATCTTTGCGTTATTGGTATCGGTACAGAAACCAACGGCTCAATAGTGTCGCCGGCATCGGTTAACGGCCTGGTGGGCATTAAGCCAACTGTGGGATTATGGAGCCGGTCGGGCATAATCCCCATTTCCAAAACGCAGGATACGGCCGGACCAATGGCGCGTACGGTTAAGGACGCCGCCATACTGCTTGGAGCGCTTACCGGTATTGATACGCTCGACCTGGCAACACTTGGTAGTAAAGGCAGGATCGAGGCGGATTATACCAAATTTTTAGACGCTAATGGTTTACAGGGTAAGCGCCTGGGGATTGAGAAATCTGCGCTTAATGATAACCCAACCGTTGTGGCATTATTACAGGATGCCATCAAAATCCTGAAAAGTAAAGGTGCCGAAGTGGTGGAGATAGAATTAAACAAGGAGCTAAAAACCATAGGCAAAAATGAATTTACCGTGCTGCTTTATGAATTTAAAGACGGCCTTAATCAATACTTTGGCAACGCCAACAGCAAAATAAAAACCCTGGCCGATGTAATTGCTTTTAACAAACAAAATGAGGCCAAAGCTATGCCTTTTTTTAAACAGGAAACCATGGAGTTAGCTCAAGCCAAAGGCGACCTGAACAGTAAGGAGTATCTTGACGCAGTTAAGCAAACCAATACAGGTACCCGTAAAGTTATCGACGATATGCTGGCCAAATATAAGCTTGATGCAATTATAGGTACTACCAACGGCCCGGCAGTTTGCATCGACCTGGTAAATGGCGATTATGATAATGGTTTCGGTTTTTCGGGGCCTGCAGCTATGGCTGGTTATCCGCACATTACCGTACCCATGGGCCTGGCGCATGACTTACCGGTGGGGTTATCGTTTTTTAGTACGGCTTATAAAGAGGGTGATATCATTAAATTGGGATATGCCTATGAGCAGGCATCTAAAAAGCGGGTGGCACCATTGTTTAAGCCCGATCTGTTTGCTTAGTTTTGTATGATGGAAACGACGCTCACTGTTCCGAAAAAAATACTGGCCCGTCAGCATGAAATTACTGCCGACTATTTAAAAGCTATTGATAGGCATCTTGACGATGTGCTGAACAACCGAGTATTGGACATGTACGAGATCCGTGATTTTGCTGATGAAATGCATATCCATCCTACCCATTTGAGCAATACTATTAAACTCACCACAGGTAAACATCCCTGTTTCTTTTTCGAAGAAAAGATCATGGAAATTGCAAAAGCCATGCTTCAGGAAAATACAGTAAGTGTAGCCGAAATAGCTAACCGGCTTACTTTCGACCCGTCAAACTTTACCAAGTTTTTTAAGCGTTTTGAAGGAGTAACGCCAAAGCAGTATCGTGAGCAATGGCTGGTAAGGAACCTTGATTTATAGGATTGGAGGATTATATGATATTGTGCTGAAGTGTGTGCGGGGGGAGCGTTAGGGATTGCAGTGTAAAGCCCACAGTGTGCGGAGGCTGGGGCGTTGGAAGGCGAGGACTTGTAACGAAAAGCCCGGGCCGCAGGCAACGCCCATGCATATAATATGATTCTAAATAAATCTGCCAATCAATAGTTTACAATCACGTCGTTATGAGAGATGATGACAACTGTGCCTAAACATATTAATCAGCTCCGTTTAGTATGTATTACGTTATTCCAAAGGCATGTCATTGTTATAGTCGAATAATAACTTCTGTATCATCCTCCAAACATTATTGGAAAAAGTACCAGGCAGGACGTATTAACGCCTGTTATTATCCCTGAAATTTTGAGTGCGTACGGCAATTTGTTCCAAAGTAAGTTCGCCGTATTTTTTAGCGCGATCTGCCCATTCGGGGGCGTTGTCAACCAGGTTATCGATAATTGATTTACCGTCGGGTCCTTTTTTGGTTACGTAATTTATTCCGTAAGCAACTGCAGCACCTATAGCAAGAGTTTTGATAAAGCCCATAATTTATTTTTCTTTTTTGATATATGACAATGATAATGCCAGTTTGTTACTTCGCCCAATAAAAGCTTCTATATTTGAAGTACTTAAACACCATAACCGCCATATGTTTTTTATTTTTTCAAAAGTTCTTTCGTTTTTAATGAATTTGCTTCTATGGGTATTCGCATTTTTATTGATCGCCCTTTTTTCAAAGAACGTAAAACGTAAACGGAAATTTTTGCTTGCAGGTATTACTGTGCTTTATATTTTCTCTAATTCATTGTTACTTAACCTGGTTAGCTGGTGTTGGGATATCAGGGAGATTACTGTACCAGCCGATAAAAAGTATACCTGTGCTATAGTGCTGGGTGGTTTTAGCTCGGATGATGGCAATGGCGGCGGTTTCTTTAACTCTGCTGCAGATAGGTTTATCCAGGGTGTTCGTTTGCAAAAAACAGGTAAAGTCAGCCGTCTTCTTATCACAGGAGGAAACGGGCTTTTGAGGCCATCGGGTTTTAGGGAGGCTGATTGGGTAAGGGAGCAACTCAGGGAAATGCAGGTTGCGGACAGTTGCGTACTAAGCGAACCGAAATCTCGGAATACCATTGAAAATGCCGCTTTTTCAAAAGAACTCTTGCGGCAACATAAACTTAAAGCACCATATTTACTGGTTACCTCGGCATTCCATATGCGCCGTTCCCTGATGATATTTAAAAAACAGGGAGTTGACGTGGTTGCATACCCCTGCAATTTTTCCAGCCGCAGGTTTTCGGTATCTGCCGATGATTTCCTACCTAATGCAGGTGCTTTAGCAGGTTGGGGGACCTATATAAAGGAAGCCATCGGCTATGTGGTAACTCGTTATTTTAAGTGATCAGCCTTGTTTAAGATGCCCTATATTTGGGGTAAAACCAGGCTCCCGGCGGTTATGTTTATTCCAATTGGCTATATCCACCATTCCGGGCGGCGTTTGATAATGATTTGGGTTGGCGCCGCATCTTACAATAAATTTACCTTTAGCCTGTGCAATTACAGGCCTGCTGCCGCAGATAATGCAAGGCTCGCAAAAGATGGATACCTGAATTTTAATGGGTTCGCTCATAATTAAACTAAGGTGCTATCTATCGCGTGAAAATTCAATACCAAGTAGTTGGTATTTTTAGCGGTATATTACCGTTGTTTTTTAACAGGCTGGTGCATCATCAATTGTTCAATATCCTTTGCAATATCCCCGGGCTGCATGGCAAATTGAAGATATAGAAACCGCTCTCCCGGTACCACTACATCGGTACCGTTGTCCTTTATTTCCATGTTAAGTTTGCGATAGGTAAAATAAGGTTTGGGCCCCCTGATGGCTGTTAGTACGGCGGTTTCGTCCCAACTATTGCGGCCGGTTGTATTCTTGTCTTTTGTAAGTGCTATCTGGAAGGCGTCTTTTACGGGGCTATCTTTTATTGATGTATTGTTGATCAGGCGGATTCCGGTCAGGATTTTTTCACCTATTTCAAAACCGCTCAGAGTAATGGGGGTAGGCCAGTTTTTAAATACTTGCTGTGCCGAAGCTGCATCTACATTTACATTGTATTCGCTAAACGTTTTACCGTCGGCACCTATTCCTGTAGCCATGGATACCAGTTTTTTTACTTTCTTTTTCACCAGTTGTTCTCCATCCAGTTTGCTGTATTTGTCGGCTCCCGACCGGAGCAGGTCGGCCAGGTTGGTGAAAAATCCTACCGAAATAATAGTTACGCTGTTATCGGGCTGCTTTGCCAGCAACTTGCGGTAAAGTGCTACCGCTTCAACTGCCTGGCTGTTCGATTTTACGTTATGCGGATATTTGGCAATAATAGCCTGGGCCCATTGCTGTGCACAGTCTTTATTGGGTTTGTCTTTTTTTACAATACCTATGGGGATATTGGGCCTGCCAAAATAGGTGTTGATCACACTGATGGTTGGTGCGGTAGTTTCGAAGGCATTGCAGGATATGGTAGCCAGTATTTTGGCCTCACCCTTATCTGCAAAGGCATGCAGCACAGCCATGGCACCAACATCGTCATAATCTCCGGCAATATCTGTATCAAAAATAACGGGGATAGGGCTGTGTTTTTGCGCTTGTGCAAGGTTGAGGTTAAAAATAAATGCCAGGATGAGTAATGCTGATTTGAATTTCATTGTATGCAATAAAATAAAAGACAGTTAGTACCGAAAAAGATGTATGGGCAAATAAATGGTTTATGAATGATCGGTAAATAAATCTCGCATTATTTAATTACTTTGGCAAGTATTAATTTATAACGCATTACGCTAATCAGATGACTTATTGCCTGGGAATTAAAGTTAAAGAGGGTTTGCTGGCTATTGCCGATACCCGCATAACTTCGGGGACGGATACCACTGTAAAAAAGAAGATCACTATAGAACAAAAGGATCATTTTTCGCTGTTTATCATGACCAGTGGTTTGCGCTCTGTGCGTGATAAGGCCGTGATCTATTTTAATGAATTATTGGAGACAGCCGAGTTTAATAAGATGTACAAGGCTGTGAATGCATTTGGCGAACAGGTAAAGCGTGCAGCACAAGAAGATAAAGTGTCGCTCGATGCCGCCGGATTGCGGTTTGATCTGAACACCATCATTGGCGGGCAATTGCGCGATGACGATGAACACAAGCTTTTTTTGCTATATCCCGAAGGAAACTGGGTGGAGTTAGGGCAGGGGGCACCCTATGTGGTTATCGGCAACTCGGGCCACGGTAAGGCTATCCTTAACCGGATCCTCGATGAAAATTCGAGCTTGAAACTGGCGCTTAAAACAGGTTTTCTTTCCTTCGATTCAACAAGGGTAAGCTCGAACAATGTCGATTTTCCGATAGATGTGGCCGTTTATAAAAAGGATAGCTTCAATATTGTTGAGCAGCGTTATAACAAACAGGATTTGGAACATATCTCAACCCAATGGGCCGAGGAACTGAAACTTGCGCTTGAGCATATTTCGGAGGATTGGATGGATGCCACATTTAACAAATTAGAAGAAATAAAAACAGAAAGCTGATAACATGAAATTCGATGTGTTTACCCAAATGGAATATGTAGTACGGTCGCCGGGCACATTGATTTTAAACATACACGCATTACGCAGCCCAAATCAAACGGTAATAAGTGAAGAATTTGGCCTGGAACCATATATTAAGTTTGAAGAGCTGCAAACCCTGCAGGGAGAGAACCGTTTGGTGCGCTTTGATGTAAGTGCCGATACGCCCAATGTTAAAGTTACCTACAATGCTACGGTTGATAATTGTTATGAAATAACCGATTTCGGCAATTTGCAGGAAACCCATGTTTCTGAACTGCCTTCGCCGGTGCTGCCATATTTAAATCCAAGCCGTTATTGTCAGTCGGACAAATTATACCGCCTTGCACATAATATGTTCGGGCGTGTTACCAACCCTTTTGAGCAGGTGGTTGAATTGACCAACTGGATCAACAAAAATGTCCAATATTTAAGCGGATCAACCAATTCGCAAACATCGGCCTTTGATACAGTGACTGAACAGGCCGGCGTTTGCCGCGATTTTGCGCACCTCGGCATAGCCCTTTGCAGGGCTCTGACAATACCCGCCCGATATTTTACAGGCTATGCCTATCACCTTAAACCAGCCGATTTCCACGCCTGCTTTGAGGCCTATCTTGGTGGTAAGTGGATCCTGTTTGATGCAACACGGCTGGTACCTTTAAACGGACTTATCAAAATAGCTACCGGCCATGATGCTGCCGACTCGGCCATAGCCAATATTTTTGGTGACGTAACCTTTACAACCATGCAGGTAAGCTGTGAGCTTGCCGAAGACGGCTTTGAGCCTTTTTATTACGGTGATGGGGAATTTAAGGGGTTGTCATATCTGTAAGGAGCCTCACCCTAAATCCCTCTCCGAAAGAGAGGGACTTTAAAAAGTCTCCCCTTCCCACGGGAGATTTAAAGGGACTTATCGTTTTCTTTTTTTTGCCGATACTTTTTTGCTTTCCCTTGCAGCATAAGCCCAGTTAGCCGCCAGCACAGCTACGCAGATCAGCAGCCCGAAAAACTCACGCACTTCTTCAACCCAGGGCTTTTCGGCTTTCATGGTTTGTACAAGGCTTTCAGCATGATGGAACTTAAACCAGTCGATAAGGCCGTTGTTATCAAATATCTTGTAAATGGCATACCCTGTAAAAATGATAATGCCGACTGCATAGCCAATGGGGTAAAATTCTTTTTTTGCTGCCAGGTAGCAAAACCAGGCACAATAAAGGTAAATAGGCATCCAAAGGTAAGGATCTGGATCGTTATACTGTAAACCTGCAAATGTGACAAAAAGTACAACCCATATGATATTGAAGATCTTCATAAGTAAAAAGTAATTGCAATAATTTATACTGGTTATGGTGCTTAATATACAGGTTAAGCAATGCTAAATATATGAAAATATGTTTCAGTACTTAAATAAGGAAATAACAATTATTGGCACCCATTACCGCCCAATGCATTATCAAAATTATATCCGCCTTAACATTAATTAAATATTGTTCAAACATTTTTTAACCTAATTCACTTCATCCTTTATAACTTTCGTAGCTGTATCTTTTAAATTGTTAGTGTATATGACTTTAACGGATTACCATTTTACCAGGCAATACTCCGGAAGGTTAGGAATTATACTGCCGCTTTTACTGTTCATGCTTTTCTGCAGCCGGCAAGTAGGGGCCCAGGTTAATATTTTTGACCTGCGTAAGGAAAAAGATACCATAACACGATTTTCAGATCCGCCGGCAAAACAGAAACGTTTTGGAAGGGCTGCCTTAGGGCTTGGCCTCGCCGAGATTGCGCCCTGGACATATGATCGCTATATAGTCAACGTTGATTATGCCCGGATTTCCTGGAAAACAACAGGCCATAACCTGAACCCAGGCAGTTGGACCTGGGACAATGATCCGTTTCAAACCAACCAGTTTGGACATCCATATCACGGCAGCATGTTTTATAGCGCCTTCAGGAGTAATGGTTATAGTTTTTGGCAATCAGTACCGGCTACTATGGTGGGCAGTTACCTGTGGGAAACATTTGCCGAAAACCAGGCACCTGCCCCCAATGATTTTATCAACACCAGCTTTGGCGGCATAGTATTGGGCGAAATGACTTATCGGCTATCAAATAAGATCATTAATAACCACCGCCGCGGTTTTAAGCGGCAAGCCAGTGAGGTGCTGGGTTTTTTGGTTAACCCGATGAATGGGCTTAACCGCATTATTGATGGAAAATGGGGAAAGGTTGTTGGGCCGGCAAATAGGTCGCAGGATGATTCATCAAAAGTAAGTGCCGAATTTGATCTGGGCGCACGTAAGTTTAACAGCGGCAACCTGGGATTGTTAACCCATGGACGGTTTGGTTGGTTTGGCCGGGCGAAGCTGCTTTATGGCGCTTCTAACGAAAATTTGCACACACCTTTCAGCAATATTTCCATCACGGCCGAGTTTGGGAAAGACGATAGCAGTGCGGTTAATGTGATCAGTGTTTATGGATCTCTTGCGGGATGGGACGTGTCAATATCGGATAGCGTGGAGAACTTGATCATCATATCAGCTAACTATGACTACATACGTAATGCCGCTTTCTTTTACGGAGGGCAAAGCGTAAAGGCTAATTTACTATCTGAATTTAGATTATTGAATGGCTTTAAAGTGAATACGGCGGTGGGTGCGGGGCTTATCATTTTAGGAGCCGCTCCCGATCCCTACCTGTATAGAGGGCGCAATTATGATTACGGCTCGGGTTTCGCCATAAACGGCAGAGCTGGTTTTAATATAGGTAACAGATTTTATTATAGTATTAATTATCGCGGTAGTTGGCTCATGACTATTAATGGTAATAAGTCACATTATTTTTTACATACCATAACCAATGAGATAAGTTACCGTGTGTTAAAAGATCTCTCGATAAGTGCCGAACCCGGATATTTCAGGCTGGAAGGAAACTATAAAAATCACCCGGATGTAGACAAAACTTACCCGTACCTGCGGATCTCAACAAGGTACAGAGTTAACCTGTAAGCTATAAAAAAAAGGATTGGAAAAATTTGATGTCGCGGGCAGATTCGAACTGCCGTTTAGGGTATTGCGGACCCCCACCTATCCTCTCGGTCACGCGACTTGAAAACCATAAAAATTCACTTAATCAGATCGGTTGTGGGGTGTAGATATAATTATCTCTCTCCCGTTTTGCACAGGAGCAGGAATTAGCACCTTTTACATTATGCGGATGTACAGGTTGCTAAGACGTCTTTGGGCCTTTCCCTCAGTCTTTCTTGATAAGTTATGTAAAGAACGTGTTGTCGTTGTTGACAGTGCAAATGTAATAATAAATTATATAATTCCTATAGTTTAAGTAGTTTAATTTGATTTTTATTCGTTTTGCGCTGATTTTGAATGGGATAAACTTGCTGTTATTGTAAAAAAAACAATGTTATTTCTAATTCTTTGGAGAAGTATCTGAAAGAAAAAAACTGAAACGGTCACCATTTAATCTGAAGTAGTCACCATAATTTTAGGCGCTGACTATTGCATCTTTGTATTGTTAAAACATTAAAATAACAACACCATGGAAACAAATAAAATTGCATTAATAACCGGCGGCAGCCGAGGCCTTGGCAAAAATGCCGCTAAACATATCGCCCAAAAAGGTATTGACGTTATTGTTACTTACCGTAGCAAGAGAGAAGAAGCTGAAGCCGTAGTTGCCGAAATTGAATCAATGGGGCAAAAGGCCGCTGCTTTACAGTTGGATACAGGTATAGTATCTACCTTTGATGCCTTTATTACAACATTAAAAGCAACGCTTAACAAAAAGTGGGGCCGGGATACCTTTGATTTCCTGATCAACAATGCAGGTATTGACGCGGCCTCGCCATTCGCGCAAACTACGGAAGAGGATTTTGATAACCTGTTTAATGTGCATTTTAAAGGCGTGTACTTCTTAACACAAAAGAGCTTACCCGTAATTGCTGATGGTGGCCGGATCATTAATTTTTCGACCGGGCTGGCCCGTTTCTCAACTCCCGGGTATGCCGCTTATGCCTCTATGAAGGGCGCTATTGAGGTATTCACCAAATACCTTGCAAAAGAGTTAGGCAGCCGTGGTATAGCCGCAAACGTTGTGGCTCCGGGTATTATCCAAACCGACTTTACCAAAGCAGCATTCGACTCTCATCCCGGTTTGGAAGAAATGATGTCGAAATCTACCGCATTGGGCAGGGTAGGCCAACCGGATGATATCGGTGGTATAGTAGCGTTTCTCTGCACCGAAGATGCCCGCTGGATCAACGCTCAGCGTATCGAAGCTTCGGGCGGGATGTTCTTGTAAGAGGTGAGTGGTTGTGTTTTTAGGTGAGTAGTTGATTGAGTTGATTATGTGAGTGGTTGTTCAGCGTTTCAACTATTCACCCAATCAACTACTCACTTAATCAACGACTCACTAATCCAACCAATTTCCTATCTTTCCCACAAAAAAGCGATATGGAATTTGGCAGAGTAACCGATGAAGAATTAGCAGGGGTTGATTTTACCCTGCCGGCTGATCCGCAGATAACCTTAAACACCCTTGCCGCTGCAAAAAACGATGTGCCGCTGCAGGTACATGTTGGCTGCGCAAAATGGGGGCGCAAAGAATGGATTGGAAAAATTTATCCGCCAAAAACCAAAGACGCTAATTTTTTAGATGAATACGTTAAGCACTTTGATTGCATTGAGCTTAACGCCACTTTTTACAATGTTTACGGCCCCGATACCATTGCCAAATGGAAGGCCAAGGCCGATAGTAATCCTGGGTTTAAATTTTGCCCTAAATTTTCGCAGAGCATCAGCCATATCCGCCGCTTAAAAAATGCCGAAGATATTACAACCACCTATTATGAAGGTGTTTTGGCTTTTGGCGAAAAACTTGGCCCGCTGTTTTTGCAGTTGAGCGATAACTACACACCAAAGAGTTTCCCGGAGCTTAAGGCCTATCTTGAGCAACTACCAAAAGACCTCCCGGTGTTTGTTGAACTGCGCCATAAAGAGTGGTTTGCAGTTGCCGAAAACCGCGATAGGGTATTTAACCTTTTCCGCGATTTAAACATCGGTTCTGTTATTACTGATGCCAGCGGCCGCCGGGATGTGGTGCATATGGCTTTGCCTACACCGCATGCTTTTATCCGGTTTGTAGGCAATAGTTTACACCCTACAGATTATGCCCGCGTTGATGAGTGGGTTGAACGGATCAAAAACTGGAAGAAGCAAGGCCTTAAATCGGTATGGTTTTTTATGCATCAGCATGATGAGCGTTACTCGCCCGAACTGGCCGATTACGTGATTGAAGAATTAAATAAAGCATTGGGCACACAGCTAATGCGCCCAACGTTTATCCAGAGGGACGATAATAAGCCAACAGCACAAACCTCATTGTTATTGTAAAGGTTCGGTAGTAGCCGGCGGAATTTTTAAGGCCGGGTTAAAGTTGGGGATCAGTTGCTGCACTTTATCAGCAGTTGAATTGTTCATATCCAGGAACGACCAACTTTTTCCGCCATCGCCGCTAACTGCCAGCAGGTTACTATGCATGGCCATACGGCCTTTTGGACTTGCCATGATAATCGTCTCGGGCAGCAGGCAGTGGGTTTCTTTTCCTGCTTTATAAAATTTGCCCGGTGTGCCTACCGTGATACTTTCAAAACTAATGCCCGCTGTTTTCATCTGTTGCATAGCGGCACTAATCATGGCCGTCATTTTTTCTTTGCCTCCGGCCATTTGAACGGCTTTGGGGTAGGTATAATTAACTATGCTTTTATAGTCGCCTTTAGTCATGCTTTGGGTCATCAGCGTGGCCTGTTGTTTTACTATAACCGGATTTTGCGCGTGTAGAGCCAGTGGCGATAATATGAAGATCAGGAGCCTGAATGCGTTTTTCATAGGATGTTTTTATTTTTTTGTAAGGATGTTATCAGCAAGCTGGCCGGTACCATCAACCTTGCTATTGTATTTAAGCCCCAATATCCGATTTACTAAGTTAAAAACATCAACATTTTTAAAAGAAGGTATTTGTTTGCCTGTTAAAGGCGTGTCCCCAGGCCATGTTGTAGAAGACAGACTTGCGAAGTTTTTAAAACTTCGCAAGTCTTCCCCGGCTTTATCATTCCTCCTTAAAAGTCCGGCAGATTCCAAAACTCAGGAACATTTGCTAAAGTTTATCTGGCCTGCTTAGTCTTCAACGCTTCCGCGATCCCTTTTTCAACCAATGGCCCCATTATCCGATATCCTTCAACAGTTGGATGTACACCATCGGCGGCAAGGTTCTTCGGTAAGCCTTTGCGCTCGTCGGCCATGGCGCTATGGTAATCTACATAAACCATTTTATTGGCATCGGCAAAGGCTTTGATCAGGGCGTTAAGCTGGATCACTTTTTGCGCCGGTTCCATCCCGGGGCGCCATGGAAAAGCATAGGCAGGCAGCACCGAACATAATACCACTTTTATGTTGGCAGCTTTGGCCAGCAATGCCATGGATTCGATATTACCAAAAATATCTTCAATAGCTATCGGACCGTTATTTTGGGCGATATCATTTATTCCTGCCAGGATCACTACGGCACCGGGTTTCAGATCTATCACATCCTCACGGAAACGCACCAGCATTTGGGTGGTGGTTTGTCCGCTGATGCCGCGGTCAAAATATGGTTTACCGCTCCAGAAGGTTGAATCCCTGCTGATCCAGAAATCTGTAATGGAATCGCCCATATAAACTACACTTTTAGGGTTTGGAGCTGATGCTTTTATCTTTTCATTATCGGCCTTGTAACGGGTCATGTTTGCCCAGTCTTTATGAAATGCATCTTCCCATTGCTTATGGTAGGCTTCCCATTGATCGGCCCTTTCTTTAACTGTTTTTACTTTAGGGTCTATGGGTTTTAAAAAACCTTTCAGATCGAGCCACTCGTTAAAGCGGTCTATCCAGTTGTCGGTAGGCAGGTTTTGTTTGCGCATGCCAAAACCGTGGCCTCCTTTAGCGTACATATGCAGCTCGGCGCTGTGTTTTGATGCCAGCCATTTGCTATAAAGCTCAATGCTGTGCGGCGCAAGGCCAAGCTGATCATCAGTAGCTGCAGCTATAAACATCGGCGGCGCGTCGTCAGGGATTTTTGAGATCAGTTCTGGAGGCACGTATGCATAAATAGGCGCGTCAAAATCGGGTTTGTTAGCTGCTGTGTAATTGAAAGCTGCGGCACCGGCCAGTGTGCCGCCTGCCGAAAAGCCCATGATCCCGATTCGTTGCGGCGAAACATGGTATTCGGAGGCATGTTCACGCACATAAGTCAGCGCTGCACGCGCGTCAGCGATAGCTAAGGGAATGATAGGCGCTACCTGTTTAGGGAAATCCTTCTGACTCATTTTAGTTACCAGTTCCTTTACAGGGTCGGTAGTAAGGCTATGTGCCAGCCTGTATTTTAGTACAAAACAGGTAACTCCCTGTTTATTGAGCCATTTGGCCACGTCATAGCCCTCGCTGTTGATAGAAAGGGTATGAAAACCGCCGCCCGGGCAAATAACTACCGCCGTACCATTAGCAATAGTTGAATCGGGCAGGAAAACCTTTAGAGAAGGGTGCGTAACGTTGTAAACCACTTTGGTGTTGAAGGCATTTTTATCGCTTTCACCTTCGTCCCAGGTCCAGTTTTCGGAACCGCGGGCCGCGCCGGGGTACAGCGGAATAACTTTTTGCTGGGCCTGTACGCCAAGTGCCGACAATAGGAGTAAGGTGCCTATCAGTTTTAATTTCATGGGAGGTTAATTCAGGTTAAATGTTGATGTACAAAAATAACAGCATTAAGCAAAGAAACAAGATGCCTAAACGTTTTAGCAAAGATAAATCCCGTTTTAATCACAGCATCTGTAACCTCGCTGTAAAATATCTGTTATAAGGTTTAGTGACAGATATTTTCGCTATCTTAAACATTCCTGATTTATATGGCTGCGGCATTTTTCCATATCAAAAAACCTGCTCCGGATTTTGCCGTTGTTAGTTTTGTTTGGGTCCTGCGCTAAACAAAAAAAGATTTTCCAAAGCGATTGCAATACCCCCAGGGGCTATAAAAAAATTTCGTTTACGGAGCTCATCCGTCATATTGAAGAATATGATAAACAATACGTGGAGGTAAGCGGCAAATACAAAGAAGGGAACGAGCAATCGGCGCTTTTTAACGACAGTCTTTTTTCGAGCCATGATTTGCATGATGCTATTTGGGTTGATTTTAGCCAGGATTGCCCGCTATATCTGCCCGGTACCCATATCGGCTTGTTTACTTATAACGATGGGCAGTTTACCAAAATGAACAAACGCAAAGTAACCATCCGCGGCGTGATTGATGCAGGCGATAAGGGGCACTTAAAACAATACAAGGGTACCATTGACAGGATAAGCTTTATCGAGTTGTAAATCCCCGTCCTCACCATAAAACAATGTGATATCCGGGCGGTTTTAACTATAAATATAAACAATAGTTATGGCTATCAACCCAAATGATATACCCGACAATGGCTTTTTTGACGAATCAGATGATGAAGAGATCATCAATCAAAATAAACTAAAAGGCTCAAACACGGTAAAAGATCCGGATGATTGGACAACCGGTGATGAACCCATGACCGGCGCGCAGCACTCCTATCTCAAAACATTATCCGACGAAGCCGGTGAAGAGTTTGACGGATCGCTTACTAAGGCCGAAGCGTCAAAACGGATAGACGAACTGCAGCATAAAACAGGCAGGGGATTAAATAATTAATTAAAAGATACGGATAGCCCGTTGGTTTCGGCAAATGTTTTGAGCATGATTACAGCAGTATGGTTGTTATCGGCAATGTCATTTTTATTTGCCGGATTAAGAAATCCTTCTACATTTTTCAGCAAGCCTGCATTTACTGATGCAAAAGCCATTGACCATTTTGGGAAAATTCTTTCCTCAACCATTCCGGTTATCATCAGGACAATGTTACGATGACGTGAATCAAGTTGGATTGCGTTATAAATTTTGTAAAGGTCTTCTGTTTCGCCCTCAAGCGCCTGTATAAAAGTACCTTCACTGTATAGGAGCATACCGGTGACGTTATGGGCGAAATTTTTTTTTCGTGCTGTTTGCAGCAGGTTCAATAATTCATCATCGCCCATTAACTTTTTAGCGGTACTTATATAAACAAGATATTCCATAGATGAGAAGAAATTTTGCCCCAAGATACGGGAAATTTAGAAACGCAGATTTAATGTTGGGGTTAAATCTCCAGTTTTAAACCGTCATACGCCAGCTCGATACCGGCAGGTAGCTCTTTAGAAACATCAGCATGTTTGCCCAGCCTGTGGCTTATATGCGTAAAGTAAGTAGTCTCTGCCCCAATATCGTTTGCAAAAGCTATGGCTTCTTCAAGCGTAAAGTGGGAGATATGAGTTTCCTTTTGCAGTGCATTGATCACTAATATTTTTGTGCCCTTTATTTTTTCCTTCTCGGCGTCCGGAATCGTTTTGGCATCGGTTAAGTAAGTGAAATCTTTAATCCTGAAGCCTTTTATAGGCAATCTGTAATGGAATACTTCGATAGGGATCAGCTCAACATTGCCGATCATGAAGGGATCAAGCGCAATAATGTGCATGTTTACCTGCGGAATGCCCGGGTAACCAGTGCCATCAAAAATATAGGGAAATTCACGCACAAGGGCTTTTTGCACCCTTTCGTCGGCATAAATATCTATCGGGGCATTTTGTTTGTAATTAAACGCGCGGATATCATCCATGCCGGCAATATGGTCTTTATGCTCATGCGTAAAAACAATAGCGTCAAGGTGCTGTACTTTGGCACGGAGCATCTGATACCTGAAATCGGGGCCCGAATCAATAGCGATAACCTTATCTTCGGCTTCAATTAAAACAGAACTGCGCAGGCGATTATCATGCTTATCTGTTGAGAGGCACACCTCGCAGTTACAAGCAATAACAGGTACACCCTGTGACGTTCCGGTTCCTAAAAACGTTATGGTCACAGCTGCAGTTTTGTTTGTTTAATATCCTGCAAAAATGCAATCTGTTTATCATCGAGCAATTTGTAATCTACCTCAAGTTCACGTAATAATTCAGTTAAGGCAAGGATCTTGCTTTCCAGGTTAGAGAAACGGTTAACAACGATCATTTTACTGTTAAGCAACAGGCAGGCGCCGGTTTTGAAGTTACCCTTTTCATAACGCACCTTGTAACCGGCCGTTTTTAACAGCAGTTCCAGTTTCTCGAGAGTATGGTTAGTCGCGGGTAGCATTAATTTCAAAAGTAGCAAAAATGGGTGTATTTGCCGGGCTTAAATTGGCATTTGCATGTCACATTTGCTAATTTAATTTCTAATTTTATTAACCTGTTATACCCTAAAACCATCCGGATGAAGAACTTACTGCTTACCGTTACAGGCATTGTTTTTAGCATTGCTGTTTATGCCCAGCAAACCAAAACCTATGCCGAAAAGCTTGGCTGGCCTAAAGGTTCACGTGTCATTATTCTGCATGTTGATGATGCCGGGATGTCGCATGAATCAAATGAAGGGGTGGAGAAAGCTATTGGGGATGGTGCTGCCACTTCAACCAGTGTGATGATGCCCTGCCCCTGGGTGCCCGATTTTAAGCATTATATGGATCAGCACCCGGGCATTGATGCAGGGCTGCATTTAACCCTCACTTCCGAATGGCAAAATTACCGCTGGGGCCCGCTTGCGGGTAAGGCAACAGTTCCGGGATTGGTTGATAAAGAAGGTGCTTTCTGGTCCGCGGTGGCTGCTGTTTATTTCAGGGCTACGGGCGACGAGGTAGATAAGGAGATCCGCGCCCAGCTTGACCGTGCCTTAACCATGGGCTTTATACCAACACATCTCGACTCGCATATGGGGACGTTGTTTGCCAAGCCTGCTTTTCTTGAAAAATATATTAACCTGGGGATTGAAAAGAAAATACCTGTAATGCTCCCCGGCGGAGAAGACCTTTTTTACCGTGAGGAAGCAAAAAACGCTACGATTGCCCGGCTTAAAAAAGATGGTAAATACACTGAAGGTATGGCCATACCGGAACCTGCAGAACTGGCAAAAGCGCGTGAACTTGGTGAAATGGTCTGGAAAGGTGGCTTGCCGGTGCTGGACGATCTTGATAATTCAAGCTATGACTGGGCAATGCCCGATATTGAAAAAGCGACCGATAGGGAATTGCAAAAATGGTACACAGATCATTACATCGAAAACTTCGACCGTCTTTCGCCGGGATTAACGATGGTATTAATGCATTGTACACAACCCTCACCTCAGTTTAAAAACATCTGTAACGAAGGCCAGAAACGAAAAGGCGACTTGCTGGCCATGACCGACCCACGCCTGAAAGCTTACCTTAAACAAAAAGGGTTTATTTTAACCACCTGGAAAGAGGTGATGGAACGTAGGGTAAAGGTGGGAAATGAGTAAGTTTGTGGCTTAAATCTATTGTTTCGTGCACATCAATATCTTCGGCGCT
This sequence comes from Mucilaginibacter sp. 3215, assembly GCF_050433785.1. NCBI lineage: Bacteria > Pseudomonadati > Bacteroidota > Sphingobacteriia > Sphingobacteriales > Sphingobacteriaceae > Mucilaginibacter > Mucilaginibacter sp. 3215. The sequence continues at coordinate 177,919 of NZ_JBNPWO010000009.1, forward strand.
TCGGGTTCGGCGTAACCACTTTAGGCAAAGCGTTAAGTAATAAACTTAGCTACCCGTATTTCGACAGCGATCATTATTTCTGGTTCCCATCCGATCCTCCTTTTATTAACCGAAGGCCACCTGAAGAACGAAATGCAATGATCAACAGCGAGATGGCCGGTAATGATAACTGGATCCTTGGGGGCTCTGTTATCAACTGGAATAATAACTGGCAGTTTGATCTGTCGGTATTTTTGTATATCCCGCCAGCCATCAGGATTTGGCGTTTGCAGCAAAGAGAGCTTGAACGTTATGGCGATATTATCTATACCGATAGGGAGCGAAATAAGCTTTATAATGAATTTATTGACTGGGCACGCGGTTATGATGAGCTCATCACCAACAGCCGAAGCCTGCATTCGCATAAGAATTGGATGAAAAAGCTCACAACTCCTTTGCTGATTATAGAAGGTGATACAACTGTTGAGGAAAGGGTAGAGGCTGTTTTAGGGAAAATTAAGGAGTTAATTTTGTAATAAAAACAACTCTTCGCCGCCGCTCGGCTCCTGCCGAGTGGCAACTATCCTGCGGCGTCCCGCCGCCGGGAGCAAATAAATCAGGTGCTTAACGCAGGCCAGAGGCCTGGTAATAGTTGCCACTCGCCAAGAGGCGAGCGGCGGCAAAATAATTAAAAAACGGGAGGTACCCCCCCCCGCTTCAAAATATCTCAATTCTCATGTCTCAGATCTCACATCTGAGACAGATTACCTCAAATCTACCACCTCAACACCCGGGTGGCCTTTGGCATCCCAGGCAAAAGTTGCGTCAGGAGCAGGTACGTTAGGGGTAAAGGTGCGTACGGTATAAGTATACCTGTTGCCGTTTTTATCGAACAATAAAGCACTGTAGAGTTGTTTTTTTACTTTGTCGATGGTAAGCTTCACTTTAAAGATGGCTTTTTTATCATCTTCGGGTGTAAGCTCTATGTTTTGATAAACTTTGCCTGCTATCTTCTGTTCGCCGGTGTACAGGTATTTAAAGCCTTTTTCATACATCGTAAAAATCTGGGCAGGGTTATTTAGTCCGTCGCCGCTTTTGTCGGCATCACTTACCTGTACTTCTTTATCTTTTTTAAGGTATGTCCACTGGGTCTTGCCATCGCTCAAGATCTCTTTGTCTACTTCGGGTTTTGCAGCTGCGCTGTAAAGTGTAACGCGGTATTTGCCGGTTTTTGCCCTCGATATCAGGGTGCCGGTTTGTGTTTCTTTAATATTGGCCTGCTGGTTGTTAAGGCTAAAGGTAAAGTCGGTTTTAATAACATCGTATGAACGGTATTTTTGGCTTACCTGATTTAAAATCGCCTTTGCCTGGCTGTCTTTTTGTGCAAAAGCGGTGCTGTATGTACTTATTGCTAAAATGGTATATGTTATGATCTTTTTCATTCAGTTTTATTCAACAACAACTATTGTTATTAATAGTTATTGGATTAGAGTAAATAAATTTTGCTTGGTTTAATCTTTAATAGGTTTTTGCAGCGTTTCCAGGTAGCGTTCAAGGCTGTATTCGTCGGGATAAAGCACATCGCGGGCTTTGCTGCCTTCAAAAGGGCCTACAATTCCGGCTGCTTCCAACTGGTCGATAATACGGCCCGCGCGGTTGTAGCCCAGTTTCATTTTACGCTGTATGAGTGATGTTGAACCCTGCTGGTGCAATACGATAAGTCGGGCAGCTTCTTCAAACATCGGGTCGCGGTCGTCAGGATCATATTCTTTAGCGCCGCTGCTGGCTTCGCCTTCGCCCACATACTCAGGTAAGTACATAGCCGATGGATAACCTTTTTGGTTGCCGATAAAATCAGATATCGCTTCCACCTCAGGCGTATCCACAAAAGCGCACTGCAAACGGATCAGGTCGCTGCCTGTTGAGAACAGCATATCCCCGCGACCGATCAACTGATCAGCGCCGCCTGCGTCAAGAATGGTGCGAGAATCGATCTTGGAAAGCACCCTGAATGCCAGCCTTGACGGGAAGTTGGCTTTAATAGTGCCGGTAATAATATTAACCGAAGGGCGCTGTGTGGCAATAACCAAGTGGATGCCCACCGCACGGGCCAGCTGTGCGATACGGGCAATAGGCATTTCTACCTCTTTACCGGCGGTCATCATCAAATCGGCAAACTCGTCAATCACCAAAACTATAAAGGGCAGGTAACGGTGTTTTTCGGGATCGCTGATCTTGCGGTTCACAAACTTTGCGTTGTACTCTTTCAGGTTACGCACCTGTGCGTCTTTCAGCAGGTCATATCGCTGGTCCATCTCAATACAAAGCGAATTGAGTGTGTTTACAACCTTTTTGGTATCGGTGATAATGGCGTCACCATCATCAGGTAGTTTGGCCAAAAAGTGCCTTTCTATCTTGCGGAAAAGCGTAAGTTCCACCTTTTTAGGGTCAACCAGTACAAACTTGAGCTCGGCGGGGTGCTTTTTATATAGCAAGGATACCAGGATGGCATTAATACCAACTGATTTACCCTGACCGGTAGCACCTGCAACCAGCAAGTGGGGCATCTTAGCCAAATCGGCAATAAATACTTCGTTAGATATGGTTTTACCTAAAGCGATAGGCAGGTCCATCGTGGTATTCTGGTATTTTTCGGTCGATAGGATAGAGCGCATCGAAACCATCTCGGGATTTTGATTAGGCACTTCAATACCGATGGTCCCCTTGCCAGGCATAGGGGCAATGATACGGATGCCTAATGCGGCTAAACTTAGTGCGATATCATCTTCCAGGTTCTTGATTTTGCTGATCCTAACACCGGGGGCGGGGATGATCTCATATAAGGTAACCGTTGGGCCAATGGTTGCTTTGATCTTATCAATTTCGATGTTATAATGATTGAGCGTTTCAACAATCTTATTCTTGTTGGCCTCCAGCTCTTCGGCATTAACCGAGATCTTGTTTGAACCGTGGTTTTCTAATAACTCCAGGTGCGGAAGTTTGTATGAAGCCAGGTCGAGCTTGTGGTCATATATACCAAATTTGCTTAGCAGGTCATCCTTTTTGGCTTCATCAGCCTGTTCAACACTTAATTCGGGCAATGGCCTGTTGGTATCAATAGTAAGTGGGATTTCTTCCTCCTCTTCCGGCTCGTGTTTAATTGTATTTTCAGGGCGCAACACCACAGGCTCATGATATCCGGGCATTTGCTCCATAGGAGGATGCCGGAGCGGTGATGGAGGTATAAGCGGTTCTTGTACCATGGGCTCGGGCATGATGCTGCTTACATGGGTTTCGCGGATGTTATTATTGCCCCGGGGCCATTCAAGCGGCATTGACGGCTCTTCATCAATCAGTTCAACAGGTTCAGGTGCTATCTCATCAACACTCATAGCTGCAACCGGGCGGTTTTTACGCTGGGGTATTTTAAAGTCGATATTATAGGCTATTACCAATACGGTAAGTGCCAAAAATACCAACAATCCGCCGGTTCCCGCTTCACCTATCTGAGCCGCGAGCAAGCGGTTGCTCCAAAAACCGAAACCGCCTTCAAGGTAGTGGGGATAATCAATCACAAATGAATGAAAATAAGCTATAGCCACAGAAATAAAGACAATGCTGAATAACGAATATGCAAGTGTTTTACGGATAGAAAACAACCTCGCTTTAAAAAGCAGGCGGTACCCTACAACAAAAAATACAAAAATAAACAGGAATGAGGCTACGCCAAACCATTCATAAATAAACTGATTGGATAATAGCGCGCCAAACTTGCCCAGCCAGTTTTGCGCCCTGATGGTCGGATCGCTCAGGTCGGCAATTTCGTGAACGGTAGTGCCTGTTGAAAGGTTATGCCAGCCGCCGTTAGTTTTGGAAATGTAGCTTTGGTCTTCCTGCCAGGTAAACAGGTATGATGTAAAAGCGATGAGGAAAAAAATGGATAATAGCAGTGAAAACAAACCCGCTATTTTAACAGCCTTGCCGTTTTCATAGTCAAAGTCAAAACTGGGCAGTTTAGGTAATTTCCTGCCTGCCACTCGTTCCTTTTCGGCCTTGCCGCCTTGGCGAGGCTGATTTTCTCCCTTGAAATTATTTGATCTAAACTGGTTTCCTTTTGCCGGCATCCTGATGTAACAATCGTTTATGTGCAAACTTACGTAAAATTTCACCTATGTGAACTTTGCAGTTACACCCGGTAAATATTTTATATAAGATTCAGTAACCTGCAAAAAATTACAGGCCGAATGAATATAAAGTTAACAGATTATATAACTTATTGGCAACATTTTTAATTTTTTAGTATAATTGAAAAACAACATTTACCCGTAACATAAACGTAAATTTAACAAAGTGAATATAACAGCGCCGTTAATAGTAAACGCTTTACTTAACTAAGTAATGAGCATAGAAAGACTGGAAGAATATATCGCATCCGCCGATTTAGATAGTATCAATACCCTGCTTGGCCGAGATCCTGCGCTGGCTACTCAAAAAACAAGCCTCAAGGTATCGCCGCTTATGCTTTCGTGCTATTATAAAAAACCGGAGGTTACCGGTTTGCTGTTAAATTATGTAAACGATATCAATTTGTTTGAAGCAGCTGCGGCCGGCAAATTTGATACGGTTGCCCACCTGGTTACTACTAACCCAAATACTCTTGATGATTACGCCGAAGATGGCTTTACTGCTTTAGGGCTTGCCTGTTATTTTGGACAGTTTGATGTTGCGCGCTACCTGGTGCTCAAAGGCGCAAATGTTAACCTGCAATCAAATAATGGTTTCAACGTGTTCCCAATTCATTCGGCGGCGGCAGGTAATTATACTGAGATTGCCCGTATGCTCATTGAAAACGGTGCGAAGGTAAATGTGATACAGCAGGCCGGTGCTACGCCGCTGCATTCGGCCGCGCAAAATGGTAACCTGGAACTCATTATCCTGTTGCTGGAAAACGGTGCCGAGCTTTTTATACGCATGGAAGGTGGCAAACTCCCCGCCGACCTCGCCCGCGAAAAGGGCTTTGAAGAGATAGCCGAAATCTTGAGTTGATGTTTAAACGCTTAATTTTAAATTGGTTAAGTGATAGCTTTTTATCAATGATCTGCGTTTTTTAAGGCTTATCGCATGTTTTTGTGCCGGGTGCTTTTATATATTTGTAATAACCTGAATTATAACAAATGAAAGAAATAGCGCTGCTTATTCACGAAGACATTAATCTTTCAACCATATCGGGCGTATTGGATATGGTGAGACATACTAACCGTTTTTTGGTAGAAAGCGGCAAAACCGAGGCCTTTAGCGTAATGCTTGTAGGTGAAAAAATAAATAATAACCTGCTTTATTTCCCTGCCCAGTTTACCGGTTTTAAAACCATTGATGAGATCAAAGATGTCGACCTGGTAATAGCCCCGGCGTTTTATGGTCCGCCTGATTTGGTGATGCGTAAAAACAAAAACCTGATTGATTTTATAAGGAACATGTACAATAAGGGCGCGGAAGTGGCCAGCCTGTGTTTCGGCAGTTATTTTTTGGCCGAAGCGGGTGTGCTTAACGGCAAACCCTGTACTACACATTGGGTTGCTGTTGATGATATGAAACGCCGCTATCCGGATGTGAATATTTTACCCGATATGGTAACCACCGATAAAGACGGGACTTATACCAGTGGCGGTGCTTTTTCAAGCATGAACCTGATCCTGTACCTGATTGAAAAATATTGCGGCAGGGATACCGGCATTTGGGCCAGCAAAATGTTTTCGCTGGATATTGACCGTACCAGCCAGGCGCACTTTAAAGTGTTTGAAGGGCAGCATCAGCATGAAGATCAGGAAATTATGCGCTCGCAGTTGTTTATCGAAAATAATTATCATCTGCCTATTTCAGTAGAGGAGATTGCCGGACAAACCAATATGAGCAAGCGTAATTTCATTCGCCGGTTTAAAAGCGCCACGCAGAATACACCAATGGAATACCTGCAAAAGGTAAAGATCGAATCGGTAAAAAAAGGATTGGAGAAAACCAATTTCAATATCAGTGAGCTGATGTATAAGGTTGGGTATAATGATTTAAAGACATTCAGAAAGATCTTTAAACGGATAACAGGCTTAACCCCGCAGGACTACAGGAGTAAGTACTGCCGCAGGGCAGTGCTGGAGAATTAAAGATGAAGTATTTAAAATAAAAGACATGTCATTGTGAGTGTTTAAACCCGGAGGCCTCTGAAGGTTAGATGACAAAGAGGGCCTGTCAGTCTGAGCCTGTCGAAGACTCGTGCGCAGAGGCCTGCCCGCCATACTTCGACAGGCTCAGTATGACACCCCCTTTTTTAAGTTGTCATAGGTAGGAGGAATGACGGCTGTGCATTCGTTTAGTTGCCACGTTTCTTCGCAATGACATGGTTTTAAAAGTACTTTTAAACCATTTCTTCTTTTTCGCCCTGCTTCACAGCTTTTTTTTCCTGGTTATTTTCCTTCTCCCCAAGCGATTCAAAATAGGCCTTTTTAACCACTGTTGTCATTTTATGATCGCCGGTATGGCTCCAGCCGGGTGGCATTATAACGTACAGAAACTTGTTTTTAATACCGGGCGCCTTGCGTACATCTTTGGCCAGCGCTATGATCTCGCCAAAATAAGCATCCAAAAAGCTGTTTTTAATCATGGGGCGACTGATGCCATATTCAATAGGGATCTTGCGGTCTTCATTTTGGAAGGTGCCGAAAACTTTATCCCATATCGGTAACAGGTTACAGAAATTGGTATCCATATATAATGGATTACGCGCATGATGTACCCTGTGATGCGATGGCGTAAGTACGATTCTGTTCAGGAAGCCAAGACGCCCATCTTCAATAAGGTTTTCACCAATGTGGATCATTGATCCCCAAAAGCCATCCACAAACATGATCACGAGTAACATTGGAAAATTAACACCCAGGAGAATACAGATGCTGGTGCGGATGAGATCGGCATAGGGTGCTTCAAGGAAAAAATGGGCGAAAGTAACAGAAAGGTTCATGCTTTCGGGCGCGTGATGGGTTGAGTGGAGGCACCACAGGAGCCTCACCTTATGCGCAAGATAGTGATACCAAAAATGTGCAAACTCCCATACTATGTACCCGTAAATAAACCAGTACCAGGTAAACGTTGTTTTAAAAATAGCAAACCGCGAAAAAAAGCCGACGCAAAATCCCACCATGGCAATGGAAAGTACGCTTGCTATAAAAGCATTTAGCACATATGTCCAAAAAGAGATCTTGTAATGGATCACTTTGAATTTTTTATAGAAAGCCCCCCTGATGATTTCAAACACCAGCAATACAGGTAGCATTGGGCCTAACAAAGCCGTAATACCATCATAGGTAAGTAGTTTGCCATAATCGCCCGATTTGATGATGGTATACAATCCGCCGAGGCCGAAAAATCCAGTAATATGCTCGTATATCGCTTTTAAAAAATCCATATCAAAAATTAGGTTTACCGGTAAAATGTTTTATTCAAATTTAGGAAAATTAATTTGTATATATGTAGGTACATGTAAATTCTTTGAACGAGTATTAACATCACACATCACGGCTGACCTGCCTGTGCTCTTCGGTCCTTTTTATTATCACTGATAAATTAGCTTATTAAAAAAATGAAAAGAAATGATGGAACATCAAATAAAAAGGGTAGCGAGTGTAATGATGTCAGGAGTGAGTAACTCTGCATCAATCCCGAAACAATCCATTAACAGCAAGGTTATTTCTATAAATTTGCCTCAAAAAATCATCTGATATGAAATCATTTAACCGCGCTTTTGTATTATTTTTAGTGTGTATGATCCGGTACAGTTTAGTTAACGCCCAATCAACACCTATGACCCAAACTTCTGCCAGCAATCCACTGCAAAATAACCGGATCAAAATTGATTCCCTCGATAAAAAACTTATAGCCTTATTGGGCGAACGCGAGAGGGTAGTAAAAGAGATCGGCATCTATAAAGCAAAAAACAATATTCCTGCCCTTCAGTCCGACCGTTTTAAACAGGTACTGGAAAAAACTGTCGAAGCCGGAAAACAGGAAGGGCTCTCCGCCACATTCATTACCGAACTTATGAACGCTATCCATAAAGAAAGCCTGCGCATTGAGGAAGAAATTAAGGCTCAAAAACAATAGCCGGTGTAAAAAATACACTATAATTTAAAATGCATTTTAGCGCATCAAATTTGTAAGCAATTTCTATATGAGTTATCGTTCAATGTGTTTATTATCAATTGATTAAATTAAGATAAAATTTGGTATTAAGGCGTATCAATTTGCCCGGCACGACCTTTTGAGGTGATAATTTATATCGTGATTTTTGCTTTTTTTTAATTAAGTTTAATAAATTTGACAACTCCGGTTAGCCACAGTCCAGGCTTGTAACCAAGCCGGTAAGCCTATTAATTAAACTCATGCAAAAAAAGTATTTAATTGCCTGTTTGATCGCGGGCGGATTATTAAAGATTGGCTTTGTCAGCGCTCAGGGTAAAGCGCCTTATTCAGTAACGGGCAAATCGGTCAAGGTGATTGTCTCTGAGCAAAAGGCCGGGTATAAATTTAAAGAAACCGAAACCCTGAAGTTTGCAGATAAGCCTCAACCCGCGGAAACAGAGGTGGCAGTTTTTATTGATCCGGCCAAAACATTCCAAACGATGATTGGAATTGGCGGTGCGCTTACAGATGCGGCAGCCGAAACCTATGCTAAACTGCCAAAAGATAAACAAAAAGAATTTTTAACCGCTTACTATGATAAAGCCAAAGGCATTGGTTACTCCTTTGGTCGCACCAATATTCAAAGCTGTGATTTTTCGAGCGATAGTTACAGCTATGTAAAAGATGGTGATAAGGACTTAAAAACCTTTGATATCAGTCATGATAAAACCTACCGGATTCCTTTTATTAAAGCGGCCGCAGCGGCTGCGGGAGGTAAACTGACCATGTTTGTATCACCCTGGAGCCCTCCCGCTTTTATGAAAGATAATAACGATGTACTGCATGGAGGTAAGCTCAAAAAGGAATTTGATCAAAGCTGGGCCAACTTTTACGTTAAGTTTATTAAAGCTTATGAAAAAGAAGGTGTCCCTATATGGGGCCTTTCGGTACAAAACGAACCGATGGCTAAGCAAACATGGGAATCATGCATGTATACTGCCGAAGAGGAGCGTGATTTTGTAAAGAACTTTTTAGGCCCAACCTTGCAAAAACAAGGCCTGGCCAATAAAAAACTGATAGTTTGGGACCATAACCGAGATTTGCTTTACCAACGCGCCAGTACTATCCTGGAAGATCCGGCAGCGGCCAAATACATCTGGGGTATCGGTTTCCATTGGTATGAAACCTGGACCGGGGCAGGCCAAAATTTTGAAGCTACCCGCCGTACCCATGAAGCATTCCCGGGCAAAAACCTGGTATTTACCGAAGGTTGTATCGAAAAATTTGATTTCAACAAGATCAATGACTGGTCGCTTGGCGAACGTTACGGCCTTTCAATGATCAATGACTTTAATGCCTATACCGTTGCCTGGACCGACTGGAACGTACTGCTTGATGAAAAAGGCGGGCCAAATCACGTAGGTAACTTTTGCTTTGCCCCGGTACATGCCGACCTACGTAACGGAAGCCTCATCTACACCAGTTCATACTATTACATCGGCCATTTCTCCAAATATATCCATCCCGGTGCAAAACGCATTAGCGCGGTGGCCAGCAGGGACAAGTTGTTAACTACCGCTTACCAAAACCCCGATGGCTCAATTGCGGTGGTGGTAATGAACAAAACCGACGAAAAAATAGATTATAGCCTTTGGATAAAAGGAAAAGCGGCAGGCACTACTGCTCTGCCGCACTCAATTGCTACACTTATAGTGAAGTAATCTTTATAAAAATCTTTAGTTTAATCAATCAACTAAATCTCTGGTATGGTGGGTCATTTATGATCCACCATTATCATTACCGGGAAGTGGTCGCTGGGCTCCTTAGCCTCATATTTATCCGATCCTTTAGCCTTTGCCCTGTAGGTATCTGTTAAGATCCCGTATCTCTTTACCGTAAAATCTTTGGTGACAAAAATATGATCGATGCGGCCGCTGGTTTTACCATTAGCATCGAAATCATTAAAAGTACCATTGGTAGCATATTTTATGGGCGATAGCTCATAGCTATCCTTCAACGTCCCCGAGTTATTGATTACAGCGTAGCTGTCAGACGTTTGATCAACATTAAAATCGCCTGATAAAATAGCAGGCGCGTTACCGCCTAACTCTTTCGCTTTTTTCAATACCAGCTTTGCGCTCTCACGGCGGGCAACAACACCTATATGGTCCATATGCAGGTTAAAGTAGTAAAACTTGTAACCGCTTTTTATCTCCTGGAAATATCCCCATGAGCAGATCCTTGGAAGTGCGGCATCCCACCCTTTGTTGGGCTTGTTGGTAATCGGCGCCATCCAGAAATCGCCATGTTTCAACAGTTTAAATTTATCCTTTTTGTAAAAAATGGCCGAGAACTCTCCGGCAGTTTTACCATCATCACGGCCTATACCGGTATAAGCGTACTGGGGCATGGCCTGTTTTAAACCATTAAGCTGGTGTACCAAGCCTTCCTGGGTGCCAAAAATATCCCAGTCATGAAAGCGGATGAGCTGCGTTATAACCGGCAGGCGCTGTTTCCAGCCATTGCCTCGTACAGAATCATCATTTGTAGCATTATCATTGCGCAAATTATAGGTAGCTATAGTGAGCTGATGCTGGCCATAGCTTGCTGAAACAGAAAGTATAGCCATAAATAATAAAGAAAGCAGTTTTTTCATAGTAATAATTAGATAAGATGCCACCGGCACTTGAACAAAGTTAAAAGTAAATACTACGTTATAATATATGTTACGCGCTGAAGATTATTTAACCGGCGAAAACCTACAATGGTTAAAAAATTTGTAGGCCGGGATTAATTCTATTCAGAATTTAAAGAAACATGCAAGGACGCCGATAACAAGCTTAGCTTGGCATTAGCTGGTATCGCTACTATCCCGAACATTGGCGGGTGAGTTTACTCAAACACTACCGTTTTGTTCTTATACACAAATACCCGGTCTTCAAAAACAAGCTTTAGGGCCTTGGCTAATACGGCAGTTTCCACTTCCTGCCCGGCTTTTACCATGTCTGTCCAGCTATATGAGTGGTTTACCGGCACAATTTGCTGAGCAATGATCGGCCCTTCGTCCAACTCATTTGATACGTAGTGCGCCGTTGCCCCTATTAGTTTCACTCCCCGTTCAAACGCCTGCTTATAGGGGTTGGCACCTATAAACGCCGGTAAAAACGAGTGATGGATATTAATGATCTTCATCGGAAATTCAGCCACAAATTGGGGCGACAGGATCCGCATAAATTTAGCCAGTACCACGTAATCAGGAGGATATTGTTTAATGGTACCAATCACCTTTTGTTCAAATTCGGCCTTGCTTACCTGTTCATGGCTGATGTGATAAAAAGGAACGTCAAATCGCTCGCATATGTTTTGCAGTTTGGCGTGATTGCCGATAACACATTGCACACTTGCGCCCAGGGTATTAAAGTGGTTACGCACCAGGATATCGCTCAGGCAATGATACTCTTTGGTAGCCAGTACAACCACCTTCTTCACGGGCTCTGGGTTTACTGAAATATAAGCCCCTTCGGGCAGTATTTTACGTAATGAATCTTCGAGGCCGGTGTCGTCGCCTTGTTCAACTTCCAGGCGCGTAAAAAAAACATTTTCGTTATGATCAACATGCTCACGCATGGAAACTATATTGAGCAGGTGTTTAGCTAATGTTGCAGATATGGCCGCTACAAGGCCCACTTTGTCTTTACACTGTATTACAATAATCATGGTTTAATGATACAAAGAATTTTGCTGAATATACAACAGGCATTTCCCTTTAAATTATTTTACAACTTATTGTAGCAAAGCCATGTGCTGTACCGTAAGGTATCTTATAAACCCACAATTATGAAAATTATCCTGTTAGCGGCATCCGTAATTTTATTAGGTAGTATAACCGCCTGCAATAAAGGCGACCTTCCCAGCCCGGGCAGCAGCAGTATAGTTGGAAAATGGCGCTGGGTAAAATCAGTTGGCGGTATTGGCGGCTTTACCGTTACGCCACAAAGCAGCGGCTACAATATTCGAAATGAATTTTATCCTGATAGCAGTTTCAAAAGGTTCCAAAACGACGTGCTGCAGATCAGCGGCAATTTCCGCACTACTCCAAACTATCAATATAGCCCAACAGAAAAGGCAGATATATTATTGCTCTCCGGGCCTACGCTTGATACGCGCCCGGTTTCATACCTCATCAGGCACGATACGCTTTACCTGAATGAAATTTATATAGCCGATGGGTTTAATGAGGTATACGTACGGATGAAATGATTGCCGTTACTTATCCCGGCAACGCTATGCTCATTGCCTCCTCTCTAAATACGCATAAAGAGAGGAGGGTATTTTTTCTTACCCTCTTTGCAAAGAGAGGGAGACTGACTGAGTGAGTAAACGGTAAGCTACGCTTACCCTATATAATAGTTACTTAGCGTAATGCCCTATCTTCATCATATCCCGTACAGCGCTTGCTAATGAAATCTTCTCGTTATTATCAAGTTCCTTTTTCTTTTCGCCGTCATTAAACTGATAGGTAATACGTCCGTTATAATCGCTTTCGGCACTTATTTCAAAGTCATTATTTTTGTATTTTACCTTCCCATTGGGCGAGATCCTGCTGATGCCCGTGCTATCAGCGGTAAAATACACGTGCCCCCAGTATTCAATCCGTCTTTCTCTGCCATCAGCGTTTTCAGAAATCACTGTATGCCTTCCGCCTATGTGGCAGGCATCTAATAAGGCTATCAAACCCATGACAACTAATACATAACCTAATAATTTTTTCATGTTGTTGTTTTTTTAATGTTGATTATTTTAATTGACGCTGCTCTTTGGTGTTGAGCAGTTTTATAAAGCAGGAGCCGAGCGATACAAACCAAGCCGACCAACCCAGGTGGGCCAATCTTTGAATAAGCCCGGTATAATTGTTTTGAATAGTAGCCGAAGGAATGAAGCGGATAAAGATGAGCAGCATAATACCCAGGCTTAATAGCGAAAGCTTCCTGATCTGTCTAAACTCCTCTCCCCGCCATAAAATAGCGGAAAGCAGCGCACCTGCGTAAAGCAGTAAAAACACCGGCCCGGATGCCGAATGCAGCGGGTTGCCTGCATGAAATATAGCCGCCCAGCCAAACATGATAGGGAAACCTATCACCCCAAACACCGGCAGGATATTAAGCCCCAACTGGCTGCAAGCAATAAACAGGCCCGCCATAAAAAACACGCTGAGCACTGTATTGAGCAGCGTAAATGTTTCCATCAGCGTTTCAGATTTTGTGCCGATAGCGCCCAGCTCGCTGATTGTATTGCTGAAATGATTGTAATTACCATGCACAAACCCGCAAACAATGGTTGAAAGCCAAAATACAATGGGAATAATGATGCCGGTATAGAGTAGCGGTTTAGTGTCCATTTTAATAATATTCAACTTGTTTTTCTTTCGATTAAAACAAAGTTAATATTAAACATGGTACTATACAATACATAGTACTATATTTTTTATTTTATTTTTTCAAGACTGTTTAATGGCTTCGCCAAAATGTGTTAGTTTAAAAAATGGATTGACGAAACCTGAATTGATTTCGACGCACTTCGCTCTTGTCAGATAAGGAGGAGGCAATGCAGCGTAATATCACAGAGATGAAACAGATACCGGTTATACCCATGCATTTATTCACCATCACAAAAATGTGCTAACTTCGCGGCATGTATCAGTTGATAAAACCCATCCTGTTTAAGTTCGATCCGGAAAATGTGCATTACTTTGTTACCCGCAACCTGAAGCGCTTTAATCGTTTTCCGGGTGGTGCATCGTTAAGTAAAGCGATGTGGGATGTAAAAGATCCGAAGCTTGAACGCGAGGTTTTTGGTCTGAAGTTCAGAAACCCGGTTGGCCTGGCTGCAGGTTTTGATAAAAACGCGGAAATGATGGGCGAAATGGCCAACCTTGGCTTTGGTTTTGTTGAGATTGGGACTGTTACACCGCTGCCGCAACCTGGTAACGAAAAGCCGCGCATGTTCCGCCTACCGGCAGATAGCGCGCTCATTAACCGCATGGGTTTCAATAACTTTGGTGTAGACATAGCTGCCGAACGAATCGCCGCCTTCAGGCGCGATCCGAAAAATATCAACAAACAACTGATCATTGGCGGCAACATTGGTAAAAACAAGGTTACCCCTAACGAGGATGCTGTTAGTGACTACATTAAATGCTTTGACCGCCTGTTTGATGTAGTTGATTATTTTGTAGTAAACGTAAGTTCACCCAATACCCCGGGCTTGCGCGCCCTGCAGGAAAAAGGCCCTTTGATGGAAATTTTGAATACATTACAGCAACGTAATAGTAAAAACGGTATCAGCAGACCTATTCTGCTAAAAATAGCGCCTGATTTAACTGATTCCCAACTGGATGATATTGTTGACATCGTACAGCAAACAGGTATAGCTGGAGTAATAGCCACTAATACTACTATCAGCCGGGAAAGCCTGTCATCGCCGTTAAAAGAAGAAACCGGCGGGTTGAGCGGTAAACCGCTTACCAAACGCTCAACAGAAGTGATTGCATATCTGCATAAAAAATCTAACGGGTCGTTCCCCATCATCGGAGTAGGGGGGATTCACTCTGCCGAAGATGCCATTGAGAAATTAAACGCGGGTGCTTCATTGGTACAATTGTATACCGGTTTTATTTATGAAGGACCTGGCTTGATTGGAAGGATTAACAGGAAGCTTCTGAACCGTGATTCTTAGGATTTGAGGATTACCCTGAAATATACATTTTGATGCCGGATATTCCGTTTCCTCGCGGAGACCTTATGCCTTTTAGTTTATTGAATGATATTTTTGTCTGAATCCGTAAGGACATGGGCTTTGGAAGAAAATATCAAGTCCATCCTCAAATCCTAAAAATCATGGTTCAAAATCAAGGATACAAAAAAAGTCCCACCGAAACCGGCAGGACTTTAAGCTTTTTCTTCCGAAGAAAGAGAGAATTATTTGCCTAATGCGATATCTAAAGCTGCATTGTTTTTAGCTATCTGGCTGTGTTTTGACTCAGCAGAACGGCTTCCGTATTCAAGGTTAGTAGCCAGTTTCAAGAACTGTACTTCTAAGCGTGAAAAAGTTTTATTTCTCCTGTCTTTTCTTTTTAAACGAGTAACGCCCATTGTCTTTTATTTTAAATTTTTTTAACCCTGAGGTCGGAAGCGGATTCGAACCGCTGTAAAAGGTTTTGCAGACCTCTGCCTAGCCACTCGGCCATCCGACCCTTTTTTAAGGACTGCAAAGATAGTAATTATTTTTAGCGGACAAATTTATTTGAACGAATTTCTTTTTATTTCTGAACATAATATGGCCGTAGCTATAGCTACATTCAATGATTCGGCATAGCCTATCCGGGGTATGGTTACTGTTTTATTTATTAACTGCTGTATTTCAGGGCGTAAGCCATTACCCTCGTTGCCCATAGCCAGTAAACCTTCATAGCCGAAATTAGTGCTGTAGATATTTTCGCCATCGAGCATGGCACCAAATAAAGGAAGCTTTATTTCGGGGAGGATAGTTGTTAAATCGCCGTAATGCACATTTACCCGTGCTAATGACCCCATGGTAGCCTGCACCACTTTGGGGTTATAAACATCAACGGTATCATCTGAGCAAATAATATCGGTAATGCCAAACCAGTCGGCCGTGCGGATAATGGTGCCCATATTGCCGGGGTCCTGCACCCCATCAAGCACCAGCGAGAACTTGTTTTTCAGTAAGTTATAATTTAATCGGGGCCATTTTGGTATTTTAATCAAACCAATTACATCCTGCGGGGTTTTCAAACTGCTGATCTTTTCAAGATCTGAAGATGAAATTTCCTGAAAATTTATTTTTCGGGATAAATTCATCATTTTTGGAGCAATTTCGGATGTATGGTATATAGCATCAACCTGGTATGCAGCGTTTACAAACTCAACAACTGATTTGTAACCCTCAACCAAAAATAAACCATGCTCTTTACGGAATTTTTTATGTTGTAAGGATTTTAATAAACTGATCTGTGATTTTGAAAGCATATACTAAGCCTGCTGTTTACCGCCTTACAATATTAAGTATTTTACTGGTTATTATCGGTTCGGGCTGCAGCATTACCCGTGGCATCCGCAAAGACCAGGCACTGGTGCGCAAAATTACTATAAAAGGTATTGACGAGCAATTTGCGGAAACCGCTATAAATTATGTGGATAAGGAGCAACAACCCAATAACTGGCTCAATCTGCAGTTGTACTATACTTTTAGCAATAAAGGTAAAAAAAATATAGGCGAAGCCCCCGTTGTTGTTGATAGTAACCTGATCGAGTACTCGCGTGTACAGATGGAAAAATACATCCGCAGCCGTGGTTACCTGAAAGCGAAGGTCACCGACAGTGTGGTGATAAAAAAGCAAAAAGCTGAGCTGATTTTTACTGCTAATGAGGGCCCTATGTTCCGCATCCGCAAATTTACCGATAGCATTGCCGATAATAATATTAAAGCATTGTATAATGGTAACCGCAACAGGATCTCGCACATACAGCCAGGCGGCAGGTTTGACACCGATAGTTTAGCTTACGACCGCGACCAGCTCTATTTGCTCATGAAGCATAACGGTTACTACGATTTTTACAGGCAATATATCAATTTTACCTATGATTCCACCTTTAACAGCAGTGTGGTTGATGTAAAAATGATCATTGATAACCCGGCGGGGAAAACACAGCACCCGGTTTATACCATCAACAATACATTAATTACGATATCAAACAGCCAGGGGCGTACACCGGGCAAAGTTGATACGATACAGGTTGATTCACAATTTAGGTTTGTTGACTATTCAAAAAGGTTTAAACCAAGGGTGGTAACCGATTACGTTTTTCAGAAAAAAGGCGAGATCTATGATATTGATAAGCAAACACGCACCACCACTCGCTTATCCGAGTTAAATGTTTTCAGAAATGTGCCCAACCCCGTCTACGAAAAACTGAAGGATAGCTCTAACAGGCTTAATACCCGGATAGATATCGTGCCGCTTAAACGGATGAGCGACCGTGTAGAGGGTGAGGTGCTTTTTAGCGGCGGTCGTTTTGGTTATAACGTGGGTAACACCTTTACCGACAGGAATTTATTTAAACAGGCCGCTATATTGCAGTTAAAAGTTAACTGGAGTATCCTTTTTGATAATGGCAATAATGTGGGTAATGATCACAGTAGTATCCAAAACCAGGAGTTTAGGGTAGGAGCACAGCTTGTCTATCCGCGGCTATTGCTTCCGTTCAAATTTCCGTTTCTTGGTAAATTTGCGGTTCCACACACCACATTTTCATCAAACTATTCGCTGTTTTACCAAAAGGACCTGGTTAAGCGCGAAAGTTTTATCAATTCCATTACGTACGACTTTTTTGATACGCCGTATAAAACACATACCATTACGCCTATCAACATTGAGTTTTCGAGGGGCATAATTGATCCGGCTGCAAGGGCGGCGCTGCTTGCACAAAACAGGTACTCCTATGTTTATTTAATCGGGCGTACGGTTTTTACATCCGGTAGCCAATACACTTACCAGGTTAATGCCATAAAGCTTAATGGTTATGAAAATTTCACCTATTTCCGGGGCAGTTTAGATATTGGCGGGAATTTTCTTAACCTGGTAAGCAATCTCACCAATGCTCCTAAAGATACTCTTGGGCAACACAAGCTTTTTGGATATACTTTTGCGCAGTATACCAAAGTTGAGCTTGATACGCGCATCTATCGAAACTTTGGTGGCGAGAAACAATTTGTTTTCCGTATAAACCCGGGTATAGGTATCCCTTACGGTAATAGCAATCAGCTTATTTTTGAAAAGAATTTTTATGCAGGCGGAGCCAATGATATCAGGGCCTGGCTGCCGCGAACCTTAGGACCAGGGCAATTTAACCGGGGTGCGTATTACGGTACCGATGTTAATAACCGGGCACGTTTGAAATATCTTGACCAGTTTGGCGAGATCAAGTTTATAACCAATGCCGAGTACCGGTACCTGTTGGCAAATAACTTTTTTGGTGCAAAACTTAAAGGTGCGGTTTTTGTTGATGCCGGTAATGTATGGCGCTTGCATGATGAGCCTGATAACCCCAACGGACAGTTTAAACTGAACAACTTTTTAAGCTCAACGGCTGTAGGTATTGGTACCGGGTTGAGGTTCGACCTAAGCTTCTTCGTTTTTCGGCTTGATGCCGCCTTTAAACTTAAAGACCCGCAATTTAGCGGAGCTAACCAATGGGTGCTGGTTAACCATGCCGGCGAACTGTTTAGCAAAGGTTCATTCAAACAAGCTTACAAAGCAGCCAACGGAGAAGATTACAACTTTATGCAGTTGAACTTTGGCATTGGATTACCTTTTTAAGATTTTTAGGTAAAAGGATAAAGGTGAAAGGCAAAAGGTAGCTGCAGCTTTACGTGTGCATCTGTTTTTTTAAAACTTTTACTTTTCGTTTTACTTTCACCTCTCCATAAAAAACCTTTGACCTTTCGCCTTTGACCTTTCGCCTTTGACCTTCCTTCTAAAACATATTCTTCAACCCATCAATAATGCTTTCAAAAAAGGTTGGAATGCTTAAGCCGTTGTGGTAATTGAAATACAGGAAGATACAGAAGATTACTACGGCAATAATGATAAACCGCTTAAACATATAAGCCAGCAATACCAGTAACAGGGGAATGGCTATCAACAGTACCCAGCTGATATGGAATGGACTTAGTTTACTATCATGCTTGTAAATGTAGTATAGTATGGCATGTGTGCCGGAATCGTTCATATGTTTGGCGTACAGGAAGGTTGAACGGTCAAGCTTGTGGCGGTAAAAAGCCGTGCCTTTGTCAAACTTAAGTTCTTCGGTAAAACCGTTCATTACAAAGGTGAAAATGCCGTTTACATTTTCCTGTATCACGCCTGCAGTATCGGTTGCAACTACGGCTACCTCATCAACCGCAAAGGGGTTTTCTTTAATTACAAAATGGTTGATAGCAGTTTTATCGGCAAACGCAAAGCTGTGTGCTGCTGTAATAAAGCAAAAAATAAGTAAAAGTTTTTTCATGGTTTGATAGAAAGCTCTTATCGGTGCTGTAATTATCTGCAATAAAAATAGCGTTTTTTATGAGCTATCGGTTAAAGAAATAAATACTCGCGTTAAGTATGCTGGCAAAGCTAACCCACAATAAATACGGAATCAATAACAGTGCTGCAACCCGGTTAAATTTATTAAACCAGTTGATGTTTACAATAATGCTGAACCACAGTAAGATGATCACAACCATGGCTGTTGCTATTTGGTGCATGCCAAAGAATGTTATCGACCACGAAAAGTTTAAAATAAGCTGAATGAAATATATCGAACGCGCAATGATATAAACGGGCTTACGGCTGCGGTGTTTCCATACAAGATAAGCAGCGGTTGCTATCATGATATAAATTACAGTCCACACAGGTGCAAACAGCCAGGGTGGTGGGTTAAACGACGGCTTTTTGAGTGTGCTGTACCAGCCGGCAATTTCGGGCCGGGTTACCAGTGAGGCAACAAAACCAATAAATAGCACGATTAGCAAACTGATGAGGTAAGGTAAAAATTGAAAACGTTTGGTGGATGCAGCTACGGGCATATGTTATTTGAACTGTTAAAGATGCTTAAGTTTTATCACGAACGAATAATCTTTAAAACTAAATAAAATAAATATTACTGTTACGTAAAGCAACTGTTTTGCAATAAATACACAAGGGATGGGTAGTATTGACAGTTAAATGTTAGTTTAGCCCGTATGATAAAAGCCTACAGGTTATATACCGGCAATGACGGTCATTCGCATATAGAAAAAGGTGTGGTTGATTTAGGAACATTTGACGAAGCGCTTGCTATCAGGTTCCAGGAATCGGAGCCGCATGCGTTTTATGATTACCATAATGCCCCAACCAATCAGTATGTGATAACCCTTACCGGTACGCTTGAATTTGAAACCTACCCCGGCGAAAAATTCATACTTAAGCCCGGCGAGATCCTGATAGCCCAGGATATAACCGGAACAGCACACAAATGGCGACTGATTGGCGATGAACCCTGGAAAAGGGTTTATGTTACTTTTGATCCGGCAAAGCCGATGAATTTTGTAGCTGATAAATAACCTGCCGCGGGTTTAGCGTAGTGTACCCTGCGGCAGATCGTGGACAGTTGTTGATATACGTAATATTCCTTTTACAAATCCTGATACAAAAGCCAACAAAATTTTAATAGTTATAGTAAATCAGTATTTTCGGCAAATACCTTTTATAACCCACAAATGAAAAATACCCAACAAAACTATCGCCGCCAATTTTTAAAGACAGCTGCCGTAGGCACAATTGCCTCTATGGGCATCCCATCTATTGTTTCATCAGCATTAGCTGCCGAAAAACCGGTAAGAAGACTGACTTTTAACCAGGGCGATGTAGTGCTTTTTCAGGGCGATTCCATTACCGACTGGGGGCGTGACCATAGCAAAACCGAACCCAATACCACCAGCGCATTAGGCTCGGGTTATGCCTTGCTCACAGCTTCACAATTGCTGCTTAAACATGCCGATAAAGGTTTAAAAATCTACAATAAAGGTATCAGCGGCAATAAAGTATATCAGCTTGCCGAACGCTGGGATACTGATTGTCTTGCCCTTAAACCAAACGTACTAAGCATCCACATAGGCGTAAACGATTTTTGGCACACCCTTACCAACGGTTATAAAGGCACAATAGATACTTACATTACCGACTATAGGGCATTGCTAACCCGCACCAAACAGGCCTTGCCCGATATTAAACTGGTGATCTGTGAACCCTTTGCCGAAAAAAATGTGAAAGCCGTTGATGATAAATGGTACCCCACATTTGATGCATTCCGCAAAGCTGCTAAAGACATTGCTGCAGAGTTCGATGCGGTATTTGTGCCTTATCAATCAGCATTTGACCAAGCCGAACAAACAGCACCGGCCACCTACTGGAACCTTGACGGCGTACACCCCAGTGTAGCCGGCGAAGCCCTTATGGCACAAACATGGTTAAAAGCGGTGGGAGCGTAAAATGAAAAGTATATTAATGTTATTGCTGCTAACCCGTTTGTGGAGCAGTACACCACCTAAGGATATTACCGGAAAATGGCAAGTTGATCATGTTGACATTTCAGGGAGCACCATGAAAATGAATGAGCAGCAAAAGGCCATGATGATAAAATCACTAAAAGGCATTTTCTCCAACGCTGTTTTTGATTTTAATGCCAACCACCATTTTTATTTGACCCCGGCGATAAAGAGTATGCCGAAAGGTGACTGGGAATACGATCCGGATAAAGGTGTGATACGCGTTAAAGAATTAAATAACACGGGAACTGTAATGATGATCAATGTTGTAGAAAAAGATGGGGGTACAGTATTTGAAATGGTAGAAACCCAGATCGTTTTAAAAGTTCACAGAAAATCCTGATTAGGAATGGATTCAATTTTGTCATCCCGGTTTCGTTATTAAGCATTACCTAATAAAGCCTTAAGCTTTCTGCCTTCGGCATTCAGCTCAAAAACAGTATCTTTGCGCGTAAATGATTGCTATAAATAACCTTACGTTCGAGATTGGTGCGCGGGCCTTATATGATGAAGCCAACTGGCATATTAAACCCGGTGAAAAAATTGGTTTAATTGGTGCCAACGGTACTGGTAAAACCACCCTTTTAAAAATTATTGTAGGCGACTATAAGCCTACCTCCGGAACTGTTTCAATGGCTAAGGACCTTACCATGGGGTACCTTAACCAGGATCTGCTTTCATACTCATCTGATAAAAACATCGTACACGTGGCTATGGAAGCCTTTGAGCGCCAGAACCAACTGCACGACGAGATAGAGAACCTGCTTAAAAAGCTGGAAACGGATTATAGCGAAGATCTTTTAAATAAACTGAGCGACAAGCAGCATGAGTTTGAACTGCTTGACGGTTACAATATCGAATATAAAGCCCACGAAATTTTAGCCGGTTTGGGTTTTAGCGATGACGATTGCAAGCGTAAGCTGAGCACCTTTTCGGGTGGATGGCGCATGCGTGTAATGCTGGCCAAGATCCTGTTGCAGGCACCTGATATCCTGCTGCTGGATGAGCCTACCAACCACCTCGACTTGCCATCTATCCAATGGCTGGAAGATTACCTGAAGGCTTTTACCGGTGCTATCATCATCGTATCGCACGATAGGTGGTTTCTGGATAAGGTTATCAACCGTACCGTTGAATCGCGCAAAGGCAAGCTTACCGTTTACGCGGGCAACTACTCTTTCTATCTCGAAGAAAAGGCCCTGCGCGAAGAAATTCAGCGCGGTGAGTTTAAAAACCAGCAATCAAAAATTAAACAGGAAGAGCGTTTGATCGAGCGTTTCCGTGCCAAGGCTTCTAAAGCTAAAATGGCGCAATCCCGCATCAAAATGCTGGATAGGATGGAGCGTATTGACGATGTGGATGACGATAATCCATCCGTTAACTTCGCTTTCCGTTTCAGCAAGCAATCGGGCAGGCACGTGATCACTTTAGAGGATATCACCAAAAAATACCCTGCTATCGATATTCTTGACCACGCCGAAGCTGTAATTGAAAAAGGTGATAAAATTGCCCTCATCGGTGCCAACGGTAAAGGTAAATCAACGCTGTTGCGTATCATCGCATCGGCCGATAAGGATTATACAGGTACGGTAACTACCGGTCATAACGTAACTACTACTTTTTTTGCACAGCACCAGCTGGAGTCCCTGCACCTCGAAAACCAGATCCTGCAGGAGCTGCAATCATTCGCCCCAAAACATACTGATACCGAGTTGCGTACCATTTTAGGTTCGTTTTTGTTTACCGGCGATGATGTGTTCAAGAAGATCAAGGTATTATCTGGGGGTGAAAAATCGCGTGTGGCTTTAGCTAAGGCACTTACCGCCGATGCCAACTTCCTGGTACTGGATGAGCCTACCAACCACCTGGATATGCAGTCGGTTAATATCCTGATCCAGGCGCTTGACCAGTACGAGGGTACTTTCATTGTGGTATCGCACGACAGGTATTTCCTTGATAACGTAGCTAACAAGATCTGGTTTATTGAAGATCAGAAGATCAAGATCTACCCTGGTACTTATGCCGAGTTTGATGAATGGTATGCCAAACGCAAACTGGAGCCCAAAGCTGCCGCGCCTGCACCTCAGCCCAAAAAGGAGGAGAAAAAGCCTGAGCCTGTTAAACAACCACAAGGCGAAAACAAACATCAGCAGCTTAAAAAACTAAACCAGGACCTGGCCAAAATGGAACAACAAATTGCCGACCTTGAAAAAGAAGTAAAGCAGTTTGAAACCCAGCTGGCCGACGAAAAAATATACAGCGATAACGCCAAGCTAAAACAAACCAACGCTGCCTACAGCGCCAAGCAAACCGAACTGAAACAATTGCAGGAAAAGTGGGAAGCACTGGCCGAGCAGATATTGGAGCTGGAATCGTAAGCTCCACCCAAACCCTCCCCTAAAGGGAGAGGGCTTTGATAAGTGTGGAGTAAAGTATCGTGAATGAAAGCCGCTATTGCATTATGATAGCGGCTTTTTTATATTAGTGTCAAACCTAAATTATTACATGAATAATCAATATCGTGGGCTTACCATCGCTGTATTAATATCCAGTTGTTTTATTTTGATTGGTGCCGGACATGGCGTTGGGCCAATAATATTGTTTGAAGTAATGTTTCCGTTTGCAAGTGAAAACAAATTGTCGTTTAGTTTATCAAATAACTATGATAATTCAATTTTGGCATCGGCGCTAATTCTTTTGATAGGACAGTTTTTGTTATTTGTTGCAACTCACAAAGAGCATATAATTACCCGGCTTGTAGCGCTTTTGGTTATGTGGATAGCGCTATTTTTTCTGACGCATAATATCTTCAATGGAGATAGCCTTTCAGAGTTTAGCCTGGGTTCGGCTACGCCTTTCTTAATATTATCAATCACATTGTTTAGCTTTGACGTTAAACAATATTTGCAGCGGGATAAAATAGATATTGAACAGGAATGAAATTAATAAGGATATTTTTAGGCATGGTGATCTTTACCATGTTTATACAAACAACCTTCGCCCAATCCCCTTATAACAACGACGTTTACTCACCGGCCATAAAAAGCGTTGAGTTTTATAATACCGCCAAGCAGGGTTCGTTTCCGGTGATTAATTTAGGGACTGATGAAAAGGTGCTGTTAACCTTTGATGACCTGCGCGGGGGGAGTCGTAATTACTACTATACCATTGAGCATTGCGATGCCAACTGGAACTCATCAAACCTTTCATCGGCCGAGTACCTGCTAAATTTTACCGACGACCGGCTGTATAATTACAGCTACTCAACCGGTACCATGCAAAAGTATACCCATTATGAAATTTCGTTGCCTAACAACAACATAGCCCCTAAAATATCGGGTAACTATGTGCTGAAGGTTTATGAAGATGGCGACCAAAATAAAATGGTGCTTACCCGCAGGCTGTATGTGTTGGGCAAGCGCGTGTCGATAGCTGCCGATCTGGTGCCTTCGGCCAATAATGCTACCCGGCAAACTAATCAAAAAATCAATTTTACGGTTGATTATTCGGGCCTTGTTGTGCAGGACCCGGCTTATGCCCTGCGTACTTTTATTATGCAAAACGCCCGTACCGAAACAGCGGTGCTTAACGGGCAGCCAACCTATATCCGTGGTTCGCAGCTGATTTATAACGATGTAAGCATTAATGACTTTCCCGGTCGTAACGAGTTCAGGCTGTTTGATATGCGTACGCTCAAGCTTAATTCGCAAAGGGTAGCTAAAATTTACAAAGATTCAACCAACGTGGTAGTGCTGCTTGGCGACCCCGTGCGCGATCAGCCCAACTACATTTTTCAGTACGATAACGACGGTAAGTTTTATATCCTGAATAACGATGGTACCACCCCAGCTACGGATGCCGACTATGCGCACGTGTACTTCACCCTATCAACCAATAAAGACCCTAAAGACGGAGCACCATACGTAGTAGGCCAGTTTAACAATTACCGCCTTGATGATAGCAATAAGCTGCACCCGCTTGACAATGGCAGGTACACCGTAAATATGCTGTTAAAACAAGGCGTGTACGATTACGAATACGTTTGGGTAGATGCCAAAACAGGCCAGGCCGATGATATCCCTTTTGAGGGCAGCCACTTTGAAACCGAAAACGAATACCAGATGCTGACCTACTACCGCCCGCCCGCTGCCCGATGGGATGAGCTGGTTGGTTTTAGGGAGTTGGTGACAAAAAGATAATGGCCTCACCTAAATCCTCTACGAAGGAGAAGACTTTAAAAACAAACTTAACAGCGTTTGCGAATTAAAAGCTTCCGCTTAGGAGAAGGCTGTCTCATCCTAAAAAAAGTTTACAGTTTGACTGCTAAATCCTGTCATACGTTTACAATAAAAAAGTCACGAGTACGCCACGCTTTTCCCTACGCTGCATACTCGCGCAAGTTGGAATGTATCGTCCTAAAATAGGTTTACAGATTAAAAAGTCACGAGTACGCCACGCTTTTCCCTGCGCTGCATACCCGCGCCAGTTGGGAGACTCTCCTTGCTTCAAAAGCTATAATGTTAAAATGGTAGGAAGTCGTCGGTAAAAGTGAAATTCCCAGAATATTTAAAATTATCTTTCAACCAATCGGCTGTTCTGATTTTCAATCTTTCGTTACGATTAAGGTGTTCGTTTTCGGAGTCAATATCAGATACATTTATATTAAGCCCATTTTCATCTGTTTCTAAAACTAAAAATGTAAAATCCTTACTAATCCCGGTTTCTTGTCGATAGGAGAATTTTACTAAGTCCAAATACTGAGACTTAGTTTTATTAATAATAAATGATTTCTTTTTATAATCCTTAAAAACGTTATCAAAAAAGTCTTTATTAACCGTTCGATAAAAATTAATATTCCATTTATGTAGGGTATCGTATTCTTCAATAACAGACTTCAAAATATCGAATTTGACAAAATCAATTTTGGAATGCTGTTCTTGACTACTAATTAAAAAGCGGTTTAAATAATTTATTCTGTTTATTTCTGATACAGTTACTTTATCATTTTCATAATGGAGTTCATGAAAATCAAGATCAGCGACTGATAATAAATTTATATTATAAATATATTTTTGATTCTTCTTCCTTCCATCCTTTAACGAGGAAATTTCATAAGCTTGGGCTTTAATCAACGAGGCAATGCTTGAATAGATATTGGAATCATTACTGGGTGCATTATTAGATTTTCTTATTTCCTGATAAGCAAACACGACTCTATTATAATTATACATCTTATTGATAAGACTATTGGAGTCATACTTTTTTATAAACTTTTCTTTTGACCAGTCGATATCGCTTACTTGATAATTAAATACATCAATATTTGACGAAAAATTTACTGGCAACATATTTATATTAATGTCCATTCCAGGGGCTTTCCGTGTGAGAAATACCCAATCAAACTCCGAATTTTTTTTACAGCTTATTATTAACGCTGTAAATAGCTTAACATCGTCTTCGAGTAAAACGGTCTTGTATGCGATCATGTCCATTTCCCTTTGTAGTTCGGTGACATCATCTAAATAATATCGATTATGAATAACAGACCAGTGTTCTTTTTCAAGCATTGAGGCTACTTTATGCTCTAAAACATATCCTGTTTTTTCAATTGCTTTCTCGATTGAAATTTTTTCATTGTCTTCTTTTTTATCTGGCTTACCCATTGTTAGAATTTAATTATTAGAAGGTATAGGCAATATGGTTTATAGTAAGGTAAATTAATCAATTATCTTAAATATTCAACCCAAAACTGCATACTCGTACCCACCGTCCGCTACCTGTCCCTAAGCATAGTGACACAAGTATACGGACGGACGGAAAGCCTTTGGTGTTTATCGTGGTTGTGCGCAGGCCGCGTTAGGGATTGCAGTGTAAAGCCCACAGCGCGGGTTAGGATTGCGGGAGGGAAAGGCGAGGACTTGCAACGAAAAGCCTGGGCCGCAGGCAACGCCATTGTTATGATTTGGGTTTCGGATGTTTGATTTCGGATTTTTTAATTTGCAATCCATATTGCGGTACCATGTGGTTAAGCTGGAAGCTTAACCTGTGCGCCCCACGGGTTACGCTATAGCTAAACCCGCGGTAGGAAATAAATTGTCTGAACCTGGATTTATTCGATTCACAGGATTACCGGAGTTCCACAAACAGGACAAGAAAATCCAGGTATCAAAAAAACTGTAAATCCCGCCCAAGACAAGAAAAATCCTGCCTATCCGAAAGATCCCCCCAAATCCCGGTTCAGACAAACAAAAAAACGCCCTCCGGTTATCCGAAGGGCGTTTTATATGATCTAAAAAATCAGCAGTTATAATTTGCCAATTTCCTGAACAAGGTCGATCAGTTTGTTTGAGTAACCCCACTCGTTATCGTACCATGAAACAACTTTTACGAAGTTTTCATTCAGCCCGATACCGGCTTTAGCGTCGAAAATTGAAGTGCGTGAATCGCCTTTAAAGTCTTCAGATACTACTTCGTCTTCGGTGTAGCCAAGGATGCCTTTCAATTCGCCTTCAGAAGCTTCTTTCATTGCAGCTTTGATGGCTTCATAAGAAGCACCGTTTTTCAAACGTACAGTTAAGTCAACTACAGATACGTCGGCAACCGGTACGCGCAGACTCATGCCTGTTAATTTACCTTTTAACTGAGGTAAAACTAAACCAACAGCTTTAGCAGCACCTGTTGATGAAGGGATGATGTTTTGGTAAGCACCACGACCGCCTCTCCAATCTTTTGCAGATGGGCCGTCAACTGTTTTCTGCGTTGCGGTAACAGCGTGTACAGTGGTCATCAAACCTTCTTCGATACCAAATTTATCGTCCAACACTTTAGCGATAGGGGCTAAACAGTTGGTAGTACATGAAGCGTTTGAAACGATGTTTTGATCGGCTTTTAACGCTTTGTGGTTAACACCCATTACAAATGTAGGGGTATCATCTTTTGCAGGGGCGCTCATTACTACTTTTTTAGCACCGGCGTCGATGTGTTTTTGAGCAGTTTCCTGGGTTAAGAACAAACCGGTTGATTCGATTATCACCTCAGCACCTACTTCGTTCCATTTAAGGTTGGCAGGATCTTTTTCGGCAGTAACGCGGATGGTTTTACCGTTAACAACCAAATGACCGCCTTCAACGGCAATAGTACCATTGAACTGACCATGGGTTGAATCGTATTTTAACATGTAAGCCATGTAATCTGGCTCAACAAGGTCATTAATACCAACAACTTCAATGTCTGGTCTTTCAATTGCAGCCCTGAATGCCAAGCGGCCAATACGGCCGAAACCGTTAATTCCTATTTTCATGATTTTTTAATTTTTACTTGAATAGTAGGTTAATAAATTATTTATGGGTTCTTTAATTATGTTAGTGATTTGCAGATCAGCTTCGGCGGCAGCTTCATACAAGTGTTCCTGAAAATTAAAAGCAACAGAGCCTGCAAAGTGAACAGACGTACCCGGGTGTTGCTGATATAAAGGTAACAAATATGTGGAAATTAGCTTGCTAAATCCTTTTTTTATGACGTTTTGCAGATGATGATCATTCTTGTTATCGAGGTAAAAATCGGTAAAGGAGCTTAAAAATAAAGCCGGTTGCTTTTGGCGATAAACCTTTTCGAGCAGGTTTTTACGGTCGGCATCGTACTTATGGATAAACTTTTTATGGATGGATGGTGGCAGGGTATCGTTCATGAACTCCTTAATAAGCTGCCTGCCCAGCCAGTTGCCGGAGCCTTCATCGGCAAGGATATAACCCAAACCGTAGTTGTTGGGCCAAACTCTTCTTCCATCGTACCAGGCGGCATTGGTACCGCTGCCGCAAATGCTTACAATGCCCGGTTCATTTTTACAACATGCAATAGCCGCGCCGGCAATATCGTGCTCAATAGATATTTTACCGAACTTAAAGAATGCTGAAAACGCGTTATGAACAATCTTCTTCCGCTCATCGGAAGATGCGCCTGCGCCAAAAAAGTAGATGCGTTTTATTACTTCGGCGTGGTGTATAAGATTGATGTTTTTGTTGAGCAATTGAAGGATATGCTTTTCGTCGTTAAAATAGGGGTTTATGCCATTGGTTTTAAAGGAAGCAACAGTTCTTCCCTTATCAGTAAGCCTCCAATGTGCAAAGTACGATCCGCTATAAACAACTGCAATCATTAATAATCTATATCGATAATATATCCATCATTTGTAAAAGGTCTTCTTCAAGCTTAAACTCATGGTGGTTAAGTGCTGCTTCCAGGTCTGTCATCATGATCTGGTTGGCCTGCAAACCTACCATTTTTTGTGATTCGCCGGCAACCAAAGCGTTAACTGCTGCAAAGCCAAGCCTGCTGCCCAAAATACGGTCAAAGCTTGACGGTGCACCGCCCCGTTGCAAGTGGCCTAAGATAGTAACTTTTATGTCGTAATTTTTAACTTCTTGTTGTACAGCCTTTGCCACGTCATAAACACCGCCATTTTTATCACCTTCGGCAACAATTACAATGCTTGATGATTTTTTGTTCATGTGCCCCTCTTTAAGGTTTACGATCAAATCATCAATGGCGGTAGCACGCTCGGGCAGTAAAATAGCCTCGGCGCCGCACGAGATACCTGCACGCAAGGCAATAGCGCCCGAATCGCGGCCCATTACCTCAATAAAGAAAAGACGGTCATGCGCATCGGCGGTATCGCGGATTTTATCGATAGCCTGGATAACCGTATTGGTAGCGGTATCAAAACCAAGGGTATAGGTTGAGCCGCAGAGGTCATTATCAATAGTACCCGGAACGCCCATTACGGCAATGTCGGGGTATTTGCGCGAAAAGCGCAGCGCGCCGGTGAAAGTACCATCGCCGCCAATAACAACAAGGGCATCGATACCACGGGCCTTAGCATTTTGGTATGCTATCTCCATGCCTTCATCTGTTTTGAAAGGCAAGCAGCGCGCGGTTTTTAAAATGGTGCCGCCTAAATTAAGGATGTTACTTACCGAGCGTTTATCCATGTCATACATGTCATTGTCAATAAGGCCTTTATATCCTTGCCTTATCCCTACAACTTCCAGCCCGTTATACAGTGCGGTCCTCACAACAGCACGGATACAAGGGTTCATTCCGGGGGCATCACCACCCGAAGTTAAAACCCCTATTTTTGATATTTTACGCATCTTTCACTCCTTAAGTTTACGCTACGAAGATACTGTGTGTAAATTACACCATTAAATTTTATTTATTTTTTTTTGGATTAGGAATTAAGGCTATATCTTTAAACTTATTAACTAAATCTCACTAATAGTTTGGAACTAATGTTACCCAAGTTTGATTCCGTATTCTCGATTGACTGCGTGATATTCGGCTTTGAAGCCGGCGAGCTTAAAATTTTGCTTATTGAGCGAAACGAAGAGCCTTATAAAGACTGGCTTGCGCTGCCTGGCTATATTGTTGAGCAGGACGAAAGCATCGATGATGCAGCCGAGCGGATCCTGTATGAACTTACGGGCCTGCGCGATTTGCACATGCAGCAGTTCCATACCTTTGGCGAGGTAAACCGTCACCCGCAGGGCCGTGTAATTACGGTTGCTTACTATGCGCTGATCCGCATAAACGGGCAAAAGGAGCTACGCCCGGTAACACAATACGCCAAAAAAGCTTTTTGGCACCCGGTAAGCGAGCTGCCTAAACTGGCGTTTGACCACAGTGAGATCTTCAAAACAGGTTTCAACAAAATAAAACGCAGACTGCACTATCAGCCGATAGCGTTTGAATTATTGCCCGAAAAGTTTACACTTACGCAACTGCAGTCGCTTTACGAGGCTGTGTTAGATAAAAAACTGGATAAGCGCAACTTCCGCAAAAAAATGTTGAGCTACGGCTTTTTGAAGGAGCTTGATGAAAAGCAGAAAGGGGTATCGTACCGTGCCGCTAAGCTTTACAAGTTTGATAAACGCAAATACGGTAAAATTTTTCAGGGAGAGATGAACCTTGTGTAGCGGCGATAGAGTCAGGAAATCAAGATCTAAGAATCAAGACCATTAGAAATAAGAAAGGTTGGAATGTTTTTCCAGCCTTTTTTGGTTTTAATATATCTCTGAGACCTCTCTGCCACGTCATTGCGAGGTACGAAGCAATCCCCGACTTACAGAGTAACCATGTAGACGGCTCTTTACAATTCGCGATTGCTTCGTACCTCGCAATGACGGGTGTATATAGTGATTATCGCTGTCCCCTGTGTGTCCAAAGATGTAGTGACACAGGTATACGGACGGACGACAATAAAAATGACATTTTCCTTTGTCATGCTGAGTGTTTAAATCCGGAGGCCTCTGAAGGTAAAATGACATATCCACCACGTTATTGCTGAGTTACGAAGCGATCCCCCTGCAGGCAGATAAAAGACTTTATTCTATAAACTTACATCGTCGCGCTCCTGGCCGCGCGGGGCCAGTTACTTTTGTCGCCACAAAAGTAACCAAAAAGGCTTGCAGCAGAGAGGCTTCTTTGCGCACAACCTGACCCACAGCCCTCGGCGCGGCCTTCACCCTGCAAAACGAACAGAACCACGGGCTGCAATTATTTTGCCCCGATTCGCACGCAATGCCTCCGCTTCTGCAAAAACTT
>NZ_JBNPWO010000010.1:0-205472 GCF_050433785.1 Mucilaginibacter sp. 3215
GGTAAACCGGCCGTCGGGCAAATATTCAAACAAATGGCCCATGGATTATTGAACAGCAAGTATATCGGCTGGGGTTCATTTGCAAGAAGATTAAGGAGCAGAAAAGGTCCGGCAATAGCTATTAAAGCAACGGCCAGAAAACTGGCCGCTCAATACTGGCGTTTAATTGTAAAAGGAGCCGACTTTGTGGAAAAGGGGCTGCAAGCCTATGAAAATATCATTAAGGAACAGAAACAAAGGCGATTAGAGAAACTCGCCTTTGAATTAAATAGGGAACTTGTACCTGCTTAAATTATTATGTCATGGGTAGCCCGTCGAAGCATGGTGGGCAGGGCCTCTGCGCACGAGTCTTCGACAGGCTCAGACTGACAGGCCCTCTTTGTCATTTCACCTTCAGAGGCCTGCGGGTTTTTATACTCAGCATGACGATATGTGTTTTAACCTCCTTCTCCCATCATGAATTTTTCGTGTAGATAACATTATTTTTAATCTATCCCCTTGCTTTGCTGCATGATAAATTCACATCTTTACGTTGCCAAAAAACGGCGCAATCAAACCAATAAACAATAAAACAAACTCACCCTTACAAACAATGAAAAAGGTAATATTAGTAACAGGAGCATCTTCTGGTATTGGCTTAGCCTGTGCTAACGCCCTGCATGCCGCCGGCCATACGGTTTACGGCTCATCGCGCGATTTAAGCCGCATGACATCAGTTGCATTTAAACCTGTTCAACTTGATGTTACCGACGATGCTTCGGTAAAGGCAGCAATCGACACCATTATTAAGGCCGAAGGCAAAATCGACGTATTGGTGAACAATGCCGGCAATGGTGTAACCGGTCCGGCTTATGCTATGCCGGTTGAAAGCGCCAAGCAGCAGTTTGAAGTTAACTTTTTCGGTGTGATCCGTGTTAGTTCAGCGGTATTACCCGGCATGATCGAAAAAGGTCAGGGACTTATCGTCAATATTAGCTCATTGGCCGGCTTGTTCGGTTTGCCTTATCAGGGTATGTATAGCGCTTCAAAATATGCTATCGAAGGCTACTCACAAAGTTTAAGGATGGAACTGCGCAATACAGGCGTTAAAGTAACACTGCTTAACCCGGGTGACTTTAAATCGGATTTCAGCCAGAACCGCGCTAAGGTTAAATTTCCTATCAAAAATGATAAGCTTGAAACTGAATACAATGCCGCCGTTGCCGCTATGGAAAAAGACGAAAGCATTGCCCCAAGCCCTGAATCATTAGCTAAAAAGCTGGTTTCGATAGTAGCTTCGCCAAGCCCTAAACATCGTTATTTGGTTGGGCAGGTTGGCCAAACCATTGTGCCTACGCTTAAAGCTATATTGCCGGGCGGTTTGTTTGAGAAGTTGATGAATGACCATTACGGGATAAAGTAGTCCTGATAATATAAAAAAATGCCATCCTGATCGGGTGGCATTTTTCATTCAGATAAGATTTTGCTTTCGATAACGTCAAAGCTGAAAAGGAGGGATGTAAAAAAAGATCATTTTGTTCATCATTGCTCTGACAGGCCTGTGTTAATGTCTTGCTGATAAATAATATCGAAGCCCCAATAACCTTTTTTTATTGACAATGTAACGCTTTTATATTTCGTAACAGGGGCATCCCATGGATAAAATAGCTGCTTATCTAATCCCTTATAATTGATCACAACATTGGGCGAAAGCTTTCCTTGTCCAACCTGTGCCGATATCACGCCGAAAGTTTGTTGCGAGGTTTTGTTATCGGCACAATAATAATTTGTTGCCATAAAAATATACAGCGGAAGTCCTGCCGAGGCGTAGCCATAGAGCACAGAAAGCCATAACGCATTAGATACAGAGTAGCGTTTCCAGAATAAACGGATGTGTATTGTAAAGCTGATTATAGTAAATGCCGTCCAT
This sequence comes from Mucilaginibacter sp. 3215, assembly GCF_050433785.1. Classification (NCBI taxonomy): domain Bacteria; kingdom Pseudomonadati; phylum Bacteroidota; class Sphingobacteriia; order Sphingobacteriales; family Sphingobacteriaceae; genus Mucilaginibacter; species Mucilaginibacter sp. 3215. Next base: position 1,910 of record NZ_JBNPWO010000010.1, read on the forward strand.
ATTTCTAAGCAAGCAGACAGAGGTATAAACGTAAGTCTGAACAAACCGATTTCAGGAACTAACGCACACAATCCGGCAAAGAAGGCAAGAAATATAAAAAATCGGGTTCTTCGAGATAGTTTAGGTACAATTGGAGGCCCGTAGTAGTTTCTGATCATTTAAACAGAATATTAGCCATTTGCATATTTTGGGCAGCTTGTTTTTTAAAAATCTCCCCCAGTTTTGGAGGAGATTTGGAGGGCCTATTACGCCGTCAACTTTTTATATTTAATCCTTTTCGGAGCAACATCGCCTAAGCGTTTCTTCCGGTTTTCTTCATAATCAGAATAGTTGCCTTCAAAGAAGTAGACCTGAGAGTTACCTTCAAAAGCCAGGATGTGCGTACAAATACGGTCGAGGAACCAGCGGTCGTGGCTGATCACTACAGCACAGCCTCCAAAGTTCTCCAGTGCCTCTTCCAATGCACGTAGAGTGTTTACGTCGATATCGTTAGTAGGCTCATCCAGTAGCAATACGTTCGACCCTTTTTTGAGGGTGATAGATAAGTGCACACGGTTACGCTCGCCACCTGATAGTACACCTACTTTTTTCTGCTGATCGGCACCGTTAAAGTTAAACTTGGATACATATGCCCTTGAGTTAAGCGGGCGGTTACCCACCATAATAGTTTCCAAACCACCGGTTACGTTTTCCCAAACAGATTTGTTAGGGTCAAGATCATCATGCATCTGGTCAACATAACCTAAGGCTACGGTTTCACCCACACGGAAAGTACCGGCATCCGGCTGATCTTGCCCTGTGATTAAACGGAACAGTGTAGTTTTACCCGCGCCGTTAGGGCCAATGATGCCAACTATACCGGCAGGTGGCAAGGAGAAGCTCAGGTTATCGAACAATAATTTATCGCCGTATGATTTGCTTACGCCATTGGCCTCAATCACTACATTACCCAAACGCGGGCCCGGCGGAATGAACAGCTCCAGTTTTTCTTCGCGTTCTTTAGTTTCCTCAGATGCCAGTTTTTCGTAATTTCCTAAACGGGCTTTTGATTTGGCGTGGCGGCCTTTCGGGCCCATACGCACCCATTCCAGCTCGCGCTCCAGGGTTTTCTGACGTTTGCTTTCACTCTTTTCTTCCTGGGCCAAACGCTTGGCTTTTTGATCTAACCATGAGGAATAATTTCCTTTCCATGGGATACCTTCTCCACGGTCAAGCTCGAGGATCCAGCCGGCAACGTTATCAAGGAAATATCTGTCGTGCGTTACAGCTATAACAGTTCCTTTATATTGCTGTAAATGTTGTTCCAGCCAATCAATAGATTCGGCATCCAGGTGGTTGGTAGGCTCATCAAGCAACAATACATCCGGCTCCTTTAATAAAAGGCGACATAAAGCTACGCGGCGGCGCTCACCACCAGATAATACTGAGATTTTGGTATCCGGTTCAGGACAGCGAAGGGCATCCATGGCGCGTTCCAGTTTGCTATCCAGCTCCCATGCGTTTACCGCATCAATTTTATCCTGTAATTCGCCCTGGCGGTTCATGAGTTTTTCCATGGCATCGGCATCTTCATAATATTCCGGAAGACCGAATTTTTCGTTGATCTCTTCATACTCCTTTAGTAAGGCAGTAGTTTCAGAAACCCCTTCCTCAACTATTTCGCGCACGGTTTTTTCAGGGTCAAGTTCCGGTTCCTGGCTCAGGTAGCCAACGGTATAGCCCGGCGAAAACACCACTTCGCCTATATTGGTTTTATCAATCCCTGCAATAATTTTGAGCAATGACGATTTACCGGAGCCATTTAAGCCGATAACGCCAATTTTAGCGCCGTAAAAAAACGACAGGTATATGTTTTTTAATACTGTTTTTTGCGGGGGATAAACTTTGCTCACCCCGGCCATTGAAAAAATTATCTTTTCGTCTGCCATTATAATTGATCGATAAATAGAAATTCAAATATGGCTAAAATAGATGAAAAGGAGGCTTCAGATTAAATGATTAGGATTAGTAATTTTAAACTGATTTTTGAGTTATAATGTTAATTTAAATTTAATTGAACCTTAAGCAAAGAAGCACAACCATCACCGCGGGTTTCCCGTATATAAAGTTATATGACGATATCTGCTGGCTAATGCCTAATTGTCATGTTTATGACGAAATGCCTTAAAAGGTGGAAATGTTATTAAATATTTGAAATTTATTTAAACTTTTTTAAGATATTTATATCAAACAGGTGAGTTTCGTTCGTATATTGTAAAAAAAATGCTTGTTAGCGGGCTTTTCAGATAAAAACTGCCGATTGATACCAAACTTTGATACATTGCGTATCATAACAATGTCTGTTTCTGCAAAGCATTAAATGTTGGCAATATTGTTGATGAAAGTAAAACAGGCGTCGTAATTTGTAAAATCATAATTTATACATTAGGGCGTTCAATAATTAGAAAGGTATATATGGAAGCTAAATTTTCGCCGAGGGTAAAAGATGTTATTCAATATAGCAGGGAAGAGGCATTACGTCTTGGGCATGACTATATAGGTACTGAACATCTTTTGCTTGGGCTTATCCGCGATGGGGATGGTGTAGCAATTAAATTGCTGAAGGGATTGAACGTTGATACCGCAAAACTTCGCCGCGCCGTTGAGGATGCAGTAAAGGGAACTATTGGAACAAACGTACATATCGGCAGCATCCCGTTAACAAAACAGGCCGAGAAGGTATTGAAGATAACTTATCTGGAAGCCAAAATATTTAAAAGTGATGTGATTGGTACAGAGCACCTGCTGCTATCTATCCTTCGCGATGAGGACAACATCGCCTCACAAATACTGGTACAGTTTAATGTAAACTACGAGGTATTTAAGGGTGAAGTTGAATCACATAAAAACGATGTTACTGACGAAATGCCGGGATCACCTACAGGCGGTGATGATGACTTTAAAGAAGAAGAGTCATTCAGTCAGCCTAAAAAAGTATCTGACATTAAATCAAAAACACCGGTGCTTGATAACTTTGGCCGCGATTTAACCCGCGCCGCCGAAGATGGCAAGCTTGACCCTATTGTTGGTCGTGAAAAAGAGATCGAAAGGGTGTCGCAAATTCTATCGCGCCGTAAAAAGAACAACCCTATATTAATAGGTGAACCGGGTGTAGGTAAATCGGCCATTGCCGAAGGTCTTGCATTGCGCATTGTTCAGCGCAAAGTATCACGTGTATTGTTCAACAAGCGTGTAGTTACACTTGATTTAGCCTCATTGGTTGCCGGTACCAAATACCGTGGCCAGTTTGAAGAGCGTATGAAAGCGGTAATGAACGAACTGGAAAAATCACCTGATGTAATTTTATTTATTGACGAGATCCATACTATAGTAGGTGCTGGTGGTGCTTCAGGTTCGCTTGATGCATCGAACATGTTTAAACCGGCTTTGGCGAGGGGAGAGATACAATGCATTGGCGCAACCACTTTAGATGAATACCGCCAGTACATTGAAAAAGATGGTGCTTTGGACCGTCGTTTCCAAAAAGTAATGGTTGAGCCGGCTACGCCGACTGAAACTATCGAGATCCTGAACCGCATTAAGGATAAATATGAAGAGCACCACGGTGTTACTTATACTCCAGAAGCTATCAATGCTTGCGTTAACTTAACCACCCGTTACATCACCGACAGGTTTTTACCGGACAAGGCTATCGACGCGCTTGATGAAGCAGGTTCACGTGTTCACTTAACCAATATCCATGTGCCTCAAAACATTTTAGATATTGAGCAAAAGATCGAACAGATCAAGATCGAGAAAAATAAAGTTGTCCGCAGTCAGAAATACGAAGAAGCTGCCCAATTGCGTGATACTGAAAAGAATTTGTTAGTTGAGCTTGACCAGGCAAAAGCTGTTTGGGAAGCCGAAACAAAATCAAAACGTTACACTGTAACCGAAGATAATGTTGCTGAGGTAGTATCTATGATGACCGGCATCCCTGTACAACGTGTAGGCCAGGCCGACAGCCAGAAGCTGTTGCATATGAGCGATACTGTTGCCAGCAAGATCATTGGTCAGGATGAAGCTATCAAAAAGCTTACCCGCGCTATACAACGTACCCGTGCCGGTTTGAAAGATCCTAAAAAACCTATTGGTTCATTCATCTTCCTGGGCCCTACAGGTGTTGGTAAAACCGAACTTGCTAAAGAGCTTGCCCGTTTTATGTTCGACACTGAAGATGCCCTGATCCAGATTGACATGAGCGAGTACATGGAGAAATTCGCGGTATCTCGTTTAGTAGGTGCGCCTCCGGGTTATGTAGGTTATGAAGAAGGTGGACAGTTAACTGAAAAAGTACGCCGTAAACCTTATGCCGTAGTGTTATTGGATGAGATCGAAAAAGCTCACCCTGATGTATTCAATATCCTGTTACAGGTGTTGGATGAAGGTCAGTTGACCGATTCATTAGGCCGCAAGGTTGATTTCAGGAATACGATCATCATCATGACATCAAATATCGGTGCCCGCCAGTTGAAAGACTTTGGCCAGGGTGTAGGTTTCAGCACCAACGCTAAAACTTTACAGGCCGAAAGCCATTCACGTGGTGTTATTGAGAATGCATTGAAACGTGCATTTGCTCCTGAGTTCCTGAACCGTATTGATGATGTTATCGTATTTAACTCATTAGGTAAAGAAGAGATCTTCAAGATCATCGATATCGAGCTTGCTTATCTGTTTAGCCGTGTAAATGGCTTAGGTTTCAAAATTGAGCTTACCGATGCTGCAAAAGATTTCATTGCCGATAAAGGTTATGACTCGCAATTTGGTGCGAGGCCGCTTAAACGTGCCATCCAGAAATACCTGGAAGACCCAATTGCCGAAGAGATCCTTAAAGGTGAATTAGCCGAAGGTGACGTAATGGTAGTTGATTTTGATACCGAAACCAAGGAGATCAAAATTACCGACAGGAAAGGTGAAAGCAAAAAGCCAGAGCAGGAAGAGCAAAAGTAATTTTGCAGTACTGTGAGTAATATTAAAACCCCGTTTCTTTTGGAACGGGGTTTTTGTTTAAGGAGAGGTTTTAAATTGAAAAAAATGTCATTGCGAGGAGCGAGATGGGACAGAGCGCGGGGTGCAACGCGGCAATCGCATACTGTACAGAGCGGCTCTGCTCCTGTGCCATTGCCGCGCTATGCTCGCAACGGCATAATTTTGTCAGACTTACTTTTTATCTACCACCGGCTCATAATCAACCGGTAACATTTCGGCAACACGACTTATGCCCCAGTCACCTTCATAGATTACGGAATGAGGATTAGCTACAATACCATTGTTGTCAAAAAAGGCATATGGCTCATCGAAAGAAATAATAGTTGTGGCATTGTTAGGCATATTAAAAGCCTGTACGGTATTATCCGAAGGGGTTCGGCCTTTTTTAGTATACATAACATACAGGCAATCGGTAAATCCTATAGCAAATAAGCCGTCCTGGTCTGTTAGCTTGAAAAAGTCGGCCCTGTCTAAGGGTTTATTGACAAGACTTTGCAGGTATTTATTATTGAGGCCACCGTGGTAATTTGAATTGGGTTTACGGATCAGGCGCATCACAACAAAGTTTTCTTGTGTGAGACTATCTTTTATAGCCGACCGATAGAAATGCATATATGAACCAAGGTACGCTAATTGTCGTTCTTTACGCCATTTACGCTTTTGTTTTTCGGTTCCCTTCAGGTCTTCGAAGTTGGAGATTCCCTCATAATACAACATAGCTTTTGCCGGGTTGTAATTGAAGTTGGTCAATTTGTATCGGATCTTATAACCCAGTGCCTTGTTTTCAATCTCCAAAAAATCGTGAGAAGTAGCTTTTAAGATTCGGGTAGCTTCATCATAATCGAAGTCAAGCACATCTGAGTTCAGGGTTTTACATTTGGCGGCATTGTCTGAATAGCCTAAAAATTGCTGCCTGAAAATGGCATAGTATTTTTCACGGTTAGGATCAGGCCTGATCTTAACCTCATTTAGCTGAAAGGTTTTGGGGATAATGCTGATGGTACCGAAATTGACGTCGGCACTGCCCGTTTGCAAACTATAGGTGTAGGTTTCATAACCTACTATAGATATAATAAAATCATATTTGCCGGGCTTTACATTACTTAAAGTAAAAGTTCCGTCATCGGCCGTTTTATTGCCTACCTGGGCGTTGTTTAAAAATACACTTGCGTTGGGCACAGGTTTGGTATCGGTCATATTAATCACTTTGCCGGTAATTTTTATTTGGGCAAGGCAATATGTTGGTATCAGTAACAATAAAAGCAAAAAGGACTTATGCATAGCCAAAGTTAAACTAAGGTATTAGTTAATCAAAAGTGGCGAAAAAACATCAGGAAATAAGGTTCGAAATAAAATAATTTAAAAAACGTTTAAACCTTTGAACAATTTTTTGTTCAAACAGTTATATAACTAACGCAATACTTTATGAAAAAAATCTTGACTTTAATTTGCTGCACTATAGTACTTGCTGCAACATCGTGTAAAAAGGAATATGTAACTACCAGCCCGAGCGCTACCACTATTTTTGATACCACTCCAAATTTTGCGCTCGACAATAGTATTAACGGCTATACCACGACTTTAAATGTACCCGAAATTACTGACTACTATAATAATCACGGTGCTGTTTTGGTGTATTTGGAAGATAATGGTACCTATGAACAGCTACCGGACGTATATGGGGGGATAAGTTACAGGTTTGTATATCAAACAGGCAAGCTATACATTGATGCTCAAAATTCGGATGGAAGCGTACCCACAGGAGCAGGGATTCCCGGGCCATTAAAAGTGAAAATAGTATTGGTGCCGTAATCCAATCTAACTCAAAACAAAAAGGAGCCTTGCAAACGCAACGCTCCTTTTTGTTTAAGACCATTTGAAATTATTTCCCCATCTGGTCAATAACCGCCTGGGTTACGCCAGTGTAGGAAAAACCACCGTCATGGAAAAGATTTTGCATAGTAACCATTTTGGTTAAATCGCTAAACATGGTAACGCAGTAATCAGCGCACTGATCGGCATCGGCGTTACCCAGCGGGCTCATTTTTTCGGCAAACTCAATAAAGCCGTCGAAGCCTTTTACTCCCGAACCTGCGGTTGTACGGGTTGGCGACTGAGAGATGGTATTAACACGTACTTTTTTAGCCATGCCGTACTCATAACCAAAGTTACGAGCAATGCTTTCCAATACCGCTTTGTTATCTGCCATGTCATTATAACCAGGGAAGTAACGTTGAGCTGCGATGTAGCTTAATGCCAATACTGATCCCCATTCATTAATGGCATCATGTTTCATGGCAGCCTGCAAAATGCGGTGAAGACTTAATGCTGATATATCGAAACCTTTGTGGGTAAATTCGTAGTTGTTTTCAAAATAAGGGATGTTTTTGCGTACGTTAACGCTCATGCCTATTGAGTGCAGGATGAAGTCAACCTTGCCGCCAAAATGCTCCATGGTTTTGGTGAACAGGTTATTGATATCATCGCCATTGGTAACATCGGCACCAATAACCGGCGCGTTGCATTCTTCGGCCAGTTTATTGAGTTCGCCCATGCGTAAAGCAATAGGGGCATTTGATAATACAATTTCAGCACCTTCCTGTACGGCACGTTGTGCTACCTTCCAGGCTATTGATTGCTCATTTAGCGCACCGAAAATGATGCCTTTTTTACCTTTTAATAAATTATAAGCCATTTGTTAAGTTTTTATAATTGAAGCAAAGTTATAATTTTATTTCAGTTGCTGATTGGCTGTTTAAACTAACGGCCGTTATTGCCTGCTGCAAACTCAAAACTGCTAACTGAAGAGTAACTCTCTCGCATTTTGCAAAGCACTTTCGCCCGGCTTGTCCCCGCTTAGCATTTTGGCTATCTCCAATACGCGTTCATCGTTGTCCAATTGCTTGATCCGGGTAAAGGTAGCGGCTTCGCTATCATCTTTATAAACAAAATAATGGCTTTGTCCTTTGCTGGCGATTTGCGGCAGGTGGGTAATGGTGATTACCTGTAGGTTTTGCGCTAATCGCTCCATTATCTGCCCAACCTTATTGGCTACCTCGCCTGATACACCGGTGTCAATCTCATCAAAAATAATAGTAGGCAAGGCAGTGTATTGCGCCACAATAGATTTAATGCTCAGCATCAACCTCGAAAGCTCTCCACCGGATGCCACCTTGCTCATCTCAGCCAAAGCATGTCCCTTATTAGCCGAAAATAAAAATTTAATGTTATCAATCCCCGTAGCAGTAAGTAAGGGAGATTGCTCAGTAGCCCCCCCTTTAGGGGGCGGGGGGGGCGTTTGCTCAATGCTTAACATCGAGTTTCCCATCCCCATCTCGGCCAGTGTTGCCAATATTTGTTTCTCAATATCCGGGATAGCTTTTTTGCGGTTGACTGATAACTGTGTCGCCAGCTTTTCAAGTTCGGCTTTATCGGCGGCAATTTGTTTTTGCAGTTTTTCGATAGCTTCGTCACCAAAAAGGGCTTGCTGCACTTTGTCTGATAATTCTTCCTGAATCTGCAATAACTCGGCATTGGTGCTTACCCTGTGTTTTTTTTGCAGGTGATAGATCATGCTCAGGCGAGTGTTCACCTCTTCGGCACGAGCTTCATCAATAAAAGTATGCTGTTCAAGGGCGTCAATTTCAGCAGCTATATCTTTTAGTTCAATAACGACACTATTAATGCGCTGGTGCAGTTCAGCAACAGCAGGATTATATTTTTCTATCGAACCCAAAGCCTGTCCTGCCTCTTTTAGTTGCGTTAATGCAGCGGCTTCGCCGTCCCGTAAAAGGTAATTAGCGCCTAAAAGGTTGCGTTTTATTTCTTCGGCATTGTTGAGCGTGTTTAGTTCCAGTTCCAAATGTTCCTGTTCATCGGCAACCAATGCACCTTTTTCCAACTCGTCAAACTGAAACTGGAAATAATCCAGGTCGGCTTTTGCTTTATCGCTTTCGGCAATTAACTGGTTAAGCTTACTCAATGATTTTTTATAGGCTCGGAATTTTGTTTGATAATCAAACAGTAAATCTGAATGACGCGCAACCGAATCAACTACTAACAATTGAAAATCCGGGTCATTAATTTCCAATGTAGCGTGCTGCGAGTGGATATCTATCAGTTTTTCGCCCAACTGTTTCAGGGCTGAGAGGTTAACCGGGGTATCGTTCACAAAAGCACGAGATTTGCCATCGGCCGAGATCTCCCGGCGCAGCACGGTCTCCGTTTCGTAATCGAGATCGTTTTCTTCAAAGAAATCGGCCAAATGAAAGCCGCTGATTTTGAAAGTGCCCTCAATAACGCATTTTTTTTGCTGGTTAAAAAAGTACTTGCTTTCGGCCCGTTGTCCTAAAATAAGTGAAAGGGCACCCAATATGATCGATTTACCTGCACCGGTTTCGCCGGTTAATATGTTCAGGCCGCTATCAAAACCTATCTCCAGGTTATCGATAAGCGCGTAATTATTAATGGTTAGCTTTTGAAGCATAAAAAAAGTGTCCTCATTTTATTGAGGACACTAAATTACAAATTAAGGTTCTTTAAAAAAGATTTTTAATGCTAATTGCTAATTTATTTAGTCTTGATGGACTAAGTCAAAAGTCTTAAGCCCAAAGTTCAAAGTCGAAGCTGGACTTGAGACTTAAGACTCCAGGCTTAAGACTTCTGACAGAGTATCAATTTGTAGCGCTATCGGCTTTGATTTCCTCTTTATCGTCGGTGTCAAACTTATAATCAAAGTCTTTATCCATTTTATCGCGGTAAAGCTTCATTTTTTGTTTAAATGCCGGACTTTTCATATAGTCCCGCAGTTTTTTGCTGGCTTCTTTAAGCCGTTGTTGTGCCGCTCTAATTTCAGGGCTATCCTGGAAGCCGCGCATTTGCCGGCCAATGTCCCTCATATCCTCCTGTAGTTTTTTCATGTCGGGATTGTTGTAGGCCATCCTGATGCTATCGCCCATGGCCTGCATGCGGTTTCTTTTAGCAATGAACTCCGGCGAATCATAGCGGCTGCGGATTTTTTGGCCCAGGTTTTTCAACTGCTCTGTTTGCGCCTTCACATCAGCCGGGATCTTGCTTTGCAGTTCATCCTGATATTTTTTGTAGTTAGGGTCTCTATCGTCATTATAGCTATTATAGCCGCGGTTATGCGGAATGCCATACTTTTTCTCCAGCTCTTCGTTCATTTTTTTAAACTCAGGACTGCTGTAATAAGCACCGATCTTGCGGCCTATCTCACCCATCTGTTCACTGGTTTTTTTAGATTCGGATGTTTCGCCATATTCCTTTTGAAAATCTTCGCCCATTTTTTGCATTTCCAGCTTCATTTTTTCCATACCTTCAGTGTTATAATAGGCCTGCAGGGCTTTACTTTTAGCTTCAAGCATTTCCTGTTGCTTTTTGAAATCATTGCTGTTGTAGTATTTACCAATCAGCTCGCCTTGTTTGTTTACTTCAGCGCTGAGTTTTTCAAGCTCAGTATCGTTAAAACCGTCGTAGTTAAAAGAATCATGGCGTTGTTTGGCTTTAACTATTTCGGCCTGGGTTTTCTTTTTATAGGTTACAGGCTTTTTAGTTTTAGGAGCCACCTTGCGTATGGTATCTTCCACAAATAGAGCATGTAAGGCGACAGGCGCAGCAACTTTTTTAACTGTGAGCTTGCCATCTGTTATGGTGGGGTTTAGCCAGGCAATGCTGCTAACGCCGGCAGTCATTATAGCAATGGCCACAAGCAGGTGGCGGATATTGCCTATAGGTTTCTTTGTTTTCATGATGCGTTCAATTCTGTTTAATAAATGATATTTTTTGCCATTAGCAGCCAGGGCCAGTTGTAAATGCTGCTGCCTGGTTTGCTCAAGCTTCAAAAGCGCGTGTGCATAGATCAAGGGTTGCTGTGTTGTTTGCACAACAAGGTCATCGCAGCTGTTTTCGCGCTCCTGGTTAATGATTCGATTAATTAATTGGGCAAAGGGATTAAAGAATAACAGTATGGAAATAAATTGCTGCATCAGGTTCAGCAGGTAATCGTTACGTTTAATGTGCGATAGCTCGTGCAGTAAAATGGCTTCAACCTCGGTAGCCGATAAGTATGTAGTAAGGGTTATCGGCAACAAAATAATGGGGCTTAAAAAGCCTATCATACAAGGGGCATCAACCATACGGCTAAAGTTTACCCACACATTTTTAGTAATGCCCAGCTTTTGGCAAAGCGCATCGGCAAAGTCCTGCAGCCTGTCGGCGGGTACCATGGTACGTTTTATCAGGCTGATCCTTTGCCAGCTTAAGCTAACTTTAAGCAGGTTAAATACCAAACCAGCAAAGTAAAGGGCTGATATATAAGGCAGATAGCCTTTTATAACGTATTCGTAATAATTGCTTTGCGGTTTGAATGCTACTTCATGCAGCGGAAGGTAGAAACGTGGTAATAAAGATGGTGCATTGGCGGATGTATAATTGATCCACTCGTGCAGCCTGAACTGATGGATAAACGTGTATATAAACCAGGCGCTTATGGCAAGGATGGCGCCCATGGCCAAATTGTGCTTTTTAATGGCCGATAACTGCGGCCTGCAAATAAACACTAACCTTAAGGCAAACCATACTAACAAACCCTGCCATAACGATTGCAGAATAGTTACGCCCAACACCTGGCTTATATTATAGAATAAATTTTCCATCACGTTTATTTTTTATCCTGATCAAATTGATTCAAAAAATTTTTAATAGCGTCAATCTCGTCTTTTGATGCGCGGTGCTGGCCAAGCGCCTGGATCACCAAATCGGAAGTAGAGCCTTTAAATACAGTAGACAAGATTTTATCCAAAGCGTTGCTTTGGGCCTGCTCCATTGTGAATAAAGCCTTGTAAACATGGGTTTTTGAAGTGGTGTCGCGCTCAACCATTCCCTTATCATGCATAATCTGCATCAATTTTAAAGTAGTGGTGTAGCCGGCATCCTTGTTTTTAGCAAGCTCTTCATGAACCTCACGTACGGTGCACTGGCCCTTTTTCCAGATCACCTGTAAAATTTCAAGTTCGCTTTCTGTTGGTTTAATTTCCATCTGTCTCTCTATTACGAATTTCTTCGTACAAATATCTACGATAGATTTCGTATTTGCAAGTGGTTTTGAAATTATTTAACAAATTTTAACGGTTGGTGGGGGGGGAGTAATTGTCTGAATCAGAATTTTCAGGATTTAAGAATTTACAGAAGATGGTCTGAACAGACAAAATTCCCCCAAATCCCGGTTCAGGCAAAATCACTATCTTTTGGTTACTTTTGTACTCAATAGATTCGGAAAATAAAAACTCCGAAATCGAATATCTCAAATCCGACATCAAAAAAACATGCTGCAAATACAAGAAAACGTATCCCTCAAAAATTTTAACACCTTCGGTATTGATACCAGCGCCCGTTATTTTGTAGAGATAGCCCATGAAACCGAACTAACAGAACTGTTTGCCGACCCGCAGTGGCAGCAAACAGAGCGACTAATACTCGGTGGCGGCAGCAATATGCTTATGGTTGATGATTTTGACGGACTGGTTGTGCGCATGAACATCCGTGGTATTGAGCACCGCATCAGCCACAATGATGTTTATGTAGAAGCAGGTGGCGGAGAGGTATGGAACGATTTGGTGAATTATTGTGTTGATCACGGTTATGCTGGTGTCGAAAACCTGAGCCTGATCCCGGGTTCGGTAGGGGCATCGCCTATACAAAATATTGGCGCCTATGGCGTTGAGCTTAAAGATGTATTTCACAGTTGCCGCGCTTTTGAAATAGCGACAGGAACATTCAGAACTTTCAGCAAAGAGGATTGTAAATTTGGTTACCGCGAAAGCATTTTTAAAGCCGAACTGAAAGAACAGTATATTATAGTATCGGTAAAGTTCCACTTATCGCTGGTGGCAAGCATTAACACCAGGTATGGGGCCATTGAGCAAGAATTACAAAACAGGGGTATCTCAAACCCTACTATTAAAGATGTATCGCAGGTGGTGGCGCATATCCGGGTATCCAAACTCCCCGATCCGTCAACTATAGGAAACGCGGGCAGCTTCTTTAAAAACCCGGTGATCAGTGCCGAAGAATTTGCTGTAATGCAAGCTAAATTTCCTGATGTGGTAAACTATCCTGCTGCTGATGGCGGCGTAAAACTGGCTGCCGGATGGCTCATTGAACAATGTGGATGGAAAGGAAAAACCGTGGGTCACACAGGAACATGGAAGAACCAGGCCCTGGTTTTAGTGAACCATGGAGGCGCCACAGGGCAGGAAGTGTATAACTTTTCGTCGCAAATCATAGACAGTGTGTACACTAAATTTGGCGTTACACTACAACGGGAGGTTAATATTATTAGTTAAATAACTTTATTTAAAGTGAATTTTCATTTTTAATAAAATTTCTTCTGAATAACATTCCTGTTACAAATGTTCCCTAAATAAGTTTGATTTTCTGGTGTAAAAATTCATAACATTCTGTTTTTCAGTATTGTATTTGTTGCCAATGTGTGAAGAGTACACAATGGGTAAGTTTCAATACCGATGTTTAAATGTGGACTTTTTACTACACACTTTGGCTTAATGGCATCATGCTTGCCTAATTGTTAACACAAAACTTTAACAAAATGACAAAGATTGAGTTTAACACCCTTGTACTACGTCAGGCGACTTCTTTAAGATCATACGCTTTACATTTCACGCACGACGCAGACGATGCTAACGACCTTGTCCAGGATACAATGTTGAAGGCCATAACTTACTATAACAAGTTTAAGGAAGGCACCAATTTAAAAGGATGGTTATATACCATCATGAAAAACACATTCATCAACAACTATCGCCGTTTTGTTAAAATGAGCACTTTCGTTACCAAAAGTGATGAAATATCATCACCAAACCTGGTATTTAGTTCAACCAAAAATCAGGGCGAAGCCAAATTTGTTATGGATGATATTAAAAAAGCTTTAGACAGGCTGCCCGAAGATTATTATGTACCCTTCACCATGTACTTTGAAGGTCATAAATACCATGAAATTGCCGATCACCTGGACATTCCGATCGGTACGGTAAAAACCCGCATACACGTAGCACGCAAGCTGCTCAAGAAAAACCTTAAGGCATATGATAACGGAATCGCCAAACCCGTTTACGCAGAGAATTAATGTTCAATTAAACTCCATCATATATATAAATAGGAAACCCGCCCATGAGGCGGGTTTCTTGTTTTAGCCCAGGTTATTAACGGGCTTATGTTATCTTAAAAAAAGGTACAGCTGGCTGATAAAATATTTGCCGGGTGTTATATACCAGTACGCTGTTGAAAACGATATAAATAAAGTTTATAGCATAAAACAACGGTATACTCAATAAGATAAGTTCACCCGCGCCAAGGTTCAATATAGATGAGGGAATATGAAAAAAATCGTGGTTAAAAAGAACAATAGCTGTTAAAACGATAGCTAAACACCATGATATTTGAAAATTGATAAGCCGTTTACAAGGTTTATCTATATCTTTTATTTTTTTCCTGTTGGATAACCACAAGGCCAGTGGCAATGCTATTCCTAACATCGGGAATATAATGAAGCTTAGGGCTGATAAATTGAATTGTAGTAAGAAGTTTCTGCTATCATAATTCAAAATTCCTGCCGGCTCGAAAGGTAATTCTGTTAAATCTTCAGGGGTAATATTTAGCGCGGTTGCCAGTCTTTTAAGTGTATCGCCCCTTGCATCTGTTTCATCGTTTTCTATTCGTTGCACGGTTCTTAAACTTAGTTGGGCTTGTTCAGCCAATTCTTCCTGGCTTAATCCTTTACGGTTGCGCAATTCCTTAATCTTTTTTCCGGGGTTATAGGTTTTCATATTGATATATTTTGCTGAACAAAAGTATAACTCCCTAAAGATATTAACTGCCGACTTGTTTACGTCATGTTTACGACATCGCTGTTATTGCTAATACGCCAACTTCTTCATTGCCTCCTTCGCTACCACCTGCCCCGAGATAATTGCCGGCGGCACGCCAGGCCCCGGCACGGTAAGCTGCCCGGTATACAGCAGGTTGTTGATATGTTTTGGCCGTATGGCGGGTTTAAAAAAAGCGGTTTGGGCAAGTGTATTTGCCAACCCGTAAGCATTGCCTTTAAACGAATGATAATCGGCTGTAAAATCATTAAGCGCATAGCTTCTTTTCACCACGATCGAATCCCTGATATCGTGCCCGGTAATATGAGCAAACCTTTCCATCATCAGGTTAAAATATTTTTCGCGGATAGTTTCGTCATCGTTTAGTCCCGGGGCTATGGGCATCAGGAAAAACAGGTTCTCGCCGCCTTCCGGGGCAACCGTGCTATCGGTTTTTGAACTACAGCAAACATAAAACAGCGGATTGGTAGGCCATTGGGGCGCAGTATAGATCTCTTTGGCATGCAATTCAAAATCTTCGTCGAAAAATAGATTATGATGCTGTATGTCCGGCACTTTTTTATTAGTGCCGATATAGAACAATAAGCTCGATGGCGACATCGTCCGGTTATCCCAGTATTTAGTAGTATAATTACGATGTGGTTTCTCGATTAAATGCTGGTCAATATGTTCATAATCGGCCCCTGCAATTACCATATCGGCAGTGAATACGCCATTATTGGTTTGGATTTTATCAACCTGTTTACCCTGTATATTGATTTTTGTAACCTCTGTATTGAGCCTGATCTCAACTCCCAGTTCGATGGCCAGGCTTACCATAGCTTTTACTATTTCGTTCATGCCACCCATAGGGTACCAGGTGCCCAGGGCAAGGTCCGCATAGTTCATCATGCTATACATGGCCGGGGTATTTTGCGGGGTGGCTCCTAAAAATAACACGGGGAACTCCAGTAGTTTAATTAGTTTGGGGTTTTTAAAATATTTGCGTACATGGCTGCTCATACTGGTAAGCAGCTGCATGCTGAAGCTTTTTTTGATCAGGTTAAAGTCGATAAATTCGGTGATGGAATGGGAAGGGCGGAAGACATATTCACCCATGCCTACCTTATATTTATATGCCGCCTGGTTTAAAAAATTGCGTAATGCTTTACTGCTACCAGGTTCGGCTTGTTCAAACAGGGCTTCAAGCTCAACCATATCCGCGGGGACATCAAATATTTCGTTTTTGCTGTAATAAACACGGTAGCCGGGATCAAGCCTTTTTAGCCGATAATAATCGGAAGTTTTTTTGCCGAACAGTGCAAAAAAGTTTTCAAATACATCGGGCATCCAGTACCAGCTTGGCCCCATATCAAACCTAAAACCATCCTGCTCCCAAGCCCTGGCACGGCCGCCCGGCTGGTCGTTTTTTTCCAATATGGTCACTTTATAGCCTTCTTTAGCCAAAACACAGGCCGCCGATAAACCAGCAAAGCCCGAACCGATAACAATAATACGCTTGCTGCTCATGTTTAATGTGAAGCCTAAGATAAGCAAATTGTTTTAGGCCTATAAAAAACAATACCGCTTTGAATTTGTACTTTTGAAAAAATGACCACGCGAGTGCCGATGATGAGCCTGTACGATGAAACTTGTTTTGAATGCAGTAAACTGATAACTAAAAAATATAGCACTTCCTTTAGCCTGGGCATTAAAACTTTTGATAAAAGTTTTCGTTATCCCATTTATGCCATCTACGGCTTTGTACGCTACGCCGATGAAATTGTAGATACCTTTCATGGGTATAACCAGCAGCAACTGATCAGCAGGTTTGAGGAAGAGACTTTCAAGGCTATCAGAGAAAGGATCAGCACTAATCCCGTAATTCATTCTTTTCAACAGGTAGTTAACCGGTTTGAGATCGATCATGAATTGATCAGGGCTTTTCTGAGATCAATGGAAATGGACCTGGATAACAAAGCTTATGATAAGGACAGCTACCAAACTTATATCTATGGTTCGGCAGAGGTTATCGGCATGATATGCCTGCGTGTTTTTACCAATGATGATACCCTTTACCAGGCTCTTGTACCCAAGGCACGAAGCCTGGGTGCCGCTTTCCAAAAGATCAATTTTTTACGGGATGTTAAGGCAGATTATACAGAACGCGGGCGCACATACTTTCCGGGGATCGATTTCAATAATTTTACCGAGCGGGATAAGCTTGCCATTGAGGCGGAAATTAAACACGATTTTGACGAAGCATTTGAGGGAATAAAATGCCTGCCGGCTGGCACCAGGCTTGGGGTTTATATTGCCTATATTTACTACCTGCAGTTGTTTAAAAAAATAAGTTACACTCCTGCAAAAGTAATACTACAAAAACGTATCAGGATTTCTGATGCGCGTAAAATGAGTTTGTACATCAAAGCTGTTCTGCAGCAAAAGTTAAATGTTATTTAATGTTAAAGAAGATCTTTTTTATAGCCAGTATATTGGTAGTAGTATTCGGGTTGCGAATGGCTAAAGCCGAGGAACCCAATCTGAAAATGCTGCGTAAGCAAATGCTCATTGCTATTGATAAAAGCAAAACCACCGATTCGTTGTATAATAATCTTAATGGTATCAAAGAAAAGAGTGGTATTGTCAATGGTTTCATAGGCGGCCTGCTTGCCTTAAAAGCGAAACATGCCTGGAACCCATATTTAAAATTGAAATATCTTAACAGATCGGAAAAGGTATTTAAGCAGGCATTAATTGACGATCCGCATAATATCGAGATCAGGTTCATGCGCTTTTCTGTTGAACACAACGTGCCTTCCATTTTAGGTTTTAATAAAGACCTCGCGGCGGATACCGACGATATCATAGCCCAACTGGGTAAAAAGAATTATGGCTCGGCCGATAAGGAATTGACCATCCAGATTATCAAATTCCTTCTTCATTCAAAAAGATGTACTCCTGCCCAAAGCCAGGCGCTCAATAAACACTTAACCGAACTTACGTGAGATACACCTATTTACTGATCAACCTGCTAACGGTATTTTTTCCCGTTGTGCTTTCGTTTGATAAAAGGGTGCGGTTTTACAAAAGTTGGAAATTTATATGGCCCGGCATGGCCGTTACTGGTTTGTTTTTTTTGTTTTGGGATGTGCTTTTTACCGTCAGGGGTGTTTGGTCGTTCAATTCGGCATACATCATTGGCGTTAAGTTTTTTGGTTTGCCTTTAGAGGAAATACTATTCTTTTTAACGGTACCGTTTGCCTGTATATTTATTTACGCCTGCCTTAATCACTATGTTAAATGGCTGATGCCTTTCAGGCTTACCGGTATTATAAGCAGTATGGTAATATTACTGAGTATCCTGATGCTGATATTTTATCACGACCGGCTTTATACCGCGGTTACGTTTGGCTTATTGCTACTGCTTGTGGTGTTGATTCAATACGTTTTTAAGGCCGATTGGGTTAATCGTTATTACCTGGCTTATATTGTAGCACTTTTACCATTTTATATAGTAAACGGCATATTAACCTCTGTCCCAATAGTGTTGTACAACAATGCCGAAAACCTGGGAAAGCGGGTTGGCACTATCCCATTTGAGGATCATTTTTACCTGATGGCTTTACTGCTCATGAACATCGGGTTCTTTGAATATTTTAAACAACAGAGGTTAAGCCGATGAGTGAGTTGCCGACATATACCAAATCACAGCTGGCTTTACGCAACGGTCAGGATAAACCCCGGATCTGGGTTGCCTATAAAGGTGATATTTATGATGTAACTGAAAGCCGATTATGGCGAAACGGGAAACATTATGAGCACTGGGCCGGACAGGATTTGACAGATGAACTTGCCGACGCACCACATACCGAAACCGTATTTGAGAGATTTGTAAAGGTAGGTCGCCTCATCACCCCCGCCCTCTCCATTGGGGAAGAAGACAAGGACTGATATGCTTTTTAAACAAAATGTTCTAAACCATTTTTGAATAATTTTTGAAGTGTGACGCCCTTTTTCTGTCACTCCTGAGTCATTTAGTGCAGTGATTGATGAGCTATATTCTGTAATAAACCATGTAAATATATTGTTACGTGGCCATTTCTCGCCGAAAAGTATGAAAAAATTAAGCTTTTTCCTTCCTGCCATGCCTTTTTCAACGGGCTATGCATGGTGCAATTTATTGTTGTAAAAAGAGGTTTTAAGGAACTGTGAGTTGTAGTTTTTCTTTTGGATTTCTCGTAACAGTTAACTTTATTGTGTTTTGATTTACAAGAGCTTGTAAAACAAGTTAGGAAAATGCCTCGCGCATTTTCCTAACTTATAATTAACAATATTAACTGACTTATTACCGGCCGGATCTAACGGCCATATGGTATTAACGACAGCAAAGGTAATTTCTTGTTGATAATTTCCTAAAACCTTCACTGTGGTTAAAAAAATTCATGTAAAAGAAATATTACATTTATTATTTGTTTTATTTTATCATTGGCTATTAAGTTTGCTTCCTTAACTATTAGCTAAATTTTTTCTATGAAAAAACGACTACTACTAATTTTGTGCAGTTTCGTATTTGCTGTAACACAGCTTTTTGCACAAAATCACACTGTTACCGGTACGGTAACAGCCAAGGAGGACGGCCTTCCTCTGCCGGGTGTATCGGTGAAGATAAAAGGGACAACTACCGGTACCCAAACCACCGTCGACGGTAAATTTTCACTCAGCGTTCCAAACAACGCGGTTCTATCATTTAGTTTTATTGGCTATGCCACACAGGATGTTCCTGTAGGCGCTTCAGCAAACCTAAAAGTGGTTTTGGAAGCATCAGCCCGCGGCCTTAACGAGGTAATCGTAACCGCGTTAGGTATCTCAAGGCAGCAAAAATCACTGGGCTACGCTGCTCAGCAGGTAAAAGGCGACGACCTTACAGTAACCAAGCAATCTGATCTTAACACCGCCCTTGCAGGTAAAATTGCAGGCGTACAGGTTTTAGGCGGTTCGGGTGCAAAGTTTGGTACTTCAACTATCCGTATTCGCGGTATCAACTCATTATCGGGAGCAAATCCAATTTATATTGTTAACGGTGTCGTTACCGATCCTAATGCAATTAATAATGATGATATCGAATCATTGACAGTACTTAAAGGTCCTGCTGCTACGGCGCTTTACGGCCAGAGGGCATCTGAAGGCGCCGTTGTTGTGACACTGAAGAAGGGCGTTGATAAAGGTATTGGAGTGTCATTAAACCAATCAACAACTTTTGAAAAAGTTTATCAGTTACCTGAGTACCAAAATGAATATGGTGGTGGAACAAGCACCAAATGGGATACTTATACTTATGATCCTGATAATGGTTCTCCTGCATCATTTGCCAAGTTTAACGGCGTAAAAATTTATGATTACGGAGTTGACGAAAGCTGGGGACCTAAAATGGATGGTACCCTGTACGCTCCATGGTATTTCTGGGATCCGTCAAATCCCGATTTTGGTAAGTTAAAGCCGTTTGTTCCGCAGCCAAATAACGTACGTGATTTTTATCGTACAGGCGTAACCTACAATACCAATGCAGCGTTTTCAAAAGCTGCTGATAATTACAACTTCAGGGTATCATACACGAACATAGATCGTACAGGGATTACTCCAAATAGTAATCAAAAACATAACAATGTTGGTTTAAATGGCGAGCTTAAGTTAACCAAGAAATTAACAGTAAGCGCTAACTTCAATTTTTCCCAAATCAATTCAAACAACATACCTCAGGAAGGTTACGGTACACAAACTGCAGGTTCATTTAGCCAGTGGTTCCACAGAGATGTTGAAATTAACAAACTTAAAAATTATAAAAGGCCCGATGGTACTTACACTTCATGGAACATTACCAGTCCGGACGACTTAACGCCACATTACTGGGATAACCCGTACACTGAGTCTTATGTGAATACCTCACAGTCAAATAATAATCGTGTGTTTGGTAACTTAACCGCTACTTATCAGTTTACTAAAGATCTGTCTTTGTCGTTAATTGCCAGAGAAGACTTATTAAACCGCGACGATAACTCACGCGTAGGTTCAGGTACTATTAATACCGATTCATATTCTCAGAGCCAGTATACTTACAAAGAGAATAACTATGTTGCTAACTTAGCATATAGCCACAATTTTAAAGACCTTTCTGTAAAAGCGGGCTTATATGCCGAAACACGTCAGGATCGCTACCTTTATACTTCAGGTAATACAAATGGCGGTCTTTCTATCCCTGACTTGTATACACTTACAAACTCGTTGAATGCCCCTACATCATTTAGCTACAAAGCGTTATCAAGGGTAAACAGCTATTACGGTTTTACTTCATTTGGATATAAAGATTTTTTATATCTTGATTTCAACGCGCGTAACGATATTTCATCAACTTTACCAATAAATAACAACTCATATTGGTACGGTGGCTTGTCAGGTTCATTTGTATTTACCGAACTGATGCCCAAAAATGATATCCTTACATTTGGTAAATTAAGGCTTTCTGCTGCGAAATTAGGTTCTGACGCACCTATTTATTCAATTTATCAAACGTATAATTTAACTACTACGCCATACGGGCCAACTAAAGCAGGTAACGCGGCAATTCAAACTGTGCCCAATACGTTACCTAATCCCGGCCTGAAACCATCGCTCTCTACATCATATGAAATTGGTACCGAGTTGCATTTCATCAAAGACCGGGTAAGGTTTGATTTCAACTACTATACGCGTACTCAAAAAGACCAGATCCTGCCACTTCCTGTAAATGGGACTTCTGGCTACTCTACAGCCGTAATTAACGCTGGTCAGATCAGGAACAATGGTATCGAGATAACTCTTGGTGGTACACCAATTAAATCGAAAGAATTTACCTGGAATGCTGATTTCAATATTTCATTCAACAGAAATAAAGTTATATCACTGTACCCCGGTCTTAACAACCTGAAAGTTACTCCCGATGGTTTAGGTGGCTATACCGCCTCGGGTGGTAACCAGGCTGCGGGTACCCAAAGCTTTGGCTTTGTCGGTTCACCAAGCTTTGGTATTAACGGCATCGTAGGTAAATCTTATGGTCAAATCATAGGCTCAGGTTTTACCCGCGATAAAAATGGTAACATAGTAGTTGGTGATGACGGCTTACCTATTGTGAACAATACTGTTAATTTAGGAAGCATGCTGCCAAGTTACACTGGTGGTTTTACCAACTCTTTTAACTATAAGAATTTTATACTCGCGTTCTCTCTTGATTTCCAAAAGGGCGGCAAATTTGTATCGGTTACGCAGCAAAACCTGAACGGTTCTGGCTTAGGTATCGAAACTGTAGGCAACAATGCTAAAGGCAATCCAAAGCGTAACGACGTTGCCGATGGTGGCGGTGTTTTAGTAGCAGGCGTTCATGAAGATGGCTCACCTAATACTACCTATGTTGATACCCGTACATTGTATGAGCAGTCATACAGCCAAATCTGGGAAAAATGGACCTATGATGCTTCTTATATAAAATTAAGGGAGGTTAGCGTAGGTTATTCATTCCCCAAAAAGATGTTGGGTAAGCTACCGTTCCAAACGGCTTATTTTGGCATAACTTCTCAAAACCCGTGGATGATCTATTCTAAACTTAAAGGTGTAGATCCGTCTCAACTGCAAACTTCTTTCTATGAAGGTGGTCAGTTACCAAACACAAGGAATTTAGGGTTTAATATCAAGTTGACGTTCTAATTAGCGCACAAATCATGAAAAGATTATCTAATATTAGTAAATATATAGTTGGGGTGGGTATGATTATCCTTGCCTCATGTAAAACCGGGGGCGATGTGAATGTTAACCCTAATCAATCGCCAGTTGCGCTGCCAGGTTTTTTATTGTCCAGTGCCATTCAATACCTTGGCGGTGTAAATGGGGGAGGTGCTACAACGAACATTAACTCGTTTACAGGCGAATTATATTCACAATACCTGGCAGAAACCTTTTATACCAATGAATCATTATTTTCATTAAAGCAATATGATTATCAGGGTTATTATACAGGTCCGCTAAAAGATTTAAAAACAATTATTGAAGTTAATACCGATCCTTCTAAAAAGGATCAGGAGATTGTTAAAAGATATGGATCTACTAATAATCAAATAGCTACAGCCAGGATTCTTACTGCCTTTATCTATTTGACAATTACTGATAGATGGGGCGATATACCCTACTCACAAGCTTTGAATGGTAAGGCTAATTTTTCGCCGGCTTTTGACGCTCAAAAAGATGTGTATACAGCTTTAATGAAAGAGCTTGACGAAGCGCAGGCACAGTTTGATGGTGGTGCATCTTTCCCGGCTCAGCAAGATATATTATTTGGAGGTAATGTTACCAAATGGAAACATTGGGCCAATTCATTGCATGCAATTATGGCTTTAAGGCTTTCGAAAGTTGATCCGACTACCGGCAAAAATGAGTATGCTAAAGCCGTTGCTGGTGGTTTAATGAACTCAAACAGTGATAATGCTGTGTATGCGTATCTGGCAGCTCAAACTAACGAAAATCCATACTACAATAACTACCGTAACCGTTACGATTACGCGGTAAGTAGTTTAGTTGTTAATACTCTAACTAATCTTCATGATCCGAGGTTGACTGTTTACGCGGCACCGACTGCCTCAGGTACTTACGTAGGTTTACCCTATGGTACATATGGTGATGCTTTAGGCGATTACAATCAGGGTACACGTTCTAAACCGGGTAACGTATCATTAATAGGTATAGCTGTTTCTGGTCAAGCTTCGCCAACTGTTTGGACATCATATGCCCAAATTATGTTTACACAGGCCGAAGCCGCTCATCTTGGCTGGATAGCTGGTGGCGATGGAGTTGCTGCAGACTACTATAAAAAAGGTATAGCTGCGTCGCTGGAGCAAAATGGCGTTAGCCTTACCAATGAAACTGCTTATCTTGCACAGGCATCGGTTCAATTTTCGGCTGCAACAGCTATGGATCAAATCATGACCCAAAAATGGATAGCGGGTTTCTTAGGCAATGGTTGGGAGTCATGGGCGGAGTACCGTCGTACAGGTTTGCCGAAATTGCTTGACCCGGTTCCTGGTTCATTAAGCCCAGGCCAGAAAATTCCACGTAGGCAACAATATCCACAAACAGAAAGTGATCTTAACACTGCGAATTACAATGCTGTAATTGCCCGTCAAGGTCCGGATGCGCTTAATACAAGGGTTTATTGGGATAAACAATAATTATTGCTTATAGGTTATGAGAACAACAAAGGCTGCCATTGGCGGCCTTTGTTGTTTATGGAGGATTTATCTATATCAATACCCAGGTTTCAAATTCAATTATTCTTTCACCTGAATTGGTGATCAACGCTATTTTATGCTCGTTTATAATGTCAACTTTAAGTATAGTGGGAAGACCATTAAATCTTATCTCATTGCGGTGGTACAAAGTAACATTGTTAAATCTTATAATCTTAGGTTCAAAAATATTCTCTTCCCAATTTATAGGGTAGTTAATATGAAAGTCGAATGTTTGAGTTTCTGGATATTCGATAACCTTTAAAACTGTTGCGTCATGAAGAAAGTAGTCGTTGAAATTCATTCTATTTAGATTGATATTACAATATATTTATTACAAATGTCCTATTAAAAGAATGTGAGGGTAAAGTTTGTTAAGAAAGTTAGATAAGTAGTTTTTATATTAAAAGATATAGTACTTTAATTCATCATACCATCGGTGCAATCATACTTCAATCGTTGTAATCTTCAAATTAAAAAATAATTCCCGCTCTCTATTTGATATTCAAAACATTGTGGTTATCTTTGCCCTCCCTTGAAAGGAGGTATTTTAGGAATTATGATCATTATTAACGTAAAAGACGGCGAATCATTAGACAAAGCATTGAAACGCTTCAAAAAGAAATTCGAAAAAACAGGTGTTTTAAGAGAACTACGCAGTCGTCAGGCTTTTGAAAAAAAATCTGTAACCCGTCGTCATGTTGTTAAACATGCTATCTACAAACAGACTTTAAACCAGGAAACTGTTTAATTCTTTTTTGTTGAAAAGAATTAATTAATTTCTTGACACTATATTAAAACTATTTGTACATTCATAATCCCGGATGTATAAATAGTTTTTTATGTTTTTAGAGCGTTTTATCCAGTACATCAAGTACGAAAAGCGGTATTCAGTGCATACTGTTTCCGCATATCAGTCTGATCTGGATCAGTTTATGCGCTTTTTAAACAATCCCGGCGGTGCCGATCCCGCACCTGAGCCGGTTATTACCCATCCATCGCAGGTAAGCTACCACGACATCCGTAACTGGATGGTTGAGCTTATTGATCAAAAACTTACCGGTCGTTCTGTTAACCGCAAAATGGCCACATTGCGCAAATACTTTAAATTTTTATTGCAGGAAGGTGTTGTTGAAACAAACCCGGTATCGAGGGTGCGGTCGCAAAAAGTTGCTAAAACGTTGCCCGTAGTGGTTGAAGATACGCGCCTCACAAAAATGTTAGATAGTGATGACATTTTTACAAATGATTTTCAAGGCCTGCGCGATAAGCTTGTTATTGAGCTTTTATTTGGTACAGGTATCCGCCTTGCCGAACTGTTAGGTATTAAGCAACAGGACATTAGCTTTGAGGGGGGAGTGGTAAAGGTACTGGGTAAGCGTAACAAAGAGCGCATTATTCCTATTAATAATGAGTTGAAGGCCCTGCTGCCCGAATATCTGGAGGCAAAGAAAAATCAAAATTTTGATAACAATTCCTTCACATTAATCGTTACAAATAAAGGAGCCGATGCTTATCCGAAATTGATTTATTTAATAGTGCAAAAATACCTATCTAACATATCAACCCAAAATAAACGGAGCCCACATGTGCTCAGGCACACCTTTGCAACCACAATGTTAAATAACGGGGCCGATTTAAATTCAATTAAAGAGCTTTTGGGGCACGCTAACCTGAGCGCAACCCAAATTTACACTCACAATTCAGTTGAACGACTAAAATCTATTTATAAACTCGCCCATCCAAAGGCTTAAAAAGGAGGAAACATGAAAATTACAGTGCAGTCAATTCATTTCACCGCAGACAAGAAACTTTTAGATTTTATTCAGAAAAAAGCTGATAAGCTTGATACGTTTTATGACCATATTATTAGCGGTGAAGTTTACTTAAAGCTTGAGAATGTGGAAGATGAATGTAATAAGATAACGGAGATCAAATTATTGCTGCCCGGAAATCAGATATTTGCAAAAGAGAAATGTAAGAGTTTTGAGGAAGCTACCGACCTGGCGGTTGAAAGCCTGAGGAAGCAAATTGAAAAGCATAAACAAAAGAAAGCCCTTGCTGATGCTACAGCAAAAAAAGCTGTTTTAACGGCAGTTGAGGAGGGTTTTTAATATTATAAAAAGGCTTGTTTTAAGCCTAAATCGGCAGGTTTTTAGCCTGCCGATTTTTTTTGATAAAAAATTTTGACGTGGCGTTATTTTTTGTAGATTTGCAGTCCCTTTCGGGGAGGTATTTAACGCCTCGAAAAAAAGTTAAAATAGTTCTTTAAAATATCAAAAAGCTTATTACTTTTGCGCTCCGTTATCGAAAGCCACTTTAGGTTTAGGTAATAGAAAGGCAAGATAAATATAAGCCTCCTTAGCTCAGCTGGTAGAGCAACTGACTTGTAATCAGTAGGTCATTGGTTCGATCCCGATAGGAGGCTCAGTTTTTTTCGGATTGAGGTATTTAGCTTCAATTTTGGATATCGCAAATCCGGAAACAACTACTGGGGGGATACCAGAGCGGTCAAATGGGACGGACTGTAAATCCGTTGCTTCGGCTACGAAGGTTCGAATCCTTCTCCCCCCACTTATTAAGTAAGCAGTTTGTAATTCGCGGTTAGCATAAAGTTAACGGGATTGTAAACTGCTGACTTGATTAAAAGGGTTTGAGGAATGGGTGTCATGGGCGGTTGAGCTGCTAATTGAAAACTGCAAACCGAAAACTGAATAGGCGGAAGTAGCTCAGTTGGTAGAGCGATAGCCTTCCAAGCTATAGGTCGCGAGTTCGAACCTCGTCTTCCGCTCGGTTGGTTCATTAGTCGGTTAGTTCACTTGTTCATTAGTGGCAGCTGCAAAGACCAATGAACTAATAAACGAGTGAACCAATGAACAAAAAATAAGCCGACGTAGCTCAGGGGTAGAGCACTTCCTTGGTAAGGAAGAGGTCATGGGTTCAAATCCCATTGTTGGCTCAGTGTTATAAAACATACATTAAAGTTAAAATTAACCTACAAAAATAATTTATAGATCATGGCAAAAGAAAAGTTTGACCGCAGTAAGCCGCACTTAAACATCGGTACAATCGGTCACGTTGACCACGGTAAAACAACCCTTACCGCAGCTATCACTAAAGTTTTGGCTGATGCAGGTTTATCAGAAGCTCGTTCATTTGATTCAATTGACTCGGCTCCTGAAGAAAAAGAACGTGGTATCACCATCAATACAGCCCACGTTGAATATTCAACAGCTAACCGTCACTATGCACACGTTGACTGTCCAGGTCACGCGGATTATGTGAAAAACATGGTTACAGGTGCTGCTCAAATGGACGGTGCAATCATCGTTGTTGCTGCAACTGACGGTCCGATGCCACAAACACGTGAGCACATCCTGTTAGCTCGTCAGGTAGGTGTACCTGCACTTGTTGTTTTCATGAACAAAGTTGACATGGTTGATGATCCGGAATTATTAGAGTTAGTAGAAATGGAAGTTCGTGAATTATTATCATTCTACGAATTCCCAGGTGATGATATTCCAGTTATCCAGGGTTCTGCATTAGGTGGCCTTAACGGCGATCCTACCTGGGTTGGTAAAATCATGGAGTTGATGGATGCTGTAGATAGCTACATCCCAATCCCTCCACGTTTGACAGATCTTCCTTTCCTGATGCCTGTTGAAGACGTGTTCTCAATCACTGGTCGTGGTACTGTTGCTACCGGTCGTATTGAGCGTGGTGTAATCAACTCTGGTGAGCCTGTTGATATCCTGGGTATGGGTGCTGAGAACTTGAAATCAACCGTAACTGGTGTTGAGATGTTCCGCAAAATCCTTGACCGTGGTGAAGCTGGTGACAACGTAGGTTTATTGTTACGTGGTATTGAGAAAACTGATATTCGTCGTGGTATGGTTATCTGCAAACCAGGTTCAGTAACTCCTCACACCGATTTCAAAGCAGAAGTTTACGTATTATCAAAAGCAGAAGGTGGCCGTCACACTCCATTCTTCAACAAATACCGCCCGCAATTCTATTTCCGTACCACTGACGTTACTGGTGAGATTTCATTAGAACCAGGTGTAGAAATGGTTATGCCAGGTGATAACGTTACAATCACTGTAAAGTTGATCAACGCTATCGCGATGGAAAAAGGCTTACGTTTCGCTATCCGTGAAGGTGGCAGAACAGTAGGTGCTGGTCAGGTAACTGAAATCTTGAAATAATAATATTTCAATAAAAAGGTTAATTTGAAAACATAAGTTTAGCCTTCAACGGCAAACTTATGTTTTCTTATTATAAATAACACACGGGAATAGTTCAACGGTAGAATAGAGGTCTCCAAAACCTTTGATCAGGGTTCGAATCCTTGTTCCCGTGCTTAAGCACAATATAAAAATGGCAGGCGTAGCTGAATATATTAAAGAGTCATACATCGAGTTAACCGAAAAGGTTACCTGGCCTACATGGCGCGAGCTTCAAAGCAGCGCTGTTTTGGTATTGGTTGCCGCTATAATTATTGCGCTGGTTATCTTAGGTATGGACCAGATCATTAATTATTTGCTTAAACTGTTTTACACATCACTAACATAATATCAGGGGAGACGGAGATGAGTGATCAATTGAAATGGTATGTAGTTAGGGCTATTAGTGGTAAGGAAAAGAAAGTTAAACAATACATAGATGCCGAAATTAGCCGTTTGGGCATTAGTCATTTGGTACCACAGGTATTAATACCTACGGAGAAGTATTACCAGATGCGTGATGGAAAGAAGATCGCGAAAGAGCGTAACTACTTTCCCGGCTATGTGCTTATGGAAGCTGTTTTAGATGGCGAAACCGAACACATTATTAAAAATATAAACAGCGTTATAGGTTTTCTGGGCGATAAAGCCGGAAACGCTATACCGCTTCGCCAGTCAGAAGTTAACCGTATTTTAGGTAAGGTTGACGAGATGAGCACACAGGGCGAAACCATGAATGTACCTTACTATGTTGGTGAGGCAGTTAAAGTTATGGACGGGCCTTTCAACGGTTTCAGCGGGGTTATTGAAGAAGTTAACGAGGAGAAAAAGAAACTGAAGGTAATGGTAAAGATATTCGGGCGCCGTACGCCGCTTGAATTGAATTACATGCAGGTAGAGAAAGAATAAGTTTGGTGAATAGTGAGCAGTTGATTAGTGAATAGTTAATTGCATACAACAAGCCAACAACAAAATAAACAGAGCGTTTGCAAAGTGTAAGTGAGAAAACTACTCACTACTCACAAAATCAACCACTCACAAAAATCTTAAATGTTACTTAGCTTCCACTTACTAACATTGAGTTTATAATTAAAGTAAATTAAAATGGCAAAAGAGATCGGTGCAATGGTTAAGCTGCAAGTTAAAGGCGGCGCCGCAAACCCATCACCACCAATTGGCCCTGCATTGGGTGCAAAAGGTGTGAACATCATGGAGTTTTGCAAACAATTTAATGCACGCACCCAGGACAAAGCTGGAAAAGTATTGCCTGTTTTGATTACTGTTTATGTGGACAAATCATTTGAATTTATCATCAAAACCCCTCCCGTTGCTATCCAGTTATTGGAAGCTACCGGTTTAAAGAGTGGTTCTGCTGAGCCTAACCGTAAAAAAGTTGCCAGTGTTAACTGGGAGCAGGTTGAGACTATAGCAAAAGATAAAATGGTTGACTTGAATGCATTCACAGTTGAATCGGCCATGAAAATGGTGGCAGGTACTGCCCGCAGCATGGGAATTACCGTATCAGGTACAGCTCCCTGGAATTAATTAATTTATACAAATCAGTTTAAAGACAGTGGCAAGATTAACAAAAAATCAAAAAGTGGCACTCTCCAAAATTGAGGCAAACAAATCGTACACATTACAGGATGCATCTGCATTGGTAAAGGAATTAACCCTTACTAAATTTGATTCATCAGTTGATATAGACGTTCGTTTAGGTGTTGATCCGCGTAAAGCCAATCAAATGGTACGTGGTATCGCAACATTACCTCATGGAACCGGTAAAACTGTACGTGTATTAGTTCTTTGTACTCCTGATAAGGAACAAGAAGCTAAAGACGCAGGTGCAGATTACGTAGGTTTGGATGATTATATTGCCAAGATTGAAGGCGGATGGACTGATGTTGATATTATCATTACTATGCCAAGTGTTATGGCGAAGGTAGGTCGTTTAGGTCGTATTTTAGGCCCGCGTAACCTTATGCCAAACCCTAAATCAGGTACAGTTACCCCAGAAGTTGGTAAAGCTGTAACTGAGGTAAAAGGTGGTAAAATCGATTTCAAGGTTGACAAAACCGGTATCATCCACACTTCAATAGGAAAAGCATCTTTCTCTGCAGATAAGATTTATGAGAATGCATTAGAAGTATTGCAAACAATCTCTAAATTGAAACCTTCTGCAGCAAAAGGAACATATTTCAAGAGTATTCATATCTCTTCAACTATGTCGCCTGGAATTACAGTTGAAACTAAATCAGTAGCGGGGATCTAATCATGAATAAAGAAGAAAAATACGACCTTGTTGTAGCCCTAACTGAGCAAATCAAAGAGTATGGTAATTTTTATATCACTGATACCTCTGATTTAACTGTAGCCAAGATCAACAACATCCGCCGTAAATGTTTCGAAAACGACATTACGATGCAGGTAACAAAAAATAGCTTGATTAAAAAAGCTATGGAAGCTGCAGGCGGTGATTTCAGCCCGATATATGATGTATTAAAAGGTTCATCATCAATTCTTTTCTCAAAATCAGCAACTGCTCCGGCAAAGTTGATCAAACAATTAAGGAAAACAGGTGAAAAACCAATTTTAAAAGCAGCTTATATTGATTCAGCGGTATTTATCGGTGATAACCAGTTAGATACTTTAACCAAACTGAAATCAAAAGAACAACTGATCGGCGAGATAGTTGGCTTACTACAATCACCTGCCAAAAACGTACTTTCTGCACTACAATCAGGCGGAACTACAATTGCAGGCCTTGTAAAAACATTACAAGAAAGAGGTTAACGAACGCCTCACAAAAGTTCGACAATAACAAACAAAAAGCATTAAAAGTAAAAATTTAAATAAAATGGCGGATTTAAAAGCGTTTGCTGAACAGTTGGTAAACTTAACAGTAAAAGAAGTAAACGAATTAGCTCAAATATTAAAAGATGAGTATGGTATTGAGCCTGCTGCTGCTGCTGTAGCAGTTGCTGCTCCTGCTGCTGACGGTGGCGATGCTGCTCCAGCTGCTGCTGAGCAAACTGCATTTGACGTTATCCTGAAAGAAGCTGGTGGCGCTAAATTAGCAGTTGTTAAATTAGTAAAAGACTTAACTGGCCTTGGTTTGAAAGAAGCTAAAGATCTTGTTGACGGTGCACCAAAAGAACTTAAAACTGGTGTAACTAAAGAAGAAGCTGAATCTTTGAAAAAACAATTAGAAGAAGCCGGAGCAGTAGTTGAGGTTAAGTAATTTAACCTACTGAAATATAGCATCAAGACTCCGACCATAAACGGTCGGGGTCTATTGCTGTTTATAAAGGTTTTGAATTAGATGTGAGATATTAGATATGAGATTTGAGATTTTTCGAATCGCTATTTCATATCTCAGATCTCATGTCTCAAGTCTCACATCTACAAAAATTAATAACTAAAATTTAAATACCTTGGCAAACAATAATAATCAAAGAGTAAACTTTGCAACCAGCAGAAAGGTACTTGATTACCCTGATTTTCTGGATGTTCAGTTACAATCTTTCCAGGAATTTTTTCAATTGGAAACCACTTCCGACAACCGTTACAAAGAAGGGCTGTTTAAAGTGTTTGCCGAAAACTTTCCTATTTCAGATTCAAGAAACATCTTTGTCCTGGAGTTTCTTGACTACTTTATTGATCCGCCCCGTTATGATATACAAGAGTGTATCGAACGCGGATTAACTTACAGCGTACCATTAAAAGCCAAGCTTCGCCTGTCATGTAATGATGAGGAGCACGAAGATTTTGAAACAATTGTACAGGACGTGTACCTGGGTACTATCCCATACATGACGCCAAAAGGTACATTTGTTATTAATGGTGCCGAGCGTGTAATTGTATCACAGTTACACCGTTCGCCAGGTGTGTTCTTTGGTCAGAGCCGCCACACCAACGGTACAAAATTATACTCGGCCCGTGTTATTCCTTTCAAAGGTTCGTGGATTGAGTTTGCTACAGACGTTAACAACGTGATGTATGCTTACATTGACCGTAAAAAGAAATTCCCGGTTACTACGTTACTTCGTGCCATTGGTTATGACTCTGATAAAGATATATTAGAGCTGTTTGAACTGGCCGACGAGGTTAAAGTAAGCAAATCAGGCCTTAAAAAATATATTGGCCGTAAGCTTGCTGCAAGGGTACTTAAAACCTGGATCGAAGACTTTGTGGATGAAGATACCGGTGAGGTAGTTTCTATCCCCCGTAATGAAATCATCCTTGAGCGTGAAACCTTACTGGAAGACGACCATATTGATATGATCATCGACTCTGGTGTTAAAACCATCATCCTTAACAAGGAAGATGCTTCAACCAGCGGTGATTATACTATTATATACAATACCTTACAGAAAGATACTTCCAACTCTGAGAAGGAAGCGGTTGAGCACATCTACCGCCAGTTACGTAACGCTGAACCACCTGATGAAGAAACAGCTCGTGGTATCATCGATCGTTTATTCTTTTCAGATAAAAGATATGACCTGGGTGATGTGGGCCGGTACCGCATCAACCGTAAATTGAAACTGAACACTTCGGAAGAAACTAAAGTTTTAACCAAGCAGGATATCATCGCGATTGTTAAATATCTGATCAAATTAATCAACTCAAAAGCTGAGGTGGATGATATCGATCACTTGTCAAACCGTCGTGTGCGTACCGTTGGTGAGCAGCTTTATGCTCAGTTTGGCGTAGGTTTGGCACGTATGGCCCGTACCATTCGTGAGCGTATGAACATTCGTGACAACGAGGTGTTCACACCAACCGACCTGATCAACGCACGTACATTGTCATCTGTGATCAACTCGTTCTTCGGAACAAACCAGTTATCACAGTTCATGGACCAAACTAATCCACTGGCAGAGATCACGCACAAGCGTCGTCTGTCAGCCTTAGGCCCCGGCGGTCTGTCACGTGAGCGTGCAGGCTTCGAGGTTCGTGACGTTCACTATACCCACTACGGTAGGTTGTGTACTATCGAAACTCCCGAAGGTCCGAACATTGGTTTGATTTCATCACTTTGCGTACACGCTAAGATCAACAACTTAGGCTTTATCGAAACTCCGTACAAACGTGTAGTTGACGGTAAAGTTATGGTTGATGAGCCGGTTATCTACTTATCTGCTGAGGATGAAGACGGTAAAACCATCGGCCAGGCAAACGCTGTGTATGATGACAAAGGTGAGTTTGAATTGCCACGTGTAAAAGCACGTTTCGAGGGTGACTTCCCGGTTATCGAGCCAGAGCGTCTGGATTTGATGGACATTGCTCCAAACCAGATCACTTCAATCGCGGCTTCGCTTATCCCGTTCTTAGAGCATGATGACGCTAACCGTGCATTGATGGGTTCAAATATGCAACGCCAGGCCGTACCATTGTTACGCCCGGAAGCGCCGATTGTTGGTACCGGTTTGGAAGGCCGTGTGGCAAAAGACTCCCGTACCCTGATCAACGCCGAAGGCGATGGTGTGGTTGAGTACGTTGACGCTAACGAAATCCGTATTAAATATGACCGTAACGAACTTGATCGTTTGATCTCGTTTGAAGGAGATAGCAAAAGCTACCGCTTAACCAAGTTTAAGAAAACCAACCAAAGCACCACCATGAACTTGAAGCCTATTGTTAAAAAAGGCCAGAGGGTTGAAAAAGGTGAAGTACTTTGCGAAGGTTACGCTACCCAAAATGGCGAGCTTGCATTAGGCCGTAACCTTAAAGTAGCGTTCATGCCTTGGCAGGGATATAACTTTGAGGATGCGATCGTGATCTCTGAGCGTGTTGTATCACAGGATATCTTTACTTCAATCCACGTTGAAGAGTTTGAGCTTGAAGTTCGTGATACCAAACGCGGTGAGGAAGAGTTAACACCAGATATCCCTAACGTATCAGAGGAAGCTACTAAAGACCTTGACGAAGACGGTATCATCCGTGTAGGTGCCGAGGTTAAAGAAGGCGACATCCTGATCGGTAAGATCACCCCTAAAGGTGAATCAGACCCATCACCGGAAGAAAAACTGTTGCGCGCTATCTTCGGTGATAAAGCCGGCGACGTTAAAGATGCTTCATTGAAAACCCCGCCGTCAATTGCCGGTGTTGTTATTGATACCAAATTGTTCTCTCGTGCTAAGAAAACTTCAAAAGCTGAAGAAAAAGCACAGTTGGAAAAATTGGATAACAAGCATGATAAAGCTGTAAAAGATCTGAAAAATACTTTGATCGAAAAGTTATTTGAGATCGTTAACGGTAAAACTTCGCAAGGCGTTTATAACGTTTACAAAGAGTTACAGGTTCCTAAAGGTGTTAAATTCACCCAGAAAATATTAGTTGAGCTTAATTACGATAACATTAACCCAACTAAGTGGACTACTGATGACGATAAAAACGATCAGATCAAGATCCTTCTTCATAACTTCAACATTAAGTACAATGAAGAGCTGGGTGCTTACCGTCGTGATAAATTCGCTATCAGCGTGGGTGATGAGCTTCCATCAGGTATCGTGCAAATGGCTAAAGTTTACATCGCTAAAAAGCGTAAGCTTAAAGTGGGTGATAAAATGGCAGGCCGTCACGGTAACAAAGGTATTGTTGCACGTATTGTACGTGACGAGGACATGCCTTTCCTTGAAGACGGAACACCGGTTGATATTGTGTTGAACCCGTTGGGTGTACCTTCACGTATGAACCTGGGCCAGATCTACGAAACCGTATTAGGCTGGGCCGGTAAAGAGCTTGGTGTTAAATTCGCTACTCCTATCTTCGACGGTGCAAGCCACGAAGAAGTGGAAGAGTGGATCAAGAAAGCCAACTTACCTGAATCAGGCCGTACTTACCTATACAATGGTTTAACAGGTGACCGTTTTGATCAGCAAACTACTGTAGGTATTATCTACATGCTGAAATTAGGTCACATGGTTGATGATAAGATGCACGCCCGTTCAATCGGACCGTACTCATTGATCACTCAACAACCATTAGGTGGTAAAGCACAATTCGGTGGTCAGCGTTTTGGTGAGATGGAGGTTTGGGCACTGGAAGCATTTGGTGCATCAAACATTCTGCAGGAGATATTGACCGTTAAGTCGGATGATGTTATCGGCCGTGCCAAAACATATGAGGCTATTGTTAAAGGTGAAAACCTGCCAACGCCATCAGTTCCTGAATCATTCAACGTATTGGTTCACGAGTTACGCGGCTTAGGTTTGGATATCACATTAGAATAAGGTTAAAGCTTAAAGGCTAAAGGTGAAAGGTTAGGAGGAAACTTCCAAAGCCTTTTACCTTTCACCTCTTTCCTTTCGCCTAAAAATTACCTTTAAAAAATCAAAGTAGACTATGTCTTACAAAAAGGATAATAAAATCAAAAGTAACTTTACCACCATTACCATCAGTTTAGCCTCTCCCGAGTCTATCCTTGAGCGTTCAAGCGGTGAAGTTTTAAAGCCGGAAACCATTAACTATCGTACTTACAAACCTGAGCGTGATGGTTTGTTTTGCGAGCGTATTTTTGGCCCGGTTAAGGATTATGAGTGCCATTGCGGTAAATACAAACGTATACGTTACAAAGGGATCGTGTGTGACCGTTGCGGTGTTGAAGTAACCGAAAAGAAAGTACGTCGTGAGCGTATGGGCCACATCAACCTGGTGGTGCCTGTTGCGCACATCTGGTACTTCCGCTCATTACCAAACAAAATTGGCTATCTATTAGGTTTGCCTACCAAAAGGCTCGACCTTATTATATACTACGAGCGTTACGTAGTGATACAGCCAGGTATTAAAGAGGCAGATGGAATCAATAAAATGGATTTCCTTACTGAAGAAGAATACCTTGACGTATTAGATACCCTTCCAAAAGAAAACCAGTACCTTGACGACAAAGATCCTCAGAAATTTGTTGCCAAAATGGGTGCTGAAGCTCTGGAAGAGTTATTAAAACGCCTTGACCTTGATGAATTATCATTCAGCCTGCGTCACCAGGCAGCAAACGAAACTTCTCAGCAACGTAAAAACGAAGCCTT
Organism: Mucilaginibacter sp. 3215; assembly: GCF_050433785.1. NCBI lineage: Bacteria > Pseudomonadati > Bacteroidota > Sphingobacteriia > Sphingobacteriales > Sphingobacteriaceae > Mucilaginibacter > Mucilaginibacter sp. 3215. The sequence continues at coordinate 38,404 of NZ_JBNPWO010000010.1, forward strand.
AAAACGCTTACAGGTTGTTGAAGCTTTCCGTGATGCAAAAACCAGGATCGAGAATAACCCTGAGTGGATGATCGTTAAGATTGTTCCGGTTATCCCGCCTGAGTTGCGTCCGTTAGTACCGCTGGAAGGTGGCCGTTTCGCTACTTCAGATTTAAATGACCTTTACCGTCGTGTAATTATCCGTAACAACCGTTTAAAACGTTTGATTGAGATTAAAGCACCAGAGGTAATTTTACGTAACGAAAAACGTATGCTACAGGAAGCTGTGGATTCGTTATTTGATAACTCACGTAAAGTTAACGCGGTAAAAACTGAAGGTAACCGTGCTTTGAAATCACTTTCAGATATCCTGAAAGGTAAACAAGGCCGTTTCCGTCAAAACTTATTGGGTAAACGTGTGGATTACTCTGCCCGTTCGGTAATTGTTGTAGGTCCTAACCTTAAATTACACGAATGCGGTTTACCAAAAGATATGGCTGCCGAGCTGTTTAAACCATTTATCATCCGTAAAATGATTGAGCGTGGTGTGGTTAAAACAGTAAAATCTGCTAAAAAAATTGTTGACCGTAAAGACCCATTAGTTTGGGACATTTTGGAAAACGTATTGAAGGGACACCCTGTATTACTAAACCGTGCGCCTACACTGCACAGGTTGGGTATCCAGTCGTTCCAGCCAAAACTGGTTGAAGGTAAAGCGATCCAATTGCACCCATTAACCTGTACGGCATTCAACGCGGATTTTGACGGTGACCAGATGGCCGTTCACGTACCACTTGGTAACGCGGCAATTTTGGAAGCCCAAATCCTGATGCTTGCTTCGCATAACATCCTTAACCCTGCTAACGGTACGCCTATCACTGTACCATCTCAGGACATGGTGCTTGGTTTGTACTACATAACCAAAGGCCGTAAAACTGATGAAACACGCGTGGTTAAAGGCCAGGGCTTAACTTTTTACTCTGCAGAAGAAGTAATTATCGCTTATAACGAGAAAAAACTTGATCTGCATGCGTTCATTAAAGTTAAAGCTTTAGTTAAAGAGCGCGATGGCAAAATCGTAAACAAAATTATCGATACTACTGTAGGCCGCGTGTTGTTTAACCAGCATGTTCCTGTAGAAGTGGGATATATTAATGAGCTGCTTACCAAAAAATCACTTCGTGATATCATTGGTGAAGTGGTAAAAATCACCGGTATGGCGCGTGCCGCCCAGTTCCTTGACGATATTAAGGAATTAGGATTTAAAATGGCGTTCCAAGGTGGTTTATCATTTAACCTGAAGGATATCAATATCCCTGCAGAAAAAGTTACTTTGATTGATACTGCTTCTAAACAGGTTGATGAGGTGATGAACAACTATAACATGGGTTTCATTACCAACAACGAGCGCTACAACCAGATCATCGATATCTGGACACGTATCAACAACCGCTTAACTGCTAACGTGATGGACATCCTGAGCAACGATAACCAGGGCTTCAACTCTGTTTACATGATGCTTGACTCAGGTGCCCGTGGTTCTAAAGAGCAGATCCGTCAGCTTGCAGGTATGCGTGGTTTGATGGCTAAGCCTCAAAAATCAGGTTCAGGTGGTGAGATCATCGAAAACCCGATCCTTTCAAACTTTAAAGAAGGTTTGTCGGTATTGGAGTACTTCATCTCTACCCACGGTGCCCGTAAAGGTTTGGCGGATACGGCGTTAAAAACAGCGGATGCTGGTTACTTAACACGTAGGTTGCATGACGTTGCCCAGGATATGATTGTTGGTGAGGTTGATTGCGGTACTTTAAGAGGTATCTACACAACTGCACTGAAAGATAACGAGGACATTGTTGAGCCATTATATGATCGTATTTTAGGTCGTACCACTTTGCATGATGTTCATGACCCAATCACTAACGAACTGTTAGCGGTAGCCGGTCAGGACATTACCGAAGAGGTTGCCAAAAAAATCGAGAATTCTCCGTTAGAAGGTATCGAGATCCGTTCGGTATTAACCTGCGAAAGCAAACGTGGTGTATGTGCATTGTGCTACGGCCGTAACCTTGCAAGCGGTAAACGCGTGCAAAAAGGCGAGGCTGTTGGTGTAATTGCTGCACAGTCAATCGGTGAGCCGGGTACACAGTTAACACTTCGTACATTCCACGTGGGTGGTACCGCGTCAAACATCGCTGCTGAATCTCAGATCAACGCTAAGTTTGATGGTATCATCGAGTTTGAGAACGTACGTACCGTTACTTATGAAACTGCCGAAGACGGCGCTGTTGATGTGGTATTAGGCCGTTCGGGCGAGTTCCGTATTATCGAAGCAGGAAGCAATAAAGTAATTGTTACTAATAATATTCCATACGGTTCATACCTGTATGTAAAAGATGGCAGCAAGATTACCAAAGGCGACCGTATCTGTTCATGGGATCCGTACAACGCGGTAATTATCTCTGAATTTGCGGGTATTGCTCAGTTTGATGCTGTATTGGAAGGCATCACTTTCCGGGAAGAAAGTGACGAGCAAACCGGTCACCGCGAAAAAGTGATCATCGATACCAGGGATAAAACTAAAAACCCGGCTATCCAGATTGCTGATACAAAAGGTAACATCATTAAAGGGTATAACATCCCGGTAGGTGCACACATCGCTGTTGATGAAGGCGATAGGTTACAAACCGGTCAGGTTATTGCTAAAATCCCTCGTTCAACCGGTAAAACGCGAGATATTACAGGTGGTTTACCACGTGTAACCGAGTTATTTGAAGCGCGTAACCCTTCAAACCCTGCTGTAGTAACTGAAATTGACGGTGTGGTAACTTTAGGTGGCGTGAAACGCGGTAACCGCGAAATCACCATCGAGTCGAAAGACGGGCAGGTTAAAAAATACCTTGTACCGCTTTCAAAACACATCCTTGTACAGGATAATGACTTTATTAAAGCTGGTATGCCATTATCCGACGGTTCAATATCTCCTGCAGATATCCTGGCTATTAAAGGCCCTGCTGCCGTACAGGAATATCTTGTTAACGGTATCCAGGAAGTTTACCGTTTGCAGGGTGTGAAAATTAACGATAAGCACTTTGAGGTTATTGTTCACCAGATGATGCAGAAAGTATCTATCGAGGATGCGGGTGATACCCGTTTCTTAGAGCGCGAAGCTGTTGATGGATGGGATTTCATGACCGAGAACGATGAAATTTATGACAAGAAAGTGGTTACGGATCCGGGTGATTCAACTACACTGAAATCTGGTCAGATAGTTTCATTACGTCGCTTACGCGATGAAAACTCAGTATTGAAACGCCGCGACCTTAAACTGGTTGAAGTGCGTGACGCTATTCCTGCAACATCGAGCCCGATACTGCAAGGTATCACCAGGGCATCGTTAGGCACCAAGTCGTTTATCTCAGCGGCATCGTTCCAGGAAACTACCAAAGTACTGAATGAAGCAGCTATCGCAGGTAAAAAAGACAATATGCTTGGCCTGAAAGAAAACGTTATCGTAGGTCACTTAATACCTTCAGGTACCGGTTTACGCGAATACGAAAATATCCGTGTAGGTTCACAGGAAGAGTTTGACCGCCTGATGGCTTCAAAAGCAGAAGAGCTGGAAGCTTAATTTTCAGCGGTTTGAATATTTTATTGAGCCTCCCGGTTTCCGGGAGGCTTTTTTTTTGTCTTTTTTTAAAATTGTTAAAACAAAAGTAAAACATCTATGTTCTACGTTCGGCCTTGCGCAAGGTCAATATGGGGTTGATCCAAGTTATCTAAAGTAAAACAAGGCTCAATAATCACCTCAAAAAAAGGCTGTTTATGGAGAACGTCTTTTTGTTATTTTAGTAGCATGGAAGAACAGAACGAAAATCAGCTCAACATCGAGCTTTCAGAAGAAATTGCAGAAGGTATCTACTCAAACCTGGCTATCATTACTCATTCAAACTCTGAGTTTGTATTAGATTTTATCCGGGTAATGCCAGGCGTACCCAAGGCCAGGGTAAAATCGCGGATCATATTAACCCCCGAGCATGCCAAACGCCTTCTTTCGGCCCTGGAAGATAACATTGAAAAGTACGAAGCCATTAACGGCCGCATCAAAGTACAGCCCGATCATCCGGGTTTTCCGATGAATTTTGGTGGTACAATGGGACAAGCATAATTAAAAAATTTATATCAAAACGCTTTTAATATTATTAAATAGTTTATTTAATGGATTTTTTTTTAATAAATTTTAATTTTTTAATGTTTTTTGTGAAAAAGAATTTTTAACTTGCACAAGTTTAAGATAAGTAATTGCATCTATTGTCATATTTATGAGAAAACTCTATTCGCGGAACATATTCTATGTTCCGGTATTGTTGTGGGCCTTAACGCTATTATCATGTTCCTCAGCTAAACACATTAAGTATTTTGAAGATCTGTCAGATTCAACTCTCGTTACAAAGTTGGGTATTCCTCCTTTTGTTGAACCTACCATTCAAAATGATGATATTTTAAGTATTAATATTCAAACCCTGGATCCTCAATCAACAGAGTCAATCAACCTTGGTAATATTCAAACATCGGGTACCGGTACTATATCGGGAGCTGCGGCAAGTTTAAATCCAATGCAGGCTTCTGGATATCTGGTGGATAAAGAGGGGAATGTTGATATCCCTATTTTAGGTAAAGTGAGGGTTATTGGTCTTACAACAAGCCAGGCCAAAGAACTGATAAGGCAAAAAGCAGCCTTATCTTTTAAAGAGCCGATAGTAAATGTACGGTATACTAACTTTAAAATAAGTGTTACCGGCGAGGTTGCGCATCCTGCTGTATATGTTGTACCTAACGAAAAAGTGAGCATTTTAGATGCTCTTACCATGGCCGGTGATCTCACCATATATGGTAAAAGAGATAATGTATTACTTATACGGGAAGGCAATGGAGGCGAAAAAATAGCTTATAGAGTAAATCTAAATAGTAGCAAAGTTATTAATTCGCCATATTTCTATTTGCGCCAAAATGATCTTATATACGTTGAGCCTACAAAGGGCAAAGCAGCAGCTAATGATCTTGCGCAAACCCGTAACGTTACTATTCTTACTTCCCTGTTTTCATTACTCATAATTATTGCTTCCAGACTATGATCAGTGATTCTAAAAATCAAATCCCGCATTTCAAAAATAATAATATTGAGGATGAGAGCGATTTTGATATTAAGGCCTTAATAGGAATTGTTATTTCAAAATGGTACCTATTTGTTTTAGGTGTTGTTGTATGCTTTGCCGTAGCTTTTTTAATGGCAAGGTATGCTACGCCTGATTATAAAATAATCAGTAAGGTTATTATCGATGACCAAGCCAATCAAACTAAAACCAAAGCGGCCAATGGCAGTGGCATTGATCTCTCAAGTCTGTTCGATATGCCGAGCAATACAGAGAACGAGATCGAGATCCTGACTTCAAGAACATTAATGGAGGCAGTTGTCGACTCGCTTCAGCTTAATGTTAGCATTTTTCGAAAAGGGAATATCAGGTCTGTTGAGCTATTTGAAAACCTGCCATTCAAAGTTCGATTCATCCAAAAAAATGATTTGGTAATCGGTAACGATTTTGACGTAGCTGTTGAAAACGATGGGCTTTCTATCAAAAGTAAGGATGATACATTGAGTAAGAAAGTAAAGTTTGGTCAAATACTTTCATTAAATGGCTATGATCTTATTTTTCAACCAAATCCTAAGGCAGTACCAAGTAAAGAAGAAGATGACAAAGACGGTTACTTGATGCGTGTTACATCCGTAAATGCAAAAGTTGCGGCACTATCATTGGCTCTTGACGTTACCCTCACAGATAAAAAAAGCAGTACGCTTGATCTTACTTTGAACTACACCAATCCTAAAAAAGGGGAGTTCATTTTGCAACAATTAATGAACCTGTACCTAAAGTTTAACCTGGACAATAAAAACCAGATTGCCGACAGTACTTTAAAATTCATTGATAAGCGTATAGCTATTGTTAGTACAGAACTAAATGGTGTTGAAAAAGACCTGGAAGGGTTTAAACAGCAAAATAATCTTGCTGATGTTTCTGAGCAATCAAAGATTTTAGTGGGCAATGCATCAGATTACTACAAAAAGTTAAGCGATGCGGAATTGCAATTGAGCATACTAAATGACATCGCTCCGTATATTAATACGCCAAATACTAAAAAGATCATACCGACTTCGTTAACTATACCTGATCTTGTTTTTGCCGACGGAGTTAAAAGTTATAATGAACTCGTGGCTACCCGTAACCGCCAGGGCTTATCGGTAATGGATTCTAACCCTATCATAAAAAATCTGGATGATCAGATCGAGAGTGTTAGACAGAGCTTGGCTAAAACCTTCGAAGGTTACAAGCAATCGCTTTTAACATCATATAATCAGTTAAAACGGGAGAATAATAATATAACAGGTTTGATAAAGTCTGTACCCAAAAAGGAGCGTATATTTCTTGATTACTCAAGGCAGCAAAACCTTAAGCAGGAACTTTACCTTTACCTTTTACAAAAGAAAGAAGAAACTGCTATTTCCAAAACTTCAACAATCTCTACAGCACGTATATTGGATTCGGCCCGCGCCAATATAAATCCATATAAACCTAATAAAATGGTTTATTATTTAGCTGGTATAGCATTGGGTCTTCTCATACCGGGAGCTTTCTTATATATTAAAGAGCTGCTTAATGTAAAGATTCTTAATAAAGATGATATTGTTAAGGGAGTATCGGTTGGTATTTTAGGTGAGATAGGTAATAACGCAAACGCAACCTCGCTGGTAGTTACTAATAATTCGCGTTCAAATATTTCAGAACAGTTCAGGGCGTTACGAACAAATCTTCAATTCGTACTTCAGCCAAATCAGTCAAATGTTATCCTGCTTACTTCAAGTATGAGCGGGGAAGGTAAGTCATTTATCTGCGCCAACCTGGCCAGCGTACTCGCGCTGTCGGATAAAAAAGTTTGTATGATTGAGCTTGACTTAAGAAAACCGAAGCTATCTGTGAGTCTTGGATCCGACCATAATTTTGGATACACAAATTATGTTGTGTCAAATACGATAAGTGTGGCGGATATAATCAAACCAACTTTTTTCTCAGAAAATTGCTCCTTTATTTCGTCCGGTCCAGTACCTCCTAATCCTTCCGAGTTGTTGCTTAGCGGTAAACTCAAAGAGTTAATTGAAACACTGAAAAAGGAGTTTGACTATATCGTAATTGACTGTGCCCCGGTTGGGCTTGTAGCTGATGCCCTGATTATTGAGCATTTGGCTGATACTGTTCTATACATAGTTCGTCAATCATATACCTATAAAGACCAACTTAATATTCTTCAAAATCTGGTAAAAGAAAGAAAATTCAAGAACCCTTATATTGTGGTTAATGACATCAAGATTAATACGGGCAGTTACTACGGTTATGGCTACGGTTATGGCTACGGTTATGGTTACGGTTATGGTTATGGTAACTACAGCGAGCAAAAGCCCGAAGGTTTCCTGAAAAGATTATTTAAGCGTTAATTTTTTAGAGATAGGTTTCAACGAATGAAAGAGCGGGTAAAGCAGTTTATTTTAACTTCCACTTATAATACCACCTTTTGGTTTTGGGATTTGTTATTGTTAACATTTAAAAACAGGTTTATTGTTGGGACTAAAGATATCTTTGATGGTAAAAGGATTGCTATTGTTGGCCCTGCCGATAGTGTTTTAAATACCGGGCTGGGCGAATATATTGATGGTTTCGACATTGTGATCAGGATGAATATGGCGCCCTTAATGGTTGCAAAGGAAGGAAGCAGCAAGGATATTGGCTCAAGAACTGATATGCTTTTTCGTACGCATTCCGAATCTGAAATAACAGGGGGCAAGTACCTGTTTGATTTATATCATGATCAACAAACCAAATATGTTGTTTTTCCTTTCCTGCGGATAAAATCGCCTCAAATGCTGATGTATTTCTTTATGCGCAAATATCATCACAAGCTGAAGGATATTAGAATGGTGGTATTTGCTGATGATGATAAAGCAATTATTCGCGATAAAATAAACGGAAAATTGGCTACAACGGGTTTTTCAGCTATTTATTCAGTTTTACAATCTGATTTTAAAGAGTGTTATATTACTGGTTTCACTTTTCTGAAAACTGGCTATGTAAAAGGGTACCGTGATAGCTTTAATTCGCTCGAAGACGGGCTTAAAATTGTAAAAAAAGTAGGGTTACATGATCTGGATGCTGAATTTGAGGCATTTAAGAAATTAATTGTAAAAGATAGGAGCAAGATAAAACTCGATAGTACACTTGAGAAACTGATTGAATAAACTTAAAACTATATTACATTACTACTTTTTATGGAATTAGGAAACGTTATAGCGCATATTCCGGCCCGTGGAGGGAGCAAAAGGGTACAATCAAAAAACTTAAGGTTCATGGACGGAAAACCTATGATTGCCTATGCTATTGAAAGTGCGCTTGGTTCAAATTTACTTAACGATGTGTTCGTAAATACCGATGATGACAGTCTTGAGGCAGTAGCCCAAAGCCTTAATTGTAATATATACAGACGGCCTGCTTTACTTGGCGGGGATGATGCTACCGGCGAGGATTTTACATACGATTTTATTAAAGCCAAAAATCCGGATACACTTGTGCTTATAAATCCGGTTTGCCCGCTTATAAGGCCAAAGGATATTGATGCAGCTTTAAAAGCTTATGCAGAATCAGACGCTGATACCCTTATAGGTTGTACTCAAACCCAAATGCAATCATTTGTGGGTGATGAACCGATAAATATTGTTGTTGACGGACCGCTTGCTCCATCGCAGAATAATGAAGTTATCACTATTTGTAACTGGGCAGTAACTATCTGGAATGCTGCTACTTTTAAGGAGCTTTATGAACGCAACCGTAGTGGATATTTTGGTAAAAACCGATTATTCTGGCCGTTAGACCCGCTGGTTGCGGTTAAGGTTAGCGAGGAAAAGGATTTTAGGCTGGCTGAGGCACTATTAATAGCAAGAAAAAACACAACTTCAGAAAACGAAGCCCCGACTTATTGGTCGAAATAAAAAACATTACTTTATAACTTGATTATAAAGGTATTTATAATTGACACCTATGAAAATTCTAACATCACCATCGTCATTTGGGCAGGTTGGCAACGAGCCATTTGCCTTGCTGGCAGAAAATGGATACGAAGCAATCAATAACCCCTACGGACGTAAACTCACTGAAGACGAAGTAATTGAACTTGCTAAAGATTGCATTGGTATTGTTGCCGGCGTTGAACCGCTTACGGCAAGGGTTATGGATGCACTGCCTAATTTGAAAGTGATAAGCCGCGTAGGAATTGGTATGGATAGCGTTGACCTTGAATATGCAAAGCAAAAAGGTATTATTGTTAAAAATACGCCTGATGGACCGACCCGCGCTGTGGCCGAGCTTACACTTGGTATGACTTTGTCATTGTTACGCCGCATACCCCAGGCCGATGCTTCTCTGAAGAATAAGGTTTGGAAAAAACAAACCGGCAACCTTATTCTTGATAAAAAGATTGGAGTGATAGGTTTAGGACGTATAGGCAGGCTGGTTTCGCAGCTTTTTCGCGGAATTGGCAACCCTGTAATCGGATTTGATCCTTTTGCCGATCAGGCGTGGGCTACAAGTAATGGTGTAGAGCTGGCTGATTTTGAAACCGTTTTAAAGTTGGCCGATATTATCACTTTGCATGTGCCTGGCAATGCCGATAAATCTCCTGTAATAGCTGCTAAAGAGCTTGAATTGATGAAGCCTACCGCACAGCTTATCAATATTTCACGTGGTGGTATTGTTGATGAAGACGCCCTCTACACAGCATTATCTACAGGCAAGCTGGCTGCTGCTGCTATTGATGTTTTTGTTGATGAACCATATTCGGGACCACTTACCGGGCTTGATAATGTTATCCTTACCCCGCACATAGGTTCTTATGCCGAAGAGGGTAAATTACTGATGGAAATTGAAGCTGTTAAAAATTTGATAGCCGAATTAAAATAAAGTTTAATCCCATGAATTACAAAATTGGTATTATTGGCTACGGTGTAATGGGCAAAACACGCCGTACTGCTATCGAAGAATTAAAAAAAGGGACAATAGTGGCTATATCTGAGCCATCTATTGGTGCCGAAGAAGATGGTATCCCAAATGTAAGCCATGAAGATATCATCAATAACCCTGAAATTGATATCGTTATTGTTTGTACGCCTAACTTTTTAAACAAGGAGCTAACTATTCGTTCCCTTAATGCGGGTAAACATGTTTTTTGTGAAAAACCGCCTGCGTTTACTGCCGCCGATATCGTAGAGATTAAAGAAGCTGAAGCGCGCAGCGGAAAAACATTGATGTATGGCTTTAACCATCGCCATCATGACAGTGTGCTGCATATGAAACGCTTAATTGATAGTAATGAATATGGTAAAGTACTTTGGCTACGCGGCCGTTATGGAAAAAGTGTAACTAAAGATTATTTTAATCAGTGGCGTGCTAAAAAGGAGCTTGCCGGTGGTGGAATCCTCATGGACCAGGGTATTCATATGCTGGATCTTTTCCTGTTTCTTTCAGGCGATTTTGATGTTGTAAAGGCCGAAGTGTCAAATTTATACTGGCACATGGATGTTGAAGATAACGCCTTCGTTATCCTTAAAGAATCAGCAACAGGCAAGGTTGCTTCATTACACTCAACAATGTCGCAGTGGCGCCACCTTTTTTCACTCGAAATATTCCTCGAAAAAGGATACATGGTATTAAATGGCTTGATCACTTCGACTATGTCATATGGTGAAGAAACTTTGTCAATAGCCAAAAACCGTTCAACAGCGCCTGCTGCAACCTGGAAGGATGAGGTTGTTACCAAATATGTAAATAACAACAGCTGGCGTTATGAAATGGATCATTTTTTTGAATGTGTTGCTAATCATTCACCGGTTGTTTACGGTAGCTCAGATGATGCATTGAAACTAATGACCATTATTGATAAGGTTTACGAGCAAAAAGATTTTTAATTTATTGACTACCCCCTTAAAATATTATAAAATGGAAAGAACAGGTTTATTAAAAGATTACTTACAGGATTATGTTGGCCGTTTAACCGACATTTTAAACAAAATTGACCCTGAAAAACTGGGTGAAGTTGTTACCACCTTTATTGAGGCTTTTAAAAGCAAAAACACTATTTATGTGGTAGGTAATGGCGGCAGCGCTGCAACGGCTTCACATATGCAGGCCGATTTCAGGTTTTTCGTACGATATTTTTCAAAATTCCGTCCTAAAATTGTTGCCTTAACTGATAACATGCCAATGATTACTGCTATTGGTAATGACAATAATTTTGAAGACGTATTTGTTGAGCAAATGCGTGGTCAGTTTGTTGCAGGCGACGTTTTGATAGCAATATCCGCAAGCGGTAACTCGCCAAACCTGGTCAAAGCAGCTGAATATGCTAACGAACTGGGTGGTAAAACCATTGCTTTTGTTGGCTTTTTAGGCGGTAAGCTTAACGAAATATGTACAGTACCATTGTATACGCCAAACCCGAAAGGCGATTATGGCCCAATCGAGGATGTTCACATGATATTAAACCATATTATTGTGAACTACCTTTCAAAAGATGAAGAGTTTTTAGCCCTGGCAGAATAATTACGGGATGAGTACTTCTGGAGTCAGTATTGATCTTACCGGTAAGGTGGTATTAATAACAGGTGGTACCCGTGGTATTGGGAAAGCCATCGCTAATCGTTTTATTGAAGCGGGCGCAACGCTTATCCTTACGGGCACAAAGGCGGCTGAGGTTGATAAGCTTAATCAAGAAAATAAAATAGAAGGGGTGAGCTACCTCCAGGTTGATTTTTCGGATCCGGAAAGCAGTGCTGTTTTCCTTGATAAGGTTGCTTCTATCGGTAAAATTGATGTGCTTGTTAATAATGCCGGCGTAAACCGTGTTGCTTATAATACCGAAACTACCCTGGACGATTTTAACTTTTTGAATGATATCAATGTTAAAGGGCCTTATTTGCTTTGCCGGGAAATAAGTAAGCTGATGAAGCATAATGGGTATGGTCGCATTGTAAATGTGACATCTATCTGGAGCGCGATTACCCGCCCCGGACGGTCATTGTACACTACCACCAAGTATGCTATTGCCGGCCTTACCAAAACACTGGCTGTAGAGCTTGCAGAGTATAATATACTTGTTAACTCGGTAGGGCCGGGATTTACAGAAACTGAGCTCACACTGGCAACCAATACTACCGAAGAGATTGAAAGATTAAGTAATATGGTGCCCATTAAGCGTTTTGCGCAACCGGTTGAAATAGCAAACCTTATACTGTTTTTATGCAGCGATTTAAATTCATATATGACCGGGCAAAATTTAATAATTGACGGAGGATACACCAATGTATAATTTTACAGTAAAATCTATAATTCATGATTATAGTGTAACATTTATTGAGGATACACAAAAAACACTCCTTGATGAACTTAAGGAGGGTGATGTTATCATCATCGATAATAAAATAAAAGCCTTGTATGCCGATACACTTGAACCAATACTGGCTCAATACAGGCACATAGGTATTGATGCGCATGAATCTGTAAAAAGCTATCAGGGTGTTGAGCCAATTATCAACGATCTTATTGAGAATGGCTTTCGCAAAAATCATCGCCTGGTTGCAATAGGAGGGGGGATTACCCAGGATGCCACAGCTTTTATATCGTCCATCATGTACCGGGGCGTAAAGTGGTTGTTTTTTCCAACCTCGTTGCTGGCACAGGGTGATAGCTGTATAGGCAGCAAAACCTCTATTAATTTCAAGAATTTTAAAAATCAGTTAGGAGGATTTTACCCGCCCAATCAAATTTTTATCAATCTACATTTTTTGGATACCCTGCCGCTTGCCGATATAAAATCAGGAATGGGCGAAATGCTTCATTATTTTATCGTATCGGGCGAGGCTGATTTTGAACGCTTTAAACGTGAATATAATGATGCCCTTACCGATAAAAAAGTGCTGGCTGGGATCATTAACCGAAGCCTTGAAATTAAAAAAGGATATATAGAGCGTGATGAATTTGATCAAAATGAACGTTTGGTGTTTAATTATGGTCATTCTTTTGGTCACGCTATTGAATCGTTAACTAACTATCGGATCCCGCACGGCATTGCCGTAAGCCGTGGTATGGATATGGCAAACTTTGTATCTGTTAAATTAGGTTATATATCTGCCGAAACAAGGGATTATATCAGGGAGTTAACCAGCCAGATATGGGAAGGTACCCACATTGACGATATCGAACTTGATAAATTTACTGTTGCCCTGAGTAAGGATAAGAAGAACGTGGGCAAAACCCTTGGCTTGATACTAAATAAAGGCTACGGCAAAATATTCAGGGATATGCGGGCTATGGACGAGGAATTTGTTGGCTGGCTTAAAGAATATTTCGAAAACGAACTTTAAAATATTACCCCATGATTGTAGATAAATTAAAAAACATTGACATATACAAAGGTATATCTGCTGATATATATGAAGGCTTACAATACCTTCAAAACGTCGATCCTGATATTGCTATTGGTGTATATCAAATTAGCGAAAACGTTAAAGCCATTGTAAGTGAATATCACACTGTCGAAAATTTTGAACGTGGGTATGAAGCTCACAAACATGTTATTGACATTCAATACCCGGTAAGAGGGCTTGAAAGGGTTAAATGGTCGCCTATTGAAGGGATGAACGTAAATATCCCTTACAGTGAGGAGCACGACCGCACTTTTTATAAAGACCCGTCGCCACAGGGAACTTCAGTTGACATAGGCAACGGCATATTTGCAATTATGTTCCCTGAAGATGGGCATGGCCCTCAACATTACGTTGATAAACCCGAACTTATTAAGAAGATCACTATTAAAATAGCTATTTAAGCTGAGCATGAAGAATTGCATCCTCCTTTCACATATTATTACAGAAGATACCCCTGCTTATGGTAATAAGGACAGGATCACAATAAAAGCTAATTCGTCAATAAGTAACGGGGATACGGCTAATACTTCAAGCTGGTTTTTCTCAAATAATCATATAGGTACTCATATGGATTCTGCTTATCATTTTTGCGAAAATGGAGCAAAAACCTTCGAGATCCCGCTGGATGATTTTATTTTCAATCAGGTTTCGTTCATTGATATCCCTGCCACCGAGGCTAAGCTGATAGGTATTAACGATGTTATCAATGCCGGAACAATCCATCCCGAAACCGAGTTGTTGCTCATCCGCACAGGGTTTGAACAATACAGGCACGAAGAAAAATATTGGAACAATAACCCCGGGCTGGCTCCGGAACTTGCTGACCATTTCAGAAATAATTTTCCGGCTTTGCGTTGTGTAGGATTTGATTTTATATCACTAACCTCCTATCAATATCGTCCCGAAGGCAGGTTAAGCCACAAAGCTTTCCTTTGCCCTGAAAATGGGAAAAAGAGCATCCTTGTAATTGAGGATATGTCTTTAAAAAAAGTAACAGGTAAGCTGAATACTGTTATAGTTGCTCCATTGTTTGTTCAGGACGGCAATGGGGGAGCCGTTACCGTATTTGCAACCCCTTCTTAAAAATCATTAAAAGAAAAAAAAGACGATGAATAAGGTACTTGTTTTGGGAGCATTTGACAGATATAATTATGGCGATCTCCTTTTTCCGCTTATTATTGAGCAACAGCTTAAAACATATAATCCCAATATAGAGTTTGAATATTTTGGCCTGGTTAAAAGTGATTTGAGCGAGGTAGGTGGAAAAAAAACTCTTGATATACTTTCATTTTACAAAGAATGTAATAACGTTAATGCCAGAGTAAATGTAATTATTGCCGGAGGCGAGTCAATCAATGCTACCTGGAACGGTTTGCTCTCAAGTATTAGCGGCAGTTTTGCCGTGGTTAATAAATATCACAGGCAGCTAACCCGTTTTATTAACCTTAATCGCATTGCCAGGTTTATACTTAAAGGCCAAACAAATTTGCCGCTAATATTTGCTAAGGAAGATTTCAAAGGTGTTGATCACGTTATTCTGAATTCATTGGGTGGTTCAAGCATAAATGATCAGATTTTTTCAAAGTTTGCTGTACTTGAAGGTAAATTGAAAAAAGCAGACTATTTTGCAGTACGTGATAAAAAAACTTATGATGTAATGGCGAACAGGGGGATCCCTGTCAACCTGTTTCCCGATTCGGCAATTATCATGTCAAAGTTTTTTCCTTTAAGCAAACTTGAAGAGCTGGTAACCCCCGAGATTTTAAGTTATGTAAAGCAAAATAAAAAGAAATACATTTATTTTCAATCAAACAAAGGGTCGGCTATCAACAAAGAAACACTTATTGCAGAAAAGCTTTCAGAGATAGCCAGGAAACATGATTTGAAAATTGTTTTATGCCCAATTGGCGTGGCTTTAGGCCATGAAGACCATATTCCTCTTCTAAAGATAAAAGAGCAGCTTGATGTGCCGGTAAACTTTTTTGAGAAAGTTACTATCTGGGATATTATGTACCTGATAGGCAGCTCATATGCTTATATAGGTACCAGCCTGCATGGTGCAATAACTGCCATGAGTTTTGACGTGCCTTATATTGGTGTGAGGATAAAAAAATTGGATAGCTACATAAATACCTGGGGTGTTGAATCGCTCAAAGGAGTAGTTGAATTTGATGCGATGCCAAAACGCTTTGACGTACTAACCCAGGTGCCCGAAAGTGAGTTGGTAGCCAGCAGGGAACACCAATTTAAGCAAATTGAAAAAAGCTTCGATAACATTAAAAAAATGATACTTGCATCAGCATAAAACTATATGAGCACTTTTAAAAAGATTATCTCGGGTTCCATGTGGGGCATGTTGGCTAAAATACTGGATGCCATAGCCAAATTTGTTACCATTCCTATGCTTATTGGTTTTTATGGAAAAGCCGATTATGGTTTAATTGCGTTGGCGTTTTCATTGAATGCCTATTTGAGGCTAATGGATTTGGGTATGACAACCGGAGCAGTGCGCTTTTTCTCGATATGGTTTGCAAACGACGAAAAGGAAAAAGTAGTAAAAGTAGCACAGTCAAGCCTTGTTTTTTATGGTGTAATTGGATTGATAAACGCGATAATTTTTATCATAACAGGTTATTATTCGGATCATTTTTTCCATCTTCCGCCAAGTCAAACAACAGTTTTTGCATGGATGATGTATATTTTGGCCGCCAGTACTATATTTAACTGGATGTCTTTTGTTGTTAGGCAATTATTAACAGCCTGCGGTGAATTGGGTTGGATCAATGCGACGCTGGCAATAAGCAGCATCTTTAATTTTATAACCGCGTTTGTGGCTATTAAATTAAAGATTTCTCTGCCCGTATATTTTCTGTTGTATATTCTTTCAACGGTAATAGTAATCCCTTTAAATACAATCAGGCTTACCAAAACCAATATAAAAATAGGCAGGCTGCTTACGCCAAAATGGGATGGTAAAGCATTTAAAGAGATTTTGGGTTATAGTATGGGGATATTCATAATGAGTATTTTCACCTATTCGGCCGATAGTTTACGCCCTATTGTATTGGGTATTTTCACTACTAAAGGCACACAAATTTTAACAGATTACCGCATTGTTCAAACCATAATTATTTTGGTTAATACGCTGGGCGGTGTATTTTTCCAGGTTTTATTGCCAATTACATCAAGGAGCTTGGCGCTTAACGAAAAGAAGAAGATTGAAGAATTGATTTATACCGGTACAAAGTATATATCAATATTTTCTTCGATAATGATCTTTGTATTGATGGTTAATTCCACAATTATATTACACCTGTATGTGGGCAAGGAATATGAGCATCTTTCTTTATGGCTAATAATTGGTTTAATTACGCAGTTGCTTCAAATGCATTTAACGCCTATAGCCAGCCTCGTGCTATCAACAGGGAAAACAAAGTTCTTGATCTATTCTTCAGGGTTTTCATGTATCGCTTCATTGGTATTAACGGCAATTTTAACTGCTAATTATGGTATGGGCGCGGCTATGGTTGGCTATTGCGGCTATATGGTAGTTCAAATAAGTTTTTACTATTTTTATTATGTGCCTAAGATTTTGGATTTGAGCTCGGTGAAAATATTCTTTAAGTCGTTTTTGCCTGCAGTAATAATTGGGATAGTGCCATACGTTTTGATTCATCTTATGGATAATATGATTCACACGCGTAGCCTGCCTGTTTTACTTATAATTAATACAATAGTTATGATTGTTGTGTTTTTTACGCTTTGTACCGCGTTCATAGTAAAGCCGGCCGAATTGAAAGTTTTGTGGAAGAAATTAGTATAGAAAAAGTTAAGTATGACTGATTTGGTAACAGGGCGGCAAAAGAAAAAAGGGGGGATATACTTTTTCATTGTTCTTTTGACAATAGTAAGTATAAGGGCTTGGTCGTTTCAGTCTATTCCTGAAAATATATATGACGCGCTTGAATTAATTGTACTTTTCTTCCTCGTCTTTTTTGTTTGGGTAAATTATAAAAAGATAAAAGGGAAAAAACTAATTTTTAAGGATAATGTAGTTTTATTCATGCTTATCCCGGTCATAAGTATGTTTGGTGCGTTTGTATATCACGATCAGCCATTTTATCTTTCCCTGTTAATATTGCGAACAAACTTTTATTGGCTTTTTTATTTTTTACTCCATATTTATAATGTGCCGGTTAAAAAATTAATAGGGCTGATGACTTTTGTAGGTATTGTTTGGGCTACACTTACTATAGTTCAACAGTTTACCTATCCTGTTTATTACTTTTTTACCAGAACTGATGATGAAGAAACAGGTAAGTCAATATTAAGAGCCGGTATTTACAGGTTTCAGCTATCAAGATATGATTTTGGTGAATTTGTGGCTATTTATTTCTTTGACAAATTTTTAAGAACCAAAATATTCAAATACCTGCTGTATGTATTGTTCGTATTAATCGGGTTCTATTATTTTGGTACGCGTCAGTTTGCTATTGCCCTTATTTTGGTTATTATCATGACTGCATTTATGCAGAGCGGTAAAACAAAAGTGCTTGCAATTATATTTATCGCCATTGTAGCTACATTTCTTATTTTTTACCGGGATGTGCTGTTCAGCAAATTTATTGAGCTTACAAGTGACCAGTTTAATGACAAAGATGGTGATGTAAGGATTTTATGTGCACAATATTTTATGTTTGAATACTGGCCTCACTGGACAGCCGTATTTCTCGGTAACGGACGCGCCCACAGCATTTCAAGCTATGGCTTGGAGTTAAAAAATACCGCTACAAGTCTTGGATTTTATTTGAGTGATATCGGTATTATCGGCTCTTTTAATGAATTTGGAATCTTCTACATTTTAAATGTTATCGCCTTTAACATCAAGGGTTTAAGAAAGAGGTATTACCTCGAAGAAGACAAATATCTCCGATTGTTTTTTTATTATTCAATAATCATATTGGTATTGGTAACATCTTATTCAAATGGCAGATCAATACCTTTTTATTGCTTTCTGCTGTATTTTGTTGATAAATCTTATGAAAAAAAACTCGCACAAAAGTCGGTTCAGCATTGGGATACCAGCGTTCAAGAGCAAGTTTCTTAAGGAATGCATTTCCAGCATACTGAACCAAACCTATGCCGATTTTGAGTTAATAATAATTAACGATTGCTCTCCTGAACCACTTGGGGACATTGTTAAACAATTTGATGACGAAAGGATAAAATACTTTGTTAACGAAACTAATACAGGTGCGTTAAACGTAGTAAACAACTGGAATAAATGCCTGAATGAAGCAGAAGGGGAGTTTTTTGTGTTGATGGGCGATGATGACAGTATGGAGCCTGATTATTTAGAGGAGTTTGATAAGCTAATTCAAAAATATCCGGAGCTGGATGTTTATCACTGTCGTACCCGTTTAATAAACGAAAACTCAAAACCTGTGATGCTTACTCCTTCATGGCCCGAGTATGAATCAGTTTATGAAAATATCTGGCACCGTATAAACAGTTTCAGGGTGCAATACATATCCGATTTTTTATATCGCACAGATGCTTTGAAAAAACGCGGGGGGTTTTTTTACCTCCCATTGGCTTGGTTTTCGGATGATGTATCGGCTTATATTGCAAGTGGTGAAAAAGGCATTGCTCATACAAATAAACCTGTGTTTAATTACAGGGTTAACAGCTTAACCATATCAAGTACAGGCAATAATGAAATGAAAATGGAAGCGGTTATGCAGCTTAGTACCTGGTTTAATAACTTCCTGGCTAAAAAGCCTGCATCAGAACAAGATGCTTTAGTTTATGATAATATTTCAAAAGGGTTAAAAAAGTACCTGCAAAAAAAGAAGATTAACACTATAGCATTTTCACTAAATAAAAACATTTTAAGTTCGGCGTATAAATGGTATAAACTTCGTAAAAAATACCAGTTTACGTTAAATGAGCTTTTGTTTGCTGTATTTGAGCACCTAAAAAAGAAAAAGGTAAAAGAAAAGTTTTCATCGGCACAATAAAAATGCGATTGCCTTAATGAACGGGTGAAAAATACCCCTATAACTCTATCATATGAAAAAGACACGTATCAGTTGGTTAACACCCGATTATTTTATTGATTGTGATTTAAATGTAATTCATCAGCTTGCCCTGAGCGGCGAATACGAAATACATTGGACAGTTATATTCCTGAAACAAAACAGCCGCTTTTCGGTGGCTGATCTTAAGTATCTGGAAGGTATTGAAAATTTGCATATCCATTATACTTATTATAAATATCGTGTAAGAAACCCGCGTAACCTTGCTCTTTTTTATAAACTGCTAAAAGGAATGAACCGGGAGAAGGCCGATATTATGTACATTGATCATCCCGCTATACCTTATTTTGCAATTGCTGCGGTTTTATTGCTTGATAAGGCCAAAACAATTTTTACGGCACACCAGGGATCAGTACATAGCGGCTTTTCATTTAAGAGTATTTTCAAAGCCAGTTACAAGTTTGCGTACTCAAGGTTTAAATATGTTCAGCTTTTTTCCGAAGCACAGTCAAAATTGTTTAAAGCACTGTACCCCCAAACACAGGTTTATACCATTAATTTGGCCTTAAAAAGTTTTGGTGATACAGATAAGCGTTTGGTTAAAGACGAAGTAGTTTTTTTTAATTTCGGTACCGTAAAGCCCGGTAAAAACATCGATTTGTTAATTGAAGCTGCCTGCAATATATACGAAGCGGGCGTGCGTGGCTTTAGGATAGTTATTGCGGGCTCTTGTCCAGACTGGGATTTTTATCAACAAAAGATACGCTATCCTGAAATATTTACGTGCGATATCAGATTTATTAAAAACGACGAAATTTCGGATATGTTTGCCCGGTACCACTACCTTGTTTTACCTTATAAAGTGGTTACGCAAAGTGGTCCGCTGAAAATTGCATTTAACTATAATACTCCTGTAATTGCTTCAAGAATAGGCAGCTTTGCCGATGAGATGAAAGACGGTGTTTCTGGTTATTTATTTGAGCCTGAAAATGTAAAGGATCTGGAACGTGTAATGACCAATGCGATTAATACTCATGCCGAAAACTATGGTAGGCTAATGGAAGCGCAACGCAAATATGTAAATGATAATTATTCGCTTGATGTTATAGTTGAAAAATATAAAAACATGTTTAAATCAGTCAATATTTAACATATGAAAAGGGTTGTTAAAAATATTTTCTTTGCTATAAACTCGTCAAGGTTAATATTTCATATACTTCTGTTTAAACTTAAAGCCGACCCTTTATTTGCCGGCGACCTTTTAAGGTGGAAGGAATTATACCACAAAGAAAAACATTCGGACATAAGCGCGTTTTTACATTTCCTGATATATAAACCCGAGTTCAGGAATCTTTTTTATTATCGTATGGGCAATGCCAGCCGTGTAATAAAATTTTTGTGCCCTCAAATGAATACCCTTTACATAAATACAAAAAAAATAGGTAAAGGGTTGTTTATAGCTCATGGTTTTTCATGCATAATATCGGCCGAATCAATTGGCGAAAACTTTTGGGTACTGCAACAGGTAACCGTAGGATCTGCACATGGCGGAGACCCTGTCATCGGTAATAATGTGCGTGTTTTTGCCGGTGCAAAGGTGATCGGTAAAATAAAAATTGGTAATAATGTAGATGTTGGAGCAAATGCCGTGGTTGTAAAGGATGTACCTGACAACAGCACAGCGGTAGGTGTTCCGGCAAGGATAATAAAAAGAGATATTCCCACTGATTAATTAAATTATAATGAATGTTTTTAAAGAGATAAAATTGCTGAATGGTAACTCGAAAGGAATATTCTTTTTACTGTTTTTTCGCACCAGTGCTTTTTTTACCCGCAATCTGCCATTAAAAATCATTGGTCTTCCGGTAAGGTTGCTATACCGCATTATTATTCAGTGGATTATGGGGATAGATGTATTTGATTTTACCAAAATAGGCTCCGGTTTTAATGTTTACCATGGGCAAGGGCTTGTAATTAATGGAGCTGTTGTAATTGGTGATAATGTAATAGCCAGGCATAATACCACTATAGGTAATGCCAAAGTAAATGGAGGCTCACCAGTTATAGGGAATAATGTACAGATTGGCGCTAACGCGGTAATAATTGGTGAAATTACAGTAGGTGATCATGCTATAGTTGCAGCAGGCTCGGTGGTTGTGAAAGATGTGCCTGCTTTTGCGGTTGTTGCAGGTAACCCGGCAAAAGTGATCAAATATTTAAATGCTTAATTAATTAATGGAAGCTTTATAAAAATTAAACTTTAAATTCATTAAAATTGCATTTATCAAAATAATTTATTGATATCAATAAAAAAAATGTAATTTAGCAATACTATCTATTGAAAATCTGTTTTTAAAAGTCTTTACCCCCGATGCCTAACGCCATATTTTTTCAACGAATCGCTTACTATCTTTATTCGCATAAAATCCCTCTTCTCCCAAGTTTAATTACACTTTTTATTTTCCTTATATACAACTCAAAAATTTCGCACAAAACACCAATAGGTAAAGGTACTTTTTGTGTATATGGAGGTATTGGTGTTTTAATTAATGGCAAAGCGATTATAGGTGAAGCCTGCAGTATTGGCGCCGGTGTTAAAATTGTGGGTAAAAGCCCCTATAAAAACGCGCCTAAAATTGGCAATAAAGTATTTATTGGGCCTGGGGCGGTAATATCCGGCCCTGTGATTATTGAAGACAATGTAATTATTGCACCCAATGCGGTGGTCACCAAAAGTGTTCCAAAAGATGCAATTGTAGGTGGCATTCCGGCTAAAATACTTGGCGATGTAACTACCCTTGATTACGATATTATGAAAAACGAATCGTTTAAAGAGGGATATATTGATTTTTTAATAAAATAACAAACTGCCTGTCTTGAACAACAACTTCGAAAACATATTATACATTGGCCCCGACCACAAAAATCACAGGGGAGGGATAGGTGCAGTACTTGACGTTTATGCAAGCTATCTGGGCAACTTTAAATTTGTTCCATCTTTTAAAGCAGTTAATCCGCTAAGAAAAGCATTGGTATTTGTTGGCTCATTGTTTAGTATATCATCTGTTTTAGGCAAAGATAAAGCTATAAAGGTGGTGCATATTCATGGCTCGCATGGAGCCAGTGTTTATCGAAAATCAATAATTATTTTCCTGGCAAAAAAGATCTTTTCAAAAAGGGTTATTTACCATTTGCATGCCAGCTCATTTGATGTTTACTACAAAAAGGGAAATGGGGTTTATAAATGGCTGTGTAATAAATCAATTAAGGCAGCCGATGTTGTAGTTGCGCTATCGCCAAAGTGGTATGATTATTACAATGAAACTTTTGCCCCCGAAAACCTGATTACCATAAAAAATGTGATCCCGTATCCTGATCTCTCAATACTGCAGCCAACCAGGGCGGGTGGCAAAACACGTTTCTTATTTTTAGGCAGAATTGGCGATCGTAAGGGCATATTTGATGTGCTTAATGTGGTAAACGATAATAAAGAGGCATGGAGGGGCAAATTTGAGATACACATTGGCGGCGATGGTGACATTGACAGGTTGAAAAAAATAATAGCAGATAATGAGCTTGGAGATATCGTAAAATACATTGGCTGGGTTGATGGAACGATAAAGCATAAAGCGTTGTCATCTTCTGATGTATTGCTGCTGCCTTCATATAATGAAGGGTTACCTATCTCTATTCTCGAAGCCCTTAGCTACGGAATGCCGGTAATAGCTTCAAATGTGGGCGGAATTCCTGAAGTGGTAACAAACCGGGTTAACGGTTTCCTTGTAACACCGGGAGATCTTCCTGCGCTTGAGCAAGCTATCAATGAAATACAGGAGCTAAATGATCTGCAGTTCGCTGACATGAAAAAAGCTTCACTTGAAATAGTAAAAGATTATATGCCCGATAAATTGATTGTTGAACTTAATAATTTGTATAGCAGTATAGTATGAAAAGCAAATTATTGTGGTTTATTAACAGGGCCCGCACTATATCACTACCAGAGTGGGGTTATCGGATAAAACAGCAGTTATTAATAAAAAGAGAACAGCTGCTGCCCAAAGTCCCCGAAGGGAAACTTTTAACTGTTGAATTACCGCCGGCTATTAAATTTGCCAACCTTCCGGCAGTTTCCTCAAAAAACGATTTTAAGTTTTTTGCATATTCCGTCAATATCAGTGATCCCCTGGATTTTCACCTCGATGTGTCGTCTGGAAAGTCATTTCCAATGAGTTTTTCGAAGAAAATTAATATGCGTTCTGATGCTTACGGAAGTGCAAAGGTTGTTTGGGAAGTTAACAGGCTGCAATTTCTGTTGCCGTTGCTTTTGGATTATAAACATACCAGGGATGTTACTTTACTCAACCGCTTTGTGAGTATCATGACAGAGTGGGACAAGCAAAACCCGTATCTTAAAGGAGTAAACTGGTACAGTAATATTGAAGTTAATATCCGGCTCATGAACTGGTATTGGTGCTGGTTATTACTTGCCGATGATGAAACATTTTTAAATGATGAAAGTTACACCCGCTTCAAAGGTGATATTTGGGTACCACTTATTTACAAACATTGTTATTATTCATATCATAACCCGTCTTTTTATTCCTCGGCTAATAACCACTTGATATCTGAATATGCCGGTTTATTTTTAGCAACCAGTTTATGGAAATTCAAAGAGTCGGCCTATTGGAATAATTATGCACGTAAAGGACTGGAGAAAGAAATCGCTTTGCAGCATTCGCCAAATGGTATCAATAAGGAAGAAGCTGCAGAATATATTCAGTTTATTACCGACTTCTTTTTATTAAGCTACGTAACTGCTGAACAATATGGAAAAGGCTTTAGCCCTGCCTATAAAACCATGCTCATTAATATTGTTAATTACATAAATGAGTTTTTAGATATCAAGGGTGCTTTCCCCAAATATGGCGATGAAGATGACGGTCGCTTGATACTGCCCGACGGTAATACGCACAGTAATAATTTTATTTCGATTTTAAGTACAGCGGCAATTTTATTCAATAACAGCTCATTTAAAAGAGAAGACGCTGAATGGGATATAAAAACCGCATTGCTTACTGCCTATATTAACGGAAAATCAGTATGGGATAAGTTACCTGTCTCTGGATATAAACCTGTCAGTAAATTTTACAAGGAAGAAGGGCATTTTTATTTCAAAGATTATACGGCTGCCAATAAAGAGGTTTATGCGCATATGGATGCAGCGTCACTTGGTTTTTTATCCATAGCAGCACACGGCCATGCCGATGCGTTATCGTTTACTTTAACTATCGATGGATTGCCGGTTTTGGTTGATCCCGGAACATTTACATATCATACCCACCCGGCCTGGCGTAAATACTTTGTCAGTACTCTTGCTCACAATACAATAACAGTAAATAACAAAGATCAGGCTCAACTGGCGGGTCCTACCATGTGGTTAAACCATTTTAAATGTATCGTCGAAGATGCTGCTATAAACGGTACAGAAGCTCAGGTACAGGCAAGTCATGACGGGTATAATAAAATGGGGGTGAGGCACAGGCGAACTGTTAAATATAACAGCAGTGATAAGGTTTTTTATATTACTGATGAGATAGCGCTGAAGCAAGGGATTTCTGTTGATTTGAAAATGCCTTTCCATTTGCATCCCCTTGTATCGGCTTTGGCAAACAGTAATGAAGTTGCAATTTCAAAAAAGGAATCAAACGAAAACATCGCGTCATTAACAGTTGACCCGGCTTTTAAATGGGAGGTTATTACCGCGCAGGCCGATGACCCCCTTGCATGGTATTCACCGTCATTTATGATAAAACAGCCATCATCTGTTTTAATAGGAAATTTATCATTGAACAGTTCAATGACATTTAACACCATTATAAAAATTCTATAGCTTATGAATATTAGTATTTTCGGACTTGGATATGTAGGCTGCGTAAGCCTCGGTTGTTTGGCAAAGAATGGTCACACCGTTGTTGGTGTTGATGTGAGCGAAAGTAAAGTATCACAGATCAATAGTGGCATAGCAACAATTGTTGAAAATGATATAGATGAAATTATTGCCGAACAGCATAAAGCTGGTCGCATAAGCGCCACACAGGATGTGGCTCAGGCTATTTTAAATACAACAATTTCAATAGTAGCAGTTGGTACCCCCTCATCTGAAAAAGGGCACCTTAACCTTGATTATATTTTTAAAGTTGCCGAAAATATAGGTGACGTGTTAAAGAGTAAAAACGAATTTCACGTTATTGCAATACGCTCAACTGTTTTTCCGGGTACATGCGAGAAGTTTTCGCGTATTATTGAAGAAAGGACGGGCAAAAAAAACAACATCGATTTTGCAGTAGTTGACAATCCCGAATTTTTGAGAGAGGGTACTGCTGTTGATGATTACTATAACCCGCCGCTTACACTAATTGGAAGTAATAGTGAACAAGCTACCAAGTTGATGGTGAGTTTGTATGATCAGTTACCTGCCGAAGTTATTGTTACAGATGTGAAAGTCGCAGAGATCATGAAGTATGTTAACAATACCTATCATGCGCTCAAAATCTCTTTTGCAAATGAGATTGGTAACGTTTGTAGTGCACTTGATATCGATTCACATAAAGTAATGGATATCTTTTGCAAAGATAAACAGTTGAATATATCTCCTTACTATTTTAAGCCGGGTTTTGCCTATGGCGGTTCATGTTTGCCTAAGGATTTGAAAGGTTTGCAAACACTTGCTCATGATCTTTACGTATCAGTGCCGGTGATTGATAGCATCGATAAAACCAACGAATACCAAAAGCAGCGCGCACTAAGTATGCTTAATAAATATTTCGGTAAAAAAATTGCAGTTTTAGGCCTGAGCTTCAAAGCAGGTACAGACGATCTCCGTAACAGTCCTTCTGTTGAAATTGTGGAGAACCTTTTAGGCCGCGGGTTTGATATTCAAATCTATGATAAAAATGTTCACATTGCTAAACTTACGGGCAAAAACAAAGATTATATAGACAGCCGTATTCCTCACTTATCACGCCTTATGGTTAGTGATCTGGATAAGCTTGTTCAGGAAAGTGATCTGATAATTATAAGCAATAAGGAACTTGAGTTTGTTGAAAAGCTCGAAAATGTATCTGGCAAAACCATTATCGATATGGTTAAAATTAATAGCCCTAAAATCATCTCCAATAACAACTATAGAGGAATTAACTGGTAATTAAATTATATGCAGGATCTGAAAGGCAAACATATACTTATTGTTGTAGAAAATTTACCTCTTCCTTTTGACAGGCGTGTATGGCAGGAGGCCAACACTTTTAAAGAGCAGGGGGCAGAGGTGTCAGTGATATGCCCAAAAATGAAGGGATACACCGAAAAATATGAATGTCTTAACGGAATCCATATTTACCGGCATTATCTGCCGCTTGAAGCTGACGGTGCCTTAGGGTATCTTTTAGAATACAGTGCAGCCTTGTTTTGGGAGTTTGTACTAAGCTGGAAAATATACTTCAAGAAACGTTTTCATGTAATACAAGGCTGTAACCCTCCCGATCTGATATTTTTGGTCGCCATTTTTTTTAAGATTTTTGGTGTAAAATACGTATTTGATCATCACGATATCAACCCTGAACTTTATATAGCTAAGTATAATAAGAAAGGTTTTTTTTATAACTTCTTGCTCCTCGCCGAAAAATTAACTTTTAAAGCGGCTAATTTCAGTATCGCAACAAATGAAAGCTATAAAAAAATAGCAATTGAGCGTGGCGGTATGCCTGCCGACAAGGTTACCGTAATCAGGAGCGGCCCAAAGCTTGACAGGCTTAAACTTACTGCGGGCAATGTAGTCTATAAAAAAGGAAGAACATTTTTAATAGGTTATGTGGGAGTTATTGGCGAGCAGGAAGGTATTGACTTGTTGCTTTATTCGGCACAAAAAATTATAGCAAAACGGCAGGATGTTCAGTTTGCTATAGTTGGCGGTGGTACCGAGGTTGAAAACTTGAAAGTATTAACCCAAAAACTTGGTCTTGAGGATTACGTTGATTTTTATGGCCGTGTTGATGACGCAACTTTAGTTGATGTTTTAAATACAGCCGACGTTTGCGTTAACCCCGATAAACCCACTGAAATGAATAATCTTTCAACTATGAATAAGATTATGGAGTATATGGCGTTAAAAAAACCAATAGTTCAGTATGATTTAAAAGAGGGACGTTTTTCGGCACAGGAGGCATCGTTGTATGCTGATGAAAAAGATCCTGATGATTTTGCAAATAAAATATGCTGGTTACTTGATAATCCTGCAGAGAGGGCCCGCATGTCTGAATTTGGATATAATCGTGTAGTGAATGAGCTTTCTTGGGAATTTGAAAGTAAAAAGCTTATCGATTTTTATAAGAAGGTATTTGCAGGAAAATAGTCACCATTATACTGAATTTTGATTTATTGCTGTAATAACAAATTTAGTAAACATGAAAAAGACGTTGATTAAAGCTTTAGCCGGGCTTATTTTGGGAGGCACACTATTGGCTTTTATACCGCCGCAGGATTCGGTAGGTTCAAAAACAGTAAATAAAACAAGTTTTAACCGGAGTTTGATGGGCGGACGTCCTAAAATATCAAACTGGGGTTTGCAGTCTGCCGGTAATTCAGTTGAAGTAACATCTGAGCAAAGCAGGTTTAGGGGCGGGCGCTCATTAAAATTAAGCCTTGCGAAGGCTGATTGGAGCAGACAAAGTAACCGGCGGACTGAAATAATGAACACAAGGTTCAAAGAATTTACAATGGGGCGCGACTGGTGGGTTGGTTTTAGTGAATATATTCCAAACGATTGGGAAAATGATTTGAAGGGGAATCAGGACGTTATTTGGCAGTTTCATGGTGCCGTAAATGGCCCCGGAGGTGGAAGCCCGCCACTTGCGGCTTACGTTGAAGGCGATAGCTTACGTGTAGTTTTACGAACCGGAGATGTCCCGTCAGCATATGGAAAATCAAACTACCTTGCAAGATTTTCAGTCCCTAAAGGTGAATGGAGCGATTGGGTAATCAAGGTTAATTTTGATTACGAAAACGGCTCGGTTAAAATTTGGCGAAATGGTAAGGTTTTGGTTGATTATCATGGCTCAACCATGTATAAGTGGATCAATCAGGTCAATGAAAAAGGACCTTACCTTAAATTGGGCATTTACAAACCAGGCTGGGCAGAATTGCCTACAGTGGCAACAAAGCGTGTTATTTACTTAGATGCTATAACCGTGGCCGGAAGTAACGGCTCATATGATAAAGTGAAACCCGGTAATGACAGTGCCGAGGTTAATTAAAAAAAAAAATTTAAACTATGTCAAAAAAAATAATCCTTATTACCGGTGGTGCCGGTTTCATTGGTTCACATGTAGTTCGCCGGTTTGTTACGAAATATCCCGAATATACAATTGTTAATCTTGACGCGCTAACTTATGCCGGAAATCTGGAAAACCTGGAAGACATAGAGAACGCCCCCAATTATAAGTTTGAAAAAGCAGATATTACTGATAGAGATGCTATGAGTAATGTTTTTGATAAGTTTGGGATTACAGACGTGGTTCACCTGGCTGCTGAGTCGCATGTCGACAGATCAATTTTAAGCCCGATGGATTTTGTTTATACCAATGTTATCGGCACGGTAAATTTACTTGAAGTAGCAAAAAATAAGTGGAAGGATAATTACGGTGCGCACCTGTTTTACCACGTATCTACCGATGAGGTTTATGGTGCTTTAGGTAGTGAAGGCTTTTTTACCGAAGAAACCCGCTATGATCCTCATTCACCGTATAGCGCAAGCAAAGCGTCATCCGATCATTTTGTACGTGCATATCATGATACTTATGGCATTAAAGTAGTAGTTTCCAACTGCTCAAACAACTATGGGCCATATCACTTTCCCGAAAAACTAATACCGCTGATGATCAACAACATTATCAATAATAAATCATTGCCTGTTTATGGCGACGGAAAGTACACACGTGACTGGCTGTTTGTTAAAGATCATGCTATTGCTATCGACTTGATATTTCATGAAGGAACAGTAGGAGGTACCTATAACATTGGCGGTTTTAACGAGTGGAAAAACATTGATCTTGTACACTTGCTTTGTGAGCAAATGGATGAAAAGCTTGGACGTGAAGCCGGAACAAGTAAACAACTGATTACTTTTGTAAAAGACCGCCCGGGCCATGATCGGAGGTACGCCATCGATGCCGGAAAAATTAACCGCGAACTTGGCTGGAAACCGTCTGTGACTTTTGAACAGGGACTTTCTGAAACCATTGATTGGTTTTTGGCAAACAAAAAATGGCTGGATAATGTAACAAGTGGAGCATATGCCAGCTATTATGATAATCAGTACGCAAGCAATTAATTCAGTTAAACAGGTATAAGATATTTATGACCATAACACCCACACCACTAGACGGATGTATAATTATTACTCCACGCATTTTTAACGATGACAGGGGGTATTTTTTTGAATCATATAATACACAAACTTTTAATAACGCTGTTGGATATGAGGTGAATTTCGTTCAGGACAATCAATCTTTTTCAACAAGAGGCGTATTCAGAGGGTTGCACCTTCAAAAAGGAGAGCACTCGCAGGCAAAGTTGGTGAGGGTAACCAAAGGTGAGGTGTTAGACGTTGCTGTTGACTTAAGGCAAAAGTCGGCTACCTATGGTCAATATCACGCAGTATTGCTTTCTGAAGAAAACCACCAACAATTTTTTATACCGCGTGGCTTTGCACATGGGTTTATTGTATTGAGCGATGTTGCCATTTTTCAATACAAATGTGATAATTACTATAATAAAGCAGCCGAAGGAGGTTTGCACTTTGCCGATCCTGACCTGAATATAAACTGGGGCATGCCGGCAGCTGAGCTCCTGGTATCAGAAAAGGACCTGCAACTGCCATTTTTAAAAGATGCAGGTGATCTTGGCTTTTAAAGTTTATTTTTGTTTTTGAAAAATACCTGTCAATCTTAATATGGAAAATATTTTAGTATTCGGCGCGTCCGGGCAACTTGGTCAGTGTTTAAAAAAAGTTGCGTTGTTAAAGGGTGTAACCTCCATTTCTTTCCCTCCCGAATCAGAGGCCGATATTCTGAATACTGACTTGCTGGCTAAAGTTTTTGAACAATATAAGCCGGCTTATGTCATCAATTGTGCTGCCTATACAGCGGTTGACAAGGCCGAAGACGAGGTAGAACTCGCCCGTAAAATCAATAAAACCGGAGCTGCTAACCTGGCGGTTCAATGTAAGGCTTATGGTGCTGCGTTGGTGCAGATTTCAACCGATTTTGTTTTTGAGGGTAATAACCCAAACCCGCTCAGTGAGGATGATATTGCTGAACCTATAAGTGTTTACGGGCTTACCAAGCTTGAGGGAGAACAAGATGTAGCAGCTATTTTGCCGCAGCATTTTATTATCCGCACCAGTTGGCTATACTCTGAGTTTGCTAATAACTTTGTGAAAACGATGCTAAAGCTTGGCGCCGACAGGGACGAATTAAAGATCATTGCCGATCAGGTTGGCACACCAACTTATGCCATTGATCTTGCCGGTGCCATACTTGATATTATAATCTCAGGCTCGGAAAATTATGGCATTTATCATTACAGCAATGAAGGGGTAACTTCATGGTATGATTTTGCTAAAGGAATTTTTGATATATCTGGAACACAGGTTAAGGTATACCCTATCCGTACAAGTGAATATCCTACAAAGGCAACAAGGCCCGCATATTCGGTAATGGATAAAGCTAAGATCAGGAATACCTTTGGTTTACAAATACCCTACTGGCGGGACAGCCTTATAGTTTGTATTAACGCATTACAATCGGCACAATAAAAAAATTGACTATGAAAGGAATTATCCTGGCAGGCGGCTCCGGAACCCGTCTTTATCCCATAACAAAGGCGATCAGTAAGCAGTTGATGCCTATTTATGATAAGCCAATGATCTACTACCCTCTGTCGGTATTGATGTTGGCTGGGATCAATGAAATATTGATTATAACAACCCCCGAAGACCAGCCTGGTTTTAAACGCTTGCTGGGCAATGGGAGTGAACTCGGGTGCCGTTTTGAGTTTGCAGTGCAGGAAGTGCCTAACGGACTTGCACAGGCCTTTGTAATAGGCGCCGATTTTATTGGGAGTGATAAAGTAGCCCTGGTGCTTGGGGATAATATCTTTTATGGATCCGGTTTCAGCACCCTTATTCAAAGCTTTAACGATGTAAACGGAGCAGCTATTTTTGCCTATCCGGTAGCTGATCCGGAACGTTATGGTGTGGTGGAGTTTGATAAAGATTTTAAAGCACTTTCTATCGAAGAAAAACCGCTTAAACCAAAGTCCAATTATGCTGTTCCCGGTTTATATTTTTACGATAACCAGGTTGTTGAAATAGCCAAAAATATTCCGCCTTCGCCAAGGGGCGAATATGAAATTACCGATGTAAATAAAGTATACCTTGAAAAACAGCAACTTTTTGTGGGCGTAATGGACAGGGGCACAGCATGGCTTGATACTGGCACATTTGATTCGTTAAGTGACGCCACAGAATTTGTCAGGGTAATTGAAAAAAGACAGGCTACCAAAATCGGCTGTATTGAGGAAATTGCTTACCGGATGGGATATATAACTTATGATGAACTTCAGGCTATTGCCACAAAATATATTAAAAGCGGCTATGGTAAATATATTCAGGGTATTGCGCAACAATAAAAACTGTTAATATTATAAACGTTAATATCGTTGTAAATTAGAAGCCCAATAAATATGATTGAATGGTAAAAATTGCTTTAATTACAGGCATTACCGGGCAGGATGGCGCATACCTGACTGAATTATTACTTTCCAAAAATTATATAGTTCATGGTATTAAGCGGCGTAGCTCCCTATTTAATACCGATAGGATTGATCATCTGTACCAGGATCCTCATGATGTTAATAAAAATTTGATATTGCATTATGGAGATCTTAGTGATAGCACTAACCTGATCCGTATAATTCAGCAGGTGCAGCCCGATGAGATCTATAACCTTGGAGCAATGTCACATGTTAAAGTAAGTTTTGATACACCTGAGTATACAGCTAATGCCGATGGCATTGGCACCCTGCGTTTATTAGAAGCTATACGCATCCTGGGGCTCCAAAAAAAGACTAAAATATATCAGGCCTCAACGTCGGAATTATATGGTTTGGTGCAGGCTGTTCCGCAATCGGAAACTACGCCGTTTTACCCGCGCTCACCTTATGCAGTTGCTAAATTATACGCGTATTGGATCACGGTAAATTATCGCGAAGCTTACGGTATTTATGCCTGCAACGGTATATTATTTAATCACGAAAGCCCTTTACGGGGCGAAACATTTGTTACCCGTAAAATTACCCGTGCAGTTGCTAAGATCGCTATGGGGCTACAGGATAAGTTATATCTTGGTAACCTTGATGCTCAACGCGATTGGGGCCATGCCAAAGATTACGTTGAAGCTATGTATCTTATACTGCAGCAGGAAGTTGCCGAAGATTATGTAATAGCTACTGGTATAACCACACGTGTACGTGAGTTTGTACGTCTTGCTTTTAAAGAGGTAGGTATTGAAGTTGAATTTAAAGGTGAAGGTGCTGATGAAAAAGGGTACGTGGTTAACTGTAATGATCCAGATTTCAACGTTCAGATTGGGAAAGAAATAGTTGCAGTTGATGAAAAGTATTTCCGTCCCACCGAAGTTGATCTCTTGATAGGCGACCCCACCAAATCAAAAACAAAATTAGGTTGGGAACCAAAGTATGACTTGCAGGGATTAGTGAAAGAAATGGTTGCTGCCGATGTCGATCTGTTCAAACGTGAAAAGCTGCTGGAAGATTCGGGTTACAGCATTAGAAAGCAATTTGAGTAATATCGATGGAAAAAGATGCAAAAATATATATAGCCGGCCATCGGGGCATGGTTGGTTCAGCAATTTTTCGCAAGCTGGAAAAAGAGGGATTTACCAACATTATTACCCGTACATCGCCAGCGCTTGATTTGCGCAACCAGCAACAGGTAGCTGATTTTTTTGTGTTGGAGAAACCGGAGTATGTTTTTCTTGCGGCCGCTAAGGTGGGAGGGATTGTGGCCAATAATACATACCGTGCTGAATTTTTGTATGATAACCTGCAAATTCAGAATAATATTATTCACAATGCATATCTGAATGGCGTAAAAAAACTGATGTTTTTGGGGTCAAGCTGTATTTATCCTAAGATGGCTCCGCAGCCGCTGAAGGAAGATTATCTGTTAACAGGTCCGCTTGAAGAAACAAATGAACCCTATGCCATTGCAAAAATAGCCGGTATAAAAATGTGCGATGCATATCGTACCCAGTATGGCTGCAATTATATATCTGTTATGCCAACCAATTTGTATGGCTACAATGATAATTATCATCTTCAGAATTCGCATGTTTTGCCCGCGTTGATCCGTCGTTTCCATGAAGCAAAAGTGCAGCGGGCACCTGCTGTTACCATATGGGGTACCGGTGTGCCGATGCGTGAGTTTTTATTTGCTGATGATCTGGCCGAAGCCTGTTATTACCTGATGCAAAACTATAATGAGCCGGGTCTGGTCAATGTAGGTACGGGCGAAGATATCTCTATAAAAGATCTGGCTTTGCTTATCAAGAAAATAATTGGTTATGAGGGGGAAATTAATTTTGATACCTCTAAGCCTGATGGAACGCCTCGTAAATTGATGGATGTTACCAAATTGAACAATGCGGGCTGGAAATACCATACTACATTAGAGCAAGGTATTGCGATTGCTTATAATGACTTTTTAGTCAATGGCCAACAGGTTGCACAAAGATAATTGAGCGGTATTGCGATTTATGTAAAATAAGAGGCCGGATTTTCTAAAATCCGGCCTCTTATTTTATGATTTGAAAAACTGGTTTGCTAACCGTCTCCTCGGTAAAGTTAAGGGCTATAAGAATGTCCCTGCTGCTACCGTTTCATTAGTTGATTCATCAACCAGGATCAATGAACCGGTAATACGGTTTTTGCGATACTCGTCAAACACTACGGGTTGAGTAGTGCGTAAGCGGATCTTCACCATTTCGTTCATCTTAATATCAGTATTTTCTTCCTGCTTTTCAAGCGTATTGATATCCAGTTTATAATAAACTTCTTTAATGATCGACATTACCTCGCGGGTGGTGGTTTTGAGGTGATATTTAGCACCTGGGCGCGGGCTGCGGGTTGCCATCCAGCAAATCATGGCGTCAAGGTCCTGGCTCACCTGCGGTTCGCTGTCATCTTTTACAATCATATCGCCGCGGCTTACATCAATATCATCCTCCAAAGTAATGGAAACCGACATTGGTGCAAAAGCTTCCTCAACCGCACCCGAATAAGTGTCAATAGATTTTATGGCTGATGTTAACCCTGACGGCAATACGGTGATCTTATCGCCGGGCCTGAAAATACCGCCAGCTATCCGGCCGGCATAACCACGGTAATCATGATATTCATCCGCATGCGGACGGATCACTGTTTGCACCGGGAAGCGGGCGTCAGAATGGTTTTCATCGCTTGCAATATGAATAGTTTCCAGTGTATGCAGCAAGCTTTCGCCCTTGTACCATGGCATATTTTCCGAGTCGTTAACCACATTGTCACCGGCTAAAGCACTGATCGGTACAAAACGGATATCAGTAACATCAATTTTAGCTGCAAATGCTTCGTATTGCTCAACTACTTTATTAAACGCTTCTTCGCTGTAATCAACCAGGTCCATTTTGTTTACACAAACAATAATGTGAGGGATTTTTAACAGCGATGCGATGAACGAGTGACGGCACGTTTGCTCTACCACGCCTTTGCGTGCATCAATAAGCACCAGGGCAAGGTTGGCGGTCGAAGCGCCAGTAACCATGTTGCGGGTATACTGGATATGGCCGGGAGTGTCGGCAATAATAAATTTGCGTTTAGGCGTGGCAAAATAGCGGTAGGCCACGTCAATGGTAATGCCCTGCTCACGCTCCGAACGTAAACCATCAGTTAATAATGATAGATCAACATGCTGAAGTCCTTTTCGCTCGCTCGATTGTTTTACAGCCTCCATCTGGTCTTCAAAGATGGATTTCGAATCGTATAGTAAGCGCCCTATAAGGGTACTTTTACCATCGTCAACACTACCTGCTGTAGTAAAACGTAATAATTCCATTGTGGTGGTATGTTTTTTGCTCCGGGCTTGGCTGCCTGAAGGCTCATTGAATCAAATTTAAAAATAACCTTGCTTTTTCCTGTCTTCCATTGAAGTATCCGAGCGTTTATCGTCGCTTCGGTTGCCCCGTTCGGTGCTGCGGGTTGCTGATACTTCAGCAACTATC
This sequence comes from Mucilaginibacter sp. 3215, assembly GCF_050433785.1. Classification (NCBI taxonomy): domain Bacteria; kingdom Pseudomonadati; phylum Bacteroidota; class Sphingobacteriia; order Sphingobacteriales; family Sphingobacteriaceae; genus Mucilaginibacter; species Mucilaginibacter sp. 3215. The sequence goes on from NZ_JBNPWO010000010.1 coordinate 74,391, forward strand.
TTCTCCAGGGTATCAGCGTCTGATTCGATACCGCCGGTGATGGTGATATCGCCCAGGGTACGGAAACGCATGAGCTTATTTTCGATAGTTTCACCCTCCCTAAGCTGTAAGAACTCCGAAGCAGGCAGCCAGGTATTATCGCGGTAAACTGCATTACGCTGGTGTGCAAAGTATAATGAAGGTATAGCTATGTTTTCCTGCAGAATGTAGTTCCAGATATCCATTTCGGTCCAGTTGCTGATCGGGAACACACGGAAGTGTTCGCCCATGCGCTTGCGGCCGTTAAAGATATTCCAAAGCTCGGGGCGTTGGTTTTTAGGATCCCACTGGCCAAACTCATCGCGGTGACTGAAGAACCGTTCTTTAGCACGGGCCTTCTCTTCGTCACGGCGTGCGCCGCCGATAGCAGCATCTATCTTATTGCTTTCGATGGTATCAAGCAGGGTTACTATCTGCAACTCGTTGCGGCTGGCGTTGATACCACTTTCCTCAACTGCACGGCCTTTGTTAATTGATTCCTGAACCGAGCCTACAATAAGTTGTACGCCAAGGCTTTCAACCAGCTTATCCCTAAACTCCATAGTTTCAGGAAAGTTATGACCAGTATCAATATGGATTAGGGGCATTGGGATTTTAGCGGGCCAGAATGCCTTTTTTGCCAGGTGTGTTACAACAATAGAGTCTTTCCCGCCCGAAAACAGGATGGCAGGACGATCAAATTGTGCAACCACTTCCCTGATAATGTAAATGGCCTCTGATTCTAATTCCTGCAGATGAGTAAGATAATATTTATGCATGTTACCAATAAAAACACTGCTAACCCCACCTAAATAGTAGAGTTTGGCATTTAAACTGCAATTATACGCATTTGTGATAATTTAAACGCTATCTATTTGGAATTTAGCAATGAAGATTTGGATTAATTTTGTGTGTTTTTCGGGGGGCAGCTATTTATAATAATACCTTTATGCAGTTGTTTCAATCGTTTTGATCATTTGGTGAATAACATCGGGAGCACCGGCATCAAACCAAACAAAATCTTTATCTTTTCTGAACCAGGTAAGCTGCCTTTTGGCGAAACGCCTGGTATTTTGTTTTATAAGCAGAAGGGCTTCATCAAGGCCGGTCTTGCCATCAAAGTAATCAAACAGCTCAGAATAGCCCACTGTATTTAAAGCATTAAGTTGACGGTAGGGAAGGAGGTTTTTTACTTCTTGAATCAGGCCTTGTTTAGCCATCAGATCGACGCGCAGGTTTATACGTTCATACAATTTTTCGCGGGGCATATCAAGTGCCAGTTTGATAATATTAAAAGGTCTTTTATTTACAGTAGCGTTGCGGTAAGATGAAAACGGTTTGCCTGATGTTTCAAAAACTTCCAACGCCCTGATGATACGCTGAGGATTATTAAGGTCGACCTGGGTATAATAATCCGGATCGACCTGTTGTAGGTGTTTTTGTAATGTTGTAATTCCTTCGTTTTCCAGTTGCCGGTTTAGTTTTTCACGTACTGAAATATCGGCTACGGGCAAGTCATCAAAGCCTTCACAAATAGCTTTAATGTACAAACCTGATCCTCCCGCCAGGATCACCTTATCATGTACTTTAAATAGTTCATCTAAAAGCGCAAGCCCCTGCTTTTCAAAATCGCCAACAGAAAAACTTTCGGATATGGAGTGCGAATTGATAAAGTAGTGTTTGGCCGCAACCAACTCGCTTTCATCGGGTTTGGCAGTGCCAATACTCATCTCCCTGAAAAATTGCCTCGAATCGGCAGAAACCACTACAGTATTGAACTGTTGCGCTAACTTAATGGCTGCAACTGTTTTCCCTACTGCCGTGGGGCCGGCAACTACAATGAGGGTTTTATTACCCTGCGTCATGTTCATAAGCCTACGCTTTACTCATATCAAAAATGTCGGTAACTAAATATACTTCGTCCCGAACTTATTCTTTACATCGGCCACAACCTGTTTGATGTTCTGTTCCTGGTCGCGGGGGCAAATGAGCAGGGAGTTGTTTGATTCTACCACGATATAATCATGCAGGCCCTGCAATATTACCAGTTTTTCGCCCGGCACGTTTACCATGCAGTTTGAAGAGTCATACATGATCACTTTTTCGGCGGGGATAACGGCATTACCTACATAATCCTTTTCGGCAAGGTCATATATTGATGCCCAGGTACCCAGATCGCTCCACCCAAAATCCGAAGGTAGTACATACACATTATCTGCTTTTTCCATAATGCCGTAATCTATCGAGATATTAACGCATTGCTGGTAAATGTTATGTACATGCGGCTTTTCATTATCCGAGTTATAAACCGGCCTTGCCTCAGCAAAGATCTCATGCATTTCGGGCAGATACTGATTAAAGGCCTTAACAATAGTTTTGGCCGACCAAACAAAGATGCCTGCATTCCATAAAAAGTCGCCGCTTTGAATAAAGGTTTTAGCTATTTCAAGAGTTGGTTTTTCGGTAAAGGTTTTTACCTTATGAAACTCATCATTGATAACGTTATCAGTGTATTGGATATATCCGTAACCGGTATCTGGCCTTGATGGTTTAATGCCCAGGGTTATCAGGTAGTCATTTGAAGCGGCGGTCTGCAATGATTTTTCGATAGCGGCAACAAAAGCATCTTCATCCAGGATCTGCTGATCAGAAGGGGCTACAACAATAGCGGCATCGGGGTTAAGGCTTTCAATTTTAAAACAGCCATAGGCAACACAAGGTGCCGTATTACGCATTACCGGTTCGGTAAGGATCTGCTGATCCTCCATATCGGGCAATTGTTGTTTTACCAGTTTGGTGTAGTTTTCGTTAGTAACAACGTAAATATTTTCTTTGGGGCAAACTTTCAGGAAACGTTCGTAGGTGTTTTGTATTAAGGTTTTACCGGTACCGAGTATATCTATAAACTGTTTGGGGTGCGATGTACGGCTTATCGGCCAAAAGCGGCTTCCAATTCCTCCGGCCATAATTATGGCATAGTAATTTTTGTTATTCATTGATAAATGGGGGTAAATTATTATGAGCTGGTTAAAGTAACAAAACAAGTGAGGTGACCTAACATAAAAAACGAGTATATAAATTATATACTCGTTTTTTGTGATTTAATAATCATCGCTACCGCCGCGGCCAGGCTTTTCATCATCATCAAAGCCTTCATCATCGCTAAATTCATTGCCGAATTCATCTTCCTCCTCTTCTTCTTCACCACCGCTGTGTTTTTCTTCCGGCAGATCATCGGTATCTGTAACTTCCGAAAAATCTTCGGCATCCTCCGGGTTAAAGGCCATTTCGTTCAAAAAGTCGAAATCTTCGGTAACAGGCGGTAAAACGGTAGCATTAAATGAGTTGCCAAATTGTTTTGGGGCCTCGCCAACTGATTTTACAACGGCAGGGTAGGTAGTACCTGGTGTTTCATCTAAAATGATCTTCATCAGTTCAACATGAAAATCAAACGGACGATCGAAATTAAATGTATAGTAAAATTTTTGGTGCGGATCATCAATAAAACTCAACAGCTTTACTTTATTCATTAATGATACACCACGGTCAATACGCCTTTGGTTAGGCAGGTAAGTTATTTCTTCACCCTTGGTCCATTGGTCATTGCTAATATAAAATGATGAAGAAAATTCCGGATTATACCCGGTTGACTGATGAATTGCGCGGTGAAGGTCTTCGAAAGTTTGATTTGATTTTACATCAATTTCTCTCATAACGTCATCGTAGTCTTCAAAAGTAACCCTGAACCTGTATACTGCCATTGCTTATTGTAGATTTTGGACAAAAATAATAATGTTTTAATTTAATTTGGGGTAGTCACAACTTTTAAGCCAATTTCAAGGCCTTTGCTTATTGTAAAGCTTAATGCGGCCTCACGACTGTTGGGAATTTCGCCTTCCAAGATGGCTTCGCGGATCTGATTTTTGATTATTCCTACTTCCCGGCCTTCTTTTATCCCAAACATGGTCATGATATCGTTACCGGTAACCGGCGGTTGCCAGTTACGGATACTATCGCGCTCTTCAACATCTTTTAATTTTTGTTGAACAAGCTCAAAATTGTTACGATATTTTTTAACCTTATATTCATTTTTGGTGGTGATGTCTGCTTTACACAACAACATGAGTGCCTCAATGTCATCTCCTGCCTCAAAAAGCAAACGCCGCACGGCCGAATCGGTAACTATGGATTGTGAAAGTACGATGGGCCTTAAATGCAGCTGCACCAACTTTTGAACCTGCTTCATTTTTTCATTCAGCGGCAGCTTAAGCTGCGCAAAGATCTTGGGCACCATGCGTGCGCCGCGGTCTTCATGGCCATGAAAGGTCCAGCCGTGGCCGGGCTCAAAACGTTTGGTGGCTGGTTTGGCTATGTCATGCAGTATAGCAGCCCAGCGTAACCACAGGTCGTCAGTAGTTTCGCAGATGTTGTCAAGTACCTGTAGTGTATGGTAAAAGTTATCCTTATGGCCTTTGCCATCTACATAGTCAACCCCGTAAAGGGCTACCATTTGCGGGAAGGTTTTATGCAACAGCCCGGTATCAAACAGGTAATTAAAACCTATTGATGGTACCGGCGACAAGATGATCTTGTTCAGTTCATCGGTAATCCGCTCCTGCGATATGATACTGATCCTGTCGGCCGTGGTTTTAATGGCTTCAACAGCGATATCATCAATCCTGAAATTGAGCTGAGTGGCAAACCTGATGGCCCGCATCATACGCAGCGGATCATCAGAAAATGTTTCGTTAGGGTTAAGCGGCGTACGGATCAGCTTATTTTCCAGGTCGGCAATGCCGTTAAAGGGATCAAGTAACTCGCCAAATGAATCGGGGTGCAGTGAAATGGCCAGCGCGTTGATGGTAAAATCGCGGCGTTTCTGATCATCTTCCAAAGTGCCATTCTCCACAATTGGCTTGCGCGAGTCGCGGCGGTACGATTCCTTGCGGGCGCCAACAAACTCTATCTCCAGATCGCGGTATTTGAGTGAAGCTGTACCGAAGTTTTTATAAACCGCCAGTTTAACTTTAAGTGTATTGGCAACAATTTCGGCAAAAGCTATCCCATTGCCAATAATTACGATATCAATATCCTTCGACGGGCGGTTCAGGAAAATATCGCGCACAAAACCACCAATGGCATAGGCCTGTACGTTTTGTTCGCCCGCTAAACGGGATATAACAGAAAATACGGGATGCCTGAGGTGTTGTTGCATAGTTTGATGCTTAAAAATGCTGATAAGGGTACAAAGGTAAGATTAATTGGTAAAATGCCCCGGTAAAGTCAAAAGTCTTAAGTGGGAAGTCTTAAGTGGAAAGTCCTAAGTATCTTTCCGCTCAATAAACAAAATTTTCAGACTTCAGACTTTGGACCTCATACTTCCGACTTTCTGCACGATGGGGGGTTAACAGGGTTAACATAATTTAAATTATTTTGATTTAAATAATTGATAGTCAATATATTGAATATATAGAGGGGTTACGCCAAAGATTTTCCAAAAATGTTTCTGTCAAAAGATATTTTCAAAAATGCCTTTTTAACTAATTACTAATCTCCAACCTCTAATCTCTCGTTAACGACGCAAAAACTCAAACCTGCCATCAGGGGCCAACCTCATGATGGTTGACGGTGTTTTGATCTCTTTGCTATGCTGCTCTAAATCAACTACATAATCAACGCCATCAATAATTTCCTGATCTATTTGCGAAAAATACTGTGGCGAAGGTTTCCCGCTGAAGTTAGCTGATGTTGAAACCAATGGTTTGCGTAAACGCTGAATCAACTGCTGGCAAAAAGGCGTGTCTTTTACAACCCTGATCCCCACGCTGCCATCGGCGGCAATTAATGCCGGAGAAATGTTTTTAGCACCCGGCATTACCAGTGTTAAAGGGTTTTCGGCATATTCAATCAGTTCAAAGGCCAGCGGGTTTACTTCACTGATATAGCTTTCCAGCTTGTTTTCAGTATCCAGCAAAATGATCATGCTTTTGGCCTCATCGCGCTGTTTCAGGCGGTAGATCTTTTGAATGGCTTCGGTGTTGGTGGCGTCACAGCCGATGCCCCAAATGGTATCGGTAGGATAAAGGATGATGCCACCCTCTTGTACAATTTTAAAAGCCTTGGCTACTTCGTCTCTAAGCATGGTTCAAAATGTTTTGGTAAAGCTGCATTAATTGCCGGCTTAATTTATCATCGGTAAAATTGGCTGCGTAAGCGCGGCCTTTGGTGATCATGGTTTGCCTTAAGCCCTCATCATTAAGTACCCGGTTTAGTTTTTCGGCAAGACCGGTATCATCATCAGGGTTCACATAAAGGCTGCCCGGCCCGCCTGCTTCTTCAAGGCAGGAGCCTGTTGCTGCTATAACCGGCGTGCCGGAGTTTAAAGCTTCTAACACGGGTATACCAAATCCTTCGTACCGTGAAGGGTAAACAAATACCGACGCCAGCTGGTAAACAGCCGGTAACTCTGCAAATGTAACGTCTTTTAAAAATATTACCCGGTGGTTTAAGTTATTAGCCGTTATATACGTTTTAACCAATTCTGTGTATTGGGTTTCTTTGCCAATTACCACCAGTGTTATGTCATCGATATTTTTTAACGCCTTAACGTTTAACAGCAGGTTTTTACGTTCTTCAATAGTGCCAACACTTAAAATAAAACGGTTTGGCAGGTTATATTTTTCTTTTACTGCCGATTTTTGCGCGGCGGTTTGTTCAATTGCAAACGAAGGGTCACATCCCTGGTAAATGACTTCGATTTTTTCTGGATCAATGCCAAGCAGTTCAACAAGGTCATCTTTTGTTTTCTGACTTATGGCGATGATTTTGTCGGCAACGCGGCAGGCATGTTTAACCTTTGCCAGGTAAATGCGGTAATTAATTGCACCAAACTGTTTCGGGTACCGCATAAAAATAACGTCGTGCACCGTAACAACCGACTTGATGCCGCTTGCCTGAATACCTGAAGGCAACTCATGGCTTAAACCATGATATAGTTCAATGCCGTCGCGTTTAAGATCTTTAATAATTCCCTTGCTGCGCCACCATGAGGTAAACCATTTACTTTTAGGAATTGCGGTGCGGATGTTAGGATAATCGCCAATAAAATTAAGCCGGGGATTGGCTTTTGCCTTTGGCGTATATAAATATAAAGTATTGATCGGATTGAGCGATGCTACGCCTTTAATTAACCAGCGGCTGTAATTGCCTAAGCCCGTGTTATTATAAAAAGCCCGTTTAGCATCGTATCCTATCTTCATTTTGAGTCTTAAGTCGGAAGTTTTAAGTTCTTAAGTCGCCTATTAACATTTAAAGCCATAAATGAAGGTGGATTAAATACCCAACAATCACTTATGACTTTAAACTTACGACTTCAGACTATATTATACCGCTACGTTGTTTTCACGCAGGGCGTCATTTAATGACGTTTTTTTGTCGGTTGATTCCTTACGTGTACCGATAATCAGGGCGCAAGGCACCTGGTATTCGCCGGCTGCAAATTTTTTGGTATATGAACCTGGAATTACTACCGAACGGGCAGGTACACGGCCTTTATATTCAATTGGAGTACTGTGGGTAACATCAATGATTTTGGTTGATGCTGTTAATACCACGTTTGCGCCTAATACGGCTTCGTGTTCAACATGTACACCTTCAACAACAATGGCACGTGAGCCAATAAAGCAGTTATCTTCAATAATAACCGGGGCAGCCTGCAACGGCTCCAGCACACCACCAATACCAACACCACCGCTTAAGTGTACATGTTTACCAATTTGTGCGCATGAACCTACAGTGGCCCAGGTATCAACCATAGTACCTTCATCAACATAAGCACCAATGTTTACGTACGATGGCATCATGATAACACCTTTGGCCAGGTGGGCACCGTAGCGGGCAATACCATGTGGTACCACGCGAACGCCGGTTTGTTTGTAATCAGTTTTGAGTTTCATTTTGTCATGAAAAACAAAAGGCCCGGTCTTAATTTCTTCCATCTGCCTGGTCGGGAAATACAAAACAACCGCCTTTTTAATCCACTCATTTACATGCCAGCGTGTGCCAATAGGTTCGGCCACACGGATCTCGCCTTTGTCCAAACGGTCAATAACGGTTTCAATGGCGTTGGTGTATTCATTATAGTTCAGCAGGTTCCTGTCTTCCCAGGCCTCTTCAATCAGTTTTTTAAGATCTTGCATTGGTGAAATTAACTTTTGGCAAATTAAAGGATTTTTAAGGAAATATGTTTTAAAAGATTGTATATCATGAAGTGAAAGGGGATTCAATCAGGATTTGAAACAAAGCAGGTAATCAAATAGAATTATACCACCGGTTGACTTTGGTTTAACGCTGTATGAACGCAATAGCGGGAAATATGTAAGTATAATTGACGTGTTGCGTATAATATTTTGACTTACAGCGCATTGGTTTTCACACATGTATACAATATGCGGGCAATCCGTTAATAGGGTATAAAAAGACGTTAAGTAAGTCTTAATTTTATATAAACGGAAACCAACGTTTAAACTAATTAGGTGTCAAAGCCTTCCGGACAGCGAGTGTCGGGGAGGCTTATTTTTTGTGATCGTTTTTTGGATAATAATTTATAAAAAAAATAAACAATAGCATTTTATTCAGCGTATAAATATTTTCTTATATCAATCTCTTAAATTACAGGAGGTTGATATGGCTATTTTTACTTTTTAATTGATTATAAACCCTGATTATCCCCTAAAGTATGACCCCATTTGTCCTAATTGCCATTATTTTACTTGGCCTGGCATTGCTGCTTATTTTTGGCGTTTTGTTTTTTAGCTTTCTCAAATACATCCAAAGGCGCTATTATCCACACTGGAAATTCCCTGATTATATCAGCGTTGGTTATGCCGAATACCTTTATCGGAAATTTGTGAAAAGGGATTTGCCAAAATAAGTTTTGCGCAGCTGATTTGTCGCATATTTAAAAATGCGTTAATTAGCACTATGGCAGTAAATCGAAACTTTTATAAAGATGTACTTTTCGGTGTCGCTATCGGTGATTCACTTGGTGTTCCTGTTGAATTCAGGTCGAGAGAAAACATCGCTCAAAAGCCGGTGACTGACATGATAGGTTTTGGCACTTATGATCAGTTGCCCGGCACATGGTCTGACGATAGCTCGTTGACTTTTTGCCTTGCTGATGTTTTGGCAGATGGTTACGATCTGCAAAAAATTGCGAATAGTTTTGTTAACTGGCTATACGACGCGCAATGGACAGCACGGGGAGAGGTATTTGATGTTGGCATTGCTACCCGGGCTGCAATTGAAAGGGTTTTACGCAAAGCGAGGCCGGATTTAGCCGGTGAATTCGATGAATCATCAAACGGTAATGGTTCATTGATGCGGATCCTGCCTTTGTTATTTTATATTAAAGATAAGTCGGTAAAGGAACGTTTTGCGATTGTAAAAGAAGTATCATCTATAACTCATGGGCATGTACGTTCGGTAATAGCCTGTTTCTACTACCTTGAATTTGCCCGGAAATTGCTTACTAATGCCAACGCATTAGCTGCTTATCATGAAGCAAATACTGAGGTAAGAACATTTTTAGCTGGCACAACCATCAATCCAGATGAGTTAGCCTTGTTTAACAGGTTGCTGAATAATGATATTCACGAACATCCTGTAAATGAAATCCAAAGTAGCGGTTACGTGCTGCATACACTTGAAGCGGCAATTTGGTGTTTGTTAACCACAACAAGCTATAGCGAAGCCGTGTTAAAAGCAGTAAATTTGGGGCTCGATACCGATACAACCGGCGCAGTTACCGGCGGGTTGGCCGGTTTGCTTTATGGCATTGAAAGTATTCCCGAACACTGGATACTTATGATTGCACGTAAAAATGATATTGATGAATTGGCCCAACGCCTGGCCGATAAATATAAAAGGAAATGATAAATGGCCGAAAAAGAAAAACTTAGAATAGATAAATACCTGTGGGCCATCCGCGTTTTTAAAACACGCACACTGGCTTCTGATGCTTGTAAAGCTGGCCGCGTAAAACTGGATGGTAAAAATATAAAACCATCGTACGAGGTAAAAATTGGCGATGTTTACCAGGTAGCTAAGGGTATAGAGCGCAAGGTAGTGAAGGTAACAGGTCTGCTCGAAAACCGGGTTGACGCCAAAACGGCTGTGAATTTTTATGAAGATATAACCCCGGTTGAACAAACCCAGGCATTTAAATCAATGTTTCACGCCCCGATACTTAAGCGAGATCGTGGTACTGGTCGCCCTACCAAGGCAGACAGGCGCGAAATTGATGACCTGAAAGATAATTTTTTTGAGGAAAAAGAAGAGGGATAGCCCAACCCAACCCTCCCCTAAAGGGAGAGGGCTTCTGAAAGCCGGATAATGTATTGTAAAAGTCTTCCCTTTAGGGGAGATTTAAGGAGCAACTTAATAATGTTCCCTATGCTCGGTTGTTTCCCAAAGTTTAAAGGCGGTTAATGCTTCATCCCGAAGGATCTGCACGAAAGGAAGTTTGCGTTTATCCATTGGGTTTTCCAATTCATCGTAAATAAAATGATCGTCGAACCCTATTGCGGCGGCATCGGCTTTGGTATTGGCGTAATAAATTTTATCAATACGGGCCCAGTAAATGGCGCCCAGGCACATGGGACAGGGCTCACAGCTGGTATAAATTTCACAACCCGCTAAGTTATAGGTTTCCAACTCCTGGCAGGCCAGGCGGATCACCGAGACTTCGGCATGTGCGGTAGGGTCATTAGTGGACACAACACGGTTGGCACTGCGGGCTACTATCATGCCATCCTTAACAATTACAGCCCCAAAAGGGCCGCCTATTCCGCGCTTTACATTGTCTTCGGCCAGCTCAATAGCTATGCGCATAAATTTTTCGTGTGCCGTATTTTCCATATTGTCCTAAATTAAAAAACCTCAACCGAAGTTGAGGTTTTAATTTGAAAATGTGTCAATTTGAATATTTGAAAATGACTTGTAATTTTCAAATTACTACATCATCAAATTTTCAAATCGTATATTATTTTTTGTCTTTAGCGTAAGCTTCGTTAAGGCGTTTGGCAACGTCAACGGTAACATCTAAAGATGGATCACCATACAATACGGTTGGATTGGCTTTTGAATAGGTTAACACCAGTTTGTAGCCTTTTTCTTTAGCATAACCTTTTACAAAGTCGGCAATTTTATCATACAGTTTAGCATTTTCAGAGGCTTGCTCGTTTTGGAACTCGGCACCTGCATTTTGAGAGTAGCCTTGTAATTCCTGTTGTTTACGCTGTAACTGTTGTTCGGTGGCCTGGCGCTGATCGGCAGGCATGGTAGCCTGATTTTTCTGGTACTCGGCAACCTGGCGCTGAAAAGCCTGACCGCGGTTTTGCAGATCGGTTTGTGATGCTTTGCCTTTTTCTTCAAGGCGTTTTGACATATCCTTAAAGTAATCGTACTTGTTTAATAAAGAGTCAGAGTTTACATAAACAATGGTTTCTTTATCAGGCGTTGCCGCAGTTGTTGAAGCAGCCGGTTTATCGGCGGTTTTATTTTGGTTACAAGCGGCAACGCTACCTGCAATGGCTAATCCTAAAGTAAGCTTGGTTAAAATTGAAGCACTGGTTTTCATTATCTCAATAAAAATATTATAAAATTTTGACAAAGATAATCTTTCATTGCAAGTATCCTAATTTTAGATGAGGTGATTTTGGGAGCAAACAGATGTGCAAATTTCAAATTACAAATATGCAGATGGGATTTATTGTGATGGCTTGGAGGATTTTAATTTGCGCGCAAAGCCACAAGCGGCAAAGTCTTTCTTATCCACTACGGTCCTCGTTTTACGGCATTTTGCATTATGAGAGTGGATACCGGCCATGAGCGTATTGCCAGCAGGCGTATGCGCGGATAGCGGCCGCAGGTAACTCCATTAATGATTTTGAATATCGGATTTTTAATTTCAGATTTCTGAACCTGACTTTTTATTGGCAGGGTTTGAAATGTGACAAGTTCTACAAAATTAGAGTTCAGACGAAGTATTCTGTTAATCCTAAAATCCTGTAAATTCTGATTCTGACAACTCTCCACAACTGTACTTTTATCCACAAATAATCGTTAATACGGGGTATTTTTTGTAATTTTGAAGATTGTTTCATTAAATAAATATGAGCGAAGAAATTCAGGATAAATCCAATTATTCAGCAGATAACATACAGGTTTTAGAAGGTTTAGAGGCGGTACGTAAGCGTCCGTCGATGTACATTGGGGATACAGGTGTTAAAGGTTTGCACCACCTTGTATATGAAGTAGTTGATAACTCTATCGACGAAGCCCTTGCCGGTTATTGCGATGATATAAAAGTTACTATACATGTTGGTAATTCCATAACCGTATCAGATAACGGTCGTGGTATTCCTACAGGTATCAATACAAAAGAAGGTAAATCGGCGCTTGAAATTGTAATGACCGTTTTGCACGCCGGTGGTAAATTTGATAAGGATACTTATAAAGTATCCGGCGGTTTACACGGTGTGGGTGTGAGTTGCGTTAACGCATTATCAACCCATGTGAAGACCCTTGTGCACCGTGAAGGCAAGATCTTTACCCAGGAATACGAACGCGGCAAGCCAATGTTTGATGTTAAGGAAATTGGCGTATCTGATAAAACAGGTACTATTCAAACCTTTCAGCCCGATCCGGAGATTTTTACTACCACTACAGAGTATAAATATGATACGCTTGCTGCCCGTTTGCGTGAACTGTCGTTCCTGAACAAAGGCATTCGCCTGAGTTTAACCGATGAGCGTGAAACCCAGGAAGATGGTACTTTCCGTAGCGAAGAGTTTTTCTCAGAAGGTGGTTTGCGCGAGTTTGTTAAGTTTTTGGACGGAACACGTACATCGATCATCCCCGAGCCCATTTATGTAGACGGTAATAAGGGAGGTATCCCGGTTGAGCTTGCCCTGCAGTATAATGATACTTACAGCGAGAATGTTTTTTCGTACGTAAATAACATTAACACCATTGAGGGTGGTACACACGTAGCGGGCTTCCGTCGCGGTTTAACCCGTACCTTAAAAGCCTATGCAGATAAAGAGGGCCTGCTGAAAAACGTGAAAGTTGAGATCAGCGGCGATGACTTCCGCGAAGGATTAACTGCTATTATATCAGTAAAAGTGCAGGAGCCTCAGTTTGAAGGCCAAACCAAAAGTAAGTTGGGTAACAACGAGGTGATGGGCGCGGTTGACGTGGCTGTGGGGGAAATTTTGGGTAACTTTTTAGAAGAGAACCCTAAAGAAGCCCGCCTGATTGTAAATAAAGTGATCCTTGCCGCTACTGCGCGTGCCGCCGCCCGTAAAGCGCGCGAAATGGTACAGCGCAAGAGCGTGATGACAGGCTCTGGATTACCGGGCAAACTGTCTGATTGTGCCAATAGCGATCCAACCCTTTGCGAGTTATTTCTTGTCGAAGGTGACTCGGCGGGTGGTACCGCCAAACAGGGCCGTAACCGCGAGTATCAGGCTATTTTACCATTGCGTGGTAAGATCCTGAACGTGGAGAAAGCCATGGAGCATAAAATTTACGAAAACGAAGAGATCAAGAACATGTTTACCGGTTTGGGCGTAAGCCGCGGTACGCCTGAAGATGATAAAGCCCTTAACTTAACCAAGCTCCGTTACCATAAGATCATTATCATGACGGATGCCGACGTGGACGGTTCGCACATTACCACGCTGATCCTTACCTTCTTTTTCCGTTACATGAAGGAGCTGGTTGAGGCTGGTTACGTATATATTGCCTCGCCGCCGCTTTACCAGGTTAAAAAAGGTAAGGAGTACGAATATTGCTGGAACGATGTACAGCGCGATGCCGCTATCCAGCGCCTTAAAGGTGCGGGCAAAGAAGACAGTGTACACGTACAACGCTACAAAGGTTTGGGTGAGATGAACGATATCCAGCTTTGGGATACTACCATGAACCCCGCTACCCGCACGCTTAAACGTGCTACCATTGAAAACGCCGCCGAGTGCGACCATACCTTCAGCATGCTGATGGGTGATGAGGTTGCTCCGCGCCGCGAGTTCATTGAACGCAACGCTAAATACGCTAAGATAGATTCATAAGCCCCCCCGACCCCTGAAGGGGAGAGATGGTTGATACATTTTTAAGGCCCGCTTCTTTTTGAAGCGGGCCTTTTTTGCAGGAGCTTGTACCCATCCGGTTTTGGCAGGGCGTATTTAAATCCATTTTGCCGGAGTTGTTGTAATCGCTAACTTTAATTATGGAATATTACGATAACCGGGTTGATGCCTACATCGAAAAATCGCCCGAATTTGCGAAGCCGATTTTAAACTATCTGAGAGCTGTGGTGCATGAAGCCTCGCCTATGATAATTGAAACCATGAAATGGAGCATGCCTTTTTTTGATTATAAAGGTGTGGTTTGCAATATGGCTGCTTTTAAACAGCATTGCTCATTTGGTTTTTGGAAGGCATCGTTATTATACGACCCACAAAAGGTATTGAGCCTGGCTGATCAGGCTGCAGGTAGCTTCGGCCGCCTGACCAGTATTGATGACCTTCCTCCAAAGGAAGTACTTGTTGAGTTTATACAACAGGCGATTGCTTTAAATGAGGACAATAAACCGAGGCCGGCTTCCCAAAAAAAGTCGCCCGCCCAACGCGAGGAGCTGGTAGTACCTGACTACTTCGTGAAATTTTTAGAAGCCCATCCGCAAGCCTGGTTAAACCTTAATCAATTCAGCTACTCGCAGAAAAAAGAGTATATTGAATGGATAACCGAAGCCAAAACCGAGGCCACCCGCCTTAAGCGTATGGAAACCGCCACTGAGTGGCTTACTGAAGGTAAATCAAGGCACTGGAAGTACAAGTAAATTCCAAATACCGAATATTAAACTTAACGCTTATGTTTTTCATCGATCTTAAGTATATCGCCCCTCTTGAAGAGATTGATGCTTATATGGAAGTCCATCTGAAGCATCTTAATAAATATTATGATGAAAAGGTATTTGTTGTTTGGGGGCCTAAGGTGCCGCGCACGGGTGGGGTAATCCTGGCCTTTGCAGGCTCAAAGGAGCAAATAGAGAAGATCATTACCGAAGATCCCTTTTACAAGCATAAACTTGCTGAATTTACCGTCACCGAGTTCTTAACTCCCGTGTATCACCCAGATTTAACGGCACTGCTGGACGGTGCAGAATAGGTTTAGTTTATTTTATCCAGCCGGGTTGGTTTTTCATTTGGAAAGCTGAAAACCATGTACATTTTGTTGCCGTCTGTATTGAAAGTAATATCGGCCCGTTCATTTTCATACATAAAGAACGACGCTTTTGCATATGGTACAATTACCATTGGTATTGCATCATTTTGGACGAAGTATAGCTTGCCTTCAGCAACATAAGTCTTGAATTTGTTTTTTTCATCGCCTGCTATCTGGTAATTACCTGCATATTGTTCCAATTGCTTTGCTGGTATATTAATAGCCTTATGCTGTTTGCAATAAGCAAATTTTATTGCGTTTTGCATTACTTGCGCCAATGCTGCCCCATGCCCGGCATTTGGGGTGATTGCGGTAGCAATATCAAGCCCTTTACAATGCTGGTTTTCCATGTAGATTTTAAAATCCTGAATATTTTTGCTGGTTAAGAGCTCAAAAGAACCTACGCCTAAAAATACCCTGCAGTTAATGTCATGATTGTTGGCGAAGTATTTTTTAGCGGAAGGGATCAGTTCACTGCCGCTATTACCAGGCGCTCCAATAAAGACCATGTTAAATAGGTTGGGGTGTTCAAACAATACCATAGTAGTGAACATGCCACCAAACGAATAGCCATATAAGGCTTTATTATCGGTTACACAGTATTTACTTTGTATAAAAGGAATTACTTCCTGCTCAATAAATGATATGAACTTTGGTCCGCCGGTTGCGGGGTTAAGGTCGCGGCTGCGTTGATTTAGGCGGCTGCCGTAACCAATGCCTACAATGAGTGCTTCGGTGGTTTCATAATCCTGCCGGAGCATGTTGAAACAGTTCATGGCAACGGTCATGTTCCAGTCGCCATCGGTCATGTACAACACCGGGTATTTGGTTTTGGTAGTATCATAGCCCGGGGGAAAATGTACGTAGATGGTATAATCTTCGCCAATAACTGTTGAGTGATAGTCCCATTGCACCATGTCTTTGTCAGTAAAAGGGGCGGGGGTATCGCTTTTAACCTGCGCGGCAGCAATGTTTGCGAAAAAGATAAAAGCAAGTAGATAGAGGCTGGCCCTGATACTTTGTTTCAACATGGCGTGTGGTTATATAAATTAAGATAGTCTTAATTTACAAAAGGTTACAGCGTTGCTGAAATAAAAAAGAAAAACCAGGAAAGGAATTTTCATTCTCCCTTTAGGGGGGGCAGGGGGCTAAAAATCCAAAGGCCCCAGCCTTTTCATATTTTTCATAATAAGATATTGCCTGTGCCTTAAATATTTGGTTGGGTTGGTAGCCGACCATTTTAGCGGGCTTGGGAAAATCACTGCTATGGCGGCAGCTTCCTGCCGGGTTAAATCGGAGGCCGGTTTGTGGAAATAAGCCTGCGAAGCAGCCTCAACACCGTATATGCCATCGCCCATTTCAATCTCGTTCAGGTAAACCTCCATGATGCGTTTTTTGCTCCAAAAGGTTTCTATCAATATGGTAAAATAAGCTTCGATGCCTTTACGGAGTATGGAACGGCCTTCCCAAAGGAAAACATTTTTGGCTACCTGCTGTGATATGGTACTGCCGCCAATTAGTTTTTTGCTGTGCGAGTTTTTTTCGATAGCTTTTTCGATGGCGTTAAAATCGAAGCCGTGATGCTCTAAAAAGGTCTGGTCTTCGGCAGCAACGGCAGCGCGTTTCATATTGTCGGAGATCTCGTCAAAATCTTTCCACTTTTTATCGATCTTCCATTCCTTACCTGCCGATTTACGCTGGAAGCCGCGTTCGATCATTAACCAGGTAAAAGGAGGGTTTATAAAACGGTAGCCAATTACACCCAAAAGACTTAACCCAAAAAACAAGATGAATATCAGTTTAAAAATCCTGAATATCAATTTAGGGATGCCATAAAACTTTGAATCCGATTTTGAATTCCGTTTGCCCAACGTTGTTTTTTGGTTGTTTTTGCCGAAGAATTTGAACACAGTTATAAAATATTTCCTGATAAAAGAAGAGGGCGTTTCGCTTTAGCAAAACACCCTCTAAAATTCTAAAATTTTTCCAGAAATCCGAAATCGAAACTCCGAATTCCGAAATATAATTATTCCGCTACTACTGCAAACGGAACCTGTACTTTAACTTCTTTATGCAGGTTGATGTTGGCAACATACTCACCAACAAATTTTGGCTCCTGGTCAAAAGTGATACGACGACGGTCAACTTCAAAACCTTCTTTTTTCAATGCATCAGCAATTTGAATAGTGTTGATAGCACCGAAGATTTTGCCTGTTTCGCCGGCTTTAGCACCAATGTTAAGTTTAACACCTTCTAAACGTGCTGCAATAGCATCAGCATCCTTGCGGATTTTTTCTTGCTTAAATTGAGCTTGTTTAAGGTTTTCGGCTAAAACTTTACGTGCGCTTTCAGTAGCTAATATGGCGTAGCCTTTTGGTAAAAGGTAGTTACGGCCATAACCTGGTTTCACATTTACGATATCGTCTTTATCACCCAGGTTTTTTACATCTTGTTTTAAAATAATTTCCATTTCTTAAATCTCCTATTATTTTAATGAATCTGTAACGTAAGGTAATAAACCGATGTGGCGTGCGCGTTTAACAGCCTGGGCCACTTTACGCTGAAATTTTAATGAAGTACCGGTTAAACGGCGTGGTAATACTTTACCTTGGTCGTTAATGAACTTCAATAAAAAGTTTGCGTCTTTGTAATCAATATACTTGATACCGTTCTTTTTGAAACGGCAGTATTTTTTACGGTTATCCTCCACTTTTGGAGCGGTAACGTATTTAATTTGTTCGTTAGCCATTAGTTTGCTGCCTCCTCTGCTTTAGCTGCTGGTTTTTTGTTAAAAGCACCGCTACGTTTTTTGTCATTGTAAGCAATGGCATGTTTATCCAAAGCAATGGTCAGGAAACGCAAAACACGCTCATCGCGCCTTAACTCTATCTCCAATTTGTTAATTAATTCACCCGGAGCCTTAAATTCAGTTAAGTGATAGTACCCTGTAGTTTTCTTTTGAATTGGGTACGCTAATTTTCTCAAACCCCAATTATCCTCCTGGACAATTTCGGCTCCGCCATCAGTAAGAATTTTGCTGTATTTGGCATTTGCCTCTTTAGCAGTCTCTTCTGAAAGCAACGGGGTTAGAACGATCACGATTTCGTACTGTTGCATTATACTTGATTTTTAATTATTTACCCGCTATAACGGGGCTGCAAATGTAGAGGTAATTATTGAAACAATCAAATGTTTTTAGATGAAATGCTACGTGTATAACAGCAAATTAGCCCGGCAACGCTATATTAGCAGCTAAATTAATATTATGAAAAAGAACCTGCTCCTTTTTATCGCATTTTTTTTAACAACAACCAGTGCAATAAAAGCACAAACAATAGGGCCCGCGCAACAACGCCTGCTTGATTCGCTTTGTAAAGAATTGTCCAAAATTGATGTGGCGAAGATATCTACCAAACAGGCAGCCAATGATGCTTTTGAAAAGTGTTTTGAAAACCATGCCGACTTGCTGCTGGATGTAGCCAAAGAGCAAAATGTTGAGGTAACCGATGAACCGGCAATGAGTAAAGTAGGCGTGGAGATTGGTAAAAACCTGATGAAGCAAAAATGCGGATCTTTTATGCAACTGGCTATGAAAATGGGAAAGGATGACGATGCTGAGGATACCGGTACCCAGGTTACTACCGGCGTATTTAAACGGATTGATACAAAGGGATTTAATTATATTGTTATAACAGATAAGGCGGCGTCCGAAAAATCATTTATCTGGCTCAGGCAGTTTCCCGGGTCTGAGAAATTTATGGATGCTCCACTGGCTAAACTTGCCGGTAAAAAACTGCAGATAACCTGGAAGGATATGGAAGTGTATCTGCCGCAGGCTAAAGGGTATTATACAGTAAAGGAAATAGTATCGATAGATATTTTGTAAACAAGGAAGAGATTGTGTTGATAAAAACAATATTTTTTCTAAAACTTATGGCATAGCTTATGGTTTTACTTTGAAACTCATAAGTTATGCAACCCGCAACTATTCAAGCCGGAAAAGGAATAAGTAATCCGCTTACTTTCGATGAGATCTTAATGTATGGCGGAGGGGATGATCCCCTTGAAGGCGATTGGGACGACCAGGAAGATGAGGATTTTGATGATATCCTTGAGGATAAAGAAGATATGCATGAATTACAGGTTGACGGCAATATCGGCGAGCCCGACCCCGAAGATGATGATCATTTGCCTGATGATGATATTTAATATATTATGTGCTAAGTCTTGTTTGTTTGACTGTAACATATTAAGCTTTTTTTTGCTTATTCCTGTTTATTTCCCGTTGTTGTCTTAAAAAGACAATCAGAGCAGCTTGTTCTCTGAGCTGAGTTAAACCAAAATTGCGTAACAATCATAACGCATGCTCTTTGGTGTCTATTTTTTTCTCCATGATTTAATTTTTTTCGATCTGAGTTTCATTGATTTAAACGGATAGTTAAATTTAATTTGAAGTTAAAATACGAATAATGTAATTTATTTGCTATAATTACGATTGTTTTTGTATTGTCAATAGTATTATTGGTGTGATTTTAATAAAAAAACAATATTATTTTTAATAAATTATCATTTTTTGTTATTTGAAATTAATCGTTAGCCGAAACTGTCTGTTATGAAAAAATTAGTCGTCTTGTTGCCGATATTATTATCTTTTTTTTTAGCAAAAGCACAAAATCAGGATGTGCATATTAGCCTGGAGGCCCAGGGCATTGCCACTACCAATAATTCAGTGCCATTTTGGTTACGGTCAAATCAGTTTGGCAGTATTCCGTTATCAGGAGGTTCGGGAAGTTTGATCGGGAAAATTCGGAAAGATTATGATACAACAAAAACCTATGGCTGGGGATTTTCATTTGAAGGACGTGGTAACGTAGGTAAGGGGAGCAATTTTTTGCTTATTGAAGGATTGATCAAAGCTCATGCAGGTATTTTTGAACTGAAAGCAGGTCGGTCAAAAGATATTGTAGGACTCGTAGATTCGAGCCTGTCATCGGGAGCCTTTTCTATATCGGGGAATGCTTTAGGAATTCCTAAAATAAGTATCAGTATACCCAATTATTATAGTATTCCCGTTTTTGGTAAGTTATTTGCTGTTAAAGGCTCCCTTGCAAATGGATACGCCGGAAGAATCTCATCAAACTACCGGGACAAGGATATAAACTTTAAGAGTTATTATCTCGAAAATTACCTGTATGTCAAAATAGGCAAACCTAACTGGCGTTTGAAATTTGAAACCGGATATAATCACCAGGCCTTGTGGGGGGAAGAAAAACGGGTTTTTGGCCCATGGTTCAACCTGTCCGGCGCAGAAACTTACTGGTATGTGTTTACAGGGAAGGTGTTTAACCATTCGAAGGTAGGTAATCACCTCGGGTCGTTGGACGTGGGGGCCGAATATAAATTTGACGCGCTTACCCTGAAGCTTTATCGTCAAAATTTTTATGATAAAGGAGGGCTCGGGTCGCTTGCTAATATTAAGGACGGCCTAAATGGTATTAGTTTTACTAATAACCAGGCCGGATCAGGTAATTTTGTTTGGAAAAAGCTATTGTTTGAGTTTTTATATACTGCTAACCAGGCGGGCACTCCAGATTCTAAAATTACGAATTCAGGCGCAGAGGATTACTATAATAATTACGAGTATGTAGAAGGGTGGTCATACAAAAATATTGCTTTGGGTTCGCCATTTATTACAACTACGGTAGATGCAAGAGCCGATGTGGGCCGTTATCAACGGCAGTTTTTTATAAATAACAGGTTGTATGCTTTGCACGGTGCAGCGCAGTTTTATGCATTTAAATGGAATTATATTGTTAAAATGTCCTATTCACATAACCTGGGTACATTTCAAACCGGCACCGGGCCTTTCAGGTGGGTAGGCGGTCAATTAACAAAACCAATTAATCCAGGTGCGTTTGGTGAAATAAACCAGCTATCATTTTATTTTGGAAGTTCGAGGCCATTGAAAAATGGCTATAGCATAGGTTATGATCTGGCATATGATAATGGAGAATTATTATATAATTCTTTTGGTATTATATTGAAACTTTCAAAGTCGTTTATGTAACAAACATTGGTTTAAGGTTTTTTTAAATAAAGATAAGTGGCACATGTGTAAAAAAAATTAGCAAAACCGCTCTTTCACCAAATCTAATTTCTCACTACCTTAGCACTTGTGGATAATTTCATTGTTTCGGCCCGTAAGTACCGCCCGGCTACTTTTGAAAC
This sequence comes from Mucilaginibacter sp. 3215, assembly GCF_050433785.1. Lineage (NCBI taxonomy): Bacteria > Pseudomonadati > Bacteroidota > Sphingobacteriia > Sphingobacteriales > Sphingobacteriaceae > Mucilaginibacter > Mucilaginibacter sp. 3215. Next base: position 95,925 of record NZ_JBNPWO010000010.1, read on the forward strand.
CGTTGTTGGTCAGCAACATATAACCAATACGCTCAAAAACGCTATAAAAAATAACCAGCTGGCGCAGGCATTTTTGTTCTGTGGGCCGCGTGGTGTGGGTAAAACTACCTGCGCGCGGATTCTGGCTAAAACCATTAACTGTACCAATTTGCAGCCCAATGGCGAAGCCTGCGGCGAATGCGCTTCATGCAAGGCTTTTGAAAACGGAAATTCTTTTAATGTTCATGAGCTCGATGCTGCTTCAAACAATTCTGTTGATGATATCCGCAGTTTGATTGAACAGGTACGGATCCCGCCACAGGCGGCACGGTATAAGGTTTATATTATTGATGAGGTGCACATGCTATCGCAGGCGGCGTTCAACGCTTTCCTGAAAACATTGGAAGAGCCGCCTCATTATGCCATATTTATATTGGCCACTACCGAAAAACATAAGATCCTGCCAACCATTCTTTCGCGCTGCCAGATCTTTGACTTTAACCGTATCCGGGTTGAGGATATGGCCAATCACCTGGCATCAATTGCCGGTAAGGAAAACATAGGTTATGAACCCGACGGTTTGCACATCATCGCACAAAAAGCCGATGGTGGTTTGCGCGATGCGCTTTCAATGTTCGATCAGATTGTAAGCTTCTCGGGTGGCAAAGTTACTTATCGTTCGGTTATTGATAACCTGAACATACTTGATTACGATTACTACTTTAATATAACCGAAAGCCTGCTTAAGGAAGATACTGCAAAAGTATTGTTATTTTTTGACGAGATCCTTTCGCGGGGGTTTGATGGTGCCCATTTTATAGCCGGGCTTTCCGAACATTTCCGGAACCTGTTAGTTGGAAAAGATCAATCAACATTGAAATTGCTTGAAGTAAGTGAAGGAATAAAAACAAAATACCTGCAGCAATCCCAGCAGGCATCGGTGTCGTTTTTGCTCTCGGCCATGAATATTGCCAACCAGTGCGATATTAGTTATAAGCTCAGCAAAAATCAACGACTCCAGGTTGAACTGGCATTACTCAAGATGTGCCACCTGCCATCGGTGTTTAACCTGGCAACCACACCACTCACTGTAACTTCCGCGACCGACGGGGGATTAAAAAAAAAACCTGATACCTCAGCAATAGCACCTGTTAATAGTGCACCGGTAAGTCCTGCTGTATCAATAGCAAGTGAGGCCGCACCTGTATACAACGTTCCGGTAAAAGAAACTGCAATACCGGCTGCACAGGTAAAAGAAGCCCCGCCCGCTGAAAAGCCTAAGGTGATAATGCCTTTGCGCAGCACGCTCACTCCTTCGTTAACCGGAGAGGTGAAAACGCCTGAAGCTTTACTTGAAGAAGAAGACCCTTATTTAAAAGGTGAGGATAAGGAAGATTTTACCATGGATGCCTTTTTGCAATGCTGGAGCGACTTTGCCGCATTTGCAAAAAAGGAAGGAAAAAAAACTTTGCTAACCGTTCTTACGTCTGGTGCTCCGCGCATGCTAAAGCCTTATGTTTTTGAGGTAATAGTAGGTAATATGGTGCAGGAAAATATTTTCAGGGATGAAAAGCCTATTATGCTCAACTACATGCGCAGTGCACTTAAAAATTTTACTATTGAAGTAAATGCCCGGGTTGACGAACAAAAGGTGGTACGTAAGCCTTATACCGCGCCCGAAAAGTTTCAGCATATGGCAGCCCGCAACCCGCAATTGCTGGAGTTGAAGAGCCGGTTTAATCTTGACTTTGATTAATTTGGGGTTATGAACGCTGAGCTGTGAACTTGATTAAAATCCACAACTCAGCAGTTAATAAATTATCTCAGGGGTTCCTGTCATTTTTGGGGTATCCCTCTTCGTCAAGGTCATCCCGGTCATCTTCGGGAGTATGAGAAAGAGCGGCATCAACCGGATCAATCTCAACGCTTTCTCCGTTGTCAATGTGCATTCCCAACTCATCTACATCGGTTTCCAGGGAACGGTCTTCATCAAATTCGCCGTCAACATCGTAGGGATTTGCTTCATCATAAGTGGAGTTAAAATCTTCACCGTTTTTGGCTGTAGTGTGATACGGGTCTGGGTGGTCATAGTCCGGGTCATCACTTTTAACATCGTATTCGTAGCTGTTGTCGTCCGGATTATAGTTCAGGTTTTCCTCATCAATGGTTTCGCCCAGCTCATCTTTCAGTGTTTCGTCGCGATCAGGCAGATCATCGTTAAAGCCCGCATCGTCTATTTGATCGTTGTTCATAGGTTTGTACTTTTATTATATAAATATACGCAGTAAAAATCCTGCCAAAAAGCAAATCAACCAAAAAAAAAGATTTAGCCTAAGCTTAATAATGAATCTGTTTCCGGTAAGATGTAACACCACCAATGGCAAATTTAAAACCTAAAGTAACCTGCGAATATGCATCATTATGCGCACCAGCAACATATGCGTCAAGATTATCGCCCATAATAAAGTTGTATTGGTAACCCAGGTCAATTTTAACCGCAGGCTGGTTGTAACTGTTAAACAGCTTAAACTCATAACCCAGCCTTAGCGGTATAAATATTTCATTTGTTTTAGGTTCGTAGGGCAATACCTGGTCATGCTCCAATAAAAGCGCATCATTCGTTCTGTATACAACATTATTATTAATGTATCCCAAGCCCGATGACAGGTAAAGGTTTTTAAAAGCATTGGCTATGGTACTTCTCGAGTAGTCAATTAATTCGCCTGCCTGTACCTGCACCCTGAAAGAGTAAGCACTGAAATGGTTTTCAAATTGCCTTTGTGTACTTGTAGCCGGCGAACCGCCTTTTAAACGGCCTACCTCCACATTAAATACATAATTTACAAACGGGCTTTGATTGTAAGTAAAGTTAAGATTTATAGAAGGTGTTGTTTTTAAGGTTTGTACATCGGTCGAACTGGCCTGGTTGATACCTGCGGCAAAGCCAACATCATATTGTGCATAATCAAAGCCTATTTGGGCTTTGGCTAAAAAAGATACAGAACACAAAAGGATTATAACGGAGGCTTTTAGTATGGATTTTATCATAAATAAACTGCAGCACCTGTATAAAAGGAGCTTGTTTTATGGTAAGCGTTTTATTTTATAAAAATAGCACCAAAGTTTATAAAAACAACAATGCCAGTGTTAATAATTGTCATTATAACGAAATCTATAATTATTCATTGCGTTATTTGATAAAATTCATAAAGTCAATTTTATATATTTGGGCCGTTTGTATAACAAAAACCACATCAGGCATGTCAAAAATAAAAGTAGAGAATCCGGTAGTTGAACTGGATGGTGATGAAATGACCCGAATTATCTGGAAATTCATTAAAGACAAATTGATTACCCCTTACCTTGATCTTGATATCAAATATTATGACTTAGGTATCGAGTACCGTGACCAAACCGACGACCAGGTAACTATTGACGCAGCTAACGCTATTAAACAATATGGCGTTGGTATTAAATGTGCTACTATTACTCCCGACGAAGCAAGGGTGAAAGAGTTTGGGTTAAAACAAATGTGGAAATCGCCAAACGGCACTATCCGTAATATCCTGGATGGTACTGTTTTCCGTGAGCCAATTGTTATGTCTAACGTACCTCGTTTGGTACCTAACTGGACAGCACCTATCTGCATCGGTCGTCACGCTTTTGGCGATCAGTACCGCGCTACCGATTTCTTAACTAAAGGTAAAGGCAAACTTACTGTTAAGTTTACTCCTGAAGACGGCGGCCCCGAGCAATCATACGAAGTATTTAACTTTAAAGGTGATGGTGTTGCATTAACCATGTACAATACCGATGAGTCTATCAGAGGTTTTGCTCACGCTTGTTTTAACCAGGCTTTAATGAAAGGCTGGCCTTTATACCTTTCAACCAAAAATACCATTCTTAAAAAATATGATGGCCGCTTCAAAGACATTTTTGAAGAGATCTATCAAAACGATTACAAACAAAAGTTTGAAGCTGCCGGCATTACTTATGAGCACCGCTTAATTGACGACATGGTTGCATCGGCCCTTAAATGGAACGGTAACTTTGTTTGGGCTTGTAAAAACTATGATGGCGACGTACAGTCAGATACCGTAGCACAGGGCTTTGGTTCATTAGGTTTAATGACCTCAACTTTGGTTACTCCGGATGGTACTGTAATGGAAGCCGAAGCAGCCCATGGTACAGTAACCCGTCACTATCGTGACCATCAGGCGGGCAAACCAACCTCAACCAACCCAATTGCATCTATTTTTGCATGGACAAGAGGTTTGGAATTCCGTGGTATTTTAGATAAAAACACAGAATTGATTAATTTCTGCAAGGCTTTGGAAGAAGTTTGTATTGAAACCGTTGAAAGCGGCAAAATGACCAAGGATTTGGCCATTACCATTAAACCAAAAGTGGAGCACGGTACCGATTACCTGTACACCGAAGAGTTTTTGGCTGCAATTGACGAAAACTTAAAAAAGCGCTTAAGTAAATAATTGCCAGGCAAATTAATATGGAAAAGCTCATACAATTTGTATGGGCTTTTTTGTTATACATTAATGCCAGGTAAACCAATTTAGCATTTTCAATTATCTATTTAACTCCTAACTTAGCGGGCAAAAATACACAACACTATGTCGGCATTATATCCATTAAAATTTAAAACCATATATAAAGACAAGATATGGGGCGGTCAAAAGATAAAAACCTATTTGCATAAAGATTTTGGCAGCCTGCCCAATTGCGGCGAAACCTGGGAAATATCCGGCGTGAAATCTGATGTTTCGGTTGTAGCTTCGGGCGCATTGGAAGGCGAATCACTGGCCGACTTATTAGAGCAATACAAAGACGAGCTGGTTGGTAAAAAGGTTTATGATCACTTCGGCAACATCTTCCCGTTATTGGTGAAATTTATTGATGCCAATGATGATCTTTCAGTACAGGTACACCCCGATGACAAGCTGGCCAAAGTACGCCATAACTCCTTTGGTAAAACCGAAATGTGGTATATCATTGAAGCCGATCCGGGTTCGACATTGATCACCGGTTTTAACCAGGAAATGACCGAGCAGAAATATGTAGATGCTTTAAACAGCGGCCACATCATGGATATCCTTAACAAAGAGAAGGCAGTAGCTGACGATGTTTTCTTTTTACCGGCAGGCAGGGTGCATACTATTGGCAAAGGTTTGCTGATTGCCGAAATTCAGCAAACATCTGATATTACTTATCGCATTTACGATTTCGACCGCGTTGATGATAAAGGCAATAAACGTGAGCTACATACTGAAGAAGCCCTTGCTGCTATCGATTATAAACATTATCCCGAATACAAAACATTATACGAGCCTAAAGAGAATGAAACCGTAAAATTGGTTAGCTGCCCGTATTTTACAACCAATGTGCTTGATTTTGATGAAAGCACATCAAAAGACTACTCGGCCCTTGATTCTTTTGTGATCCATGTTTGTGTTGAAGGTGGATATACCGTTAAATATAACAATGAAGCGTACGCCGTTAAAATGGGCGAATGTATATTGTTGCCAAAAAGCATCGATAAAATTGAGCTGGAAACAACAGGTGGCTTTAAAATACTGGAAAGCTATATCGAATAATAGCATACGGTTGTTTCCTGCGTTTATGAAAAAACAAATATATTTTTTAAGCCTGGCCACAGTAGCATTACTTGCGGGTAATGCCTGCAAAAAAGAAAAAGGTGAACCTGTAAATGCTTATGCAGGTAAGTATTCGCTGATATCAGAAACGAATATAAACATCACCACCGGTCACTCAGATACCTATACAAACGCCGTATCACCGTGCATAAGTGATAACCAAACTAACCTGAAAGGCGATGGCACATGGACAGCCGCTTACGTAGGCGCTGAAGATTGTTATGTTTCACGGACTGATAATAGTTACACTATTATTGGGCAAAAGGGGGCATCTGCGTCAGGTTCCTGGGTGCAAAGCAGCAACCGGATAAAGTTTACTTTGTCTAATAAATCTGTTTCATACGGCGTGGTGAGCAATGTAGGCGGAAAAGTTCAGCTTACATTTAAAGATACCTCCCAATACTTTATTTCTACTTCGGTGTTAATGAAGCAATAATAAATACGGAGCCTTTTAGGTTCCGTATTTTTTTACTTGCTCGTTGACTTGCGGTTAAACGTTGTCAAAAACCTCTTTTAACTGGTTTATTCGTACAGGTTTGAACAGATAGTCAGAAACCTCAGAAATATTTTTCGCCCGGTGGATATCGTTAAGATCAACTGATGAGCTCACCATATAAACAGCGATCTTTTTCCCAGTTCGGGGTTTTATTTTCGCAAATTCATGCATAAACTCCCATCCATCCATAACCGGCATATTAATATCCAGTAATATTACATCGGGTAGGTTATGATCTTCGTTTGCTTTTTTCAATGCGCAAATGGCTTCTTCTCCATTTACAAAATGGCTTAATTGGGTATTCAGTTCCTTTATGCTTATTAATTTTTTTAGGCCGTAAACGTAAATACTATCATCATCCACAATCCAGGTGTTAGCCGGACTTCGCTCTGCAATCATCTATTGGTAATTTAATTATACCAATCTGATAGTAAATTTTGTGCCAACATTTACTGTGCTGTCAACTTTAATGCTTCCGCCTAATGCTTCAATCTGGTTACGGGTTATAAATAAGCCAATGCCTTTTGCATCCGTATTTTGATGAAATGTTTTATACATCCCAAAAATCTTATCGCCATAGCGGTCAAGATCTATACCAAGGCCGTTATCTTCAAAAATGAGATAAATATGTTTTCCTTCTGTTAAGGTATAGCATTTTATAATGGGCTGTCTGTCGGGGTGACTGTATTTTAAGGAGTTGGTAAGCAGGTTTTGTAAAATACTTTCCATGTAAGCCGGTATATAACTGATCTCACGGCATTGCGTAAAGTCACCCTCAACATGGGCGTTTATGGTTTCAATATTATTTTTTAACGCCGAGCAAATGTTTTTGAACATGGGTTCCAACTCAACCACCTTTCGCTCTTTGGTAATTTCGGTTTGAATCTTAACTATTTCGTTGATGTGTTCGATGGTCAGATCCAGGCTGTCGCTGATGGTTTTAATATGCGAAAAGATCTCCTCCCGTTCTTCAGTTGTTTCGGTTTGTTCAAACAGGTTTACCATAAATTGAAGGTTGCCTGTATGCGAACGAAGATTATGTGAAACAATGTACGCGAAGTTTTGCAGGCGGCGGTTTTGGTCGGTCAGTAAATTTATCGACTGTTCAAGTTTCAGCAACTTTCTTTTTTCGCTGTCGATATCCTGGATAACCCCTTTAACAGATGTGCATTTGCCCAGGTGATCAATCACAGGTACAGCCTTTACTTTTAGCCATAGCATATTGTTTTTGGCCGAACGTAAGAGCAACTCAATATCAAAGGGCCTGCTATCTTCAACAGTATGGTTAATAGCATTTTGTAAAACAGGCCGGTACGGAGGCTCAAAAAAACTAATAAACTCTTCAACGCTCAGTTTTAAATGATTTTGAAGATCAAATAAGTCATATACCTGTTTTGACAGCGCAATGGTATTGATGTTTTGAGGATCAATTTCCCAGATGCCTAAGCGCGCTGTTTTAAAGGCATCGTCATTGGTGATTTGGTTATGTGCCGATAATAAGTCATCTTGTTTGTAACGGTTGATGTTTACAAGCGAACCGTAAACTATACTGCCATGCTCGTCGTCCAGCTTCCTGATAGTAGTTTCAAACCACTGGTACCCGTTTTTTTTTGTTAAAAAACGTAATTGAAGCGGCGGTGTGTCTTCCGCTATCCTGTTGTTAATAGCGTTGAAAAAATACGGTTTATCCCCGTGGTAAAGCAGATGTTCAAAAAAAGTATAAGCATCGCATTCAATTTCATTGAATTGATAGCCTAATAGTGTATAGAAACCCGTTGACCATTTTACTTCCCTTGTATTGAAATTGTACTTCCAGATCCCCGTATCCAGATCATTGATCAAAGGGGTAAGATGTACATCATCGCCGGAAAGTTTACCCTTTTCAAAAAAACTCATATCAACAATCTGTTCACTAATTCAATTTGCTTTTGACACATGCTTATGATTAAAACGTGTGCCATGATTTGAAGTTTTTATAATTTATAACCATCAGTTGTGTGGCTGTGGCATCTTTTCAATCATTATTCCACATTTGCCCGGTTTCAAATATAATATTTTTGATATTTTCTAAAGTATTCTTTTACTGGTATTTACGGTTTTATGAATATCTGGCTATATCTACTCCTAATTGAAGTAATATTTTACAAAAATATGTTCAGGCTTCATTTTTTGTGTTGAAAAAATGAAGGTGTCCTTCATAAAATTGTTTGATATAATTTAATTGTAAAAAATAGCGGGTACTAAGTTAGTAAATATGGGTGAACTATTAATGGGTATTATAATGTCCTATTTTACAGGCAATTTACCGAGGTTTAACTTTGTAGAAAATATTAAATCATTATTTGCCTATTAGTTCATTAAGCGCGTTTTTTGCAATCCATTTGGCTGATTTGCTGGGCTGGCCATAAATATTGTGTGCAGTGTTAATAGCTTTAACTTTTAATATATTATTCCGTTTGCCTATTTGGCGTAAAGCCCAGTTAATAGCTTTTTTAACAAAGTTTCGATTATCCCAGGCTTCCCGCTCCATAATAGGAAACAAGTCTATAAATATTTCGTCGGGCGCTGTTTTATTGTGAACTGCATATTCGGCCATTAAAACGAAACCGGCACGTTTTACAAATTCCTGCTCATGACTGCTATATTCCACGGCTTTATCAATGGCAAATGGGGTGCGGTCAAAGAGATTGCCGCAAACCTGGTCGCAAATATCCCATGAATAAAAGTCGCTGGTCCAGCTGTCCATTAGTTCGAAGGTAACTTGTTTAGGGTCGGCTATCATGGAGGCCAGTAACCGGGCTTCATGTATTTGTGTATCCCAAAGTGCCAAAGCCAGCTCATGATCTTTTTTAATGACCTTCGCCAGTTTACGGATCTCCGGCAATTTTACCCCCAAAGCTTGTGAGCTATCAATACCAAAACGGGCCATCCCTTTTAGGTACGCGGCATCAGCTTTTTCTTTAAGCTGTTCAAGTAAAAATGGTACGGCATCCATTTAATTGGTCATGCTTTTCTTTTGGAGTGTATTGTGAATTGGCACTACCTGCATCAGTGCCGCGCTGCAATAAAAAGGGTGCAGCTCCATAACTAAGGCCCCTGCTTTGATGGCCGGGTCGGTTTCGGTAAGTTTTTGGGCTTCTTCCACGGTTTCTACATTAAAAATAAAAATGCCGCGTAAGGGTTGGTTATCCAGAAACGGACCGGCCACAACTAACTTACCTTCGGCCGCAAGGCGGCCAATATTTTTAAGGTGTGCCATCTGCAGCTGCATATTAGCCGCCGAATCTTTGAGTTGTGTTGGCCCTTCTTTTAAAAAGGCCATCACATACTTTTTCATGCCGTAATCATCAGCCCCGAGTTTTTTGGCCAGGGCGGCATCGTAAACAGGTTTTGAAGCAGGGATAGTTTGGGCTAAGCAGCTAAGAGTTAATGCAAAGGATGCAAGGATAAGTAAAGCTTTCTTCATAAAGTGATTATTGGTTATATCAAATATAAATAATGCCGGCAAATAAAAAGCCGGGCATTCGCCCGGCTTAAATCATAAATCGCTTTTAAAAATCCGAAATCGAAATTCTCAAATCCGAAATCAAAGGTTTCCCCTTGCTTCCTGCTCACGTTCAATGGCCTCAAATAGGGCTTTAAAATTGCCTGCGCCGAATGATTTGGCCCCTTTGCGCTGTATGATCTCGAAGAACAATGTCGGCCTGTCTTCGACGGGTTTGGTAAAAATTTGCAGCAAATAACCCTCATCATCGCGATCAACCAGGATGCCTAAACGTTTCAATGGCTCAAGGTCTTCATCAATATGGCCAACACGGTCGATCAGGTCATCATAATAGGTTGAAGGCACTGTTAAAAATTCAACCCCGCGGTTTTTTAGTTCGGTTACGGTAGCTACAATATCATGGGTAGCAAGGGCCAGGTGCTGTACACCTTCATCCTCGTAAAATTCCAGGTATTCTTCAATTTGCGATTTCTTTTTACCCTCGGCAGGTTCGTTGATCGGGAATTTCACATAGCCGTTCCCATTGCTCATCACTTTACTCATTAAGGCCGAATATTCGGTCGAGATCATTTTATCATCAAAGGTGAGGATATTACGGAAACCTAATACTTCCTCATAAAAATTAACCCACTCATTCATTTTATGCCAGCCCACGTTGCCAACGCAATGGTCAACATATAGCAGGCCGGTATCTGTCGGATTGTAATTATTTTCCAGCTTTTGATATCCCGGTAAAAACAAGCCTTTGTAGTTTTTACGCTCGATGAACATATGCACGGTTTCGCCGTATAATTTGATGCCGCTGGTACGTACTTCGCCATGCTCATCGGTTAGCGTTTGCGGTTGCTGATATGCTTCGGCACCGCGTTTGGTAGTTTGTTCAAAGGCGTCGTAGGCGTCATCAACCCATAGGGCCAGCACTTTCACACCATCGCCATGTTTTTTAACATGTTCGGCAATAGGGTGATCAGAGTGCAGGGGAGTGGTAAGCACAATCCTGATCTTGCCTTGTTGTAATACGTATGATGCCCTATCGCGCACTCCGGTTTCGGGTCCGGCATAAGCCAGGTTTTGAAAACCGAATGCACTTTTATAGTAATGGGCAGCCTGCTTGGCATTGCCAACATAAAATTCCACATAATCGGTGCCGTTAAGGGGCAGAAAGTCGGTAGTGGTGGGTTGTTTATCTAAAGTTTGTGTGTTCATTTTAATTGAATTAAATATGTCATTGCGAGGAGGAACGACGAAGCAATCGCATGCTATACAGGGCGAATACGCCTCCGTGCGGTTGCCACGCTACGCTCGCAATGACAAAAGATTATTATTGCCAGCTCTTATAATAATTTTCGTCCTCAATCTTAATCGCGTCTTCCGTTAGCATCAGCGGCCTGAACGGGTCGATCATCACCGCCAGCTCATCTGTTGATTCTTTGCCTATTGATTTTTCAACCGAGCCGGGGTGCGGGCCATGTGGGATGCCACCGGGGTGCAGGGTGATCTGCCCTTTTACCACGCTTTTGCGGCTCATGAAATCGCCATCTACATAGTACAAAACCTCATCGCTGTCTACATTGCTGTGGTTATAGGGTGCAGGGATAGACAACGGATGGTAATCAAACTTGCGGGGCACAAATGAGCAGATCACAAAGTTGTTGCCCTCGAAGGTTTGGTGTACCGGAGGCGGCTGGTGTAAGCGCCCGGTTATGGGTTCAAAATCGTGGATGGACAGCGCCCAGGGATAATGAAAACCGTCCCAACCCACAAAATCAAAAGGATGAGTACCATAGATATAGGGATAAATAAGACCTTGCTTTTTGATCAGGATCTTGAAATCGCCATGCTCGTCATAAGTTTTCAGATCGGCCGGTAGTTTGATATCGCGCTCACAATAAGGCGAATGCTCCATCAATTGCCCATACTGGTTGCGGTAACGCTTTGGCGGCCGGATAGGGCTAAAGCTTTCCACAATGAAAAGCCGGTTGGCCGTGCCGTCAAACTCCATCTGGTAGATGGTGCCGCGGGGGATCACCAGGTAATCGCCGTATTGGAACTTGATGTTGCCGAAACCTGTTTTTAAAGTGCCTGTGCCTTCGTGAATGAAAACTACCTCATCGGCCTGACTGTTCTTGTAAAAATAATCGGTCATGCTTTGGCGTGGTGCTGCCAGCGAAATGTGCAGATCGCTGTTTACCAGCACCGGTTTGCGGCTTTGCAGGTAGTCATCCTCCGGCTGTACGTTGAAGCCTATCAAACTGGTATGCTTCAGGTGTTTTTCGCGTGCTATTTTGGGTTCCACACTGTAGGGTTCGCCAAGGGTTTTTACAATGGTGGGCGGGTAGGCGTGGTACACCAGCGAATAAAGGCTCGAAAAGCCTTCGGTTGACACCAGCTCTTCGGCATATAAACTACCATCGGGCTTACGGAATTGCGTATGCCGCTTAGGCGGAATTGATCCTAAACTATGATATAGAGGCATGGATTGGTTTAATTGGTTAACAATAAAACGTATAAAATGCTGATTTGTGTTCGGGCCCAAAAAGTCCGTAACGCATAGCCTGACCATTAAATAAATAATGGTTAAAAAAGATAGACGAAAGAGGAGGGGAAATTAGTATTGCGCCAGGACGATCTTGGCAAGCATAGCATCTCTGAACGATGACGCATCGCTCATGGAGGTTAACCCCAATGAAAACAGGAAATGCATTTGTACGCGCAGCATGATACTAAGTTAAGGGGATTATTTTTAGGATGCAAATTTAGGGTTGAATAGTGAGTGGTTGATTAGGTGAGTGGTTAGTTATTTTTTAATCCTTACGCCGCCGCTCGGCTCCAGCCGAGTGGCAACTATAAAACGGCCTCTGGCCGCCGGCATGATGTATACAGGCCAGAGGCCTGGGAATAATTACCACTCGGCTGGAGCCGAGCGGTGGCCGAAAGTTGTAACCACTAACCTGATCAACGATATAAACTGCTAACTATTCAAGCAACTACTCACCTAATCAACTTAATCAACCATTCACTCCCCAATAATCAACCATTCACCATAATTCCCTCAATCAAAATCATTAGCTTTGATTATACCAATTAAGCTACTCTATGAAATTAGTATCCTATAAAACCGAAGACCGTGAACATCTTGGCGTTTTTGTTAATGGCCATATCTACAATTTAAACTCCTGCGATAAGCTGATCCCCGACAATATGAACGAGTTTTTATGGGGAGGCCCCGAACTGATGGAGCATGCTGCACGGGTTAACGAAGATATCCGGTCGGGAAAGATAGAGGCTAAAGAGGAACTGTTTTTTGAGCTGATGGCACCGGTACCCCATCCAACATCATGTCGTGACGGTTATGCATTTCGCCAGCACGTGGCTTCGGCAAGGCGCAACCGTAAGCTGGATATGATACCTGAGTTTGATCAGTATCCTATTTTTTATTTCACCAATCACAACGCCATACAAGGCCCCGGCGAAATTGAATGTATGCCCGATCATTTTCAAAAGCTTGATTTTGAGCTGGAAGTTGCCGTTGTTCTCCATAAAAAAGGCCGTAACATTACAGCTGCCGAAGCCGATAGTTTTATAGCGGGATATATGATCATGAATGATATGAGCGCCCGCACCCTGCAAATGGAAGAAATGCTGCTGAACCTTGGCCCGGCAAAGGGTAAGGATTTTTCGACGGTGATTGGTCCCTGGTTGGTGACGCCCGATGAATTGGAGCAATATAAAATACCCGCAAAATCTGGTCATACAGGTAATGCTTATAACCTGGATATGAAATGCGTGGTGAACGGGAAACAGGTATCGGCAGGTAATATGGCTGATATGGACTGGACCTTTGCCGAGATCATTGAGCGTGCTGCCTATGGTTGTGATGTTTTGCCGGGCGATGTAATTGGTTCGGGTACTGTTGGCACAGGTTGTTTTCTTGAACTGAATGGCACCGGTGTACTTAATAATGCAGATTATGAACCACAATGGCTGCAGCCGGGAGATTTGGTTGAAATGGAGGTTACCGGTTTAGGCATGCTCGGGAATATTATTAAAAAATCCAATAGTGATTTTTCGATATTGAAGTTGAAGAAGTAAGAAATAATACCGGTAAGCATGAAATGCGTCATTGCTATAACCCACCAGGGAACCCCGGGAAAAAATGGTTATGACCTTTAAAATGTATTATGACGTGCGGGGCCGCGTTAGGGATTGCAGTGAAAAGCCCACAGCGCGTGCAGGGATTGCGGGTAGGAAAGGCGAGGACTTGTAACGGAAAGCCCGGGCCGCAGGCAACGCCCATGTTATAAAATTGATCGAGAAAATATACTTAATAATCAATAACTTATAATTCCGTCATTATAAGGTACGAAGCAATCCCAAACTATACAGAGGGACTTGTATAGCTTCTCTGCCAATTGGGGATTGCTTCGTACCTCGCAATGACGGTGAAAGTAAAACGTCCATGCCCACCATCCACATATCCGATCTTTCTCCTGTTCAACTGCAAAGCTACCTGAACTTTGCGGTAGCTCCGCGACCGATTTGCCTGGCCTCCACAGTTGACAAGGCCGGGAATGTAAACCTGAGCCCTTTCAGTTACTTTAATATTTTCAGCGTTAATCCGCCCATATGTATTTTTTCGCCATCGCGGCGGGTGAGGGATAATACCACCAAACACACGCTCGAAAATATCAGGGAAGTGCCCGAATGCGTGATCAATATTGTTAATTATGATATGGTGCAGCAAACTTCGCTCTCAAGCGTAGAGTACCCGCAGGGTGTTAATGAGTTTATTAAATCGGGTTTAACATCTTTGCAATCCCAACTGGTAAAACCCCCGCGTGTGGCCGAATCATACGTACAACTGGAATGTGTGATTAACGAAGTGATTGAATTGGGGCAAAGTCATGGCGCAGGTAATCTTGTGCTTGCTGAAATTAAGCTGGTCCACATTAATGATGCCGTTTTAGATGCAGAGGGCAAAATAAACCAAGCCAAAATGGACCTGGTCGCCCGGCTTGGCGGCGACTGGTATTGCCGGGTTACTAAAGATAACCTGTTTAAAGTAGCCAAACCCAATACCAAAATGGGCATAGGTGTTGATGCTCTGCCTTATGCTATCCGCAACTCAAGGGTTCTTACGGGTAACAACCTCGGGCAATTGGGTAACCTCGAAGCTATACCCGGCGATGAAGCTATCGAAGTCTTTGCGCTTACCCCGGAGATAAAAGAAGTACTTGATGCCACCATCGGCGATAGTCAGACCCGTGAGTTGCAATTACATTTGAAAGCTAAACAATTGCTTGAAGAAGAGCGGGTTGAAGAAGCTTTGATGGTGTTGCTGATGGAACGATAGCTGAATATGCATTCTTCTGCCGGCGTAGGACGGATCATCAGCTACATCCCTTTAAAGTCTGTTATAGTATTTCCGTCATACCGGTACACTCCACCCATAGCACCAAACCAAATATTTCCTTTATCATCTTCTAAAATCCCAAAAACCATTGGCTTATTAGTGATTTCGGTTACTGACGGCTTTTTATCAGACAAGGATTTTTCATCGTAACGGGAAAGCGCCCAGGCCGCTGTATTAGCGCTAAAACCAGAAAGTACCATGTTGGGGTTATCAGCACTTTCTGAACTTGTCCAAATGTTTCCTTTTTTATCTTCGTAAACATAACCCGCAAATTTCCGGGTGAAATTGGTAAATGACCTACCATCGTAGCGCCACAGTCCATCACTGCCGGCGAGCCAGATATTGCCCTTTTTATCTTCCATTACAGAACGAACATTGGTAAAAGGTTTGCCATTACGGCTCAAAACATTAAATATTTTGCCGTCGTACACAAAGGTGTTGCCTCTTGTGGCAAACCAAAGCTTGCCCGTTCTGTCTTCAATAATTGAATTAACTTCGTAAGGTGCCCTATCCGGAAATGTTTTCCCTGTTGGGTCTTCATTCATCCCATATCCGTTTATGATATAATTCCGAAATGATATTCCGTCATACCGGCTTGTTCCACCCCAAACGCCAAACCAGATGCTGCCTTTTTTATCTTCATAAATACTTACCACATCATTATTGAGAAGGCCATCCTTTATTGTAAAATTACGAAAGGATTTCCCGTCGTAACGGTAAACACCTGAACCGATAGAGCCAAACCACAAGTTGCCTTTCCTATCTTCTAAAACAGAAAAAAAACGGGCCGAACTCACTTTACTTGTGATATTGGTAAAAGATTTCCCATCGTATCGAAAAATACCATCAAATGCAGCAATCCAAATGTTGCCTTTTTTATCTTGTATGATATTACGGGTGATACGGTTAGGCCCGGCGAAAGGAATTACGCTTTCGGCATGTTTTTGCTGGGCCTGTGCAGGGGAATAAATTACTCCTGCCAGCAGTATAATCAGGCAGGACAAAACGTTTCTTTTATTTTTCATATCATATCAAGTTGATTCAGCGAAATTACTCTGATACCTTTCCGTCAGAAGAACCTGGATTGTAAATAAAAATGTAAACTTTGTAAATAAAGGCTCCATATTATGCCTGATGGCCGAAGTCTCCTCTCCCGGGGAATGCAAATCCTTGTTCGGATTGACATTGAGCGTGTGTTAACGCCAGAATTGTTCGGAAGAAATAGAAAAAGCGAGGGATTGTGCGATTCCCTCCCCTGGGAGGGTGTAGGGAGGGGTTTTAGCGAGATACCTGATCGTTGCAAGGCGTATAAACCCCTCCCTGCCACCACGAAATCCAGCCGCACCCCTCCCAAGGGCATAGCCGTCAACTTAAGGAATAGAAAGCGGGGGAGGGTGCGATTCCCCTCTTGAGAGGGGCGGAGGGGTGTGTCTTTGCTTTGATAAGCCTACAGCAGAAACACACCCCTGCTAACCGCTCGTCCCTCCGCGCCCCCTCTCGAGAGGGGATTTTGTTCAATCGGTGCTTAAGTTGACGGCTATGCTCCCAGGGGGAGGGAATTAAAAATCTTTCGAATACTTCTGGTGATAACACCGATCACAAGCTAAATATTTGAGCCCCATCCGCGTAATCAAAAAATCAACGGTTAATAAGCGTATTCCTTCCCCTTAAGATGATAATCAACTGGTAGCTGTCGTTTTTCAAATAATTCGTAAGCCGGTTTGAGGTTGCGCCAAAAGGCATCCTGTTTGTAAGCCGCATAACGCTTTAAGCTTGCATCATCCATCCGGAAAGGAAAAATATCAACGCGGACTTGCTTTTGGCCGGCTACAAATGCCTCGTAAACCAGCGTGTAAATTTCTTCTATCCGTGCATCGGTCATGGCATAGCAACCTATAGAAGCACAGTGCCCATGTACCATGATGGCACTGCCGGTATAACCTTTACCTTTATCAATGGCATTTGGGTAGCCAACATTAATAGCCAGGTAATAGTTGCTTACCGGGTTAAGTTGTTTAGGTTCGATGGTATATAAACCTTCCGGGCTTTTACCGTCGCCGCTGCGGGTTTTGGTACCTAACCCGCCCGAGTAGGTGCATACGTCATAAGTTTTAAAGAGCTGGTATTTATTAGCCGATTTTACCCATACTTCAAGTACGCTGATGTCTTTGATAATACGGAGGTATACTGAGCCATAGGGGGCAAAGCCTTTATCTTTAAGTTCTTTCTGAAGCTTAGGCCATACTTTAAAACGTACATCGTTGGCTCTTTTGCTGTCGGGGATTTCGGTTTTGTGAAGTGCTGCCAATATAATTAATAGCAGCAATGTAATTGGTTTAGGCATTGGTCAGGTTTTTAACTATAATTATAGTTAACGGAGTTGTTGGAAGGAAATTATGCGGGAGGGGAGATTTTTTGTTGGCTAAAACGAGGTTTCAGCGATGTCAATTGGGAGTAACCATCAGGGAAGCCCTGAAAAAAAAACGTAATGACATGTAAAATATATTTTAGCGGTGTTGTGCGTGGGCCGCGTTAGGGATTGCAGTGTAAAGCCCGGAGCGTGTAAAGGGGTTGCGGGCAGGAAAGGCGAGGACTTGCAACGGAACGCCCGGGCCGCAGGCAACGCCCATGTTATAAAATTCATAAAAAAATATACTTAATAATCAATAACTTACGATCACGCCATTATAAGGTACGAAGCAATCGCGAACTTTACAGCGAGAATTTGCATTGCCGCTCTGCTAATTGGGGATTGCTTCGTGCCTCGCAATGACGTGGTGTAGAAGCCTTTCTTGTCAATTTTATATCCCCAGCACCTGTTTCAACTTTACATACCCTGTTTTACTTACCGGGATTTTAGCGCCTGATTTCAGGATGGCCAGGTGCGCGTCTTTTTCGTATGGGTCGATACGGGTGATCTGCTGTATGGCTACGATGTAGGAGCGATGAACACGAACAAAATGATTAGGATCAAGGGTTTGCTCAAAAAAGCTCATGGTTTTGTTTTTGAGATACGAGCCTTCTTTGGTGATCACACTTACATAATCATCATCGGCCTGCAAATACTCAACATCGGCAACCGGGATGATCTTTACCTTGGTGCCGGTTTTAACCACAATACGCTCATGCTGGGCAGGCGACTGGGTAGCGGCAGTTTCCAGCAACTCTTCCGTTTGTTTAACAGCAGGTTTTGGCGTGGCTGAGGCCAGGAATTTTTCAACCGCCTTATTAAAACGTTCTTTGCTGAAGGGTTTTAATAAATAGTCGACCGCGTGGGCTTCAAAAGCTTTGATGGCGTATTCGTCAAATGCGGTAGCAAATATTACGGCAGGAGGCTGTTCAACCAGTTCCAACATTTCGAAGCCGGTAATTTTGGGCATCTGGATATCTAAAAAAACCAGGTCGGGCTGGTGCTGTTGAATGGCTTTAAGGCCTTCAAAGCCGTCGTTACATTCCTGTATCAGTTCAATGTCTTTAAAATCAAGCAGGTATTCCCTTACAACCATGCGGGCTAAAGGTTCATCATCAATAATTAAAGCTCGCTTCATAGTTGCGGTATTTTTATAATGGTAGTATACAGATCATCGCTCGCATGGGTTTCCATTAAATCATTGCGGGCATACAGCAAATATAATCGCCGTTGCACTCCCCGCAAACCAAAACCTGTACCTTTTTTTGGTTTCGATGTTTGCGGATCGTAAGGGTTCTGTACCATTAAGTTCAGATAGCCATCCTCAATTTCACCGCGAATGCTCACGGTAACTTCGCCTATGGTGTCGTACAGACCAAATTTAATGGCATTTTCAACCAAAGGCTGTAACAGCATAGATGGCAGTATGGCGGTTCCGCATTTGGGATCACAGCTTATTTCGGTTTGTAAACGGTGACCAAAACGTACTTTCTCTATATCGAGATATAGGTTAAGATGTGCAAGTTCTTCCGTTAAGCTAACCTGCAGCTGATCGTCCTTCTTAAGCGTTCCGCGTAAAAAATCGGATAGCTGGTGGATCATCCTGCGGGCCTCATCAGGCTTAAAGCCAATAAGCGCATTGATAGAGTTAAGACTATTAAACAGGAAGTGGGGCTGCAGTTGCTGCCTCAAATTATATAATTCGGCTTCGCGGGCAAGCTGCTCGGCCTCGGTTTTACGTTTCAGCGTTTCTTTCTGGTCGAGTTGCGAAAACCACAGCAGGCTGATCATGGCCATCCAGCCTATAGCCAAAAAGTCGGTAAAAAAGCGGATGATTAACGACTGGGCCAGGAAGCCGGTGTAGATCGTGTCGCTGTTAATTAGGGGTAACAGGTAGCGGCAGCCGGCTGTGCAGATCCCTGCAAGTGCTACACACCATATAAACAGGTTAATGTAGCTTCCCTTGCCCGGTTGATAGTAACGTAAGTTATTGTTGATAAGCCAGCATGCGCATGAAAGCAATATGGCGCTCAACAAGCCATCGGTGGCGGCGGTGAACCATAAAAACCCAAAACTATGGATGATGTAAGTTTGCAGTGCGGCCCAGGCCACACCGCATATTACAAATGCCGCGTATAGTTTTGATGATTGTATTGATGGAACTTCCAAAACGGGTTGCTTTCTTGTGGTTTAAGGTTTAATTTCTGATGCCCAATAAGGCCGACTTATGATGCGCCCAGGCAATGTACAGGTCGGCATCGGGTGTTTCATGTATGTTGTAGTATAGCTCGGTGCCGTCGGTAAGTTCACCAAGCTGGTTAAGTTCGGCCACATCTATAAATTGCCATTTAACGGTTTGCTTTTCAATGTTTTTAAAGCTATCCTGGTTGGCGTGACCTATCCGGTTGGCTTTTTCATAAGCCACCAGTTCATTATCTGCACTGATCAATCTTAATTGCTCATCAAATTGCGCCTGATGGTCGCCATCCCCGCTTATCACCCTGAAAACTAATTTTGCTACGTACCAGTTCATGTTGTTTATGCTTTTCGTAATTAGCTGCCTTAATTAATAACTGCGGATATCTACCCCCGCGAATATGGATACCCCTTTAAGTACCAGCACCTTTTCGCTGCCTACGCTTGCGGTGCTCCTGATGCGTTTATCATCAACACTGGCAAAAACCGCTGCCAGGTCAGATACTACCTGCCAGTTTGATGGCACAATAATTTTAGTGCCGCCGAAGATCTGGGTGATGTCGATGATGATACGGCCATTAATATCTGCCTGCGTAAAATCAAGTTCGGCACCGCCAAATATGTTTACGATATCGCCACCGCGGAACTGTTTGGAAAGGATTGTTTTGTTAACCCCGCCAAAAATGGATACGGTATCGATATAATCATCGCCGGAGTATTTGGTGTTGTATTGCTGCTGTTTTTGAGCGTAGGGATCAACCGGAGGGATCGGGTCGCCTTCATCTTTTACGGTGTAGTCAACCACAGGCTCTGTTTTTTCAAATTGAAAAGGCTCTTTTTTATCCCAGTTGGTCCATTTTTCTCCTTTGAAATCGTTTTTCCACTGCTGCGGATCAAAATGTTTGTTGCGTCTTAATATCAGCCACATGCCAAAGCCGATTACAGCCAGGGGGCCAACTATCCGATCGGAATTGTTAATGTTCTGGGTGATCAGGAATATAGTACCTAAAGCTACCAGCAATACCCACGATGCTTTTTTGTAATTATGCTTTGCACCTATGTATATCCCCCAAAAGATAAGCCATAAGGGCCACAGGGAAAGATGAGCGGGTATGAAAAAAATTCGGAATTGCTGAAGTAGCAATATGCCGCCTACAGCAAGTAAAATGATCCCGGCAACAGATTTGCCTTTGTTGGGATCTTTTGGATGTTCTATATCGTTGTTCATTGTATTATCTGCAAATTAAAATCATATCCAAAACTAAGGTAACATTATAGTTGAGCCAAACAAAAATTGGCGATGTATTTAAAGAAATCGGTAAAAGGGGAGGTTTTGGCGGTGAAAAAGTTGCGGGTGATTATTTATCATCCGGCAAAAATAAAAAAATGTATGTTGCGACGGTTTTTATCGGGAAAATTAGGCATGGCTTTATCCCGGCAAATAAATCTTCGGGGCTGAATAAGCGGATGGCAGAATATCCAAAAGAATTAAAATGCAAATAATCAACGTTCAAATTAGGTTTTATCGCGGGTGTTCAATTTTTGAAAAACGGGTGTTCAGCTTTTATTTCCTGAATATCTATGTTGTTGATTATCAGTATGTATTTGTTCAAATAGGGCCAATTGATGATAAATACTAAAATACAAATGGTTGATTATTAGTCATTTGTATTTTATAAAAATAACCAGGTGTTTACACCTAAAAAAGTTGAACACTAAGCTAACATAGGTTGAGGGGTTGGATTTTAGATTATAGCTATCATTAGTATAAACAAAAAGCCGGGGCTTTTTAAAAATGCCCCGGCTTTGATATATATGATGGATGGTTGAGTTTAAGCTTCGGTTTTGGGTTGCTCAAAATCAAAGTGTTGTTTAGCTTTTTCGTTCTTTTCCCAGAAGTCCCTGTCGGCTTGTTTGGCAGGCCTGATGGCTATCCAGGTGCCAAGCAGCATAAGGGCTATTGGCCAGGTTATGCGGTCGGCGTCATTAACGTTATCGTTTACCAGGAATATCAGGCCTAACAGTATCATGAAGATCCATGATGGTTTCTTGAAGTCGTGTTTAGCACCCATGTAAGCGCCCCAGGCTATGAACCACATTGGCCAGCTAAAAAGCCAGTCGGGAATAAGGAAGGCATTAAGCTGATCTATCAGAAATAAACCACCGGCGGCCAGTAAAATTATTCCTAACATGATTTTGCCATTTCTTTTGTTTTCGGTGTTTATTATATCGTTGTTCATCGCTTTAAATTTTAATGTTACCCAAATCTACAGCGATGGGGCAGGCGGTACAATCAATACCTGGCGATGTAAGGGGAGAAGTCGGTAAAGTAGGGGATAAAGGCGGTGAAAAAGAAGCGGAGCGGCAAGAGCCAGGAAGTCAAGAGTCAAGAAGCAAGATATAGAAAGCGGCAAGAGGTCAAGATGAAAGAAACAAAATAAGAAGAATGAGATTAGCGTTGATAAGATCGAATTGTTATTTCTGACGAACAGGTGGCGGAAGTGTAATGGCGTGAGGCGAAATCTTATACGCCCCACTATTAAACCATGTACTGCGCTTTGCAGGCCGTATGACAACCTTTTTAATAAAAAAGAACCCTCTCCAAAGGAGAGGGCAGGGTGAGGTCTTATTCTGGTTCCTGTTGGCTCAGGCAGTGGAAACTGCCCAGGCCCCAGATAATGTCGGTGCTGTCAATGCCGACAACCTTGCGGTCGGGGAAGCATTGGGTCAATATGTCAAGCGCTTTATCGTCGTTCTTTGAACGGTAGGTAGGTACTATTACCGCTGAATTGGCAATGTAAAAGTTGGCGTATGAAGCCGGCAGACGGGTATCTTCATAAATCACTGCATCAGGCATGGGCAATTCAACAATGTTTAGCTGTTTGCCGTTAAGCAGGCGCATGGTTTGTAATGTTTCGAGGTTTTCCTGAAGGATGTGGTAGTTCTCATCATTCTTATCTTCCTCAACAACGGTAACAACCGTATCCTCGTTTACAAAGCGGGTGATGTCGTCGATATGGCCATCGGTATCATCGCCTACAATACCATCACCTAACCACAGGATCTGCTCGGCGCCGTAGTAGTTTTGCAGGTAGCCCTCAATCTGCTGTTGATTAAGTTGCGGGTTCCGGTTTTTGTTGAGCAGGCAGGCTGTGGTAGTTAATATAGTGCCTTTGCCGTTAAAATCAACTGATCCGCCTTCCATTACAATGCCGGGGTTAAATACCGGCAGGCCAAAGTGGTTACCTATTTTGGTCGGGATCACATCGTCCAGGTCAAATGGAGGATATTTACCGCCCCATGCGTTATAACCCCAGTCTACAATAGCTTTTTGACTTGTAGTCGGGTTGATCAAAAACGCCGGACCGTGGTCGCGGCACCAGGCGTCGTTGGTCGGGAATTCAAAGATCTCTATTTTGTTAAGATCAACACCTGCGTTTTGCAACTGGAAAATCACCGAGGCTTTCATATCAGCATCAGTCACGTTAATGCGTACCAGTTCGCCTTCGGTAACAATCTTTATAAACTCAATGTAAGGCGCGTAAATGGTATCGATCTTGCCAGGCCATGATGCCTCTTTGTGAGGCCAGCTTAGCCAGGTAGCCGTATGTTTGGCCCACTCGGCGGGAAAAGAAAAGCCTTGCGAGGCGGGTGTTAATATGGTTGATATTTGTTGGCTCATAATTTGGTTAATGCAAATGTAATAAACAGCATGTCATTGCGAGCGTAGCGCGGCAATCGCATACTATACAGAGTGACCCTGTACTGCGTGCGATTGCTTCGTCGTTCCTCCTCGCAATGACATGTGGGAGACGGGTTAGTCCTCGTCTAACAAGCGTTTAGTTATCGGCTGATAGCTGTCTATTCTTCTGTCACGTAAAAACGGCCAGTGACTTCTGTAGTAATCAGATTTATCCAGATCAAGCTCTTGTACTACTACTTCCTCATCGTTATGTGATGTTTGGTGTATAATAGCACCAAATGGGTTAGCAAAGAACGAACCGCCCCAGAATTTTACACCGGCTTCCTCGCCAACACGGTTCACGCTTACTACGTGTATACCATTAGCTACCGCATGCGAACGTTGAATGGTTTGCCATGCGTTGTATTGTTCAACGTTGGTTGCTTCATCTTGTGTAGTAGCCCAGCCGATAGCGGTTGGGTAAAATAATATATCGGCACCCATTAAAGCGGTAATACGCGCTGCTTCAGGGTACCATTGGTCCCAGCAGATCAATACACCTACACGGGCAAATTTGGTGTTGAATACTTTGTACCCCAAATCGCCGGGAGTGAAGTAAAATTTTTCGTAAAAGCCCGGATCATCAGGGATATGCATTTTGCGGTATTTGCCTAAATAGCTTCCATCAGCATCAAGCACCGCGGTTGTATTGTGATAAACACCCTGAGCACGTTTTTCAAACAGTGAAGCAATGATCACCACGTTAAGCTCGGCAGCAACTTTTGAAAGTTCATCGGTTGATGGGCCGGGAATAGCTTCGGCCAGCTTAAAATTGTCGTAATTTTCTTCATCGCAAAAATAAAGCGAGGTAAAAAGTTCCTGTAAACAAACTATTTGCGCGCCTTTAGCAGCCGCTTCCCTTACTTTAACAATTGCTTTCTGCAGGTTCTGCTCTTTATCAGCAGTACAGCTCATTTGTACTAAACCAACTTTTACTTTACTCATCTCCAAAAAATTTGCGCAAAAATAACACTTTGTAACAAGGATTTCACCCATTTAATATTATGATTACACTCAGTTGAAAGTACGATTACACTGGTGTGAGATTGCCTTTGCCATTTTACATTGCTCCCTCCCCGAAATAATAACCTGATTTACTGGTTTTAATGTTTGTGAAAACAAAATGAAGTTTTTTTGTTAATTGACTATCCGATACATCGAAATAAAAAAATAACATAGCTTTGCAGCCGAATGACACAAACAGAAGACATCATTGACGAAGGTGCCGAACACAAAACCTGGAAAGGTAAGCTTTGGGGCGTTATAAAAGTAATCCTTATTATAGCAGTAACCGGGGGGTTGCTTTACTATGTATTCAGTAAGGTTCCGTTTGCGAAAATTAAATATCGCTTAATCCATGCCGACCGCGCCTGGTTAACCGCCGCGATAGCCTGTTATATCGGGTCGATGTTTTTTTCATCATGGCGGTTATTGAGCTATTTCAAATCCATCGGTTTGCGGTTAGACTGGCGCTTCAACCTGCGCCTGTATTTTCTTGGCTTGTGCTATAATGTGCTATTGCCCGGCGGTATCGGCGGCGATGGTTACAAAATTTACCTGCTGCACAAACGCTATCATTTGCCTACAAAAAAAGTGTTCTGGGCCATCCTGTTTGACAGGCTTAGCGGCTTTTGGGCCATAGGGGCCATTGTAGTTGGTTTGGTAATTTTAATACCAAGTTTCCCCTATCACCTGGCCTGGCCGCTTGGTATAGTATCGGTAGGTTCGGTGATCTATTATGCCGTAGCCCGCAAATTTTTTAAAGAATATACCCACAACTTTATACAGGCACATTTAAAAGCCATAGGTGTACAAAGCATGCAATTGCTTACCATTATTTGTTTACTGCTTGCGCAGGATTTCAATGGTAAGTTTGCGCCGTATCTGCTGTCATTTCTTTTCTCGTCGTTAGCGGCAATTATTCCGTTTAGTTTGGGCGGTGGCGGTATCCGCGACGCGCTGTTCCTTACATTGGCCCGGCAGTTTAACCTGGCCGAAGACATGGCTGTTTACCTGAGCTTTGGATTTTATCTCATCTCAATTATTGTAGCTTTATTAGGTGTTTATTATGTTCTTATTCCTAAGCGACTGGAAGCTGGTCTTAAAAAAGGCGAAGAACCAAAGTTGGAAAATCACCCGATAGAAGAATAATATTCTGCCTCAGTTTTAATTTCAGAATAATAAACTGAAACTTGTTTTCATGGCAACCATCTGCTAAACTTGGCGTTATTATATAAACCGTTAGTTATCGATGAGCCATTTTAATGATTTTAATAATCCGCAAGTTGCGGCATTGCCCGGTCATTTAAAACAATTTATTGTCGACCAGCACTACGAGCATTATACGCCTATCGATCATGCGGTGTGGCGCTATGTCATGCGTCAAAATTATAGTTATCTAAAGGATGTCGCTTACTACCCGTATATTCCCGGCTTGCAAAAAGCAGGTTTAACTATTGAACATATTCCCAATTTACAGGAGATGAATGATGCCCTCGGCAAAATTGGCTGGGGTGCTGTTACGGTCGACGGCTTTATCCCGCCGGCGGCCTTTATGGAGTATCAGGCTTACAGGGTGCTGGTTATAGCTGCGGACATTCGCCAGTTAAAACATATTGAATATACCCCGGCGCCCGATATCATCCACGAGTCGGCGGGGCATGCGCCCATTATTGCCGATAAGGATTATCATGAATATCTGAGCTATTTTGGATCGATAGGGGCCAAGGCCATGTTTTCGGCACAGGATTTTGAGCTTTATGAGGCTATCCGGGCTTTATCGATATTAAAAGAAATGCCCGATGCCGATGAACAGGAAATCCTTAAAGCCGAAGAGCTGGTAACTTATTGCCAGGAGAATATGGGTGAACCTTCGGAAATGGCGTTGCTAAGCCGCTTACACTGGTGGACGGTAGAGTATGGCTTAATAGGCACTCTTGAACAGCCAAAAATCTATGGTGCAGGCCTGCTTTCCTCAATCGGCGAAAGTTCAACGTGTATGAATAAAGATGTTCAAAAGCTATGGTATACTATTGACGCTGTTAAATATCCTTATGATATCACCAAGCCACAGCCCCAGCTTTTTGTAACCCCCGATTTTCAGAACCTGATCAGCGTGCTGGAAGAGTTTGCCAATACCATGGCTTTCAGAAAAGGTGGTGCTTACGGATTAAACAAGGCTGTTGAAAGTAAGAACATCTGTACGGCTGTTTACAGTTCGGGCTTGCAGGTTTCGGGTAACATTACCGATTTTAAGACAGATGCAGGCGGCAAAGCTTATTTTATAAAAACCACCGGCCCCACCGCGCTGGCCCTAAGCAATAAACAGTTAAAAGGCCATGGTAAAGATTATCATAAGGATGGTTTCAGTTCGCCGGTTGGTAAATTGAAAGGCAGCGGTATTGCTTTAGAAGATTTTTCGGAAGAAGATTTAAAAACGGCAGGCATAGTAAAAGGGCAGCACGCGGAATTGCATTTTGAAAGCGGCATTACAGTAAAAGGTATGGTGAAAAATATTCTTTCGCCAAAGGATAAGATCTGCCTGGTCACTTTCAACGATGTAACCGTTACTGATGATAATGGAATGGTATTGTTTGATCCGGCCTGGGGTGTTTATGATATGGCTGTTGGCGAGGAAGTTGTTTCGGTATTTTGCGGCGCCGCAGATAGGGAAGCTTACGAAACCATTGTTTTTAAATCAAAGACAGAAACGCATCATGCTGTGCATGATCATAAAACCAAAGAACTGCACAAGCTTTACCAGCAAGTACGCAATTGCCGCGTTAACCATGGGGATTATGGTTTTTTAGGCAATGTATGGCAGCAACTCCAAAAAGATCATCATGACGATTGGCTTTGTGCCCTTGAGATCCTGGAAATACTCGATCACGAAAACGTAGACTCAGAATTAGCCGCCGAGATCAAACATTTTTTGGAGCAAAAAGGAAGTAATGAGCCTGAATACGGCAAGCTCATCAGCGATGGCTTTTACCTGATCAAGCACCCGGTTGAGCAAAAATTGGTAGTTTAGCGTTGATTTATCATCTTAGAGGATAAATCACGCGTCATTGCGGGGAACGAGGCAAGGACGCGTGAAAAATGAAAATTAATAATAAATAATCATTCCCCCTTTAGGGGGGTAGGGGGCATATGAACATTATAATAACCGGCGCCAGCAGCGGCGTGGGCTTTGAAGCCGTAATTGAACTGATACTATCAGGTAGCCACAAGGTAATAGCACTGGCCCGTTCACAGGATAAGCTGGAGCGTTTGTTGGAGATAGCCCACGGCTTAAACCCCGATTGCCAGTTGTTTGCCTTAAAGTTTGACATTGTACATGACGATTATGAAGGCTTACAGCATTTTGTAGCATCGCATTTTGATAACCGGGTTGATATTTTAATCAATAATGCAGGTGTGCTCATCAATAAACCTTTTACCGAATTGCTCGAATCGGATTTTGTAGAGATGCTGCAAAGCAACTTTATTGGCCATGTGCGCGCTATCCAGGCTTTAGTACCTTTAATGCCTTCCGGGTCACATATCCTTAATATTGGCAGTATGGGCGGCTTTCAAGGGAGTGCTAAATTTCCGGGCCTTGCGGCTTATTCGGCAAGTAAATCAGCTTTGCATACACTAACCGAGTGTTTGGCCCAGGAATTTACTGAACAAGGTGTTAAAGTAAATTGCCTGGCTTTAGGATCGGCACAAACCGAGATGCTGGAACAAGCTTTCCCGGGTTATCAATCGCCGGTAATGGCATTTGAAATGGGAAAATATATCGCCGATTTTGCCTTAACCGGGAGCAAATTTTTTAACGGAAAAATAATACCTGTAGCAGCAACTACCCCTTGAAATATTAGATAATATTGCAAACATTTTTTATAACTTAGTTATTATAACTATGTTATACCTGCCGCGTATGGACACAAGGTTTACGTCACTCTTTACTCATTCAAAAGATATTTTTTTTGTCATGGATATGAATGGCGTGATCATGCATACCAATCATGCTTTTCGTAATACTCTTAACTATAGCGATGAGGAATTAACGGGTATAAATATTGAAGCTATATGCCATCCGGCAGATAAAGAACGCCAGACAGAGTCACAAAACAGCCTTCTGCTTAATAAAAAATTAGTTGGCTATCAAAGCCGTATTAAAGCTAAAGACGGGTGTTACTTTAGTATTATCTGGTCGGTAATACTGAATGAGGATGATAACCTGATTTATTCGAGCGGGAATACACTGGCCGGCATGATTGGCCAATCAGAAGATGATATTGTTCAACATACTATTCAAAGCCTCAATGAAGGCTTTATTGTACTTGATGCCAACTGGGATATAATTTCCTTTAATCCGGCGTTCCAGGCTATGACTAACCTTAGTTTAACCGAACTTGCTGAGGCCAATTTTATGGAGATTAAAAGTCTTGGTTTAACTGAATCGGTAGAGAGCGAGTTTCAACTTTCGTTAACCTGCAAAAAATCCATACAGGTACAATATTTAAATGCCTATTCAAACAGCTGGCTTCGGATCAATATATACCCTTATCAGGATCAGCTGGCTGTTTTTATACGTGATATAACGGAAATAAAAATGCAGGAATGGGTATTGGAGCTTGAAAAGAAGGTGCTGGAATTAAACGCGATGTCACAATATACGCTGGCGCAATCTGCTACCGAGCTGCTTATGGGAATTGAAAGGATCTTCCCGGATATGATCTGTTCTGTTTTGGAAGTTGACGATAAGCAGGAGAAATTACATACGCTTGCCGGTCCGCGGTTGCCACAGGCTTACAGTAATCAACTGGAAGGTTTATCAATAGGGCCCAATGTAGGATCGTGCGGTACGTCGGCATTTCACCGTAAGCAGGTTATAGTAAGCGACATTGAAAACGACCCGCTTTGGGCTGATTATGTTGGTCTTGCTAAACCGTACGGACTAAAGGCTTGCTGGTCGTCGCCTGTAATGAGTTCGAAAAACTCAAAGGTTCTGGCTGTATTTGGCATTTATTACCATACCATGCGTAAGCCAAATAAGGAGGAGTTAAATATCATTGAACGCACGGTGAATATTTTGAGGGTGTTGATAGAAAGCAAAAAAACCGAAGATAACATACGCGAGCAAAACCACAGGCTGCAAACCATAGCCAATATCAGTTCGCACGAATTGCGTAAGCCGGTAGCTACTATTTTGGGTTTAGTTAATCTGTTTGATAACGATGATCTGCAAAACCCACTCAACAAGGAGATCATCGAGCATATTGATACTACATCGCAGCAACTTGACGGGGTTATTCATTCTATTGTGGAAAGAACCGCGTATATTAAGGCATTCGGGGCTGATGCGTAACTGCGAGTTTTAATCAATGGTTATATTTTTTACATCTTAAAGTAGGTAATTGTGTAGGAATTTCTTAAATTGGGGTATAATATAAAACCTATGCGCCTTTTATTTACACTTATCACGTTATTGATCATTAATGCCGCTTTCGGGCAAGCTGTAACCGAAACCTATCCTAAAACCTTATTTTGCCCCGACGATTCGGTCAGGCTTAGTTTTTCAAAATTTCCTGGAAAAGAAGCTTATTGCGTCAGCGGCCTCAAAACCAGCCCCGGTACTGATGCCACAACTGGCATATATGCTACTTTTTACTACGGGAAAGATTCTGTGAAGATAAACTATCATAATAACCTGCCATACGGTCACGTAGTATACATTAAGCTTGAATCGCCAAAAGGTAGTAGTACTTTAAGACTTCACTTTAATGATATCTCTAATTCCTTCCCGAAAGCTTATATGGCAAAAAATCTTAATAATATACAATTTGATATCCCCGAACCTTATGAGCTGGCCAATATCATCTGGACGCTTTCGCCTGCCGGGCAAAAAGCTACTGATCTGAACAAAGAAGGTGATTACTATAAAAAGGTGGTAAGTTGGTTTAAACCTTATATGGACCATAAAGTGTTTAAAGCGTTGAGTTTTCCGGATAGTCTTTACGGCAGTAAATACTATGAGTTCCGGGAAAATAGTTTTGCGTTTAATTTCCAGGATACAGTACCCGGTTCAAAAAATACAAAATTGCTTTTCAACGGGCCTTACTATTATGTTTATGGCAATGAACTTGCCGATAGCAGCTTGTTTGGAAAGCTAAAGCCATTGGTTGAAGATTTTGCTGCAAAGTCTAACTTCAGGAAGTTTTATCAGCAGAATTTACCTTATTACCGGCAACAACTTGCACGTCAAAAGACACTATTACCGGTGAGGCAAATGTGGACCTGGCTTGAAAATCAATTTCCGAAACGGAAGTACCAATCATACAGGATAGTATCCTCTCCGCTTATTGGCGGTTCGCACAGTACACAACGTTATGCTACCTATGACTACGACGAAAATAAACTATTTACCGAAAATGCGATGTTTATATGCGGAACAGACAGGTATGACCGTGAAAAAGAACTTTCAGAAAAACAACGCGAAGGTTTAATGACAGGCATTGTATTTACGGAGATAGATCATAATTATATTAACCCTACAACAAGTGTATACGCTAAACAAATTGACAGCATATTTTCAAAGCGTTCTGTTTGGGCCAAGACAGGTAATAGCAGCGATTTTTATGAAAACCCTGTCAGCGTGTTTAATGAATATATGACCCACGCCGCTTTTTGTCTTTATATAGCTGATAATTATGACAAACCGGTAGCTGATTATGTGATTGAACGCCGCGAAGCTCTAATGGTAGAGCGTCGGAATTTTATCCACTTTAAAGAATTTGATCAGGAGCTGTTACGCTTACACCGCCAAAATAGAAACTTAAAAACGGCCGATCTTTACCCCATGATCGTATCCTGGTGTAAAACGCAGATATAAGTAATCAGCAAATGAGTGGATATAAGCCTGTGCAGAATGAAATATTTGATTTGCATTAGTTTTTTCTTGTTTGTGTGTGCTGCTTCTTTTGCGCAGGTTACCACATTCACCATTGATAGTAGTAAGTTAAACAGGTCATTAATGATAGTTTTGGATTCTATTTATCAATCAGATCAATCGGTTAGAATAAAATATCTGCAGGCAAAAAGAGATAATGCACAAATCAACGTTGCCGATAGCCTGCAAGACGTTATGCATAAAACTGACAGTCAAAATTTGATCAGGGTAAATACTATACTAACAAAGTATGGTTGGCTTGGTCCACAAAAAGTAGGTATTACAGGTAGCCAGGCTTTGTTCCTGGTAATCCAACATGCCGATTTGCAAACGCAGCAAAACTACTTACCACTGATCAGAACCGCGGAGAAAAACGGCGAAATACTTTCAAGCAACCTTGCCATTCTTGAAGACAGGATCAATATGCGGACCGGCAAAAAGCAAGTTTACGGCAGCCAGGGATTTACAGATAAACAAACAGGCAAAATATATGTCTATCCTATTGTTGATGTTGATCATTTAGATGACCGACGCAGGGCAATGGGGATGCCGCCAATGAAAGATTACTCTAAAAACTGGGATGCAGAAAGATATAAGAAGCAACTGCCAGAGATAGAGAAATTAGTTCAGGCGCAGAATATCAGATAACGTTCCAGATAAATACCTACGGGAAGCTTAAACCTACGCTCAAGCTTCCCGTAAAGGGTGTTCTTCTTTAGGCGATACCTGGGCTCTTGTATCTACCGATTTTACCCGCCAATGCCCCACAGCTTTTGGCGTATCGCCATTTGCTCTTCAGCCTTTTGCGCCCACTTTTAAAAACTCATTAACTACTATTTCGGATACATAACGTTTAACGCCATCTTTGTCGGTGTAATTACGATTAGCCAGTTTGCCTTCTACAGCAACTTCATCACCTTTTTTTAGCAGGTCTTCGGCAAGTTTGGCTTGTGGCCCCCAAAAAACCAGGTTATGCCACTGGGTATCGGTTATTTTCTCGCCTTTATCGTTTTTATAACTTTCGTTGGTGGCTATGGACAGGCGTACCATCTTTTTATTACTGTCGAATACTTTTACTTCCGGATCCATACCTAAGTTGCCTACTAGGCGTACACTGTTTCTTAATGAGTTCATAGTTTTAATATTTATCGTTTATTGTTTGTTTGAATTAACGATACAAAGGTGGGGAGGGCAAGAAAAATTAGCCGGATATTAACCGTTTATAGTCGATAGTATCCGTTTGTAAGCGTTTGCAAACGGATAATTTAATCGTTACCTTTATGCTATGAACCAGGAAAGAGTATGCTTAGATTGTGGTACAGCCCTACAAGGCCGTGCCGACAAAAAGTTTTGTAATGATCTATGCCGCAATAATTACAATAACCAGCTCAATAGTAATAGCTACAACCTGGTGCGTAATATCAATAATATCCTTCGCCGTAACCGCCGCGTGCTTGAAGAGCTGAACCCCACGGGCAAAACCAAAACAACCCGAAAAAAGCTTACTGCAAAAGGTTTTGATTTTGACCATATTACCAGTATTTATCAAACCAAAACCGGGTCGACCTATTTTTTTAATTATGAGTATGGCTACCTGTTATTAGATAATGATGAAGTGTTGCTGGTGAAACGGGAAGGGGAGCAGTAACAGTGGGCAGTTTGCTTGAGTGGCAGTAACAGTTGGCAGTAGCAGTGAGCAATTTGCAGTGAGTGGCAGTAGCAGTTTATAGAGAGTGGCAGTTTGCTGTGGGATTTGCCGGTTTATTTGATTTGAACTTTAGGCGTTCTGTACTCAGCTTTAAAATCCGATTCTCTATAGATTTAATAGCATTTAACAGTTTAATATTTTGATAATTAATACTTAACTGTTGTTTCATTCGGCGCTTTATGTTTTCAATAAATTTAAGTACGTTTGGGGAAATGTAAATTTTTAATTTTTGACTGATCTTACTAATTTAAAATGAAATTATTTATTAAAAAACCGATTGCTCAACTAATGGCTGCTTCGGCAGAGACGGAGAAGTCGCTCAAGAGAACCTTAGGCGTTGGCTCACTTATAGCACTCGGTATCGGCGCGATTATAGGTGCCGGTATTTTCGTTCGTACGGCAGCTGCGGCAGGTGAACATGCCGGGCCTGCGGTTACCATCTCATTCCTTATAGCAGCCGCCGGTTGCGCCCTGGCCGGTTTGTGCTATGCAGAATTTGCCAGTATGATTCCTATCGCTGGATCTGCTTATACCTATTCTTATGCTACCATGGGCGAGTTTATTGCCTGGATCATTGGCTGGGACTTAGTGCTTGAATACGCGCTTGGTGCCGCTACAGTTGCAATTGGCTGGTCGCAGTATTTTAATGAATTTCTAACCACTTTCTTTAACGTGCATATACCATACGCATGGTCGCACTCGTTTATGGAAGTGTCAAATACCACTGCAGGTATGTACGCCGCCGAAATGGGTACAAGAGGTATTGTTAACCTGCCGGCTATTCTGATCCTGTTCCTGTTAACGCTGTTATTGATTCGTGGTACTGCAGAATCGGCAGTTGTGAATAATATCATCGTAATTGTAAAAGTTGCCATAGTATTGATGATCATTGGTTTAGGCTGGCATTTTATTAACCCAGCGTTCCACACCCCATATACCATCCCTGCCGATGCAGGTAAAATTAAAGTGAGTGCCGGCGTAGTTGACTATGCCGATACCTTTAACCACGGATGGCTTGGTGTACTACGCGGTGCAAGCGTTGTGTTTTTCGCCTTTATTGGTTTTGACGCGGTTTCAACTGCCGCTCAGGAAGCTAAGAACCCACAGAGAGACATGCCAAAAGGTATTTTGATATCGTTAGTGTTTTGTACTGCACTTTATATTCTGTTTTCGCACGTGTTAACAGGTTTAGTATCATACAAAGATTTCCTGATTCAGGGTAAAGAAGCTTCAGTAAGTTACGCTATCAAAACCGCTATGCCTGGTTATGGATGGCTGGCTTCATTTGTTACCGTATCGATACTTGCAGGTTTTTCTTCGGTGATCCTGGTGATGCTGATGGGCCAAACCCGTGTATTTTATACCATGAGCACCGATGGTTTGATCCCTAAAGTATTCTCAAAGCTACACCCTAAGTTCCGTACCCCTTACAAATCGCAATGGTTATTCTTTGTGTTTGTATCATTGTTTGCCGGTTTTATTCCTGATAAATATGTAGGCGATATGGTGAGTATAGGAACACTGTTTGCTTTTGTGCTTGTATGTATTGGTATCTTTATTTTAAGGAGAACCGACCCTGGCATTGAACGCCCGTTCAAAACTCCGGCTTATATGATAGTTTGCCCGCTTGGTACCCTCATTTGCCTGTGTATGATTGCGAGCGAAGGCTGGGAAAACTGGGCAAGGCTTATCGTTTGGTTACTGATCGGTTTTGCCGTTTACTTTGGTTACAGTATCAAACGTTCACATGTACGCCATGGTAAAGTTGAAGGTGCTAATAACCCTATCAACCCTAAATTTGTTGAGTAATCATAACAATGTTATCATAAACAAAAAAGGTTCTGAATTTTCAGAACCTTTTTTGTTACATTCTCTTTTTATACCAGTAAACCAATGATACCGCTTCATGAAGGGCGATAAAAACCTGTGGGTATTAGTATTTGTATGTATCATCAACTCGTTAGGGTTCGGCATTATTGTACCGATACTTTACTCTTATGGTAAAACCTTTGGCGTTACCGGCGAAACATTAGGTATCCTCACCGCATCCTTTTCAGTAGCTCAGTTTTTTGCCACACCGGTTTTGGGTTCCCTGTCTGACAAATGGGGACGAAAGCCTTTACTGGTGATCAGCCTGGCAGGTACCTGTATTTCCTTTATCCTTTTTGCCGAAGCCCGGAGCATGATCATGCTTTTTGCAGCCCGGATTTTGGACGGGCTAACAGGAGGAAATGTTTCTGTGGCACAGGCCATGGTATCGGATACGGCAAGGCCGGATAATAGGGCAAAAAGGTTCGGTATACTAAGTTCTGCTTTTGGGTTTGGCTTTGTGATTGGGCCGGCCGTTGGTGGTTTCCTGAACAGGTATGGTATGCAGGTACCTTTCTTTTTTGCGGCTGGCATTTCACTTATAGGCACACTTTGCAGCCTGTTCTTTTTAAAGGAAACCAACCCGCCCGATAAAACAAAAAAGAACTCGGAAAAAACTACATTTTCGTTTACCTCGCTGATAACTACACTTAAACGACCGGTTATCGGCACAACTGTGTTTACCGGTTTTATGCTTACCATGGCGCAGTTTACCATGATCATAGCATTTCAAACTTTTACTGTTGATGTACTGAAGATCAACCCTACGCAGATCGGTATTTTGTATGCCGGTTTCGGAGTAAGCGGTATTATCATGCAGCTTTGTGTGCCGCTGTTCACCAAATGGTTTTCATCTAAATCAATGATCCTGTTGCTTTCTACATTTCTATGCCTTGTAGCTATGTTTGTTACCGGGCTCACCAATCATTTTATTCCTTTTGTTATGGGCATTTGTATTTATGGCCTGTTTAACGGTTTGCGTAATCCTATGCTCAACGCCATAATTGCCGATCATATTGACCATAAAGAACAAGGCAAGATCTTGGGCATCAACCAATCGTATGCTTCCATAGGGCAAACCCTCGGCCCGGTTACCGCAGGCTTTGCAGCTTTGCTATCTGTACATGCTATTTTCTTCTTATCTTCATGCTATATTTTGGCGGCATTGCTGCTAAGTATCCGGTTAAAGAAAAAAGAATAAATTCAAAGACACCATGCCGCACCCGTTTATTTTTAAAGAGATCATTTCGGTTACGATGATCCTTTTTGCAATTATTGATATTTTGGGTGCCATACCGGTAATTATTCAGCTCAGGCAGCGTGTAGGTCATATCGAATCGGAAAAGGCCAGCATAGCTGTGCTGGTGCTTATGGTAACGTTCCTTTTTATAGGGGATGAACTGCTTGCTGTAATAGGTCTGGATATTTCTTCATTTGCCATTGCGGGCTCATTGGTGATCTTCATCATCGCCATGGAAATGATCCTGGGTGTCGATTTTTTTAAAGAGGAATTGCCACAGGCCGCATCCATTGTACCGCTTGCCTTTCCGCTTATTGCGGGTGCCGGGACTATGACCACGCTGCTTTCCCTTAAATCGCAATATCAAACACAAAATATCCTTGTGGGCATTGTGCTGAATACTCTTGTGGTTTACCTGGTGCTAAAAAATGTAAAATGGCTTGAAAGGCTGCTTGGGCCGATAGGTTTAAGCGTGCTGCGTAAAGCTTTTGGGATTATTTTATTGGCTATCGCGATTAAGCTTTTCCGGAGTAATACGCATTTGTAGCCCCCTGGCCCCCTAAAGGGGAGTGTTGATTCTAATTATATATGGTTGATTTGAACTCAGAGAGTATATCAAGATTTTGGGATTGGTTTAAAACTGTTTCGGCAGATTTATTGATGAATCCGAATGATGCTTATTTCGTTAACTTATTGGATAAACATGTTGGCGAGCTTGGTGGTTTTGATTGGGAAATTGGCCCATGGGAAGAAAATATATTATTTTTTGCTATCTCTCCCAATCTTAATATTGCACAATTAGAATTTACCCGAAAGATAATTACTATGGCACCCGATTGTCCTGGCTGGAAATTCTTGCCATCCAAACCACCCAAAGATTGGGCCGGTACCTGGGAAATGGAAAATGAAACAGGTAAAAACGTCATAGTGGATGCCAGCGATTGGAAATATATCCTTTACCGTTTTGACGATGGAACATTAGATATTGACATCAATATATCTGATTTTAAAGGAAACAGTGCCATTCGGGATATTGCCGTTGATATAGCTTTAACGGGTTATTTAGGTGAAGAAACCTTTATGAATTTGATTCAGGAAATAAATATCGTTGATAGGTTAGAGGAAGTGTATGCAGATAAAGCAACCTCACTTAAAAATATCAGGAAGCATCTTGAAAGAATTAAATAGCTATTTCTGGCTACGGATATTATAACACCTATCTACTATACACTCCCACTTTAGGGGGCCGGGGGGCTCAGCCTTGCCACAAACATGGTATCCGCCTTACGTTCATAGCCTTTTAATACCGCTTTCTCTTCCAGTTTTAAACCAAGCTCGTTTACTAAATAATCAACTACATCTTCATTCTCACCTTTAAAGGCAGAACAGGTAATATAGATGAGCGGCTTGCCGGGCTTAAGATATTTCATCACGTTTTGGGCAATACTCTTCTGAAGCTTTTGGAAAAACTCGATCTTGTGCATATCAAACTGGGCTATCATTTCGGGTGTACGTCCCCAGGTGCCCGAGCCACTGCAGGGGGCATCCAGGATAATCCCGTCGAAAGCGTAATCATGCATCACTGAATCAATGTTTTGGGTAAGATCGAGTGCTTTTTTCTGGTATTTGGTTAATCCGGCCAATTGGAAACGCTCATCAAGGTTGGCCAGTATAGATTCGCGGATATCGGATACAACCAGTTTGATGTTAGGCTCATCTTCATGCAGCAATAATGATTTACCACCCGATGCTGCGCAGGCATCCCACCAGCTATCCCAGCGCTGAGGCTTAAAATAATTCCCTGTTTGCTGCGATGAATAATCCTGCACTTCAAACCAGTGTTGTTTGGGAAATATGGTTTCGAGGCGGGTACCATTGGGCAGCGAATAACAGCCGTTGCCTTCATCTTTAAAAACAACCTGGGCTTTGGTTAGTTCGGCCTTTACCAAATGATCATAACCGTTGCGCACACGGATAAACAGATCGGGCTGGCAAAAAAATGATTTCAGAAAAGCTTCTTTATCAATCCCTTCTGAAAGCTGTCTGCTCCATGGGAAAACATCTGCCAGTTTAAAATCAGGGTAGGCGGTTTTTACAAGGGCCAGTTTATCATCGTCACTAAAACCAATACATACAGCCCACTCTGGTTTGAAGTGTTGCAGGTAAGAGTTGGTTTGGGTGTTGCATAAAAACTCGGCAACTAACAGGCGTTCATCTTCAGAAACATCAGGCAATGCCCTGCCCAGGCGAAAGTAATTGTATACTAACCGGTTGGCAACCCGCCTGTCGGTTGAGCCCATTTGTTTGTTTTGCCGGTAAAAGCCGGGTAAAAATTTACTTAGTGGCGTATCGGCAGGGTATTCACCCAAAATTCGCTGAAACGTTTTAAGCTGATTTATAGCCTTCATTCTACCTGTTTTAGCTCAAAGTTAGTATACATTAATATATTTACGTGGGTATTGATCCAACCCAGGCCCGGCTTTTTGATGAAATGAAAGCCGTTATGCAAACCTGTAAAATCCGTTCCTTCTATAGATTGCATACCTTTATCCGTAAAGAGTAGCTTTCCAAAATACAATCCTTCATCAAAACCCTTAATGGCGTATTCGGTCGGTTCAACGTGATAAGCACGCCTATAGTTACGTAAAAATGTTATTGTAGCCCCCGCTTTGTAATTTATTTTTTCGGTAGAGGTAATATGCGTATTCAAACGTTGTAAAAGTTGCGGTTTCAGGAAACTGAACTTCTCCCAGCTTGGGTGCCCAAACACCATAACCGGATAGTGTTTGTTCAATGTATCTAACGATCGGAGGGTCACACCTAAAAATGCCTGATCGGTTGCAGGGATCACAAACACATTTTTCTCTGTTTTAGAAAGCTGCGGCAGCAGGCTGCTGAGTTTTCCTCGTACCACATATACATTGGTAACCTTTACCTTCTTTTTGCTTAAGCTGTCGATAGCCTTTTTAAAATTAACAGCGTAATCATTTTCCTGGTTAAAGCCCGAACGCAGAATAAAGATCTTTTTAGGCTTAACCGTTCTGTTGAGATATTCGGCTGCGCCCCAGGCATGATATTCAAGCGGCGGAATAGCAGTGATTAAATTTTTGCTTTTAATTGTGCTTGGATTGGCAGGCGATAAGGGAGATAAAATTGGCCCCTTTGAATATGATAACGCCCCGGAAAATGCCTTCACCCCATCCGGAAAAACCGGGCCGACTATCAAATCGCTTGAACGTATAAACGCGTTTAAAGCCAGATCATGCGCCTGCATAGCCTCATCCTTTGAGTCAAAGATCTGTAGCTTATAATTATTGCCATATGCTGTAAGTGAATCAAGGGCGAGCTTAAATCCCTGGTAATATTCAACAGCGATATTGGCCTGGCTCAATTGTATAGGACTATATTTTTGAGCCGGATTTAAATGTTCAAGATTTAAAGGCAGGATCATGGCTATAGTAGCCACCTTTTGTTCCGAGGGCTTATCTGATAGTTTTTCGGTAGTATTGCCGGGCTTTTTTTCGGTATCAGTCGGTTTTTTTACGGTAGTTGCTACCGGCCGCGTTTTGGGTGAACACGCGGCCAGCAGCAAGGCTATGCAAAAAAACGGTAACCACTTATTCCCACTCAATGGTGGCCGGTGGTTTTGAACTGATATCATATACTACCCGGTTAATTCCTTTTACGTTGTTGATGATCTCGTTGCTGATCTTGGCCAGCAAGTCGTACGGTAAATGGCACCAGTCGGCGGTCATCCCGTCAACCGATTCAACGGCACGGAGGCAGATCACGTTTTCGTAAGTACGCTCATCGCCCATTACGCCTACCGACTGTACCGGTAAAAATATAGCGCCGGCCTGCCAAACTTTATCGTAAACCCCGGCAGCACGTAAATTGTTTATATAAATTGCATCAGCTTCCTGTAATATCGCTACTTTTTCAGGCGTGATGTCTCCCAAAATCCTGATAGCCAGGCCCGGGCCCGGGAAAGGGTGGCGACCTAAAATATTAGGGTCGATACCTAAAGCTTTACCTACTTTCCTTACCTCATCTTTAAATAAAGTGTTAAGTGGCTCAACTACTTTAAGTTTCATAAAATCAGGCAGACCACCAACGTTGTGGTGCGATTTGATGGTAGCTGAAGGGCCTTTTACTGATACCGACTCGATAACGTCGGGATAGATTGTGCCCTGGCCAAGCCATTTCACATCCTGTACTTCGTGCGCGGCATCATCAAATACTTCGATGAACACGCGGCCGATAGCTTTACGTTTCTTTTCTGGATCGGTTAAGCCGGCAAGCGCGTCATAAAAACGTTGT
The DNA here is from genome assembly GCF_050433785.1 of Mucilaginibacter sp. 3215. Taxonomy (NCBI): domain Bacteria; kingdom Pseudomonadati; phylum Bacteroidota; class Sphingobacteriia; order Sphingobacteriales; family Sphingobacteriaceae; genus Mucilaginibacter; species Mucilaginibacter sp. 3215. The sequence continues at coordinate 136,408 of NZ_JBNPWO010000010.1, forward strand.
TTGGCATCGATGCCTTTTATGTTTAAGCCCATGTGCTGGTATGAATCAAGCACCTGCTCAAACTCATCCTTACGCAAAAGGCCATTATCAACAAATATACAGTGTAAGTTTTTGCCGATAGCATGGTGAAGCAATACTGCCGCAACCGACGAATCAACGCCGCCTGATAAACCAAGTACTACTTTGTCATCGCCCAGTTTTTCGCGAAGAGCGGCAACTGTGGTTTCGATGAATGAATCAGGTGTCCAGTCTTGTTTGCAACCGCAAATGTCAACCAAAAAGTTTTGCAGCAATTGCTTGCCGTCAATACTGTGCGTAACTTCCGGGTGAAATTGGATGCCGTAAGTTTGGGTTCCGGTTACCTGGTAAGCGGCAACTTTAACGCTATCGGTACTTGCAATTACCTCAAAGTTATCGCCAATGGTAGCAATGGTATCGCCGTGCGACATCCACACCTGTGAGCCACCAGGAACATCCTTAAACAATGGATTATCTTGTTTAATATATTCCAAATTGGCGCGACCGTATTCACGGGTACTTGAAGGCAATACTTCGCCGCCATGAAAATGGGCAACATACTGCGCACCGTAACAAACACCTAAAATAGGGCGTGTGGTATGGAATTTTTCAAATTCGAAATGAGGAGCATCTTCCTGCCTTACAGAATAAGGGCTGCCGGAAAGAATGATACCTTTTACAGTGCTGTCAATTTCGGGATAATGATTGAAGGGGTGGATCTCACAATAAATATTGAGCTCCCTGACGCGGCGCGCTATAAGTTGGGTGAATTGCGAACCAAAGTCAAGAATGAGGATTTTTTCTTGCATGGGCAAAGATAGGATTTTGATTTCGGAATTGGGAGTTGGGATTTCGGATTTTTTTATTTGATGATTTGCCGATGAACTTGCGCTCATTTGTGATGAGTGCTTAATATGGTTCCGCATTTGTAATGCGATTCGCGATGCAATCGCTGAGCCACGTTAAGCGCTCGTTGCAAACGGGCGCAAGTAGATTTTCAGGACAAGACACGGACCTGAATGGTGTATACATCAGGGTCCTCTGCGAGAGACCCTGATGGGACGTTATGCTATATTAAAATCGCAATTAAAATCCCACTAATCCAAAAATCCCCCAAATCCCGGTTCAGGCGTTCTGATAATTCAACATCCAGTTAATTCCATACTTATCAGTAAACTCTGCGAAGTATGCCCCAAAGAACATATCGCTCAATGGCATGGTAACCACACCACCGGCCGAAAGTTCATTGAACAGGCGCTCGGTTTCTTCGCGGCTTTCGGGTTCAACGTTGATGTGCATATTATTGCCGGTTTGCAGTTTAAAGCCCATACTCTCCGGCGCGTCGGTAGCCATTAGTACGTGGCCTCCCATAATGGTAAGTTCGCCGTGGATGATCAATTTTTTATCAGCTTCGTTCATCCGGACCTCAGCCGGCAACTCTATATCACTGAACCGCGTAAGTTTTTTGCCGGTAAACTCACCCTTAAAAACCTCTTTGTAAAAGGTTAAAGCCTCTTCAGTGTTCCCCGGGAAGTTTAAATAGGTGGTAACCCTCGGCGAGTTGTTGGGCTTCAGGTCTTTCCTGATCCTGAAAGCTGTGCTCAGGTAATGATCCAGGTTGCTTAAGCCGGCAGTGAAGCCTTCCTGGAAGCCCATACCAACAATGGTTTGCATATCTTCCACTTTGTCAAAATAGATATCGATGTTAACGGTAGTATGCTCACCCTCGCCTGTAAAGTTCTTTTCCCAGTTCATAACAGGGAAATTGGTATTGGTTACCGCATTTTCATCACAAAAGGAAACAGCATTGGCAATTTTTTGCGGAACTACGATGGTTTTATACTCTTCCTTGCACCATGTTGGATGTTCAGTATGCTCCGGGCCAACCATCTGGTATAACCAGTAGCCGCCTTCCCTAAAGTCCATTGTTTTTGTTTCGGTGCGATAAGGTTTTGGTGCCCACCACTGGTCAAGGATCTCACTTTCGGTCCATGCCTGCCATACTAAATTGAGTGGCGCGTCAAAAGTTCTTACCACATTAAGCCTTTTGTTTTGCAGGTCTTTAGTGAATACTGTTTCGTTGTTTGTCATGACTGTTTGTTTTTTAGGTTTTGTAACACGTTATCTAACTGGCTAAAACGGGTTTCCCACAGGGCGCGGAACTGGTCCATCCAAACATCCACTTCTTTCATTTTTTGTGCGTTAAAATGATAATAAATTTCACGACCGGTTTGTTTTTGATTAACCAGCTGGCATTCGCTCAGGATTTGAATATGCTTGGATACAGCTTGCCTGCTGCTTTGAAAATGTTCGGCAATGGCATTGGGTGTCATAGCCTGCAAAGCAAGCAAACTAATAATGGCCCTGCGGGTAGGATCGGCAATGGCCTGAAATACATCTCTTCTCATAAAAGTCTCTTTTTGCAACCGTTCGATTGCAAATATAAATGCAATTAATCGGTTGCGGAAATTTATTCGAAAAATGTTTAAAGCTGCGATTTCAAGCGTGATGCCGGGAATTGTTTAAAAATGAATTTTGTGGAGACGCATAATTGCGTCTCTCAGAGGACAGGCCGATTTCAAAAGCGTATCAGGTAGCGTAAATGGCAAGCAGGAGACGCAATTATGCGTCTCTACATTCAAAAATATCGTTTTAACAGCCCAGAGAACGTGTTTTTAATTCATGGGTTGAATAAGCTATTTCTCATCCGTAAAATGAACCTTTCGCTTTTCCTGAGCAAATTTATCAGCATTGTAATTTTCAGACTGCCCCCTGGGGATGGATAATGAATGCCAGTTTTCATCGCAAAGCATCTTACCTAAAAAAACGATCTGGCCAACATGGTAGGGGTAGTGGGCCAGTTGCCGGTTAATGGCTTCCATAACCGTATGGCCCTGGTTGCGGATATAGACTATCTTACCGAGATCGTCGGCGGTTAGTTTATCAAGCGTATCAAAAAGGCATTGCCATCCCTGTTCCCAGGTTTCGGTAATTGTTTGGCGGGTGGGGGTAGAAGGGGTAAATTCAGCTTCCCGGTTACGGGTGGGTTTTTCGCCGTCAGTAGTAAAAATATCAGTCCATCTGGAAATCATATTGCCTGCCATGTGCTTCACGATCATGGCAATGCTGTTTGATTCGGGGTTATATTGCCAATATAATTGTTCGTCGGTAAGTTGTTCAAACGTTTTTTCGCCGAGGGATTTGTAATAAGCAAACTGCTTTTTTACACTGGTTAGATAGTCGTTTTCCATAAGCTAAAGTTAAGAGGTGGTGGTTTAATAAACAACAAAAAAGGCATCCCTCGGGATACCTCAAATATTTTTTTAAATAAATCTAACCTCTAATCTCCAACCACCAACCTCTATCTTTTCTTCAATTCCCTGATCTCGGTTTTTAACTCCTGTAATTGTTGTCTGGTTTGGCGGTTTTCAAGGTAAAAATATATCGCGAAGCCTAAAAAGATCTTCCCTAGCACAAACACAGCAGCAAAGATCCAGCGCCACGATTTATGCAGGCGCATATGGTTCGATTCCGATTCAATCGAGATGAATTGATCCTCGGGAGGTGCTTTTTTATGCTTATTCTGATCATCGCCTGAAGTGCGGAATTTAACCGGTTGTGCCGGATTTTCCAGGCGGATAAGGCCGTCTATCTCATCTTCTATCTTTTCCCACATATGCGGAGGCGGTGAAATAGCCATTTCACCTGCTATTTTTTCCATATCTGTTTCCAATTGCTTCAGGGCCTCATTTACTTCAGGGTATTTTGCCTTCATGTACATTAGCTCCCTTGCTTCCTCGTCGGTAGCTGCGCCCATTACAAAAACTTCAAGTATGCCACTATCAATGTACTCTTTCATTGTTCCTCCCGTTCCTGATAATGGTAAAACATTCTTTTAACGTTTTTCTGATTTCTTCTTCTGTTTTATTCAGTTCTATAGCAATGCTTCCTGCCGATTTGCATTGGTAATGAATATCGCAAAAAACCTGCTGTTGAAAGGGGGGCATTAAAGTTACATACCGGTTATTGACCCAGGGTAAATTTTCCCAGGCTCTTTTATCGGTATCATTTTCTAACGCCTCAAAAAAGTGGACCAATTTTTCGCGCGCCATGATTTGCAAACGACAAAAGGCGCTTGTTCCGCTTTTTGAAAATTCCTCAAGCTCGTTTGGTACATCGTTAAAAACAGCTGAAAGGTACTGTTCAGCTATCGGCTTATTTTGCACAACCTCATAAATGTAGCCTAAAAGCTTTGCTGAATAACTGTTGTACAGGTTAAGTACGGCTGCCGATTTGCTCTGGCCCATGGGTGCAGATGTTTGTAACCGCGTATTCAAATTAGGGTCCGTTAAATGGTATGTTTTTAATATTCAACGAAATGTATCGAAGATATGTTGCAAATTAAAGAGAAATTACGCAAAATGTGCGAAGTAAAAAGGGGAGATTTCACATCGCTTTTATTGCCTGTAATTGTATATAATTTACTACGATGCAGCCACGGGTGTAACATGTAGAAGTTTATGGTATCTTAGTGTCTGAAACAATTCCCTAATATGCTGTTAACCGATCCTCCCCCTGTTGAAAATAACGTCCTGAATCCGGCCACTTCAAAACTGCTTTATATTGATAATTTAAAAGTTGCGCTGACGGTTTTGGTGGTGCTGCACCATACTTTTATTACTTACGGAGCGCCGGGAGGCTGGTATTTTACGGATAAAACAACACATACAGGGGCAATTATACCTATGTCGCTTTTCGTGGCCGTAAATCAGTCGTTTTTTATGGGTCTATTCTTTTTTATTTCGGCCTACTTTACGGCGTCGTCATTGCAAAAGAAAAGCACTGCACGTTTTACTGCCGACAGATTAAAGCGTTTAGGTGTCCCGCTGGTGTTTTACTCATTTATCCTGTCGCCGGTGCTGAGTTATATTGTGTACCGTTTTGCTGAAGGGCATCAGGTTACCTATCTTCAATATTTAGGTGGTTTTGATGGATGGATAGATTTTGGGGTACTTTGGTTTGTAGCTGCTTTATTGTTATTCAGCTTAATTTTTGTGCTGATCAATTCAATGATAAGGCCCCAAAGCCAACAGTTAAAAAAAGCGCCATCAGCTTTTTCCATTATCATATTTGCTGCGGCATTAGGGTTAATTTCATATATCGTACGAATGGTTTTTCCAATTGGGTGGATACTTAAGCCGGTTGGCTTTCAATTAGGGCATTTTGCGCAATACATAGGCATGTTTTGGATGGGAATAATAGCATCACGAAACAACTGGCTTAACAGTTTTGATATCAAAACAGGTAGGTTGTTTGCATGGCTGTCAGCTTTTATGATTTTTGCGGTATTTCCGGCAATTTATTTTATAAAAGAAAGCACGCATAGTTCTATCGAAACGTTTAGCGGAGAGGGGCACTGGCAATCGTTAATGTACGCCTTTTGGGAACAGTTTACAGGTATTTTCATTATGTCAGCCTTATTGATCATCGCGAAGCATAAGTGGACAGGGCAATCCGCCGTTGGGAAAAGCATGTCGCGTGCAGCATTCGGCGTATATATTTTTCATCCCTTGGTGCTCATCTCCCTTTCGGTGGCTGCCATAAGTTGGCCAATGGATCCGGCTTATAAATTGTTGATTGTTGGTCCGCTGGCTGTGACAGGCAGTTTTCTGTTGTCGTCGATGCTGGTGAAAGTCCCCGGTGTAAATAAAATTATTTGATCTGAAAAAGGACATTAGGTGTAAACAATCGGATATTTTAAAATTTTGTTTATTTAAGTATCTGATTGTTGATAATTGATCGATATCAATGAGATGTTGTCGGGATTGCGTTCCGGGGTGAGATACGGAACGCATTTTTTTTGCCTCACCCTAAATCCCTCTCCGGGAGAGAGGGACTTAAAAAGAATTGTATTTTAAAAGTCTTCGCCGTTGTTGGTGTTGTCACCAACAACTCCGCGCCGCTCAATTACTACGTGCATAGCAAATGGTGATTTCGTGATTATAAGAGACAAAACAGGCAAAAAAGTTGTTGGTGACAACACCAACAACGGCATGAGCCACTCAAAAAGGAAATAGAAATAAGTTTTTAAGTAATTACTGTTTCCCTTTCAAACTATCAGCCTTTGCTTTTTCTTTCTTTTTGAAAAAACCTCTCAGGAAAAAGTTATGCTGAACAGCTTCCAGATCATCATTTAATTTGATAGATGCTGCCTGCAGGTTATTAATGGCCGATTGTGTTTGCACCGCCGCTTTGGGATCGTTCAATAATACACCCAGAGCATTATCGGTAGTGTTAAGCTTGTTACTTGCCCTGGTAAGATTGCTGGTAAGTGTTGAAGCGTTTGCTGCGGTTTGCTGCAGTTGGCCTACAGCCTGTTTAATTTGAGCAAAGGTAGCTGTATCCGTAAGCATTTTATCGGCAAGGCCGCCTTTGGTGTTCATTTTACGGCTAAACTGGTCAAGCTGTACAGCCATTAAAGCAGCACTTTGAGTAGTGGCCTGCAGGTTGCGCATGGCGCCGCGCAGTTGTATCGCCATGGTGCTGTCGGCTAATAATGCGCCAACGGTACCTTTACCCTGCAATATGTTATGGCTTAATGATTTAAAATCGTTAGTGATGGCTAACAGGTTTTGGTTATTATCCTGCAGGGTTTTAAGCATGTCATCGGTCGAGAGCATTTTTTCGGATTGCAGTACGTCACCATCTTCAATTACCGGTGCCTGTGCGGTTCCGCCTTCTATCACAATAATTTTATTACCTATCAAACCGTCTGAGCCTATTTTGGCCATCGCGTTGCGGCGGATGTATTGCTGTGTAGCCTCATCAACATTCATATACACCTGGACCTCTGACGGGCCGATAAATTTGATATTGCTGATAGTACCAACTTTAACGCCCGAAAACCAAATGGCGTTACCTTTCTTTAAACCGGCAACATCGGTAAATACGGCGCTTAACTTTATATTTTTAACAAAGGCTTTTTGCTGGCCGCCCAGGGTAAATACCCCCAATATAAACAATATGAGCCCGAGTGCCAGGAATATGCCTACTATGATCGATTTTCTGTTTTCTGCTGGATCCATGATAATGGTATATCTTATCTAAGTGTTATTCAATAAAGTTGTAATCGTAAAATGGTTTCACCCGGCTATCGGTGGTGTTAAACACCTCGTCGAAAGTACCGGTGCGCTGAAACTGCCCGTCTAAGAGCATGGCTATCCTGTCGCCGGTTTGCTTGGCGCAGGTCAGGTCATGTGTTATAATGATGGATGATGTATTATACCGCTGCTGCACCTCGTTAATCAGGTCATTGATTTCGATGCAGGTTATAGGGTCGAGGCCGGCAGTGGGTTCATCATACAGCATAACCTCGGGGTTCAGGATCAGCGTGCGGGCAATGCCTATACGCTTACGCTGCCCGCCCGAAAGCTCGGATGGCATCTGGTTAATGGTTTGCGAAAGTCCAACCGCGTCAAGCACCGTTTCAACCGCGGTATTGATCTCCGCGCGGGTAAGGTTACGTTTGTTACGCACCAACGGGAACTCCAGGTTTTTGCGCACGGTCATACTATCGTACAAAGCGCTGTTCTGAAACGAAAAGCCTATACGGATGCGTAATTTTTGTAAGTCATCTTCGGTAATATGAGCGATGTCCTGGCCGAATACTTTTACCATACCCTCATCGGGTTTAAGCAGGCCCGATATGATCTTGATCAGTACCGACTTACCTGTACCTGAGCGGCCAAGCACCACAAGGTTTTCGCCCTGGTACAGGTCAAGGTCGATACCGCGGAGCACGGCATAATCCTGGAAAGCTTTTTTTAAGCCCCTGATGCTGATAACCGGGTTATTATGATCTGTCTGTACTGCTGCCTTTTTCATATCTCCATAAATTAGCGGAACCAGCCGGTTATCTGTACAATAATAACTTCTTCAATAAACACCAGGAACATGGCGGTAATTACCGCGCCGTTTGCAGCTTTACCCACGCCTTCGGTTCCTTTATTGGAGTTATAGCCCTGGTAGCAGCCCACAATGCCAATGGTAAAGCCAAATACAATTGATTTTATAAGCGATGCCACAAAATCGGTAAAGGTTAGCGGCTCAAAAACTTCCTGTATAAAAGTTGTCCAGGTGGTGCCTTCGTTCATGGTTACATTTAAATACCCGCCAAATAAAGCCACAAAGCCTGTATAGGTTGATAAAATTGGAATAGTAAGCGTGGTAGCCAGCACGCGGGTACATACCAGGTATTTAAATGGTTTGGTGCCCGATACTTCCATCGCGTCTATCTGCTCGGTAACGCGCATGGATCCCAGCTCGGCGCCAATGCTTGAGCCTACTTTTCCGGATGCTATCAGTGCGGTAACCAATGGCGCAAGCGCACGCATAATGGCTATAGATACCAGCGAGGGCAACCACGATTCGGCGCCAAATTGTGATAATGATGGCCTTGATTGCTTGGTAAATATAACCCCCACAATAAAACCCGTAACCGATATCAGGGTAAATGAACGCACACCTACTTCATAACACTGGCGTATAACTTCCTTAAGTTCAAAAGGCGGTACAAAAGCTTCTTTAAAAAAGCGGATGATAAACTGATTTATGCGATAAAGCGTTAAAAAAAAGTCGCTCAGGCTTTGTTTAAGCTTCACGAATCTTTTGTTTGTATGCCTGGTTATGCTTTGCGTATTGTCCATTAAAAATGTACTTGTATATGCGTATGGTAACTCTACAAAACCCGCAGGTGTTTGTTTGCTGTACCGTGTTTTATTTCACTAAGATACTTTGGGCAACTTTTTAAATCGTTTTAAAAAGAGTTTGTTAATTGATAAAATGACATAAAAGTATTAGGCATCGATGCTTTATTTTGAGTGTTTACAGTAGTAATTTAAACGTTTTTGGTAATTTAAAACTAAATAATGAAAAAAAAGTATTACATCTTGCCCGTGCATTAAAAGTACATTTGATGCTAAATCAATTATAAAATGCTGTAGCAAAAGGCCGGCCAAAATCTCTGCCGGCAAATTATCAATACAGTATTAATGACAGATTAAATTACGGCTAAATAAACCTTTGACCGTTTGGGTTAAATGTTTAAACCAATTTGTCTGCAAACCTAAAAGTTAAAATTTATATAGCGCAGTACAGCCCCTAAAATATTAGTTAATGAAGTGTAAAATTTTGATAAGTTGCCTTATATTATACTGTATTACCAGGCATTTTAAAACGCGCTGCCAAATTCATTTGAGTTTTCACGGCTTGATATTAACGGCAAATTATCAGATAGTGAGGTTAACTGTGATTTTGCCATACAACTAACGTTAAACCCTGCAGGCACATTTTAATTGGTTACGGTGCTGTAAGGAGGCATAATAGGCGATGAAGTAACGAAAATTAATAATTAATTGTTTAATTGACATTTTGAAAGTATAAAAGTGTTAAATTAGTATCATTAATTAGTAAACTTATTTTAGTGGGATTTTATGACTACAAGTAATGTAATGCGGGAGATAACTCCGCTAACGCCAAGTGATTGTTTTACTATTTTTTCGAGGGTAAAAAAGAAATTTGACTTTCCGCTTCATTATCATGACGAATACGAGCTTAATTTAATTATCAACGCCAAAGGGGCCAAAAGGGTAGTGGGTGGCCATATTGAGGTTATTGAAGAAGTAGAGCTGGCGCTGATAGGCCCAAACTTATACCATGCCTGGTTTACGCACCAATGTCAAAGCGAAGATATAACTGAAGTTACCATCCAGTTTCATAAAGATCTGTTTGATGAAAAGTTTCTGAAGCGAAATCAGTTAAGTTTTGTAAAAAGCATGCTCGAGCGCTCGCAAAGGGGGATTTCTTTCTCATCGGACACTATTTACGCGCTTAAAGACAGGATTATGCAATTGGATAAAAAGAGCGGTTTTGACTCCGTATTAGAGCTTCTGTCCATTCTTCATGACCTGTCAATTTCTCGCAATATGAAAATGCTGTCGGATCCAAGCTTTACAAATGAGAAGTTTTACTACAACAGCCGCCGCATCGAAAAAGTGTTTGAGCACATGAACATTAACTATAACAAGCAAATCACCCTTGCCGAAGTAGCTAAAATTGCCAATATGCCCGAAGCTTCATTTAGCAGGTTTATCAAAAAGCGCACGGGCAAAACCTTTATTGACAGTTTGAACGAGATCAGGCTTGGGCATGCTTCCAGGATGCTTATTGACTCTACAACCACGGTAGCCGAAATTGCCTATAAATGCGGCTTTAACAATATCTCCAATTTCAACAGGATCTTTAAGCGTAAAAAAATGTGTATTCCCAAAGAATTCAGGGAAACCTATACCGGAAACCGCGTATTTATTTAACTGGTATTTATTTGGCTTCATGGCTGGTTAAAAATGTATCAGCCTATCGATAAAGTTAAATATAAGGTTAAAAAAGTATTATAAAGTTGCTGATAATAAATTCATTTTTGAGTAATGACAGTTAGGGTGTCTGAACTCGAATTTTTGGAATTTATGAATTCGTCGAATTTATTGTATTTGGCCATTTTTAAACCAGGATTGTAGTATTCTGACAATTATTTAATTCAAAAAATTCCGGTTCAGACAAAATCAGACAAGATGAAGTTACACTTACTTGATGTTGCCATTATAGTTTTATACCTGCTGAGCACCATTTTTATTGGTTTATGGTACCGTAAAAAAGCCCGCGAAAATAAGGAAAGCTACATGCTGGGCGGCAAATCTTTACCCTGGTATAAACTGGGTTTAAGCGATGCCTCCGATATGTTCGACATCAGTGGCACCATGTGGATGGTAAGCCTGTGCTTTGTTTATGGCATGAAAAGCATCTGGATCCCCTGGCTGTGGCCGGTATTTAACCAGGTGTTTTTGATGATGTATCTGTCGCGCTGGCTGCGCCGCTCAAACGCGGCAACAGGTGCCGAGTGGCTGGCAACCCGTTTCGGTAAAACCGGGCCGGGAGTAAAAGGGTCAAATGTGGTAGTTATCGCTTTCGCGCTACTGAGCTGTTTCGGTTTTTTAGCCTACGGATTTATCGGTTTGGGCAAGTTCATTGAAATATTTATCCCCTGGGATTTGGTTAAAGCTTATGTGCCCTTCCACGTGGCGCCTCAGTATGTACCGCATATGTACGGGATCATATTTACACTATTTGCCATGTTTTATTCTATCATAGGCGGCATGCATAGTATTGTATTGGGCGATATGATCAAGTACGGCATTATGACCGTAGCCTGCGTGTGGATCAGTTTCATAGCTGCAGGCAAACTCAGCGGCAACCACCTCAATGTGCCCGATGGCTGGTATAGCCCTTTTTTTGGTAAAAATCTTGGCCTCAGCTGGACGGGAATCATCAACGAGGTAAATAACAAGATCAAAGAAGATGGTTATTCGCTGTTCGGCCTGTTTTTCATGATGATGACCTTTAAAGGTTTCTTCGCGGCAGTTGCCGGGCCCGCGCCTAATTATGATATGCAAAAGATCCTCTCCACCCGCTCGCCCGAAGAGGCCAGCAAAATGAGCGGCTTTGTAAATATCATCCTGCTGCCTATCCGTTATTCGCTTATTGTGAGTTTAACTATCCTGGGTGTACTTTTTTATCACCAAATGGATTTGAAAGACGCCAAAGGGGCTATTGATTTTGAACGCATCCTGCCGGCCGTGATCAACAACTTTTTGCCCGTTGGTTTGGTTGGCTTGCTGCTGGCCGGTTTGCTTGGGGCTTTCATGAGCACCTTTAGCGGTACCATGAACGCGGCGCAGGCTTATATTGTGAATGATATCTACCTCAAATACATCAACCCGAAGGCATCTACCAAAAAAATCATCACCGCCAATTACATGGTGGGGGTTTTTGTGGTAGCGGTAGGCGTGATACTCGGCTTTTTTGTAAAGGATGTGAACAGTGTGCTGCAATGGATAGTATCGGCACTTTATGGCGGTTATATAGCCAGTAACGTACTTAAATGGCATTGGTGGCGCTTTAATGCCAACGGTTTTTTTTACGGGATGCTTTCGGGGATTTTGTCAGCCATGATATTCTCGCTTATTATCCCTTCGATCCAACTGTTGTACTGGTTCCCGGTGCTGTTTGTCATCTCGCTGGGGGGCTCGGTTATCGGCTCGTACGCTACAGCGCCAACGGATATGACCGTGTTGCGGTCGTTTTATACCACCGTAAGGCCGTGGGGCTTTTGGGGGCCTGTTAAGGCTTTGGTAATGGAGAAAAATCCATCATTTGTGCCTAACAAAAACTTTAAGCTAAACATGTTCAACGTGGTTATCGGTACTATTACACAATGCTGCCTTACCATACTGCCCATGTACCTGATACTGGCACAAAAAGCATCGCTCATAGTTACCATAGCCATACTGGTGGTTACTATTACCATACTGAAAAAAACATGGTGGAATAAATTAAAAGACTATTGATAAAAAACTATATGACGCAGGAATTTAACCAAAGGCTCATTCAACTACAGGCCGAACAAGCGCAATTGATTAACCGGCAAAACCAGGTTGAGGAAACAGGCAACGGTGTTTTTTGCCGGTTTAAATATCCTGTGCTTACTGCCGCCCATACCCCGCTTGAGTGGCGATATGATCTTGATGCTAAAACCAACCCTCATTTAATGGAACGTTTTGGTATTAACGCGGTTTTTAATGCCGGCGCTATAAAGTTTAACGGCAAATACCTTATGGTAGCGAGGGTTGAAGGCGCCGATCGGAAATCGTTTTTCGCTGTGGCCGAAAGTGCTGATGGGATCAATGGGTTTAAATTTTGGGATTACCCGGTTGAACTGCCCCAAACCGATGAGCCCGATACCAATGTGTACGATATGCGCCTTACCCAGCATGAAGATGGCTGGATCTATGGCCTGTTTTGTACCGAACGCCGTGACCCCGAAGCCCCGTCATATGATCAGTCGATGGCGATAGCAGCCTGCGGTATCGCGCGCACCAGGGACCTGGTAAAATGGGAGCGCCTGCCCGATCTGAAAACCAACTCGCCCCAGCAGCGCAACGTGGTATTACACCCCGAGTTTGTTGATGGTAAGTATGCCTTGTATACCCGTCCGCAGGATGGTTTTATCAGTGCAGGGACCGGTGGTGGAATAGGTTTTGGCTTGTGCGATACTATGGAGCACGCGGTTGTTGACCATGAAACAATCATTCACAATAAAAGCTACCATACCGTTTACGAAGCCAAGAATGGCCAGGGCCCGGCGCCAATCAAAACGGAAAAAGGCTGGCTGCACCTGGCGCATGGCGTACGCAATACAGCTGCTGGTTTACGTTATGTGTTGTACATGTTTATGACCGACCTTCATGACCTTACTAAAGTACTTTACCAACCAGCAGGTTATTTTTTGGCACCGGTCGGTGAGGAGCGTATCGGCGATGTATCCAATGTAGTGTTCTGTAATGGCTGGATAGCCGATGATAACGGATCGGTTTATGTTTATTATGCGTCCTCAGATACCCGCATGCATGTAGCCACTACTACAATTGATAAACTGATAGACTATGCCATGAACACACCGGCCGATGGTTTGCGTTCGGCCTCATCGGTACAGGCAGTGTACAATATTATCGATAAAAATAAAGCTTTAAGCCAATTACAGGGAGCCGGCGCCTGAACAGAGATTTAAACATGCTTCAACCATCAAATACTGTTTCAAATCATCAGCTTGCTGTCTTCAGCAATGAGCTAACAGGTGAGTTGAAAAATATCCTCAACTATTGGCTTAATTATACTGTAGATGGAGTAAACGGTGGTTTTTGGGGCAAGATTAACCGTGATAACCAGGTTACTCCCGGTGCCCCCAAAGGTTCGGTCTTAAACGCGCGCATCCTGTGGAGTTTTTCTGCTGCTTATAATCAAAATCCTGATGAAGCTTATTTACAGGCAGCTAAGCGGGCCTATGATTATATCAAAGCTCATTTTGTTGATGATGAGTTTGGCGGCGTGTATTGGTCGGTTGATTACAAAGGCGATATGTTGGATACAAAAAAACAGGTATATGCCAATGCCTTTACCATTTACGCGCTGAGTGAATATCATATAGCTTCGAAATCGGAAAGGGTAAAGGAGGAAGCCATCGGCCTCTATCATCTTTTGATCAATAAAAGTTACGACAAGGATAAAACGGGTTATCTCGAAGCTTTCACGCGCGATTGGCAGCCGCTCGGCGATCTTAGGCTAAGCGCTAAGGATGCCAATGAGAAAAAGACCATGAACACCCATCTGCACGTACTGGAAGCTTATACCAACCTGTACCGCATCTGGCCCGATGACGGACTTAAACAGCAGATTGAAACCCTGATCAATAATTTTTTTGATCATTTTATTGATGCTGGAACCGGGCACCTCGTGCTGTTTTTTGATGAGGATTGGAACCGCCGGTCGGAAACCATATCGTATGGGCACGATATTGAAGCTACATGGCTTTTACTGGAGGCCGCTGAAGTTATCGGCAATCATGAAATGATTACAAGGGTCAGCAGCACTTGCATCGCGATAGCAGAAGCAACTATACAGGGTTTAGACGTTGATGGTGGCTTATGGTATGAATATGAACCGGCGGATGATCACCTCATCAAAGAAAAACACTGGTGGGTACAGGCCGAAGCTATGGTAGGTTTTTACAACGCCTGGCAGGTTAGCGGTAGTGATAAATACTTTCACTTGGTCCTTAAAAACTGGGCTTTTATAAAAGATAAAATACTGGATAAACAAAACGGTGAATGGTTTTGGGGTATCAAAGCCGATGGCAGTATTATGCCCGGCGAGGACAAAGCAGGGCTTTGGAAATGCCCCTATCATAACAGCCGTGCGTGTATTGAAATTATCAGGCGTATAGGCCCGATAAATTAGCGACAAAGCAGGCCTTCAAATGGTGTAACTTAGCGGCAGTGAATATGATAAAATTTTTTAGAAGGATTGCTGTTTTATACCTGCTGATCCATAGTTCAACCGCTATGGCGCAGCTGTTTGAACCTGCCGATAAACATGCCACAACCGAAGCCCGGCAGCTTTTTTACAGTATGCAGCGCCTGCTTAACGTGGGGGTAATATTTGGTCACCACGATGACCTGGCTTATGGTGTGGGATGGCGTAATGAACCGGACCGCTCAGATGTTAAGAGTGTTACCGGATCATACCCGGCCCTGTATGGCTGGGATTTGGCCAGGATTGAGCACGACAGCATTCACGATATTAACGGAATCGCCTTTGAACAGCAGAAGCGGTTTGTTAAAGATGTTTATGCGCGCGGCGGCATCAATACATTTTGCTGGCATATGGATAACCCGGTCAATGGCAAAACCGCCTGGGATACCACGCAGCATACCGTAAAAGATCTTATCCCCGGCGGCGCGTTTCATGATGTATATGTTGGATATCTTGATCGTGCGGCCAATTATTTAGCTGAAATGAAAGGCCCGGAAGGCGAGGCTATCCCGATATTGTTCCGGCCATTTCATGAGCTTACGGGCAATTGGTTTTGGTGGTGCAAAAACACCTGTACCCCCGATGAATTTAAAGCCCTGTGGCGTTTTACTATCGATTACCTGCGGGATAAAAAGAAGCTGCATAACTTGCTCATCGTATATTCGGCGGCTGATTTTGAATCGGAATATGAGTTTTTGGAACGCTATCCCGGCGATGCTTACGCGGATTTTATAGGCTTTGATAATTATTGTACGCAAAGCGTTGAGCGTTTTCAAGCTAAGCTGGATCAACGCCTTGCCATTGTTGATGGCATCGCTGTAAAACACCATAAAATAACATGCCTGCCCGAAACCGGCTATGAAGGTGTCCCCATGTCCAACTGGTGGACGGATATAATACTGCAAACCCTCGCTAAGCATAAAGTATCCTACGTAATGGCATGGCGCAACGGAAACGATCATCATTATTACGTTCCATACCCCGGCCAAACCAGCGCCGGTGATTTTATAAAGTTTTATAATAGCCCGCAAACCATTTTCCAAAACCGCATAACACCACTGGGCATTTATGGTAAGCCAAATTGGAAGCAGTAGCCTTGCGGTTCATGGATGATAGTTCATGGTTCATAGAGGAGGTGGATAATACATTCATTTTGGCTTTATGCTTTAAGCCTTCGACTTTTTGCTTAAAACAGCTACACCCGATATCCCGGCCAGCAAGGACGCTAACAGGATCCCATATTTGGCCTGGTCAATCATTTCGGCATGATCAAAGGCCAGTGCCGATATAAAAAGGGACATGGTAAAACCTACGCCTGCAAGCAAAGCCACACCTGTCATTTGTTTCCAGGATGAACCTGCGGGTAATTGTGCGCCAAATTTTACCATGAGCCAGGTAAAGAGCAATACACCTGTAAACTTGCCGGCAAGCAGGCCTGTAGCCACACCCATGCTAACAGGGTTGGCCAGTGACGAGAAAAAGTCATGGCTAACAATAATCCCGGCATTGGCTAAAGCGAAAAGCGGCATGATGACGAAAGCTACCCAGGGATGCAGGATGTGTTCAATTTTTTGCAGCGGAGTTTCGGCGTCAAGGCTCAGCTTTTTTATTTTATCAATAATGTGGTGCTGTTCGGGCGTTATAAGCGTACTGTTGTTGGGCTGCTCGTTTTCAAAATCGGTAAGGTATTGCTTTACAGATTGGGTGTAACTGATCTCGCTGATGCGGGTACGTGCTGGAATAGTAAAAGCCACCAATACACCCGCAATAGTTGCGTGGACGCCTGAAAGTAAAAAAGCTATCCAAACAGCGAAGCCTATGATCAAATAAAAAGCGGTACTCCTGATCCCCATTTTATTGCCGATAAGCAGCAGCACCAGCAGCCAAACCCCAAAGGTAAGCGGCACAAGCGCTATGTGACTGCTGTAAAAAAGAGCAATAACTAAAACAGCGCCGAGGTCATCGGCAACGGCCAATGCTGATAGGAAAACTTTTACAGAGGATGGAATATGTTTGCCCGCCATAGATAGTAAAGCCAGCGCGAAGGCTATATCTGTAGCCATCGGAATCCCCCAGCCATGGGCCGATGGCTTACCGGTATTAAAAAGGAAAAAGATGAAAGCAGGCACCAGCATTCCGCCCAACGCGGCAAACATCGGTAATGAAGCTTTTTTTACAGAGGATAGTTCGCCGGCCATGAACTCGCGTTTTAACTCGAGGCCTATCACAAAGAAAAACAAAGCCATAAGGCCGTCGTTGATCCAAAGGTGCAGGGGATGGTTTAAAACATATTTATCAAAACCGAGCGATAGTTTGAGTTCCCAAAGTTGGTGGTAACTGTGCCGAAAAGGCGAGTTTACCCATATGATAGCCGCAATTACGCTGATAAAAAGCACTATGCCGCCGGTATGTTCCTGGTTTATGAATTTGCTTACCGGCTGCGTGATTTTATCAATAGGGTAGCTTTGTTTCATAGATGCCTAAAATAGGGATTAAGTTTGATTTTTTGGTGAGATGATCTGCCGATTACATCGTATTAAAACAAAACCCGGCCATAAAACATTTATCAATGAAACCGGATATTATGAATAACTATCAGCAAAAATGGATAAATACATTGAAAAACGCTCATTTAAATGGTTGGGAGATCAAGCCCCAGGGAGATGATATTTTTGTGGAGATGCCGCATGTTACGGATCTTAAACTGATAAGGGATAACCTGCCTGAAACGCTTGCGCTGATGGCTTTGGATATTAATTTACCGAAGGAAAGGCTGAAGTTTATTTTTCACAACGGGTACGAGCAGTTTGAATACCTGCTTAATCCTGCCGCTGCGGATTTGGAACAGGAGGACTAAAATCAACGGTTGTTGTTTCGTTGGGTAATTCCTCTTTGGTATTATCCGAATCAATTTTGGCCATTGTTGATACCACTACTACCGAAATTCCCATACAGGCAATCAGGATAAAAGAGGCCCTGAGGGTAGCAATTCCTGCTATAAAACCGATAACCGGCGGACCGACTAAAAAGCCCATAAAACCAATAGTTGATACTGCAGCCAGTGCAACGCCCGGCGACATAGT
This sequence comes from Mucilaginibacter sp. 3215, assembly GCF_050433785.1. Classification (NCBI taxonomy): domain Bacteria; kingdom Pseudomonadati; phylum Bacteroidota; class Sphingobacteriia; order Sphingobacteriales; family Sphingobacteriaceae; genus Mucilaginibacter; species Mucilaginibacter sp. 3215. Next base: position 154,491 of record NZ_JBNPWO010000010.1, read on the forward strand.
TTTTGATTTACCGGCAGCGCTGTATACCATTGGTACTACAGATGATACACCTGCACCAACCAGTAAAAAGCCTGCCATGGCCGTATAAACATAGGGGAAAGCTACGGCTATTAACAAACCCATTGCGGTTAATGAGCCGCTAACCTGTAAGGTGCGTTTTAAGCCAAACTTGTGAGCAAACCAATCGGCCACAAAACGTCCGCCTGCCATGGTGAACATGAATGTAGTAAAGCCTATGCCAACCAACGCCTCGGGAGCCAGCACCACTTTTTTGAAGTAGATCACGCTCCAGTCGAACATGGCGCCTTCGCAAATCATGGAACAGAAGGCTATGATACCTAATTTGATGAGCGATTTATCGGGCATTACAAATACAGGCCCGGAATCGGTTACTTTATCATCTTTCAGATAACGGGCAGCTACGGCCACGCCAATCGCTATCACGATCAGCATTAATGAAAAATGATGAAAAGGGATAATGCCGTTGGCTATCATGAACGTGCCTATACCTGCTCCGGTAAAACCGGCCAGGCTCCACAGTCCGTGAAAAAAAGCCATAATGGGCCGCTGGTAAAGCTGCTCGGTAGCCACTGCCTGCGTGTTTACCGCAATGTTTACAGAATTGCTTGCAAAGCCGAAGCATAGCAGGCAGATGATAAGTTGAAACGTATTTTGTGCGAGGCCTAAACTCACCAATGCGGCAGCATAAACCAATAGCGCGGCGATAACGAGTTTTTTACTGCCTATTTTGGTGATGATCCAGCCCGAAAAAGGCAGGGAACACATAAGGCCTACAGGCAGGGCAAATAACACGGCACCCAAACCGGCATCTGATAAACCTAAATTTTGCTGAACAGTAGCAATACGCGATGCCCAGCTGGAGAAACTTAACCCCGCCATAAAAAACATAGCACCCACGGCAATGCGGAGCGTTAGTTTGTTAATGATATCTGTTTTTTGCGGGAAATTGTTCATGTTTTAGTATTGCCATAGTGTCTAAATGACACTATGGTTAATTGCCACAAATATAAGGCAATTAATTGTACTTTTAATAAGCTAAATCGTTTTTTACTTTTAGGTGAATTAAACACTATATAAATGGAAAAGCGCTCGCTTAGCCTGTAATTGACTGAAAGCGAACGCTTCTATAATCTTGTTTTATATTGTTAAGTTTTTACATTGAAGGAGCCAACAACGACATATGATATACCGGTACTCAGGTTTTTAAACTCAGCCCTGAAAGTACCTACTGCATTTCCTTTGCTTGCGCTTGAATGATTTAACGTTGTAAACTTAACTTTGCCACCCAAAAAAGTAGCATCTATATTTGCACCCAAATTAACATTCAAATCTATTAGATCATAGGTGCCTGCGACCACTGTATTGGCTCCTAACTGAAATATGTCCGAACCATTACCATTGATGTACGAAATCATAGTAGTTCCGGTAGTAGATATCGGACTTTGATCGATAGATGTAAGCATAGGGCCGCTCTTTACAACCTTGGCACCCCCATCAACCTGGTAGGAGATGGTTCCCTGCGAAGTAGCTGGGTAATCAGATCCATCGTCGGCAGTGCTGGTTCCTGTTCCTGTGCCCGTTCCTGTACCTGTCCCCGTCCCGGTGCCTGTACCAGTTCCCGTGCCTGTCCCGGTTCCTGTACCAGTGCCTGTCCCGGTTCCTGTACCAGTGCCTGTCCCGGTTCCCGTACCAGTGCCTGTCCCGGTTCCCGTACCAGTGCCCGTTCCTGTATTTGTAGCAGGGACAACGTCAATAGCTTTTGTTTCTTTATCCGGGCCGAGAGGAGGGTCAAGTTTGCAGCTACTTACCGAAGCTGCTATTAAAAGAAGGGTAATTACTTTGCAGTAAATTTTTTTCATATATACAAAGAGTGATAGTTTATGGTTTTACGGTTTAAATATAAGTATTTTAGCTCTTTGTACGTAGGAGAAAAACTATTTGATACAAATAATGTTAAGAAAGGTTTACAATTTTTTCAATTATTTACAGTCGCCATCGGGGCTGCATGATTCGCCTTCGATTGTATCAAACGCTGGTTTGGGGTTTTCTTCCTGCCAGCCGGTAAATGCTTTTGCAAGGGTATCTTTAAATACGGCCACTTCCTGTGCCCCTGATACGGCATATTTGCGGTTCATTACAAAAAACGGAACACCACGCACACCTAAATATTGAGCTTCGGCAATATCATGTTTTACATCGTCGGCGTAGGTGTCGCTTTCAAGCGTTTGTTTAATTTCTTCAGCGTTCAGGCCAATCGCCGTGCCCATTTTAATAAGGGTTTCGGTATCATCAATATTGAGGCCTTCAGTAAAATATGCCCTGAACAAAGCTTCTTCGGCAGCGTCTCCCAATCCATGTTTTTTGGCCAGATGAGCTAACCTGTGCGCGTTAAAACTATTAGCCACAACCGATTTGCTGAAATTATAGGTAAGGCCCGCCTGTGCCGCCATTTGGGTAACATGATCGTTCATCTGTTCGGCATGGTCAAGCGTCCATCCTTTTATATCGGCCAGGTACTGGTTAATGCTGATATTGGGGTTGGTTTTAAGATCGGGGTTTAGCTGAAAGCTTTTCCATTCTATCTCAATTTGTTCTTTGCCTTCAAAGCCGGCCAGCGCTTCCTCGAACCTGCGTTTGCCTATATAACAAAACGGGCACATCACATCCGACCATATTTCTACTTTCATCATTTCCATTTTAAATGTTTAAACAAATTTAAGGCCTGTAATTCTTAACCCCGTAAGGGCAAAGTAAAATTTAACAGGCTTCGTTAGATGCCAGAGTGATTTTTGAGCTACTTTTATGGCTTTAAAAACACGTCCCCCTCATGAAGAATTTATGCCTGAGATGCTTCTCGCTCTTAATGATCTTTACAAGCCTTAAAACATCGGCACAACAAAAAACAACAGATAAAAATTTATTCAGCGCAGGTTATGCTGCAGGCTTTATTGGCGGCTTGTATGATTCCTATTATCAGTATAAACAATTAAAACAACACGGTGATTTTGGTTTGGGCGCCCCAGGCAGGCTTGATGGCGAGCTCATGGTGTTTAACGGCAAGCTTTATCAAACCCAGTCAACGGGTAAAACAACCCAACTTGCCGATACCGGCAAAACCCCTTATGCTGTGGTTTGCTTTTTTCATGCCGAAAAAACATATAAGTGTAATAAGCCTTTATCTAAATCGGCACTGTTTAGCTATCTCGACAGTATCTTAACCAACCAGAACGGGATCTACGCTATCCACATCAAAGGAAATTTTAGTATGGTTAAAACAAGGGCTTTCCCGCCGGTTGATAAACCTTATGTGCCCTTGGCGGCGATGCTTGACAGGCAGCATTTTTTTGATTTTAAGCACATCAAAGGCGATCTCATGGGTTTTAAGATCCCCGCACTGATGGAAGGAGCACATATCAGCGGCTACCATTTCCATTTTTTATCTGATGATAAAACCGGTGGGGGCCATATCATTGATTTGCTTGCAGATGATATCACCATTGAAGTTGAAACGTTAACAAGCTATACCATTGACCTGCCGCAAACGCCGGAATTTAACAGCTTTGATTTTAAGAAAGACCGTAAGGAAGAGATCAAAAGCGTGGAGAATGGAAAAAAGCAATAATCGCCGATCGTTTTATTTGGGCGATAATTTTTTGTAATATGTAAATTTTTATAAATTAGGAAATTATAAACCAATTATAAACTTATTGAGGTAACAGCCCAACGCTGAAGATTTATTGAATAAGCATGAGATGGAACAGTGCTAAAATATTCTGGATAGGTATCATTTTACTGGTGGTGCCCGGCCTTGTTCATGCTTACCTGCTCATGCCATTTCCCGGCAGCCAGGATCTGAATGCCATAACCCTGTGTTATTATCTCGAAAAGGTGATCATGCCGCTGCGCTTGATTGGCTTGCTATTCATTGTTTGGTACCTGTTTAAATTCTACGCTAAAAATACCTTTAAACAAAAGGCTGTTAAAGCCGCTGTTTTTGTGCTTTGTATAGGCAGCTTTTACATAACCGATTATATGTATAAGGCCGAAACCATGTTTAAAGAAACCACAAAAGCTGTTTTTGCCAACGGATTAAAAAACAGGGTGCCGCTAAGCTACCTGGTAGTGGGTGTTGTAAACAACGGTGTAGCCAAGGCTTATCCGCTCATCTACCTGGGCTATCATCATAAACTGCAGGACGATGTAGGCGATAAACCTGTTTTGGTTACTTATTGCACCATGTGCCGTACGGGCAGGGTTTACAGTCCGGTTATAAACGGAGTAAGGCAAAACTTCAGGCTGGTTGGGGCAAGGCACTACAATGCCATAATTGAAGATGAAAACACCAAAACCTGGTGGTACCAGGCAACCGGTAACGCGGCTGTTGGGGAGCTGAAAGGAAAACAATTAACCGAGCTGCCTTATGAGCAATTAACCCTGGCGGCCTGGTTACAGAAACATCCCGAAACGCTCATTTTACAACCCGGCAGGCTATACACCGCAGACTATGCCGACCTGAAAAACTATGACCGTGTGCAGGCTATCGACCGCGACAGCACTATAAAAAACAAAGATTCCCTGATGCGTAAAAGCTGGGTAATTGGTGTGATCATAAACGGCAAAGCCAAAGCTTACGACTGGCGCCACATGTACGCCAAACGCCTGTTAAACGACGAGTTGAACAAAAGTTCACTGCTTATTGGCATTGAAAAGGACAGCCTCAGCTATCATGCCTGGAATACATCAGTAAGCGGTAAAACCCTTCATTTTAAACTGGATGATAAAGGCATGCTTACCGACGAGGAAACCGCTTCGGTTTGGGATTGGGACGGCTTATGCCTGGCAGGTTTGCAAAAAGGGCAGCGCCTTGCTAAAATTCAGGCCTACCAGGAATACTGGCACTCATGGAAACATTTTCATCCCGGTACCGTGTTTTGGAAAGGCGATGAATCGCTGGAGCAAACGGCATCCATTTATCCGCCTTTTTAACAAGCGGCTTTAATTAAATAGCGGTTGCTATTTTGCTGATGTCATCGTCATTAAGCAGAGCTTCTTCAGAAATGTTGGGGTAATACTTATTTAGGATCTTTTGAATAAGCTGGTAGCTTTCGATTGATTGAATGGGAGCGGAAGCCAGTTCAGTGATAGTTGAACCAATAAGCTTAAGTTTTTTTGCCTCGTACTGGTTGATCACAAAGTCAGAAGTTTTTTTCTTACGGCTTTGTTGTATGAGATCATCAAGTTTCTTGATCTCTTCAACCAGGTCAATCATTTTTAATACTTCCACCTTTTTCATCAGCGCCAAAATTAGTGATTTATTTGTAACAGGGGGTATAACAGGATATAAGTTATATTGTTTGTAAGTATGAGACGGGTGGAAGCTGTAATTGTTACGGATAGAAATTGAGCACATTTTCTGTGTGCAAGATAGCAAAACAAAAAAGCGTCATTACGAAGCAATCCCCATGAGGCAGAGTGGTTATGCACGTTTCTCTGTACGGTTTGGGACTGCTTCGTTATCTTATAATGACGTGATTGTAAGTTGTTGGTTATTAAATATATTTTTTTGATCGATATTATAAATATGGGCGTTGCCTGTGGCCCGTGCTATACGCTCATACTGCACAGGCATTAGCCACAAGGCCGGTACCCGCTCCTATCACTAACGCGCCCCGCGCGCCATCTCTAAAATATGTTTTATACATCATTACTTTTTTTTTCGGGGTTTACCTGGTGTTTCCTTGCAATGACGGGTCAGAGGCAGAATTAAAACGATTATTTCTTATCCTCTGTAGTATCCCTTTCAACCAGGGCCATGCCGCATTTAGGGCAGGTGCCGGGTTTATCAAAGGTAAGATCGGGGTGCATGGTGCAGGTGTATTTTCCTTTTTTCTTTACGGTTGAGGTACTGTCGGTTTTGCCGTTGCTTTTAACCGCACTGTTACAGGCGCCAAGGGCAAGGCCGGCTAAGGCTAAAATGATAAAGCTTTTTTTCATTGATTATTTGTTTTTGATGAATGAGGCCAACCCGAATAACGATACTACCAGCACACCTAAGGCGGCCAGCATACTCACTATATCGCGGATATCTTTACCCGCCCAGGTCATGCCGAAATATTTGTGTAAAAATATAAAAGAAAGCCCTTCGGCCCTGTCAATTCCTGCAACTTTTGTAGCCAGCTTTGATGAGGTAGTTTCAATATACCAATTGCTGCCGTCGGCATAACTTACCCTTTCAACCGGCAGGCGTTTGTTGATGAAACCGTACTCGTTATCAAACTGCTTTACCTGGTTAACTTTTACCCTGCCATAAAATTTATCAGCATCAAGGCTGGTATGGTAGTAGGTGCTTAAAAAACGGGCATAATCCTCATCGCCGTTAATTTGTTCTTTGCCGGTTAAGGTGTTAAAGTACGAGATCTGCTTTTTATCAGTTACCTGGTAATAAGTATTACCACCAAAGCTAACCGCAGCTATCCTCTTGATGATACTGTCGGTAACAGGAAGCTGAAGGTTGGAAATAGCCAACTGTTTCCTGTCGATCACCTGCCCATAATCAGGCTTTGGTGTTTCGGTGTTATACAATTTTACGGCAAGGTGAAAAGCCCCGCTGATCACGAAAGTAAACATCACAAAGGAAACAATAAGGCCTATCTGCCGGTGATAACGATGAACGATGCGCTTGTCCTCACCGCCATTTTCTTTTCGCTTTTGAGTTACGGATTTAAACTTTTTCCACATTAAACCATAAACAGTTAAGCCGCTGATGAGGGCGAACAGCATTACCACCATGATGATGAGTAATACTACATTTCGAAAAATATCGCCGCCGATATCAGCCAAAAACTGCCAGGTATGGAACTGTTCAAACAGCCAAAGGAAAGCCTTGCGGGTATTGTTGTTAAATGTACCCATGCGGCTCTGACTGGTTTCAATGTAAATGTCCATGCCATCGGGACGATCAAAGCTAATCTTCCAAACAGGCAAAAGGTGATTGATGGGCTGGTATTGCCCATCAAACGTTGTTTGGAGATCGATCTTTTTAATGTTAGATGTTGAATCCTGCGTAAAATAGCGGGCAAGATAAGTGGCATATAGCTTATCCCCATTTTTTAACAATACCCCATCATTGGCTGAGTAGTAATTGTACACACTATCTTTATCCAGCACCTGGTAATAGGTGTTGTGATTAAAGTTAACCAGTCCGAAGTTCCGGATAACGGAGATATTATTTTTATCCAGTACCTGCTGGATGCTGAGTACCGGTTTCATCCGGCTTTGAGGTAGCGGTTTAAACACTTCCTCCGCAATTAAAGGCCTGAACCAGTTTGACATGAATGGGTGTGAAAGACCGCTTAGTGTCCAGAAGATCACCGGGATGAGGGCTGTTAAGCCCAGCACCCGGTGCCATTTATAAAAGTTGCTTTTTACTGTTGTTGATGCCATTGATCAATATTTTGAAAATGAATAACTGATGCCCAGGGTGTAAGTACGTGGCGGCGCGGCATTATAAGTATCGCCGTACTGGCTGCTGGTTACTGTTGTAGCGTAAAGCTTATTGGTTAAATTAAGCACATTGAACCAGATGCCCGCGCCTTTTAATACGCTGCTTTTTACATCATAACCCAGGCGCAGGTTGTAAATATCATAACCTGAATAGGTTTTGGTATTGGCAGGGTTGGTGTAGTATTGATTGATGTGCTGCCACTCTGTTGCTATCCTGAAGCCGGGCAGGTATTGCGGCTTGTAGCTGAGCTCGGAGTTGGCAACCCAGGCCGGCGCGTTGTTCATGCGTTTGCCATCATAGTTGGTAACCGTGTTGGTACCAGTGGTGTAATTGGTGGTCACTTCACTGTATTCCACATAGGTGTGTTTGGCATTGGTACCGCTAAACCTGAAGGTAAGCTCTTTAACCGGGGCCACAGTAAGCGAGTATTCAATCCCCCGGTGACGTGTTGCGCCTGCGTTTTGGTTCTGGGTAGTGTTATCCGGCAGCAATTGGTTAATGATTTCGTTATGGCCTTCTAAATCAAACACACTCAGCTCAAAATATAGCTTTTTGTTAAAAGCGGAAAACCAGCCGCCGGCTTCGTAATTATCAAAAGTGGCCTGTTTAAGCTGGGTAAGCTGGCGCGAGCTGTACAAGTCGCCGGTTTCGGGCGGTTGAAAACCTACGCTGTAGTTTGCGTAAAGGCCTTTGTTATTACCAACGTTGTAGGTGATGCCGAGTTTGGGGGCAACGATATTGAAATTGTTTGTTTCCTGTTGTTTGTATTTGGTTTGCCCGGCAGGGATCTCATTATCAAAATTGTAATGTACCCTGTCATAACGTAAACCGCCTACAATTCTTAATGCTTCCGTAGGCTTGACTTCATACTGGACATAAGCCGCTGTGTTGAACAACTTGATCTTGTAATTATCAATGTACCTGCCTGTATTACTGAAACCGGTGTAGTAGTTGTTGGCTACATCTTTGGTGATATCAAGATATTGGGCATAATATGAACTCGGGCTATCATCCATATAAACACCGCCAATCAGCCTCGAATGCAGGAAATCAAAATCAACCCGGTGCTGTGCCAGTAAGCCATAGCTGTTGAATTTTTGATCGTTTACCTGGCCGTTGCTGCTTTTGTAAACGCCATTAACGTCGCGAACATCGGAAATATAATAGCTTGGTAATTGTGCTGTGGAGTTATTGCGAAAGAAGAGTGTTACAAAAGTGCTGTTCTTGTCATTCCACTGATGATCCAGGCGGGTGCCGGCACGAAACGATTTTACCTTGCGATAGGTGAAACGTTGGTTGGAGCCATAGCTGCGGTCATAAAACCGGGCGCTGTCTAAACTACCCGGGGTTTGGGTGTTGAGATAATTATAGGCAGCTGAAGTGGTAAGCTTTGTTTTGGCACTGAAATCATAGGTAGTTTTAAAATTGGCCGAGTACTTATCAAAATCAGAATAATCCTGCCAGCTGTCGGTTTGGTGGGCAATATATCCGCCTGCATACAAACCAAATTTGTCCTGGGTAAAACCGCCGTCGGCATCAACACGGCGGTAATGATAATTATCGCCCTGAACAGAAACATTACCTGCATAACCTGTAGGCGGGCCCTGGGTAATAAAGTTAACCGCGCCACCAATGGAGTTACTGCCATAAAGCGATGATGCCGGCCCTTTGATCACTTCGATATCCTTAACGCCCGACATATTGATCTCATACAGCGAGTTATGGTTGAAGATGCCTGTAGGGCGGATAGGGACACCATCCTCCATATACAAATAGAGTGCGTTATAGGTAATAGGTTGTCTGATAGCCATGGTATGCTGTTCGTTACCCAGGTTCACCATGTAAACACCTGCAACCTTGTTCAGCAACTGATAAAGGGCAGTGGCTTTGGTATCCTTAATTTGGGTGGAATTGATTTTACTGATGGCAATAGGGGCATCCTGCCTGGCCTGGCCTTCGCGGCTGGCGGTTACTACAACAGGTTGCAGATCTACAGTTGAAGGCTCTAAGGCAACGTCAAGTTTTTGGCCTTTTATGGCAGATACTTCAATAATGCGTGCGCTGTAACCAACCATGGCAAATTTAAGCCGGTTAACGTCTTGTGCATTGATGCTAAAGTGCCCTTTGGCGTTAGTCATGCCAAGCTTTGCACCTGTAGCAGCATCGGCATTGCAAATTGATGCACCCGCGATGGCTTCATGGGTATTGGCATCTGTAACGGTGCCTTGTATAGTAGTTTGGCCGAGGGCCAGGGTTTTAACGAGTATAAAAATTATAAATAGGATTAAATATCGTTTCATTATATAGTATTACAGGAGTTACCTCCCGGTGTAAAAATGGGTAGAGTAGGGTGTGGGTTGATTGACGGGAGAGTGTAAAGGTGTCTTCTACCCGTCATTGCGAGGTACGAAGCAATCCCCGATCAGGAGGGTGGCTATGCAAGGCTCTCGGTATAGTTTGGGATTGCTTCGTACCTTTCAATGACGGAATGTTTAAATCCGATCATACGCAGCAGATACGATCCTATCGCAAAAGATAAAAAAGCTTACTCTGTAAAGCATGCGATTGCCACGCTTCGCTCGCAATGACATAGTTTTCACACCATACCATCAATCAAAAACCAATAAAAATGAAATGATTATCCTAACTGCGGAGGCTGGAATATCGTAGCCGGGCGATCGGCCGGTACGGTGGGGGTATAAGGGGTTGAAATAACCTGCAACAGGCTGGAGTGGAATTTAACATCAGTTGAGCTGATGACATAAACCTCCTGGAAGAGGCTCTTTTGCGACTGCCTTTCGTCGCTGGCCTGCTTGTCCTCTGCCTGTTTGATCTTTTTCGCGAAGTAGCATTTGCCATCGCAATGGAGCCAGGGTTTGTTCCTGTTTTCGCAAAGCTTGGTAGCAATGTAATTCCTGTTCAGCTCAAAACCTGCGAAAATAAAAAACCGCGAGAAGTTGACCGTGATCAGCGAAAAGATGAGTAAATAGGCTGTAATACGTTGCAGCATGGCGCAAAGGTACGCCCTGTGGGTTTAATCCACAACATTTAGTTCAAAGTCTATAGTCCCAATCTATAAGTCATACAATAATCTGACTTTTGACCTGAAAAATTGCCGCACTATCTATGACTAAAGACTTAGAACTTTCGACTTAAGACTTATCCCTTTTCAACGTAGCATGCAGGTGCTGGCCTTTGTAAACCAGGTTCATACCAATAGAATCCTGATAAACTTTACCCGTATGGGGCGAACTGCCTCCCGGTACCGGGATACTGAAAGAGAAATTATCGCCATTGATCATGCCGTCGGTAATAGCTACATCACCCTGCGGAGCATGAGCTGTACCCCTAAGTTTGCCGCTGTCTACCTTAAAGGTGTAGCTTAAGGGAAAATGATCATCGCCCGGAAGCGCTAACGAACCTATCCATCTGCCGTTAATATCGGCCATCGAAATAAAACTGAAAGCGGTAATAATAATAAACGCACTGATCACCAGGAACTCTTTTTTCATTGTTGATATAGTTTAAGCAGATGCCTATATGCCGTAATTTAAACTATATACAATTTTATTGCCTTTAAGTTTAAATTAAAAAAGAAAAACCTTGCTCATCAGCAAGGTTTTTCTTTTTTAATGTTTTTATTCACGTCTTCCTGAACTTGTTTCAGGATCCCATAGGCAGGTAGGCCATGCAAAGCTGCACTTGGAAAGTGGGGTGCCGAAACAAGTTCGGCATGACGATCTTATTTGAAAATTATTTCTTCTCAACAGATCTTTTCAATACCGAGCTGCTTTTTGAGCCATTGATATCCAGTTCAACGCTAATCGAATCGCCCATGAATTTACCTGTATGCGGAATTGTGATACCGCTGGTGGCTACTGTAAATGAAAAGTCGGTACCATTTGTTTTACCTTCTTTAATGTCAACGTCGCCTTCCGGAGTTAGGGCTGTGCCGGTCAGTTTATCGCCATCAACCTTAAAATTATAAAGCAGTGGATATTCCTGGCCGTCGCTTGTGATTAGCTTGCCTGCCCATTTGCCGTTAAGATCAGCTATAGCTGCAAGACATATCATAAAGCAGCTTACCAATAGCGTAGTAGTAAAAATCTTTTTTTTCATAAATGTGAATTTTGGTTTATAAATATAAGCACCTTGATTTATAGGATGAAATGATTATATGATATTTTATGGTATGGAATTTAAATATCATGTAATTCTTAAATCAGGAAATTAAGGTTGTTGCGCTCTTTTTAAAGTGCTATGTACTTTTGAGCCATTGGCTTCAATATCAACACCTACCGAATCGCCATAGAATTTGCCTGTATGGGCAATGTGGATATCTTCGATGCTTACGGTAAATTTAAAACTGTCGCCGGTTATTTTGCCGTCTTCAATCGGCATATCGCCCTTAGGTGTTTTGGCTGTGCCGGTTAGTTTGTCCCCATCAATCTGAAAATTATAAAGTAGTGGGTAAACTTCTCCGGTTTCTGTTTCAAGCTTGCCTTCCCATTTTCCGGCAATTCCGGCAATGGTTGCAAAGCAAACCGCAATACAAACTGTTACAAGGGCTAAGGTTAAAAAAGTCTTTTTCATAGCTGTTGTTTTCACCGGTAAATGTAAAATCGATATTAAACCAAAACGTAAACTGTACATTAAATTTACTGCCGGTAGTATTATCGATTGATGAACAAAAACTGTACTGCAATAGCCTGATAGTTAACGCCGGGTTCAGTTTTTTACTTTCACTTGTATTTGGGGGCATTTTTTGACTATCTCTAAATAAATGTTAATGATACATTTCCAATTATTCAAAATCATTGTACCTTTAAATCTGCATACTAACCGGGCGAAATCCTGTTTCGCTTTTCACTTTTAAACAACCTATAATAATGAAGAAAATTTTTACCGCATTGCTATTGTTGGGTGGTACATATCTGGGCGCTTCTGCACAGGATGTTCAGCTTAACAAAGGCTGGAAATTTGCTGTGGGTGATTCTGCCCAATGGTCGTCCCCAACTTTTAACGATCAAAACTGGCAAAACATTGATGTAGCCCACTCCTGGGAACCGCAGGGGCATCCTAATTACGATGGCTTCGGCTGGTACCGCGTCCATGTAGTGATCCCATCATTGCTTAAGGAAAAAGCTTATTTAAAGGATAGTCTCCGCTTAAGCCTGGCCAGTGTTGATGATAATGACGAGGTATACCTGAATGGAAAGCTGATCGCTAAATATGGTGGCCACAGCGGAAACATTAAAGATGGCCATTACGGCCCGCGCACTTATAGTATCCCGGCTTCAGATCCGGCAATTTTGTGGGATAAAGAAAATGTGCTGGCCATCCGCATTTATGATACCGGGGGAGATGGCGGTATTTACGGCGATAACTTTTCTATTGCCATGGCCGATGTAATGGATCGCGTTACAGTTAATACCGATGGCGATTTTACTTTCCGGGAAAATAACAGCCTGGCCAAATCAGTCAAATTGGTAACCACCAATAAATACCAGTACCAGGGTACTTTGGCTTTTAAAGTTACCGATCCTGAAACGGGCGCGGTGATCTACGAAAAAACAAACCCTGCAAACTTTACCGCCGGCAAGCCTTTTACTTATTCGTTTGTGATAGCCCGGTTAGCCAAAAAGTCGTATACCATAGCCTATACTTTTACAGATCAAAAATCGGGTAAAGAGATTGTTAAAACGGAAACCACGCCTTATGTGCTTACGCCTTACCCCTCGCCCAGGCCAAAAATTAACGGAGCCGATGTTTACGGTGCAAGGCCGGGTAACCCTTTCCTTTATCTGATCCCGGCAACCGGTAAAAAGCCGCTTACCTATAAAGCTGCGGGCTTGCCTGCCGGCTTAACGCTTGATGCTAAAACCGGTATCATTACAGGTGTGGTAAGCCAAAAGGGAGATTATCCTGTAACGCTTACGGTTACCAATAGTTTAGGCAATAAAACCAAAACACTAACTATTAGCATTGGTGATAAAATCGGCCTTACCCCGGCCCTTGGCTGGAATAGCTGGAACGCCTGGGGATTGAGTGTAAACGATGAAAAAGTAAAGATCTCGGCTAAAGAAATGTCGGAGAAATTAAGTGCTTACGGCTGGAACTATATCAATATCGACGATGGATGGGAGGCGGAAAACCGTGCTGCCGATGGTGCCATCGTAGCTAACAGTAAGTTTCCGGATATGAAAGGTTTAACTGATTATGTACACAGCCTTGGCCTGCATACGGGGATCTATTCATCGCCTGGCCCGCGCACCTGCGGCGGCTTTTTGGGTAGCTGGCAGCATGAAGACCAGGACGCCAAAACTTATGCCGACTGGGGGTTTGACTATTTAAAATACGACTGGTGCTCGTACTCGGAAGTTACCCCGCCGCATCCCGACCTGCCTGCACTTAAGAAACCATACGAAGTAATGCGGACGTCTTTAAACAAGGTAAACCGCGATATTATGTTTAGTTTTTGCCAGTACGGCTGGGGCGATGTTTGGAAATGGGGTGCCGAAACCGGCGGTAACAGCTGGCGTACCACCGGCGATATCCAGGATACCTGGAGAAGTATGAGCGATATTGGCTTTAGCCAGGATCCTGCTTCGCCTTACGCTGGTCCGGGGCATTTTAATGATCCGGATATGCTGGTTGTTGGCAAAGTAGGCTGGGGGCCAAGCCTGCACAATAGCCGTTTAACCTATGATGAGCAATATACCCACATCAGTTTATGGAGCTTGCTATCTGCGCCACTGTTAATCGGCTGCGATATGGGGCACCTGGACAGGTTTACGCTTAGCTTGTTAACCAATGATGAAGTACTGGCTATTGACCAGGATGCCTTAGGCAAAGGTGCAAGGCAGGCTTCTAAAACAGATGAGCAGCAGATTTGGGTAAAAGAGCTTACTAAAGGTGAAAAAGCAATAGGTTTCTTTAACACATCTGATAAATATCAAACTGTTAACCTGGAAGCTAATGACAAGCTGTTAAAAGGCTTTACCAAAGCCCGCGATGTTTGGGAACAGAAATACCTGATAGCGGTTAACCACAAATACACTTTCAAAATCCCACCGCATGGCGTAAAGCTTATTAGGGTTATGTAAGGATTTAGGGTAGGGAGATAAAAAACACGCGTCGTTGCGAGGTACGAAGCAATCCCCGATGAGCAGGGCCACCCTGTATAGTTAGGGATTGCTTCGTACCTCGCAATGACGCTTTTTATTTGATTAGCTGATTTTATAAAGATCAATTTGGCACATCGTAATGATATATCGGCGAAAAAACTCCTTCACTTGTAGTGTAGTAGCCTTTACCATCGGGCTGAAAACCTATCGCCTCGCCCTGTTTTTCAACTTTATATACGAGCTCGCGTGGTTTACGTACCATGGTTTCCCATATGGGTTCGTTATGCTGGCGGCGCCAGTAGTAAACTTTGTCGTAACTTTTTAGCAGGATCTGCTGCCCATCTTTAGAGATATCGCCGGCCGTGATCCATTTAAAAGGTTTAAAACCCGCGAAGAACAATTTGCAGCGCTTGGTTAATACTGTTGTTGTATTGGCCTGGTATTTTAACGGACTGGTGTAAACCGCAACGGTATCACCTCTTTTGCTTACAATGATCAATTGTTTGCCTATCGGATCAATCATCAACGTCTCCGCATCTTTAGGGCCATCCGGATATTTAAAATCTGCCCGTACAGCTTGTGTGTTTGTAATAGCCTTATCACCTGTAGCCCATGATTTTTTTTCGGCCATGCGGTAAACTGTAATATATGGCCTGTTTTGATTGTTATCGCCTATATCGCCAAGGTAAACGTAGCTTTTACCTTTTTCCGGTCCGGGGCCAACATCAATATCTTCACAATCCTGTACACCCAGCTTTTGAGTACTATCTCCCTTAAAATAAATGGTTGATTTAAGTTTGCCTTCGGCTGTTATAGCAAAAAAACGACTGGTATCGCCGCTATCGTTATGTACATAGTAGATATCGGGACTAATAGACGATGCCGCAATACCCGACGTTTCATCCATCTCTTTATCATTCAGCGTGCCTGTAATATCCTGCCTGTCAAAAAGCCTGTGCTTGGCAAAGGCCCCCATGAAAAGCAGGGATACAAGGGGTATTAGTATATTTAATTTTTTTGACCGGCTCATTCTGTTTCTTGCAAACAATAACGCAAATAAAGCGCATTAGTATGAAGTTGACATTAATTATTTGATTTTGTTACGATTATATGAAATTAAGTAACAAACAGGGCAAATGGTGCACAATATTCGTACCATGAAACATTTATGCCGATTCAAAAGCATGTAATAAAGCATTTTGCCGGAATATTTCTGCAGGGGTACGGTAATCGGCCAGTTCAAGCTCCTGAACATATTTGCAATTACAGGGATGCCCGGGTTCAATAAAAACAGGCATATCATAGCCCAGTTGCTGGTAATATAGAGTGATGAACGCCTTTACGGGCAGGTCGTTTGCTGCAGAAACAACATCAGGCGTAAGTTTTTTAAGGGCTTTAAAAGTAACTTAATTTCGCAAAGCCTGAAGTTATCATAAAGCGGGATCCAGCGTATTACATCGTCAATATCAACTGCTATGGCATTATGTTTTACTCCACTAAGGACGCCAATATTGACTTCGCTATTGTTTAAAAGACTAATGACCATAACCTGCTGACCGATATAACGGCTAAAAATAATGAGCTGGGCTGCCACACTTATAGATTTCATTTTGCTAATTTTATTAGCAAAATACGAAGATTAGTTAGTGAGATGCAAGGGGAAATGTGAAAAAACATTAGTAGATTTATTCTATTGATCCTAAATCTTATGAGTAAAATAAATGTTCATTTACTGTTTATATCTGCCTTATTTATCATGACTTCAGCTTGTTCAAAAAAGAACAATGAACCTCATTGGAAACGTTCCGATGGCTATGTGCCTAATGCTGCAACCGCCATTAAAATAGCCGAAGCAGTTTTGCCTAATATTTATGGAGAACAGGTGAATGATAAAAAACCTTTCAGAGCTACCTTGGTGGATGGTAGTATATGGGTTATTAACGGCACGTTATCATCTAATTTGGATGGTGGGGTTCCTCATATTGAAATTCAAAAAAGTGACGGTAGAATAACTAAAATTATTCACGGGAAATGATTGAATTAGTCCATCGCTACCGCAAGCGTCCTCGCTTGTGGGTATCATGCTAAGCTATGCGAGAGGCTAATCAGGTTGTATACCTAAACGCGGGACACAAGCGGGGACGCTTGCGGCAGCGGGTGCTACCAACAAAAAAGGGCCTTTTAAGGCCCTTTTTGTTTTATTATTTCTCAACGTCTATAAGCTCCGGCGTTGTTGCTTCGGACTTGGTGAGGTCAATATCCGGTTTTGAAATATCTGTTAGCGCTACGCGGCCACGGTCTTTACGCAGGATACGGTTAAACAACGAGATCTCCCTGTCGAACAAAAACTGGAAAAACAGTTTGGTCCATGAGGTATGATAGTATAATGTATCGTAATATTCCGGGGCAGTTTTCCTGATCTCGGGAAGTTTATTCCATGGGATAGAAGGAAAATCATGATGCTCGTTGTGGAAGCCCACATTAAATGCTACCGCGTTAAAATTGCCATAATAGCTGTATGTTTCCTGTTCTTCGGTAACGGTAAGGTAATGTTCCTGAATCCAGCGTGCGCCCAGTGGGTGCAGGCCAACCGAAAACGAGAAGCTTAACAGCAGGAACGCTACGGCATGCCAGCCCATAAAGTAAGCAATTGCAGTTGTAAATGCTGCCTGTAATAACCAGTTTGTCAGGATCC
This sequence comes from Mucilaginibacter sp. 3215, assembly GCF_050433785.1. NCBI lineage: Bacteria > Pseudomonadati > Bacteroidota > Sphingobacteriia > Sphingobacteriales > Sphingobacteriaceae > Mucilaginibacter > Mucilaginibacter sp. 3215. The sequence goes on from NZ_JBNPWO010000010.1 coordinate 171,838, forward strand.
AGCCGTCAAAAGGATGGATTTCCCTTAAACGTGACAAACGGAACAATTGAAATACCGGGAAAAACAGCAGCCAGATTGCTTTACCAAAAAATGAATTGCTGATCAGTTTTGCTTCCCAGCGGTTTGGCAAATCGGCATCAAGCTCATGAACGCCTTGAAAGGAGTGATGTTTGATATGGTATTTTTCGAATGAAATAGCGCTTGGCAATATCTGCGGTAAATTGGCAAACATGGATGCCCAGCGGTTTGCGTTACGGTTTTTAAACAGCAGCTGGTGTGTACATTCGTGGATCATTACAAACAATGCGTGATCGGCAAAAGCGCCAAGTAAATAGGCAGCTCCAAAAACTATCCACCATGATTGATCACGTACAAACCAGGCTAAAACAACCTGGAAAGCTACTAAACCAACTATGGCCCATATGGTTTTTGGGTTTTTGCCTATAAGCTTTCGCAGTTGCGGAAACTCCTTCAAGATTTTTTTTGTGCGGATACGATGAGGTTCAGACTCCTGGGAATAAACAAAATCAGTCTTTTTAATCATATAGTGTTAAAACGTTAAATATAACGATAACGTACACAAAAGTTCATTGTTTTGTAAAAATTAATTAGTAATATTAGGAATAAACAAAATCTTCACGATCATTTCATATAAATTTTATATACAATTTACGTTAGTTTTGCTTAAAAACAAGCACTTTAAAAGTATTTGGAACGGCTTTACGTGTGCCGGGTTCAAACTGTGCAACGCTCAAATAAATTTTGTGGGTTTTGGCATCAAGTGCCATGGTGCGCGCCCTTTCGGCGGTTTTTAGGGTTTGGATCACCTCATATTCATCAGCCGATTTTTGTTTGATGATGGTAGTGGTGCCATCGCCGCATGAGCAAAATATCAGTTTGGTTTCAGGATCGTAAACTACAGCGTCAACACCGGCACCAATAGGCAGGGTAGCAGTCACTTTACCTGTTTTGATATCAACAACACTTACCCCTTTATTTTCACGGCAAACGGTAAACAATTTCTGATTAGCGGCATCAAGCGCTAAGCCCGTCGGGCCACCACAGGGGGCAAGGGGGTAGTTTTTAATCACCTTAAGGCTTTTGCTGTCTATAACATCCAGGCTGCTTTTATCTTCAAGGTTATTGTAGATTTTACCTTTACCGTCCGATACTGCAAACTCAGGACCGCCGCCAAGTGCTATGGTACTAACCTGTTTCAGTGTTGCCGGGTTAATTACCGATGAATTATCGCTTTCGCCGTTGAAGGTAAACACCCGGTCGGAGTAGGGGTCATACATAATGGCATCCGGGCCATTAGCATCGGTAAGGGCAATGGTAGTTATGGTTTTAAATGTTTTGAGATCGAAAACTACTACCGCATTTGCCTTGCCATCACTAATGAAACCACGATTAAGTTTATTTACAATGGCTATACCGTGAACGCCTTTCATGTTATCAATAACGCCAACCGGCTTTTCGGTATCCAGGTTAATAACATTTACAGCAGTACCATGCGATACATAAAGATTACGGTTGATCTTGTCGATAGCCAGGTAGTCGTAACCGCCATCACCCGGTAGCGCGATGGTTTTATCGGCCACATAGGATTGCGCGTTCAGTTTAAAAGGAGTTATACCTGCAATAAGCAAGGCTACGGCCAAAATTTGCTTTTTCATTTTTCGGGAGTGTTTATTGCCATGAAATTAAGTCCCGAATCTGTAAAAATGCTGTGTTAACCGCGGTGGCTTTCATTAATTTCGTTCAAATGAGTGGTAAACCCTTTGCGGTACAATATACGTAGCATTGCCGGTAAAACAATAAGCAGTAATGGCAACGCCGCTAAAAATCCACCTATAACCGCAATAGCCAGTGGCTGATGTAATTGTGCGCCGGCACCTATGCCTAAAGCAAGCGGCAACAGGGCTATAATGGCCCCCAAAGCGGTCATCAGTTTTGGTCTTAAACGGGTACTGATGGCAAAGGTTATAGCGGCGTCAATGTTTTTATTTTCATTTTCGATAGTGCTTTCCTTAAACTGCAGGAAGGTGAAAATGGCATTTTCGCCAATAATGCCTACAATCATGATCAACCCTGTATAGCTGCCCACATTCAGCGGCGTACCGGTAATAAATAAGGCCAGGAAGCTGCCGGCGATACCTAAAATGCCAATCACCAAAATGAGGAGCGCTATCCTGAACTGCCTGAACAGGAATAATATCACACCAAAAACCAGTAAACAGGCAGTTATGAGGATGATAAGCAACTCTTTAAATGACTGCTGCTGTTGGGCGTAAGCGCCACCATATTCCACATGATAGCCGGTTGGCAGGTTTACGTTATCATGGATTGTTTTTTGAATGGCCGTTATTACGGTACCCAGGTCGCTGCCTTCCAGTCTGGCACTTACTACGTTCATGCTTTGCAGGTTTTCGCGGTTGATCTCGGCATCGCCGGGTCTTAACTCTACCGAAGCGAGTTCGGTTATAGGGATGAGTTTGCCGTTGGGTAAAAATATGTGAAGGTTATGGATATCATTCACGTTAAGCGAGCGGTTACCCGGGTAAACCATGCGGATGGGTGAAAGTTGTTCTTTTTCCAGTAAGCTGCCTATTACATTACCTTCCAGCGCGGTTTGGATCTGCATTTGCAAATCGGCAGCTGTAATTCCATACTGTGCGATTTTGCTGTAATGAGGTTGAATGCTTACCGAAGGACCGGCGATAACAATACCCGGCAGCACATCGGCAGTGCCTTTTACTTTTTCAACCAGCCCGGCTATCTGCCTTGACAGGTTTTGCAATGTTTGCTGATTATCACCAAATACTTTGATCTCGATAGGTTCGGCCGATGTGGTCAGGTCGCCAAGCATATCGGATATCACCTGGCCAAACTCAACCTGCAGCGCGGGTTGGGTTTCTTCAACCATTTTGCGCAAATCGCTGATCACCTCTTCGGTGCTTTTGGTGCGATCTTTTTTTAGCTGTATAAGATAATCGCCGCTGTTAGGCTCTGTAATAAAAAAGCCCATTTGTGTACCCGTGCGGCGCGAATAGGCAGTTACATCCGGATGTTTTATGATCTGCTTTTCTATCTGGCGCAACATCCGGTCGGTTTCTTCCAGTGATGTTCCCGGAGGTGATTTATAGTCGAGCACGATGGCGCCTTCGTCCATATCAGGCAGAAATCCTGTTTCCAGCAATGGGGGGACAATCACAATTACGGCAGCCAACGCGGCAATAATAATAATGCTTACATAAGGGCGCAGGATAAAGAAGCTTACCCACTTTTGTTGCTTAACTGTGTGTATTTCTTCTGCCTTGGCTTTTGCTGTATTTAATTTAGGCTTACGTGTTACGAGCAGGTAAATTACCGGTAAACCGATCCAGGTTACAAAGAATGAACTCAGCAAGGTAATAATCATGGTATCGGTAAGTACCTTGAAATAGGCCCCGGCCACACCCGTCATCAAAACAAAAGGAATAAAAATTACGATGGTACTGATAGATGAACCCACCATGGCTGGGAAAAGGTAATCAATAGCCTTGCGTACCAAATGGCTGCTCAACTCGTCCGGGTGTTCTTCGTGTACCCGATGGATCTGTTCAACCACCACAATGGCGTCATCAATAATTAACCCTATGGATGCTGCGATAGCACCCAGCGTCATGATATTAAAAGTATAGCCAAGCCAGTACAATATGAGCAGTGTAAGCCCGAGTGTAACCGGGATGGTAATCAATATGGTAATACTTGCTTTGAAGGACCTTAAGAAGATAACCGCCACAATAATAGCCAGGAGCAAGCCTACCCAAAGGCTGTCGCTTACGCTCCTAACCGAGTCGTTCACAAAATCGGCCTGAATATAATATGGCCGGATACTTACACCCCGCGGGAGTAGTTTTTTCAGCGCGTCAATCTTATCGGCCATATCATTACTAACCGAAATGAGGTTGGCATTGGGTTGCTTTACTACGGCTATCAGTACCCCATCGTGCCCGTTGGCGTTGATGCGGGTATACTCAATCCCTTCGTTAACCTGGATGCTTGCAAAATCCTTGAGCCGTACTATCCTTTTACGGTTGTTGCTGATCACAAGGTCTTCCAGCTGATCTTTGGCGTTGATGGTAGCATCAGTAACAGTGAGGTACATGCGCTTATAATCAGACAGGTAACCCTCTGATTTTACAAAATTGGTAGTAGCAAGCGTATTGCTGATAATATCAGGCGTAAGGCCTAATGAGGTCATTTTTTGCTGATCGAGTGTGAGCCAGTATTCTTTGAGTTTACCGCCGATTACCCTGATCTCCGATACCCCGTCGACCTGCGACAGGAATGGTTTTACCGTGTAAGTAGCTAATTGCCTTAATTCGATAGGGGACAGGTTATGGCTTTCCAGTGTGTACCCGCTTACCGGTAAAATGGAAGGGTTCATTTTGGCTACGCTGATATTTACATCGGCAGGAAGGTCATTCTTGATCTGGTCGATGCTCGACTGGATACGCTGCTGGCTCAGGTCGATATCGGCATTCCAGTTGAGCAGGGCCGAAATTTCACAGCTTCCCCTGCTGGTAGTACTGCGTACCAGTTGCAGATCCGGCACCTGCTTAATGGCATTTTCCAGGGGTTTGGTAACCGTAACCATCATTTTATTTACCGGCTGTAGGCCCTCGTCGGCAATGATTTTGATCTTTGGGAAAGTGATTTCAGGAAAAAGCGAAGTTTGCAGTTTTGAATAGGCAAACAAACCGCCCATAATAATCAGGGCAAGTACCAGGCCTAAAGGCTTGCGGTGGGTTATGAAGTAATTTTTTCGCTGGTTCATAGTATAAACCCCACTCAACCCGCTCAGCCAATCGGCGGAAAGGTTTAACATAGCTCTCTGATCGTGGGATGGTCAGAAAGTTTTCTTGTATCTCTTTTTTAAAGCTCTCTTAAAAGTCTTCCCTTTAAGGGAGATTTAGAGGGGCTTACTCTACAATTTTCACTTTAGCAGTATCTGCCAGTCCATAATTACCTGTTGCTACAATTTTATCGCCTGGCGAAAATTTGGGGGTTAAAATTTCCACTCTGCCGCCGGCTTCAATGCCTTTGGTTATGGCAGTTTTTACAGCGGTAGTAGGATTGATCAGCTTCATTACCCAAAACTCCGTTTGTGTTTCATTGCTTAGTATGGCCGATTTTGGAAGAGATAGCGTATGCGGGCGTATCGACTTAATGATCCGCGCTTTGGCCACCAAATTTTCGGGGATAGGGTTGGCGCTGTTCACCTTAAGCACAATACCCTGGGTTTGCGATAGTGAATCAACAGCGGGCATTGATGAGCTTACCTGTGCCATCAGTTTTTCGCCGCCAGGAAGTATAAGTTGTACGGTCTGGTTGTTTTTTACATAGCTACGCAGTTCATAGGGTAATTGCATCACAAATACAAAGCTTGAGCGGTCGCTGATCACGGCAAGCTGCTCGCCATCCTGCACATAATCGCCTTGTTGATGGTTGAGTTGGGTAACGTAGCCATTACCGGCAGCTTTTATTTTATTTACGCCCGAAAACTTAAACGTAGTGTCCAGCACATTGATGCTGTTGCCAATGCTTTGCGCTTCCTTGGTTTTTATGCTGAATAAAAACTCGCCTTTATTTACATAGTGCCCCGGCAGGATGTTTACCTTTTGGATGTAGCCGTTAGCATTAGCCTTCACAATATTTTTTTGCTGAAAAACGGATGTGGCGCTCAGGTCAATGTAATCAACCATAGCACTATCGGCGACTGAGGTTACGGTTACGGGCGTTTGAGCGGCTGTTTCTGCTTCGCCGGTATCATCTGCAGGTTGAGTATTGCCTTTGCAGCTATACAGCAAGGTTAAAAGGCCTGCAAACAGGTATATATGTTTAAATTTCATATTATTTAGTCCAATAATTGAGCTGATTAATGAGCTGCAGCTTATTAATATTGGTTTGTGTTTTAAGGTTTTTTATAGCAAGATAATTGTTAATCGCCAGCACCAGGTCGGCTACCCGCACATCGCCGGTTTGCAGGAGTTGGGTGTCAACTTTTACCAGGCTTTCGGTGTATTTCATCTGGTCATCAATTTGTGCTAACAGCTTTTCGGAACCCTCGATCTGCTGGTTTAACTGTGCAATCTGCTGGCGGTATTGGGTATCAAAAAACGCTTTATAGCTGCGCCGGGTATCCTCTTCTAACGAAAGCTTACGGTACTGGATCTTACGCTGGCCTCCATCATATAATGGCAGGGTAAAACTAAAACCAACGCTGGCCCCGAAGTTTTTATAGGCTGGTCCGCTCAGGAAATCAGAATTGTAACCGCCGTCGGCCAGCAGGTTGATCTTGGGCTTGTAGCTGAAATCAACTAATGCACGGCTATTCACCAGTTTAAGGCTATCCGTTTTATACTGGCTGAAAAAGATGCTGTTGCTGATATCGGCCCGGATAGTTTTTTGAATACCGGGATCCTGCAATTCGATGTAACTGGTATCGGCAATGCCGGTTAAATAGTTAAGCGTTGTATAGTCATTTTTATATTGCAGCCTTGCCTGCGACAGGGTTAGTTCCTGCTGCTTAAGGGTAACCAGAAAAGTAAGGTAATCGCTTTGGCGGTAAACATTGGTGCGGGTCAGTTTTTTAAGCAGCGCTTCCTCCCGGTTAAGCAGGGTGATCACTTCCTGGTTAAATTTTACCTGCTGCAGGCTGCCAAATGCGGCGATGTATTGCGCGGTGACTGCTTTTTTCAGATCCTGCTCAGAGATCTTAGCGGTATTGAGCACCGATTGCGATTGCAGCTTAACTGCATCTATCTGCGCGGCGATATTTTTTTTGCTATCCAGCGATTGATTAATACCCAATAGTGCATTGAGTGTATGTTCGTTGGTTATAGCAGGCGCATAACCATAGCCGCCGGCAACCGGGGCATAAAGTCCTGCACTGTTAGCGCTAACCTGTGGCCTGTAACCTGCCCTGATCCGGAGGCTGTCCAATTGGCCTGAAGCAACCTGGTTTTGCAGGTCTTTTAATAGCGGACTGTTGTTTTTGGCAAGCTCCAAATAATGTTCAAGATTGTAGGTTTGTGCCTGTGTAGCAGCACTAAGCAGGCAAAATAAAAAGCCGATAACCCATTTTATCCGGATGGTCAAAATAATGCGTATTGTGTTAAATAATAGCTAAGCTACACGATAATTCTGGAAAAAATTGGTAGGGGCGGTGTAACAAATTTAAAAGTTAACCGTGAAGATATGATAAGGTGCTTTATAACTGTAAACCAGCTGATAACCCAAACTTTCGCAGATCTGTTTGGATATGGTAAGCCCCAGCCCGCTGCCTTCAGATGTGGATGCTTTATGAAAGCGGGTAAAGATATTTTCAGGATTTAAGGCTACCTGTTCGCCGGTGTTTTTGATGGTTAAATTTTCGGCTGTGAGGCTGATGATGATCTCGCCGCCTGTACGGTTATGCCGAACCGCGTTGATGATGAGGTTATTTAATAATATCTCAATAAGGTAATTGCTGGCATCAATTTCCTTTTCGCCAATTGTTGAAATAACTGTTATTTCTTTGTCGTGGAAAATATCTTCTAATTGATACAGCAAATCATCTATAAGTTCCTGTAAATCCAGGTGCTGGCGGTCATTCAGTAGTTTGTTCTCAATCTTGACCAGTAATAACAATGATTGATTAAGCCGGCTCAGGCGCGATACCGCGCTGTAAAGGTCATTGAGTAACTTGCTTTGATGCTCACTAAAGTTTTCTGTCTGGATCAGGGTGTCCAACTTGGAGTTGATCACAGCGATAGGGGTAAGTAATTCGTGCGAGGCGTTTTCGGTAAATGTTTTAAGGTCTTTATAGTCTTTTTTTACCCTTTCGGCCATGGCGGTAACTTCGGCTTGGAGTTCGTTAAACTCGTCGATAGTAGTATTGGGAGATGGCATTTCGCGGCTGTCGGTAACGTTGAATAGTTTCAACTCGCTCAGGATACTGTAAAATGGCTGCCAAAGCCGGCTCAATATGAGGCGATTGGTAATTACCAGCACCAGCAGCAGTAATAAGATAACGCCAATGGTAATGCCGAAGATGATCTGGATCAGGTCTTCCGTTTCTACTTTCGATTCAACTATCAGAATTTTATAATACCTGTCGCCAACTGTCACCGAACTGACCAGGCCGCGGCCTGATTCCGGCTCGTCTTTTTCGCGGTAATAAGTAGTGTTAAAAAAATCGCGTTTAACCGAGTTAGGATCGGCCGAAACAAAGGTGATCCGCTGGTCTTTCGAGTCAAAAACCTGGGGCAGGTGGTGATTGAGCTTTACATAATCAAAAACTTCCTGCTCTTCAACCTTAAGTGAATTGTCTTTTTGATTAGTAAGGATGAGGCTGATAGCCTGGTAATAAATAACGCCCGTTATCAGCATGATAACGATAGTAGCAATTAAATTTACCCGGTTATACCTTTCCGAAAGCTTCATTATTGATCGGCAAATTTGTAACCCATGCCATAGGCTGCATAAATATAATCCTTACCGCCGGCTTCCATTATTTTTTTGCGGATGTTTTTGATGTGCGAATAAATAAAGTCGAAATTATTGGCCAGGTCGATGCCATCGCCCCATAAATGTTCGGCAATGGCGTTTTTTGAAATTACTTTGCCTTTATTGGAGATGAAATAGATGAGCAATGCAAACTCCTTGCGGGTAAACTTTACCGGCGTGCCGTTTACAGCTACGGTTTTAGCCATCAGGTCGATACTGAGCTCGTTAAAGTTAAGCACGTTGCTGCCATTGAACATTTTACGCCTGATGATGGCAGATACCCTTGCCTTCAATTCCGACAGGTGAAAGGGTTTTACCAGATAATCATCGGCACCCAGGTCAAGGCCCTGGAGGCGGTCATCGAGCGAATTTTTGGCCGATATAATGAGCACACCGTCGGTATAATTATTGGCTTTAAGCTTTTTTAATATATCAATACCATTACCTCCGGGCAGGGTGATATCCAGCAGGATGCAATCGTAACGGTATAATTCAACCTTAGCGAGCGCTGCTGCATAGCTGGCCGCGGTTTCACAAATGTTACCGGCTTCGGTAAAATATTCTTCAATACTTTCGCGCAGGCCTTCTTCGTCTTCGATGATGAGTATTTTCAAAACGTTTTTTTGATAAAGTTAAAACGCCAATTTGTACAGATTCTGGATTTTGAGTACGACTGACAGCTATCTCACAGATTTTGTACAGAATGCCTAAGCAAATTTGCATTTAGCTTGTTGCAAGTTAAATACAAAATCTGATCATTATGTGGTGGATCTACGCATTACTTTCGGCACTGTTTGCAGCGCTTACAGCCATTTTTGCCAAAATAGGGATTAAAGGAGTTGATACCGATCTCGCTACGGCCATCCGCACCGTCATAATCCTAATCCTGGCCTGGGCCATAGCACTTTTTAAAGGAACTCATGGCGGTATCGGCAGTCTTACTAAAACCAACTGGACTTTCCTCATCTTGTCTGGCTGTGCAACCGGCCTTTCATGGATTTGTTATTTCCGCGCCCTGCAATTGGGCAAGGTAAGCCAGGTTGCGCCGGTTGATAAACTAAGTGTTGCTTTGGCCATCGCGCTTTCTGTTATTTTCCTCGGCGAACCCTTAACTTTAAAAAACGCTATAGGCGCGCTGCTTATCATCGGCGGCACAATTGTATTGATTTTCTAATCTTTTTGTAACATGCTCATATACAATGTAACAAGCATATATACATAACAAAAACATATTGTAACAAATACACTTCAATACCATTTAATTCAGATTTAATCCAATCTTTCTTATAAAATTTGTGGTTCCAAACACCCGTATTTTATAATGAAATCTGTTTTTTTGATATTATTTTCTTTTATTTTTTTAACCACCTTACACGCCCAAACTGCCCCCGGAGCCAAGGGGAAAATCACCGGTAAAGTTACCGATGCCACTACAAAGCTGCCGGTTGACTATGCCACCGTATCTGTATTTAAACAAGGCGCCGCTTCACCCTTCAATGGCATCAGCACCGATCCCAAAGGAAATTTTAGCATAAATAACATCCCCGCCGGGGAGTATAAAATAACCGCCGAATTTTTAGGTTATCAGAAAGCAACTATCGAACATGTAATGGTTAAAGATGGAGCCGTATCATTGGGCGAGATCAAATTGGCTCCGGTTGCCAATGAACTAAAAGGCGTAACCATAACTGCCAAAGTACCTACTGTTGAAAACCGGATAGATAAAATGGTTTACAACCCTCAAAACGATTTAAGTGCACAGGGCGGTGTAGCTATTGATGTATTGAAAAAAGTACCGCAGATCACGGTTGATATTGATGGTAATGTGGAGCTTCAGGGCAATGCTAATATCCGTTTTTTGATCAATGGCAAACCATCAAGCATTTTCGGGGCCAGCCTTGCCGATGCTTTGGCCAGCATCCCGGCCAGCCAGATCAAAAGTATTGAGGTGATTACCAGCCCGGGCGCTAAGTATGACGCGGCCGGTACGGGAGGTATCGTAAACATTATCCTGAAAGACAGCAAAGTGCAGGGCATTAACGGCAGCGTTAACCTATCGGCAGGTACCCGCCGCGAAAACGGTTCATTTAACCTGAATGCCCGCAAAGGCAATTTTGGTGTTAATGCTTTTTTTAGCGGTAATGCCCAAATTAATACTAATGCACCTAATACCCGTAACCGCGTATCAACTGATTCGGCCAATAATAAAACTACCTTGTTCCAGCAGGGAAGTAATAACTTTAAACGTAATGGTTACGAATCAGGGATCAATTTTTCGTGGGATATTACCCCTAAAGATCAGCTGACCGCAGGCGTAGGTTTTAACCACTTCGGTAACCATGGCAACGGAATTACCAACCAGGATCAAAGCGAGGTTGACGCAGCAGGTAACCCGATATCTGATATCAGGAGTATCCGTAACTCAAGCAGTAAATTCAGTGGCTACTCAACCGATGTAAGTTTGAATTACAAAAAAACTTTCGCCAAAGAAGGACAGGAGCTTGATGTATTATATTCATCAAGTTTTGGCCGTAATTCGTTCAGTTCGTTCCAGCGGCAGGATTATGATTCGGGCATAACCTCATCCGGTATCTCCAACAACAATCCGGGTAAGGACAGGGAGACCGATATTTCTGTTGATTATACCCAGCCGGTAAGCAAAAACTTTACACTGGAAACAGGTGGTAAGCTTGTATTTAATCATATTAACAACAACGTTATAACGGATACGCTTTTTGGCGGTAATACCTTTGTGCCTAACCCAAGCCAAACCTATGGTTTTACTTACGACCGTAAAGTGTATGCTTACTACCTGTCGGCATCAACATCGGTATTTGATAAGTTTTTGGATGTGAAAGCTGGTTTAAGGGATGAGTATACCACTACTACAGCCGATTTTCAGGGTGTAAATATCCCATCTTATAATATCCTTGCGCCATCATTGGTTTTCTCTCATAAGTTTGGAAACGGCGGCGAATCACTTAAATTAAGCTACACCCGCCGCATTCAGCGCCCTGATTATGGCGACCTGAACCCTTTCCTGAACATCAGCGACCCGCATAATATCAGCACCGGTAACCCAAATCTTAAACCCGAAAAGGGCGACAACTTTGAGTTGGGTTATAACAAATCATATGATAAGGGAGCCAATATCAACATAGCGGCCTTCTATCGCCGTAATACCGATGATATCCAACAGTTCACTACCTTTTACTCCACGTTTGATGTAAACGGTACTACTTATACCGATGTGTCATTAAACCAGCGTTATAATATAGGCTCGGAGGAGCGCATCGGCATCAATATCTATGCTTCGGTGCCGGTAACCAGTAAGCTAAGCCTGCGTACCAATATGATTTTCAGCGACAGACGCAGCACCAACCCTGGTTTCGCCAATGTAAGCGCTTTCGCGTACCGCCTTAACCTCAACGCGCAATATAGCTTTGGTCATGATTTGAGCGCCGAGTTTTTTGGTAACTACAACTCATCGCAAAAGGGCATCCAGGGTACCAATCCCAAATTTGTGTTTTACAATTTTGCCATGCGCAAAATGTTCATGAATAAAAAAGCAAGCATCGGCCTTACGGCTACCAATCCGTTTGCTAAATATGTGAGTCAAAGCTCATCAACCTTTGGCAGCAACTTTTACTCAACCAACGTGAGGCTGGTGCCGGTACAGTCGTTCGGCATAAGCCTGAGTTATAAGTTTGGCAAGCTTGAATTTAAGAAGGAGCGGGAAAAAGAGAGAAACAATGATCAGGATAATAATGGAGGTGACAATGGCCCTCAAACTGATAAAGGGAAATAACCTCACCCAACCCTCTCCAAAGGAGAGGACTTTAAAAACAAAAAAGCGATTAGTTATCATCGCTTTTTTTGTTTAAAATATCTATTTAAAGCCCTCTCCTTTGGAGAGGGTTGGGTGAGGTTATCCATTCTTGATCAAAATACTTTCAATGATCAGCGTTGTATCTTCACAGCTGTCGGTTGCAGTTTCCATGGCTGCAAAAACGTCGGTGTATTTAATTAATTCGATTGGGTCGTTTTCGTTATTGAGCAGGTCGGCAAAGGCTTTATTATGAACTGAATCGGCCTGGGCCTCCAGTTTTTTGATATTGCTGCAAAGTTCAAAAATCTCTGCCGATTTGCTCAGGTTATTCATCGCGTTAACAGCTTTCTCAAGCTCGGTACTGGTTTTAAGAATCAGTGCCGATAACTCTACCATAGGCTGCGTGATAGCGGGGACATTGTAAAGATTTATCCTGCGGGCGGCCATGGTGATCCTGTCAGCTACGTCATCAATTGCCGATGCCAGGTCGCACATATCCTTACGGTTAAACGGCGAGATCAGCGTCCGGCCCGATTCTGAAAATACCCTGTGTGTTATCTCATAACTCTTAAATTTCAGCTTATCAATATGAGCAAAATTAAACTTTTGCTCGTATGATGTTGAGGCGTTAACGGCTTCATCCAACAGCCTGGCCATTTCGGTAACATTGGCTACAGCAGTGTTGAACAAATCGTAAAAAACCTGGTTTGAGTTCGGAAATATCGATTTTGAGTTAGTGCTCTTCATTGATCTGTCTTATCAGTCGTGAATTTACAGTAGCTATATTAAGCGGATTTTAAAATATGTCACTATAAATTATTCAGCGGATAAAAGTAACCATTAATATGATGCCAAATGTTAAGTTAATGTTAAGAATAGTTAGGCCAATGTAATAAAACAAAATTAGTGATATTATAACTTGTTGATTTAAAGTGAAAAGAAACTCGTATATTGAATGAAGAAAATTGTGTAACATTTAAGTTTAATTAAAACAATCCTGCCATCTGCAGTATTGTATTTATATTAGTCAATCCAATTATGAAAGCCGGGGAAAAGCATTATAAATGCGTAAACAGCAAAACAGGTTACGCCATTTATTACCATTCGCTGGGTAGGGAGCTCAGCAATGAAGAAGTGAAAGCCGAATTAGAAAAAATACGTGCGCGTGTAGCTATTCAAAACGGTATTTACCTTGAAACACTCTACTGGGAAGAAATGAAGCAGGATGCCGAACTGACGCAATAGCAGGCGCGGTTTTGCAAGGGGGTATAACTAATTTAAAATGAGTGTTTTTGCAAATAAATACTTATATTTAATTGCCATTATATAACCAGTTTAACCTGCTATTATCCCGCTTATGAAAAAGATAGTTTTATCGCTGTTAGCGGCATGGTATTGCTCTGTGCCTGTTTTTTCACAAAATAATAAACCGGTTTTACCTTCCGTTTCTTTAGATGCTGTGGTATCGCGCCTGCAAACTTTATCGGCCAATAAAGCGGTTGAAAAAGTGTACTTGCATTTGAATAAACCTAATTACAATGCAGGCGATACCATATACTTTAAAGCATATGTAACCCTGGGCGAACAGCATGAGCCTTCAAAGTTAAGCGGCATGTTGCATGTCGACCTGGTTACCCCCTCCGATTCTCTGCTGCAAACAATCCCGCTGCAAGTGGTTAATGGCTCGGCCGCAGGTGATTTTAGTCTTCCCGGTATCTTGCCCGGAGGAACCTATCGTATCAGGGCTTATACTAAATGGATGATCGATAACGGGCAGAATTTATTTGACCGGCAGGTAAACGTCAATGGGAAGGCATTTGCGGGCAATAAAGCGTTAGTGGTTAAAGCAGGTAAACCTAACATCGCTTTTTTTCCGGAAGGGGGAAGTTTTGTAAACGGTATACCAACCAAACTGGCCTTTAAAGCTGTAAGTGCAAACGGGCCGGGGCTTGATGTTAAAGGTGTTGTGGTTGATAACACCAATGCCGAAGTAACCAGGTTTGAATCGAAACACCTGGGCATGGGGCTTATATTTATTACTGCCGAAGCAGGTAAAATTTATAAAGCTGATTTAACATATGCCGATGGTACCAAAGCGATAGTTGATTTACCGAAAGCCGATAACGAGGGGATCACATTGATGGTTAACAATGATAATCCGGATAAACTTGGCATTGAAATAAATGCCAATAAAGCTTATTACCTTAAAAATAAGAACAAAGAAATAGGTATAATTATTTATTCGGCCGGTAGTATCCGCTCGGTAAAAACCGTGCTTGATAACCAGGTGCTCGACCTAAATCTTAATAAAAAAGATTTTAAAACAGGTATAACCCGGATAACGCTTTTTTCGGAGCAGGGCGAACCACTCAATGAGCGCCTGGTATTTATCCAAAATCCCGACCTGTTAACAATTACCTCTGTTAGCGATAAACCTTTATACCCGGTAAGAGGAAAGGTGCATATTGCTATCAATACTAAAAACAAAAACGGAGAGGCGGTTAAAAGCTATTTATCAGCAGCAGTTATTGATGCCGGTAAAGCGTCTGTAACCGGAGATGATGAAAATAGCATATTATCAAGTCTGCTGCTAACGTCTGATCTGAAAGGGGCAATTGAGCAGCCCAATTATTATTTTGCTGATGTTAGCAATGATACCCGGTTTAACCTGGATGTATTGATGTTAACCCAGGGGTATCGCCACTTTGAGTGGAAGCAAGTGCTCAATGACAACAACACTGCCGTAGCTTATACTGCCGAAAACGGTTTCGATGTATCGGGCCAGGTAAAAACAATTTCGGGGAAGCCGGTTGATGGCGGTACGGTAACCCTGATGCCGCAGGCAGGCGGGGCTTTATTAACACAAACCACCGATCAGGATGGTAATTTTACTTTCAAAAACCTGGTTTATGATGATAAAACCCCGTTCATGATCCAGGCTAAAACAGCCGAAGGGAAAAGTAATACCAAAATATCCATTTCTCTGGCAAAGGCGTTAACAAATATTAAAACCGGAGATTTGATGAGCCCGGCACAGGGGGTAAACGGTGCGGGCTTTGATAAAACAACGCAACAGCCGGTTTACATAGCTGATGCGAATAGCAGGGCACTTAATGCGGTTACTATTAATGAAAGAGGTATTAATGCCGGTAAACTTACTACAGAGGTTTTGGGGAAAAATAACCTGCGAGACCAAAGCACCCTGTCAAACGGGTTGCAGGGCCGTTTAAATGGTGTTGTTTTGAGACAAGGCGTACCCTACCTGGCTGATAAGGTGAACCCGGCCATGCAGGGAGGGCCAATGTTGATCGTAGTTGATGATACCGTAATACCGGCCGGAACAAGTATCGATAATTACAATGCTGCTGATGTTGAAAGTGTAAATGTGTTAAAAAATAACGATGCTACCATATATGGTGTAAGAGGGGCAAATGGGGTATTGGTGCTCAAATTGCGGAAAACTCAAGCTCCGGTTGTTTCAAATAATGTGATGTCGCCAGGCTTACTGTATTTTACAGCAAGGGGTTTTTACAAAGCCCGTACCTTTTATTCACCGGTTTATGAAGCATCAACAGGTGCTGATAAGAAACCTGACGCAAGAACCGCTATTTATTGGAACCCCGATATTGTAACTGACAAAGATGGCAATGCCTCGTTTGATTTTTTTAATGCAGATAGCAAAGGTAATTACCGTTTGGTGATGGAGGGTATTGATGAAGCAGGCAATATAGGACGGAGCATATTAACTTATAAGGTACAATGATGCCGGCGCATAAAAAACCCTGCCATGGTAGGCAGGGTAAAAAAACCACAACAATTGTTTAACCTTTGGGCTATGAATCCCTCCGGTCGATTCCTAATTGCAATATGATCTTTCAATTATTAAACAATATAAAATCAAAATAGTTTAACCACCAGGTGTTTATTTTCAGTGTTTTATGTGTTAAAATCACCTCTCGAAGGTATTTAAACGAATAGTTGTTTTTAAACCAAATTTCAATCTATCTTTATATTAAACAATTTATGAGAAATCTTATGAAAAAATCATTTCAGCTCAAAGCAGCATTCCTGTTTGCTTTCGCCTTATTAGTATCAGCGGTAACCTTTGCCCAGGACAAACCAGCAAGCCCGCGCGATAGCGTTAGCGGTACAGCGGCTGGTTCAACTATTACTATTAACTATGGCAGCCCATCGGTTAAAGGCCGTAAAATTTGGGGCGGTCTTGAAGCTTACGGTAAAGTATGGCGTGCAGGTGCTAACGAGGCCACAACTTTCACAACAACAAAAGATATCAAAGTTGAAGGTAAACCACTGGCAGCGGGTACTTATAGCTTCTTCCTGGTCCCTGCCGAAAACGGTACCTGGACAGCTATCTTTAACAAAGTGGCCAAACAATGGGGCGCGTTTAAATACGATGAGTCAAAAGACGCCCTGCGTGTAAACGTAAAAACCAAAGCCGCGCCGATGCACGAAAGATTAGTTTATACAGTTGATGCAAAAAGCTTTTGCATGTTCTGGGATAAGATTGTAGTGCCGGTGTCTGTAAGTAAATGATATTCAGTAACCTTATTTTTCACAATTTTGAAAGCCTCCTGCCAAGGGGGCTTTTTCTATTACCCGGGTTTTTAGCGCGCAAAAGCATTCTTTTTTAAACCTGAACCCTAAAGCGCTATATTTACCTTAGATAATGCGCTACCCAACCAACAAAAAACCTGTACTAAAAAGGATCATCGCGATAATATCATTGGCATTGGCTATTTTTTTGCTGATGCTGTTTGCTGATCATCCGGCCGCTGTTGAACGTTATTATGCCAATGGTTTTTACATTATCATTTGCCGGGTTTTTCATTCCATTTTAAACGTATTTCCGTTTAGTGTTGGCGACATTATATATATAGCCGTGGTTATTTATTTGATCTATGCGGTGATCAGGTTAATGGTCTTGCTGTTTAAAAAAAGGTTCCAAATGGCGGGGAGACTTTTTTTAGGATTGGTTATAGGTATCCAGGCGGGTATTGTGGCTTTTTATTTGTTGTGGGGAATGAACTATTTCAGGCTGCCGGCCTCCGAGCGGCTTGGGCTCAGCGACACGGCTTTTACAACCGCCGATCTTAAAGCCGTAACCCGCATCCTGATTGACAGCGCCAACGTTACCCGTGCACGGCTTACACCGGCAGACTGGGCCCAAAGTAATACCCATATTTATAATACAGCACGGCATGCCATTGGCGTACTCAGTAAAGATTCTGTTAATTTCAGGGCTTATAATCCTGATATTAAACCATCGATATTGACGCTCTTATTAAATTATATTGGCACCTCGGGCTATTATAACCCTTTCACCTCCGAAGCCCAGGTAAATTACCAGATGCCCATTTTTAACCGGCCCTTTGTGGTATGTCATGAAATGTCGCACCAAATGGGGTATGGGGCCGAAGATGAAGCTGATTTTGCGGGTTTTGTCATCGCCGTAAAATCGCACGACAGGTTATTGCGTTATTCGGCATATCATCTCGCCGTGCAGGAATTCATGCATTCGCTTGGTGCCCGTGATACCCTTGCTCATAAAGAACTCAAAGCGCTCATCAGTAAAGATGTACGCAGCGATTATATCACCGAGCGCAATTACTGGCTGGCCTATGAAAACAAGCTGGGTGCTATAAGCAGTATTTTTTACGATAATTTCCTGAAAGCCAACAACCAGCCCCAGGGCCTCGAAACCTATAACCGCATGGTGTTGTTAGCTATGGCGTGGTACCGAAACCAATGGTTGTCATCGGATTCGCGTCATTAGCTTCGCGTCATTTTGTTTTACGTCATTTTGCTACGCGTCATTGAGTCATTTTGAAAGGCGATATGCAACTGTTTTTTGGAATTATTGAGCCATGAAATACAAACAAATGACTTAATGATGCAAAGCAAAATGACTCAAGGTAAATGACCTAATGACGCGAAGCAAAATGACGCGAAGTGAAATTGAGCGTAGCAGATAAAAAAAATGCGTTCCGTATCTCACCCCGGAACGCACACAATATCACGTCTCAAATGATATTGAATCAACTAAATCTCAGATATCATCTTAAATGTGTACCCAAGCTCTTTATATTCGGATACCGGAGTGGAAACCGGTACAGAAATTTATCAAATGTTAACTGTACAGTTTTAAAGTACAGCAAATAATTACCTCAAAAAGCCGATTGTAAATATTTGAATAAAAACGGCGCTGCTATGTAATTATTATGAATTAATCTCCAAATTTACCTCAAAATCTTTAAAAAGCCTCGTTTACTTCACATTTATATGGATAAATTGTTTGGTAAAATTGCTGTTACTATAAAAGCAAATTTTATTATTGTTTCAATGTTTCTTCCTGCTTTGGTTTTTGCTCAAAAAATTAATCAAAAGGAAATAAAACGGGAGAAAACATTAGCAAAGTCAGTAACCATTATCAGGGATAATTGGGGAGTTCCTCACATTTATGGAAAAACAGATGCAGCTGTTGTTTTCGGATTGATGTATGCCCAGTGCGAAGATAACTTTAAAGGCATTGAACGTAACTACCTTTACCAGTTAGGTAAACAGACCGAGGTTGACGGCGAAACTAATTTATATACCGATGTGCAGCTGCAACTGATTGCCGATAGTGCCGACGCCATCAAAGATTACAAAACAAGCGCCCCTTGGTTCCGGAAACTATTGGATGCTTTTGCCGATGGCATTAATTATTACCTGTACAAACATCCCGAAGTAAAACCCAAAGTATTTAAACATTTTGAACCCTGGTACGCGTTGATGTTTACCGATGGCAGCGTTGCCGCTACCGAAACCGGGGGCATTAAACTAAGCGAAACCAAAGACTTTTACAGTACCGCCCCCGAAAAGCTTGGCGCGGTGATCAGCCAGCCCGCAAAAAATATTTATGATATGGTGAACGAGCGCGAAACCGGTTCAAATGGCTTTGCTATAGCACCATCCAAATCGGCATCGGGCCATGCTTTGTTGTATATCAATCCGCATGTGCCGTTCTATTTCCGCAGTGAGGTTGAGCTGGTAAGCGATGAAGGCCTTAATGCGTACGGGGCCGTTACCTGGGGCCAGTTTTTTATTTATCAGGGTTTCAACAAGCACTGCGGATGGATGCATACCAGTGCCTATGCCGACGTAGCCGACCTTTATGCCGAAAAGGTGAGCAAAAAGGATGGTAAATGGTATTACGAATATGATGGTAAGCTAAGGCCCGTTATCACCCGCGAACTATCTTTCAAAATAAAGAATAACAATGAGATTGAACAGCGCTCTATAACAGGCTATTATACCCATCATGGCCCGGTGCTGGGTGCAAGGGATGGTAAATGGCTGGCACTTAAAGCCAACAACCGTTCATACAATGCCCTGGTTGAGTCATGGCTGATCACCAAAGCCAATACCCTGGCCGAATACAAAAAGGCCATGAACATGGTATCAAACGCTACAAACAGCACTGTTTATGCCGATGATAAAGGGAATATCATTTTTTGGTATGGCAATTATATTCCTAAACGCAACCCTAAGTATGACTGGAGCCTGCCGGTTGATGGCAGCACATCAGCTACCGAATGGGAGGGTGTCCACAAACTGAGCGAGATCATCACCAATACCAACCCCGCCACCGGCTGGATCCAGAACAGTAATTCAACGCCGTATACGGCGTCGGGCACGTCAAGTCCGGATAAAAGTAAATACCCGGTTTACATGGCCCCCGACGGTGAAAACTACCGGGCGGTAACTGCTATCAGGATTTTAAAAGATGCGAAAAACCTTACGCTTGATGACCTGGTAGCCAAAGGGTATGACCACTACCTGGCCGCTTTTGATGATCTGTTACCATCACTTTTCAAAGCTTATGACGCCGCTCCCGATTCGGTTAAGCAATCGCTTGCCGGGCCAATAAAGGTCCTGCAGCAGTGGGACAGGAATACCGCTATCCATTCTGTAGCCAGTTCGCTTGCTATTGAATGGGGCACCCTGATGATGAAAGCGCTGCCGCCGCCTCAAACCGATCAGGAAAGCACTTTTATTACCCGGCGCTTTCAAACGCTGGTTAAAACCATAAGTCCGGCGCAGCAGTTGGCCTGGTTAAACGATGTACTTCAAAATTTGCAAAGCCGTTTTGGCACCTGGAAAGTGGAGTGGGGAGAGATGAACCGTTACCAGCGCCCGGATGATGGCATTACCTTTGATGATAACAAACCCAGTATCCCGGTTGGTTTAACAGGATCGGGCTTTGGACAGCTGCCTTCGTTCCAGAGCCGCACCATGAACACCAACAAGCGGTATGGATATTCGGGCAATAGTTTTATCGCTGTTGTGGAATTTGGTACACGGTTAAGGGCTAAAAGCATCGTAAACGGCGGCAGCTCTTTTGACCCTGCATCAAAAAACTTCACCGATCAGGAGCAGGGCATTATTGACGGTAAATTTAAGGACGTGCTGTTTTACAAAAAAGATGTTTTAAAGCATGCGCAGCGCACCTATCATCCCGGCGACTATTTTAAATAGTAAAAAGTATATTTGGTAAGTTAAAAAATGAAGAGAACCCTGTTAATTGCCTTATTGTTGTTTTGCAGCGCAACGTTATTTGCCCAAAGCATAACCATTAATGATCTGGCAAATATCTCCAATCTTTCAAACGCCGAAGCACACAACTATCTTACCCTCGGAAAAAAATTCAAGCGCCAGTATCTCCAGGATGTTAATGGCAACAGCATTGAGCACCTGAACAGGATAGGGCCGGATAATAAGGAAGAAACCATTGTAATAGGCGTTAACAGCAAGCTAAGCAGCGGGGCTATATTGCGTACCGTTACCTATACCACTTCTACACCGCAACACATCATTAACTTAATAGGCCAGGCAAAACATATGGGCCTGATCATGAAA
Organism: Mucilaginibacter sp. 3215; assembly: GCF_050433785.1. Taxonomy (NCBI): domain Bacteria; kingdom Pseudomonadati; phylum Bacteroidota; class Sphingobacteriia; order Sphingobacteriales; family Sphingobacteriaceae; genus Mucilaginibacter; species Mucilaginibacter sp. 3215. The sequence continues at coordinate 193,121 of NZ_JBNPWO010000010.1, forward strand.
CTCCACGGCTCTGATATTAAAAACGACATCTATCTGTTTGATAATGATTTTTTCCATATCGTAATATTCCTTAATCATGATAATATCTCCGGCTCGGTAGAAGTACACCAAAAGGAATATTTAGGATTTGATTGATTCTGAACCGTGATTTTCGGGATTAAAGGATTGCCGGGATGATAGTCGAAATATTTAAATTTTGTCCATTTAAACAATTCAAAAAAAGCCGGTTCACCCAATAGATTCCTTGAAAATCCCGGTTCAGAAAAAATCAGGACAATCCTTTAATCCTGAAAAGCATGGTTCTGATCTATGCCAAAATAGTTGAACATTTTGTTTAATTCCCGATAACTATTTACCTGCAAACCTTATTTCTTTGTATTACCGATATAAACTTTTTTGAGAGCTATTCTATGAGTAAGCGATACTGTTTAACCCTCGATCTGAAAGATGACGCGGCGCTCATTGCCGAATACGAAAAATATCACCAGGCTATTTGGCCCGAAATTCATGACAGTATTATCGCCAAAGGAATCACCAAAATGGAGATCTACCGTTTTGATAGCCGCATGTTCATGATCATGGAGGTTGATGATACTTTCAGTTTCGAAAAATCGGCAGCTTTAGATGCGGCAAACCCTAAAGTAAAGGAATGGGAAGATTTGATGTGGGGATATCAGTCGCCGGTAAAAAATGCGCCCGCAGGTGCAAAATGGGTTTTAATGGACAAAATTTTCTCCTTATAAATAGAATAGTTATGCTAAAGAAACTACAATTACTGTTGATGTTTGTATTGCTGATGGCCCCATCGGTATTTGCGCAAAAAATGATAGGCACCGAAACCGACGCCCAGAAAGAGAAACGCATGGAATGGTGGAAGGACGACCGTTTTGGCATGTTCATTCACTGGGGCCTATACTCGCAGGCCGCCCGCCACGAATGGGTAAAGCATAACGAAAAAATTGATAATGCAGGTTACCAGAAATATTTCGACCAGTTTAACCCTGATCTTTTTGACCCGCAAAAATGGGCAAAGCAAGCCAAAGCAGCCGGAATGAAATACGCGGTATTGACCACCAAGCACCACGAAGGATTTTGCCTGTTCGATTCAAAATTTACCGATTATAAAGCTCCCAATACCAAAGCCAAACGCGACCTGGTACGTGAATATGTGAACGCCTTCAGGGCACAGGGTTTAAAAGTGGGTTTTTATTATTCACTGTTAGACTGGCACCATCCCGATTATATAATAGATGAGCATCATCCGCAGTCACCTGCCGATAAAAGTGATGCATCATACGCTAAGCTGAACAAAGGACGCGATATGGCCAAATACCGCCAGTATATGCGCGATCAGATCACCGAGTTGTTAACCAAATATGGTAAAATCGATATCCTTTGGCTTGATTTTTCTTTCCCCCGTAAGGATGGGCATGGTAAAGGTAAAGACGATTGGGGATCAGTTGAATTGCTTAAGCTGATCAGGAAGTTACAGCCAGGCATCATTGTAGATAATCGCCTTAACCTGGAAGAGTATAAAGACGGCGCCGATTTTGAAACCCCTGAACAGGTAAGCACCGCCGAGTTAGCTAAATACCGCGGCAAGACCTGGGAAACCTGCCAAACCTTTTCGGGCTCATGGGGGTACTACCGTGATGAAAATACCTGGAAAACCCATCGTCAACTGCTCGATCTGTTAATTACTTCGGTAAGCAATGGCGGCAACCTGATCCTGAATGTAGGGCCAACCGCCCGCGGCGAGTTTGACTATCGTGCTACCCGCGCGCTGGATAGCCTGGCTTACTGGATGCACGCCAACAGCAAATCGGTATACAACTGCACGTTTGCTCCTGATACTTATAAAATACCCGAGGGAACCAAGCTTACTTATAACAAAGCCGCCGGTAAACTGTATATACATTTGTTTAACTATCCGCAAGGCAAGCTGGTTTTGCCTGGTTACAAAGGCAAGATCAAATACGCGCAGTTTTTAAATGACAGCTCGGAGCTTTTATATAAGGAGGGCAGCGGTGACGACCTGGAGTTAACGCTGCCTGCACAAAAACCGCCGTATGAAATTCCGGTAATTGAACTTACGCTTCAGCAATAAGCAAAAAATATTGTCCTTACTAAAAAAAGGACCGATCATATACAAATAATGTCAACACAAAAAGAAACATATTTAAGGATCCATCCGCATGATAACGTACTCGTAGCCTTACAGGACCTGCCGCAGGGAACCGTTATCACGTTTGATGGACAGACTTTTACACTGGTAGATAAAGTAGCAGCTAAACATAAATTCGCCATTAACGAGCTGCCGGTAGGCAAGGAAATTTACATGTACGGCGTACTGGTAGGCAAAGCCTCGGCCGTCATACCGCAGGGTGGTTTGTTAACTACCGAAAATGTACACCACGCGGCCGAAGGTTTTCACCTTGGCGAGCGCAAACTACAATGGCACCAGCCTGATACGGCTAACTTTGAAGGCAAAACCTTTATGGGCTACCACCGTGCCGATGGTTCGGTAGGTACAGGTAACTACTGGATTGTGGTACCGATGGTTTTTTGCGAAAACAGGAATATCAACGTATTAAAGGAAGCACTGGTTGATAAGCTGGGCTACAAAAAAGCCAAAAGCTACGAGGGCGATGTGGAGCAGTTGATGGAACTTTACCAGGCCGGTAAATCTGTTGAGGAAATTTTGAACGCTGATATCCAGGCATCCGAAGATAAGCCAAACTCTAAACGCTTGTTCAAAAATATCGACGGCATTAAATTTTTGAGCCATAGTATGGGTTGCGGCGGCACGCGTGAGGATTCCGATACACTTTGCGGCTTAATAGCCGGTTATGTTACCCATCCCAACGTGGCCGGCGCAACCATATTAAGCTTAGGCTGCCAGCATGCGCAGGTAAGCATTTTGCAAAATGAAATTGCCAAACGCGATGCCAATTTCAGTAAACCGCTGGTTGTACTGGAACAGCAAAAAGTAGGTACCGAAAGCGAATTATTAAAACAAGCTTTGAAGCAAACCTTCGCGGGTTTAGTGAAAGCCAATGAAACTACCCGTCAACCTGCACCGTTGTCAAAATTGTGCGTTGGTTTGGAATGCGGCGGCTCGGACGGTTTTTCGGGCATTTCGGCTAACCCGGCATTGGGTTATTTATCCGATCTGCTGGTTACCATGGGCGGATCCGTGATCCTTTCAGAGTTCCCTGAGCTTTGCGGTGTGGAGCAGGAACTGAGCGACCGTTGTATCGATGTTGAAACCGCTAACCGTTTCATGCACCTCATGACTACTTACAATGCACGTGCAGAGGCGGATGGATCGGGCTTTTATGCTAACCCATCGCCGGGTAATATCCGCGATGGATTGATCACTGATGCTATCAAATCGGCCGGTGCGGCGAAAAAGGGTGGCACTTCACCGGTAACAGCGGTATTGGACTACCCGGAAAAAGTAACCAAACCGGGTTTGAATTTACTATGTACCCCCGGCAGCGATGTGGAAAGCACCACTGCCGAAGTTGGTGCAGGCGCCAACATCGTACTATTCACCACAGGTTTGGGTACGCCTACAGGCAACCCGGTTACCCCGGTCATCAAACTATCAACCAATACGGCCATGTTTGAGCGCATGCCCGATATTATAGATATTAACTGCGGTACCATTATTGAAGGTTCTGAGACCATTCACCAGGCCGGCGAGCGGATTCTGGATTACGTGATAAAAGTAGCCAGCGGCGAAGCAGAACCAAAATCGGTAAAACTTGGCCAGGATGATTTTATTCCGTGGAAGAGAGGGGTGTCGTTGTAATATAGAAGGTTGTTGGTGACAACACCAACAACGGCGAAGTTGTAAGCAGGCCCACCCAACCCTCCCCGGAGGGGGAGGACTTTTGAATGGCGTGGAGGCATAAAGTTGTTGCTGACAACACCACAACGGCGAAGTTTTTAAATCCCCTCTTGAGAGGGGGCGCGAAGGGAAAGGGCGTAAGCAGGGGTGTGTTTTTACGATTTGTTTTCGAAGCATAAACACACCCCTACACCCCTCTCAAGAGGGGAATCGCGCGTTCCCATCGTTTTTGGGAAGCAAAGAAGAAATATTGATAAACCATAAAAACAAAGTCTTCCCCTTTAGGGGGAGATTTAGAGAGGGCTTATGTTCAAACTAACCAATAAATCAGTAATTGTAACCGGCGGCGGCAGCGGCATAGGTAAAGCTATGGCCGTATTATTTGCACAACAGGGTGCCGAAGTTCATATCATCGAATTAAATGACCAGGCGGCAGCCGATACCGTAACTGAAATAACTTCGGCAGGTTGCAAAGCAACCGGCTATGCGTGTGATGTTAGTAACCAGCAGCAAGTGGTTGATACTTTTACCAAAATAGGTAAGATAGATATCCTGATCAATAACGCGGGCATAGCGCATATTGGCAGGGCAGATAATACCAGTACCGAGGATTTTGAGCGTGTGTTTAACGTGAATGTTAAAGGCGCTTACAACTGCCTTTACGCGGCCCTCCCGGCAATGAAAGCCAATGGCGGCGGCGTGATCCTCAACACGGCTTCCATAGCAGCCAGCGTTGGCATTACCGACAGGTTTGCTTACTCCATGAGCAAGGGTGCAATCCACGCCATGACTTTATCTGTAGCACGTGATTTTCTGCATGATAATATCCGTTGTAACTGTATTTCACCGGCAAGGGTGCATACTCCTTTTGTGGATGGCTTTATTGCTAAAAACTATGCGGGCAGGGAAGAGGAGATCTTCGAAAAGCTCTCTAAAAGCCAGCCGATAGGCAGGATGGGCAAACCGGAAGAGGTAGCCGCTTTGGCTCTATACCTGTGTTCGGACGAGGCTGGTTTCATTACCGGTACCGATTACCCTATCGATGGCGGCTTTATCACCCTGAACAATTAAACCTGACTTGATATGATTAAAAAGCTATTATTAATGGGTATGTTGCTTGGCGCCGTACGCGCGGGCGCTCAAACCTACACGCCAACGGCCGACAACCTTGCTGCAAGGCAAAACTTCCAGGATATGAAATTTGGCTTGTTTATTCACTGGGGTATTTATAGTGAACTGGGCGCGGGCGAGTGGGTGATGAACGAAAAACATATCCCTTATGATAGTTATAAACGCCTGGCCGATTTCTTTAATCCGCAGGCTTTTAATGCCCACGACTGGGTGATGTTTGCCAAAAAAGCCGGCATGAAGTATATCACCGTTACCTCGCGTCATCATGACGGGTTCAGCATGTTTGGTACTAAAGCATCGCCGTACAATATTGTTGATGCTACGCCTTACCACAAAGATCCCTTGATGGAACTGGCGCAGGAATGCGTTAAGGAAGGCATCGAACTGCATTTTTACTATTCGCTATTGGATTGGGGCCGTAAAGATTACGCCTACGGCAGTCCGATAGTTGACGGCAAGCCCGCAAATGGCGACTGGGACAGCTACATCAATTTCATGAAAGCGCAGCTTACGGAGCTCATTACCAAATACCCCGGCGTTAAAGGCATTTGGTTTGATGGCCACTGGGAGCGTGATGTTAACTGGCATTATGACGAGATCTACGGATTGATCCATAAACTGAACCCTGCTATACTGGTAGGCAACAACCATCACCTTGAACCTAAAGAAGGCGAGGATTTCCAGATGTTTGAGAAAGACCTGCCTGGCGCTAACACCACCGGTTTCAGCGGCAAATCGAAAATTGGTGCCCTGCCCCTAGAAACCTGCGAAACCATTAACAATAGCTGGGGCTTTAACATTACCGACAGGAGCTTTAAATCATCTAAACGCATTATCCATTACCTGGTTAACGCGGCCGGCCTGAACGCCAACTTTTTATTGAACATAGGCCCGATGCCAAACGGCAAAATTCAGCCTGAATTTACCGATACACTGGCTGTTGTAGGCGCCTGGGTACAAAAAAATGGCGAAGCGATTTACGGTACCCGCGGCAGCGGTATTCCGGCACAGCCATGGGGAGTTATCACTCAAAAAGATAAAAACCTGTATGTGCATGTGATGACAGCACCGCAACAACCATACGTTTTCATTCCGCAATTAAAAGGAAAAGTAACTAAAGCAGCATTACTGGCCGATGGCAGCGCGGTGAAATTTAAACAACAAACCGAGGGCGTGTTTGTATATCTTAGCGGTGTGGCAACCGACCCTAACGATACTATTATTAAACTGACAACTAACTAAAAACATACAAATGAAGCTTATACGATTTGGCGAAAGCGGTAAAGAGAAACCGGGAGTTATCCTGAATGATAAAAAATACGATGTATCGGCCTTCGGCGAAGATTACACCGAACAGTTTTTTGAAACTGACGGACTTAGCCGCCTTGCTGATTTTATAAAAGATAACTTACTACCCGAAGTTGCTGATGATGTACGTTTAGGCAGTCCTATCGTGCGCCCTTCGAAACTGGTTTGTATTGGTCTTAACTATGCCGACCATGCTAAAGAAACCAATGCGCCGCTGCCGCCCGAGCCGGTGATCTTTATGAAAGCAACCACCGCTATTGTTGGTCCGTTTGATGACATCATGATCCCTAAAAACTCTGTAAAAACCGATTGGGAAGTGGAACTGGCTGTGGTTATCGGCAAAAAAGCATCGTATGTGGAAGAAGCCGAGGCTATGGACTACGTAGCCGGTTACGTGCTGCACAATGACGTAAGCGAGCGCGAATTTCAACTGGAGCGTAATGGTACCTGGGATAAGGGTAAAGGCTGCGACACCTTTGCGCCGCTTGGTCCGTTTTTAGCTACACCTGATGAAATTGCTGATCCGCATAACCTGCGCCTGTGGCTAAAAGTTAACGGCGAAACCATGCAGGACGGTACTACCTCAAACTTTATATTTAACCTGCCGCACCTGATCTCGTATACCAGCCAGTTCATGACCCTGCTGCCGGGCGACATTATCTCGACAGGTACACCTGCAGGTGTTGGCTTAGGGATGAAGCCGCCGATCTACTTAAAAGCAGGCGACGTGGTAGAATTAGGTATTGAAGGCCTTGGCGAATCAAAACAAAACCTGATAGCTTATGCTAAAAATTGATGCACATCAGCATTTCTGGCAATACAACCCGGTAAGGGACAGCTGGATCACTGAAGACATGCAGGTAATAGGGCGGGATTTTTATCCCGAAGACCTGTTACCTGTACTGCAAAAACACGGCATGGATGGCAGTGTCGCCGTTCAGGCCGATCAGTCGGAAAAGGAAACAGAATTTCTGTTAGATCTGGCATCCGTTAACCCCTTCATCAAAGGGGTAGTAGGCTGGATAGATTTGAAAGCCGATGACCTGGAAGACCGCCTGGATCATTTTAAGAAATACGAAAAGCTTAAAGGCTTCCGGCATATCCTGCAGTCGGAGCCCGATGAGCAATATATGCTTGATCCGGCATTTAAAAAAGGGATTGCCGCTTTGGGTAAACACGGCTATACCTATGATATCCTCATCTTTCCTAACCATTTGCCATATGCCGCGCAATTGGTAGCTGAATTTCCGGATCAAAAGTTTGTGCTCGACCACATGGCCAAACCCTACATCAAAGCCGGGAAAATAGATGGCTGGAAACAGGATATCGAAAAGCTGGCAAGCTATCCCAATGTATCCTGCAAGGTATCGGCCCTGCTTACCGAAGCCGACTGGGACAACACCCCGGCAGCTTATTTTATCCCTTATATTGATATTGTATTCAACGCTTTCGGTATCAACCGGGTAATGTTCGGCTCCGACTGGCCGGTATGTTTGCTGGCCGGAGGCTATGAAAAAACAATGGAGGTAATGAACCTGTATGCCGAAAGACTTTCTGCGTCAGAGAAAGAGTTGTTTTTTGGTGCGAATGCGGCTGCTTTTTACGGGTTGTAGCTGGTGTTACTGTTGATGCAAATGACAGGCGATCCGTGGGGGACACGGATTGGGGAGATTAAATTAATTCATTACCCGGCGTTCGTGTCCTCACCAGAAGTGTTTGGAAGAAAAAAAAGCGAGGATTGTGCGATTCCCTCCCTTGGGAGGGGTTTCATTCACAGACTTATTCGCCCGAAATGAAGTATAAACCCCTCCCTGCCACCACGAAATCCAGCCGCACCCCTCCCAGGGGAGGGAATTAAAAATCTTCCGAACACATATGGTGTCCTCACGAACGCTTTTGTAATTTATGTCATTGGATAACCACCGCGGCTCCCCTGAAAAAATCGTAATGACGTGTAAAATACATTTAAAGATGGTGCGCGGGGCGCGTTAGTGATAGGAGCGGATACCTGCCTTGTGGCTAATGCCTGTGCAGTATGAGCGTATAGCACGGGCCGCAGGCAACGCCCATGTTCTGAACCGGGATTTGGGCGGATTATTCGGATTTATTGGATTTCTCTTGAAATATCTCCGGCTATTTAAAATCCTGTCCATTTCAGAGGCAGTTTAAAAACAAATAAAAAGCGCCATCGATATGACATGGTTTGATAAGTCTTAAGCCATGAAATTTCGCCTGTTAACGATACTTCGCCACTGTACTAAAATCACTAATCTGTACTGTATATTATTTATTTCAAAACGATAGGCTCTATTATCAATATGATAGCGCAGTGTTTGGTACGTTTAATTATAAATCAATTAAATATCAGCATAAATGTAATATTAAGGTAACACAGAGCGTCAGATATAAGTATGGCACACATTTAGCTGTATGTACACATGATGGGTATAAAATAACATTAAAAAGGCGAACCATTTCTCTCCCGATAACGTTATATGGGTACCAATCAGACTTAAATTTTTATGTTAGACGTTATGTACACAACCCTGTTACAAGTTGTAGTCCTGCTTGCGGTTTTCATTTTGCCGATGTTCATATTTGGCAAAAAGATCAGGAACAAAAAAGTAAAGACCGTTAATTATAAGATAGATACCGATACCTCTGAGGCCCGATATGCTATTAATGAAAATGGCTTCCTTGAAGAAATAAACACAGGCAAGCTGTCAAAGCACCGTAGTTGAGTGCAAAACATACAAAAGCAAAGCACGCTTTTGCCTGCTTTGCTTTTGTATTTAAAAACTGATCTTATTACTCCTGTTTTTTCAGAAGCCCTGCTCATCCGCACTTGGGCCGTAGCTGCCCGGTATCGGGATATCCAGTAAACGTAAATAAACTCCCAACTGTGCCCTGTGGTGCACAATCTGGCAATAAGTCATCCTGATCACTTCTGCTTTTGTACGTTGACTAAGGATCTGTTCGCCATTACGCAGCGTCCATGTTTTATCAAACGTACTACCATCAGCTTTTTGCAGGCTCGAATAGCCGTCGGCCAATGAATCCTCAAACAACTTCAGCAAATCGGCAGTGCCGCTTACCTTTTTAGGCTCGTAAGGTACTGTGGCAAAATCCAGTTCGTCGGTATTTAAGGTAATAGTAACCCAGGTAGGTAATTCAGCAATGTGGGTAGATAGCTGTTCAATGGTCATGCTTTTAGGGTGCGGTTTCCACTGGTATTTATCGTCGGGGATGCGGCTCAGCATTTTTTCGGTGGTTTGAGCTTCCTGCTCCATCTCCTGCAATAACGATTTCAAAGTGTCCATAAGTGTTGTTGTTTGTTTTATGATGTAAAATAACAAAGGGGTAATGACAGCCCTATGTCAGCAGGCACCGGGGAGGGTAATATTATTTTTCTGAACCGTGATTTTTGGGATTTTAGGATTAATCGGATTCTCTTTTTTAGATAAATGATTATATAAAACGGAACTTTTCCGTCAGCAGATAAGTTTCGGGTGAAAACAGGCAGAACAATGTTGGGCTTGTGTGGTTGCAAGGGCATTAGCGAATTTTGCCGGAAGAAGAACGGGTAAGGCCAGGCAAAATTTAGCAGCCGTGGTTATGCCTGTTTTGCAGGGCAAAGGCATGGCGAGGCATGGAGGGCAGCCTGTGCGGCAAAGAAACCTCTCTGCTGACTTGATTTTTTGGTTACTTTTGCATCAAGACAAAAGTAACAGCCACCGCGGCAATTGAGCGGCGAATGTATGTTGGTTAAAACCTAAGCCCAATTAAAGAATAATTTGGGCGTTGGCCGGGCTTTCCGCTCATACTGCACAGGCATTAGCCACAGGCCGGTATCCGCTGCAATCCCTAACGCTGGCTTTTGCTAATTTAAACTATGAACTACACTCCACCACAGCTCCGCACCGTTAACGTGATCCGTTACGTAACGCCTTTGCGCGAGGGCGGGTCATTACCGGCCATTGCCGAAGCTGATGACGAATTTTTATATGTACTGAAATTCCGCGGAGCGGGACAGGGCGTAAAAGCCCTCATTGCCGAACTTATTGGCTGCGAAATAGCACGCCTGTTGGGTTTTAAAGTGCCCGAATTGGTTTTCGCCAATCTTGATGAAGCTTTCGGTCGCTCAGAAGCCGACGAAGAAATTCAGGATTTACTGAAATTTAGTGTAGGGCTTAACCTTGCGCTGCATTATTTGTCGGGTGCAATCACTTTCGACCCGGCAGTTACTGTGGTTGATGCCAAACTGGCTTCGCAAATAGTTTGGTTCGATTGTTTGCTTACCAATGTGGACCGTACCGCCCGTAATACCAATATGCTGATATGGCATAAAGAATTGTGGATGATTGATAACGGCGCCGCGCTGTATTTTCATCACTCATGGAATAACTGGCAGGAAATGGCTACCCGCCCGTTTTTACAGGTGAAAGACCATGTGCTGCTGCCCCGCGCCAACCAGCTTGACATTGTTGATGTCGAATTTAAGGAGATACTAACACCCGAAAAGATCCGTGATATTGTAGCCTTGATCCCCGATGAATGGATCACCTACCGCGATTTTGAAGAAACGCCTGACGAAGTGCGGAATATATATGCCGAGTTTTTGATAACCCGGTTGGCCGCTTCAGAAGTATTTGTTAACGCCGCAAAACAAGCCCTATATGCAGGTATTTGAGTACGCCATAATCCGCGTTGTACCAAGGGTGGAGCGCGAAGAGTTTATCAATATAGGGGTGATCCTGTTTTGTCCCAAACAAAAATTTTTAAAGGTATTGTTCAAGGCTGATGATGCAAGGTTAGCTGCCTTTTGCGGTGACCTGGACCTGGATTGCCTGAAGGAAAATATCAATTCGCTTGAGCGCATCTGCAATGGCGAAAAGGATGCAGGGCCAATAGCGCAGCTTGATCAGCCCTCACGCTTCCGCTGGCTTACGGCTACACGCAGTACGGTGGTACAGGCGTCCAAAGTGCATCCGGGTATGACTGCTGATGCGGAGGCTACGCTGAACAGGTTGTTTGAGCAGATGGTATTATGATGATATTTGCCCGTGAGGACACAGGCAAAGGGGAAGAAAAAAGCTCGCGCTCGTTTGTAACGAGTGCGTAGCTGGGTTTGCGTTTATAACGCACAGGCGATACAATCGCCAAACCATATTAAGCACTCGTTGAAAACGAGCGCAAGAAGGGACGAATTCACGCCAGTTTATATTACAATAACATGATTGAAAAGCTTAAGTCAATTGGAGGAGTTGAAAAGAATCTCTTTTGTGCCGATCATAAGCAACAAGTGGAAAGCGCCTTTCTAAGTATAGAGGTAACATTTAATTCGCTTTTGCCGCAGTCTTACAAAGACTTATATATAGATATAGGTGCTTTTTCCTTTTTAGAACTTATTTGCGCGAAATGTATTGACGTAAATCCAATTATGCTAAAGGGAAATAAAATAAGTGTTGGCGATTTTTATTGTATTATCGGAAATAATGGATTATCAATAACTCAAGTTCTTTCAACTTTTCAGGAACAATTACCCGTTGGCCTATTACCAATCTGTGATGGCGAATTAGGAGATATTATATGTATGAGCCTTCGGCAGGCTGACTACGAATACATTTATTATTTCCATCACGAAAGTCCGCCTGGTAATGATTTATTTCTAATTGCAACAGACTTTGTAGCTTTTGTAATGAAATTGGAAATTTATGAAGAAGTTTAGCGTCTCAAAGAGCATTGATTCATTATCTTAGCTCTATCAATTTTCTTCTTACTATGTTTTGGACTCCTTTAAGAATTGCCCTCAGTATTTTTATACTTGCATTTATTATTTTGGCAGGAGTTTATTTTTTCCTTACACAGTATCCTATTCTTTAAAAAAGAAGAGATCGATAAGCCTCTCTCCGATGTTGATGTTGTAACCAGTAGAATTACTCTTCGCCGATGTTGGTGTTGTCACCATATCCGTTAACCTAAGGGATTGAATATGTCGTAAACAATCTCAAAGGCTGCTTTTTTCCGTTTCTTAGGTTCAATGAGCATGTTTTTTAT